>CAJYAD010000024.1 GCA_913064775.1 uncultured Albidovulum sp. | reverse complement strand
GGCTGTAGCGTTTCACCCATGCGTGCGTCCGATGCTGCCGAAGGTCTTTGTTTAGCAGCTTGATTCTAAAGCACATTCAGGCGCACGCAACCAATCTAGCTCGATTTCGGTGAATAAGCCGGGATGACCGTGGCTCGGAAATGGCCTGCCACCCGGAACTCGCTCGCCGCCTGAAGATCGACATTTGGTTCTGTGACCCGCACGCGCCCTGGCAGCGCGGATCGAACGAGAACACCAACGGCCTGCTGCGCCAGTTCATGCCCAAAGGCACCGATCTGAGCGACGCCAGTCAGACCTGGCTCAACGATGTCGCGCGGCTGATGAACGGCAGGCCACGCAAGACGCTTGGATGGAAAACCCCCGCTGAAGCCATGGCCGAAGAACTCCACGACTTCAGCTCAACCGTTGCGCTTGATCTTTGAATCCGCCCTTCTCCTCGAAATTCTCGTTTGCTCCGTAGAAACTGAGATATGACTTCTTATCTGAGAAAAGCCCCCATAAGCCATAGCGATCCATAGCCTTGACGTAGACCCCAAATCTATTTTCCGCGAAATGCGGAATTCTTCTTATCATGTAATCCGGTGTATCCAAGGACCACGAACTTTCTTCGTTCGCTCTGATCTTGGAATGCTTTAAGATGTAGTATTGTTGTCTGGCTTTATGCAAATGTCCTAGAAGCTTTGTGTCGGACAGCCTGCGGCAGTAGTCTTCGAGATGGTCACGTTCCTTTTCGCTGACGACTTGCCCCTCATGCTTCCAGTTCGAGTCAAGCTCGCAGCTCAACGCATTAAAGATCCGGATGTCTTCATAGAGCTCCCACAAGTCGTCATCAGACTGCATATCGAAGTAATCTGAGTAGAGAACGTGCGGTAGCCTGCCCAAACTGTCGAATTCACCAAACTTTGGGTATTTGTCTGTGATCTCTTTGAGGCGCTTGCGCTTCGCTTTTCAGCCAGGTTCGAGAGTTCTTGCCAGCGAGCGAGGAGAGAGTTGAACCTGTGGAGGTAATCTTCAGGACCTCTTCTCATGAATTCATTGGCAATCTCACGCTGTAATGCCACAAGCATCCCGGCGTTGTCAGCGGCCCGCGCACCGTCTATCTGGTCGAGCAGGTATTTGTTCGCGTTGAAAGCCAAGCCAAAGCGGAAGCGGTAATACCGAGTAGTCAGGACGAAGAGCACGAGCAGGGCTATCATTATCCACGTCAAATGGCTTGCAAACATCTGTATCCCCTGTTCCTGAACACCTGCCCATCAAGGCCCTTCTCGGCAGTGTGCCCCCCTCATTTGCACCTTGCAATACTGCCTATGTTTTGCTCGGCTTGGTATGGCTTCAAATTACGTAAACTTCGAGCCGGACGGCAGCTAAGGGCTGGGACCCGACCTTCTCTGCGCTCCTTATGAACAGCAGTTGAGGCCCGGTCGTACCGTTGGCGCGCAGTGACGAACGTCCGCGTCGTCCGCATCTCTGCCCCCTCGACTTTCGTGCGAGCAACCGAGGGGGCGCGAGAGGCAGTCCGGGAACCTTTTGTCAGGTGGCGAACACTAGCGCTTCGCCGTCTCGCCCGAGGATCGGCGCGGCACCAGCGCGCGCATGATCGCCGGCATCGCCACGCTGCCCACCGGCGCGCCCTTGCGCAGCACCCGGTAGCGGCGGTCCAGCGCGCCCTCGGCCTTGGCGATCACGCTTTCAAGGTTGTCGTTCAGATCGACCTCGCCCGCGACCTCGCCCTCGGGCGCGCCCTCGGACATGATCGAGCGGACCCGCAGCACCCGGGCGCGGTTGATGTCGGCCACGAAGTCCTCGATGTAGGGATCGGCGGGGTTCAGCAGGATCGCCTGCGGCTCATCTTGCTGGATCACCGAGCCGTCGTTCAGGATCACCAGATGATCGGCCAGCTTCAGCGCCTCATCCAGATCGTGGGTGATGAAGACGATGGTCTTGTGCAATTCGTCCTGCAATTCCAGCAGCAGGCTCTGCATGTCGGTGCGGATCAGCGGATCGAGCGCCGAGAAGGCCTCATCCATCAGCATGATCTCGGAATTCGAGGTCAGCGCCCGGGCGATCCCCACCCGCTGCTGCATGCCGCCCGACAATTGATGCGGGTACTGGCCGCCGTTGCCGCCCAGACCCACGCGCTCCAGCCATTTGTTGGCCTCGGCCTCGAAATCGGCCTTCTTGATGCCGCGCGTGGCCAGCGCCATGCCGGTGTTTTCCAGCACCGTGCGGTGCGGCAGCAGGGCGAATTTCTGGAACACCATCGACATGGTCTCGCGCCGCAGCTGACGCAGCTGCGGCTCTTTCCAGTCGAGGATGTTCTCGCCATTCACCAGAACCTCACCCGCGGTGGGCTCAATCAGCCGGTTGAGGTGGCGGATCAGGGTGGATTTGCCCGACCCCGAAAGCCCCATGATCACGGTGATCTCGCCCTCGCGGATATCGACGTTGATATCCTGCAGGCCGAGCACGTGATTGCTGGTTTCCAGAAGCTCCGGCTTGCCCATGCCCGCCTTGACGCGCTCCAGCGCCGCCTCGGGGTCGGCGCCGAAGATCTTGTAGAGATGGCGGATCGATGCCTTGATGTTCTTGGTCATGGGGCTCTCCTCAACCACGGCTGTTCGAGGTGTCGATGCGGGCCAGCGAGGCCTTCGTCACCCGGTCCAGAAGGATCGCGAGGATCACGATGCCGAAGCCCGCGACAAGGCCCACGCCCAGTTCAAGCGAGCGGATGCCGCGCAGCACCAGCACGCCCAGCCCGGGGGCCGAGACCAGCGAGGCGATCACCACCATCGCAAGGCTCATCATGATGGTCTGGTTGACGCCGGCCATGATGTTGGGCAGCGCCAGCGGGATCTGCACGCCGAACAGCTTTTGCCGCTTGGTCATGCCGAAGGCGTCGGCGGCCTCGATCACGTCGCGGTCGACCAGCCGGATGCCAAGATCGGTCAGCCGCACCACGGGCACGATGGCGTAAAGGATGATGGCGATGCCGTAAAGCTTGGGTTCCGTCACCGAGAACAGGAAGATCAAGGGGATCAGATAGACGAAGGGCGGCAGCGTCTGTAGCATGTCGAGGATCGGGATGACGATGCGTTGCAATCGGTCGCTGCGCGACATGGCAATGCCTATGGGCACCCCCAGAAGCACGCATATGAAGGCGCAGACGAAGATGATCGCCAGGGTTTCCATCGCCGCGGTGTAATGGTTGATGAAGGCCAGCAGCGCGATCGAGATCAGCACGAAGGCGACCAGCCGCCACGACCGCGTCACCACCCATGTGATCGCCATCAGCACCGGGATCACGATCCACCAGGGCGTCTGGGTCATCAGCCAGAGCATGTCATTCAGCATCCACGAAAGCGGCTGGGTCAGCGGGTCGACAACCGTGCGCAAACCGCCACGGATCGCCATGAAGCCGCTCTCGATACCGTGGGTGAAGTCGCGCGAGGGCGGGATCGCGGGGCAAGCCTTGTTCAGCACGTCGAGCGAGGGAAATGGCCAGTTCCACAGCGTCGGGCCGTGGGTGCTGCCCCCGTCGGCCTTGGCGACAAGGTCGGCCATCGACATCATAGCGGTACCGCCGCCCGCGTGGCACCAGCCGTGCAGGCCGACTGCGTCGAAAAGATTTGCGTATGCTACCATTCGCCTTGCGGGTCGCGCCGCGCGCGGTCCCGTCCATGTTATTTCGATTCATAAAGGACGGGGCCGGCGTTCGGCCCCGTCCAGATGTTGCGCCCGGTGGCGCAGCCAGTCGTTATCCCTTGGTCAGCTTCGCCAGCTTCTTCTGCGCCGGGGCCGACAGCCAGTTTTTCCAGACCTCAGGATAGGTGGTGATGAAATGCACCGCCGTCTCCTGCGCGCTGGACTTGTTCTTGTCCTGCCAGGCCAGCAGCGTCGACATGGTCGAGGTCTTGAAGGTCATCTTGCTGAAGAACTCGGTCTCGGCCGGGTGGGTCTTGGCGAATTTCGAGGTCACCGCGGTCAGGTCGACAGCAGCCGGGAAATCCGACACTTTCGGGTTCTGGGTGTCCTTGTTTTGCAGCTTCGCGAACACCTTCATGTTGACGTCGCCCAGCTTGACGCGGGTCATCTTGTACTTGCCCATCACCACGGTCGGGCCCCAGTAGTAGCCGAACCAGGGCTTCTTGTCGGCATAGGCCGAGGCGATCGAGGTGGCCAGCGTCTGTCCCGAGCCGTGGTTGAACACCGTGATCCCCGACTTCTTCAGGTCGAGCGCCTTGATCAGGTTGTCGTTCACGATCCGGCAGCCCCAGCCGTCGGGGCAATTGTTAAAGCTGCCACCGACCCACTCGGGATGCGCCATCACGCCCTTGATGGTCGTCAGCTCGGGATGTTTCTTGGCCAGATAGGTCGGGATCCACCAGCCCTCGACCCCGCCGGGGGTCAGAACCTTGGCGACGCGCTTGATCTTGCCGGTCTTTTCCAGCTTCTTGTAGGCGTCCCCGGCCGAGTTCAGCCACAGGTTGGTCACCACGTCGGGGCTGCCGTTCTCGGCTACCGAGGTGATCGCCGGCACGGTGTCGGACTTCACCAGGCTGACCTTGCAGCCATAGCCCTGCTCAAGCAGGAACTTGGCAATATTGGTGGTCACGGCCGCGGCGGCCCAGTTCATCTGCGCGATCGAGACGTCGCCACAGCTCTTGCCGGAGGTCGCCGCCTCGGCATGGGCCGGGACAGTCGTGAACAGGGCGGCAGCGCCTGCTGCCGCAATCAAGGTCATCTTCTGCATGTCATAGTCCTTTTGATCGTTCCGATATGGCCGGACAGGGCGGCAGGATGCGCGCGCATGGCGCGGGCCGGCCCTGATACGAAGTCGAGATACACCGGGGGCGTCGTGCAGCCTTGCGCCACACCAAGGTGTCCATCAGAAAATCCGCGGACACTGGCGAGTTGATGTAATCTCTCTCGGCCATCGCAGCGTTGGTAACGGTTTTGTGCCCGGTCGGCAACCGTCTGCCGATCACAATGATTTTTATATGTTTTTTGGAACCAGACGGCGGCTGGCGCGTTCCCGCGCGTGGCCCCGCGGACAGGTTCAGCCTTCGGTTTTGGCGCCGTTCGGCGCGAACTCCGCCCGCACCCGGGCGCTGTCGGCACCCAGCGCGGGCACCGGGCCGAAACGGGGGCTTTCGCCATCCATCAGCGCGCCCGGGGCCAGCAGTTCGACCCGCCCGCCGGGGGTGTCGGCCTGCGTCAGGCGCAGTTGCGGATGGCGCGCCAGATCGTCAAGCGAACTGACCCGACCGCAGGCAATGCCGGCGCCGCGCAACCGGTCCAGCAGCGCCTCGGCCGGCAGCCGCAGAAAGGCGCCGCGGACGATGGCGTCAAGCGTCTCGCGGTGGCGCACGCGGTCGGAGTTGGTGGCAAAGCGCGCGTCCTCGGCCAGATCGGCCTGATCCAGGATCTCGGCGCAGAAGCGTTGCCATTCGCGCTCATTCTGGATCGACAGCAGGACCGAGCCGCCATCCGCGGCCTGAAACACGCCGTAAGGCGCGATGGTCGGATGGCTGAGCCCGGCGTGCCCTGGCGTCACGCCGCCATAGACATGCTGTAGATAAGGCACGTTCATCCAGTCGGCCAGCGCATGAAACAGGCTGACGGCAACATGGCGCCCGCGCCCGGTCGCCTGCCGCCCGATCAGCGCCTGCAATACCGCCTGATGCGCCGTCATCCCGCAGGCGATATCGGCGACCGACACGCCCACGCGGGCCGGCCCGGCGGCATTGCCGGTGATCGCCGAAAGCCCCACCTCGGCCTGCACCAGCAGGTCATAGGCCTTCAGCTCGCGGTAAGGGCCTTCATCGCCATAGCCCGAAATCCACGCCGTGATCAGCCCCGGATAGGCGGCGCGCAGCCGCGCCTGCGCGAACCCCAGCCGGTCGATCGCACCGGGGGCGAGGTTCTGGATGAAGATGTCGGCGCGCGCCAGCATCGCCTCCAGCAGCGCGCGGTCCTCGGGCGCCCTCAGATCAAGACAGACGGATTCCTTGCCACGGTTGAGCCAGACGAAGTAGGCGCTCTGGCCATGCACGGTCTGATCGTAGCGGCGGGCGAAATCGCCTTCTTCGCGCTCGATCTTGATCACTCGCGCCCCGGCCTCAGCCAGCCGCGCCGACAGATAGGGCGCCGCCACTGCCTGTTCGATCGAAATGACAAGAAGCCCTGCTAGATCGCCGGCCATGGCGCCGCCTCCCTGCTTTGCCCCGCGCAGCACCTTGGCACGGCGGGCGGGGCGAGGGGAATAGGCAAGAAAGGTCGAGAAACGGCCACAGCGCCGCCCGGGGGTGCAGGGGGCAGCGCCCCCGCCGCTGCATCCCGCCTTTCCCTCGCCGCGGCCTGGGGTTAGCCTCGTCCCGCACGGCCCCCCGTGTCACAGCCCGGAGCGATCCCCTGATGCCCCTTCCGACCAGCGCCAGCCCCCGCCACGACGATCTGCGCGAGGCCCTGCGCACGCTTTGCGCCCAGTATCCCGACAGTTATCACCGCGAACACGCCGCCAGCGGCAGCTACCCCGACACCTTCATCGAGGCGCTCACCCGCGACGGCTGGCTTGCCGCGATGATCCCCGAGGAATACGGCGGCTCCGGCCTCGGCCTCACCGAGGCCTCGATCGTGATGGAGGAAATCAACCGCGCCGGCGGCAACGCCGGCCATTGCCACGGCCAGATGTACAACATGGGCACGCTGTTGCGGCACGGATCAGAGGCGCAGAAGCGCAAATACCTGCCCGCCATCGCGGCGGGCGAATTGCGGCTGCAAAGCATGGCGGTGACCGAACCCACCACCGGCACCGACACCACCCAACTGAAGACCGTGGCGCGGCGCCAGGGCGATCGCTATGTCGTCAACGGCCAGAAGGTCTGGATCAGCCGCATCGCGCATTCCGACCTGATGATCCTGCTGGCGCGCACCACGCCGCTGGCCGAGGTGGCGCGCAAGTCGCAGGGCATGTCGGTCTTCCTGGTCGATCTGAAACAGGCCCTCGGCCACGGGATGGAGATCCGCCCGATCCGCAACATGGTCGGCCATGAGACGTTCGAGGTGTTCTTCGAGGATCTCGAGATTCCGGCCGAGAACCTGATCGGCGAAGAGGGGCGCGGCTTTCGCTACATCCTTGACGGGCTGAACGCGGAACGCACGCTGATCGCTGCCGAATGCGTCGGCGACGGCTACTGGTTTCTGGAACGCGCCCGCGCCTATGCCGGCGAGCGTGTGGTCTTCGACCGGCCCATCGGCCAGAACCAGGGGGTGCAGTTCCCGCTGGCGCGCGCCTATGTGAATGTCGAGGCCGCCAGCCTGATGCGGTTCGAGGCCAGCCGCCGCTTCGATGCGGGCGAAGATTGCGGCGCGCAGGCCAACATGGCGAAACTGCTGGCCGCCGATGCCTCATGGGATGCCGCCAATGCCTGCCTGCAGACCCATGGCGGCTTTGGCTTTGCCGAGGAATACGACATCGAGCGCAAGTTCCGCGAGACGCGCCTCTATCAGGTGGCACCGATCTCGACCAACCTGATCCTGAGCTATCTGGCCGAGCATGTGCTGGGCCTGCCGCGCTCATTCTAGGGCCAAGGGGGAAGTCATGAACGATCTGCAGGACTGGATCGGCCGCAAGCGCACGGCAGAGGATCTGGTGACCCCGCGCCTTGCGCGCGAATACCGGGTGACGACGCAGGACCTGCGCGGCGGGCATGATCTGATGCCCGGCCTGCACTGGTGCCTCGCGCCCGAGATCCATCCTGCTGAGGAGTTGGGCCGCGACGGCCACCCGAAGCTGGGCCTGTTCCAGCCCGATCCGGGCCTGCCTCGACGGATGTGGGCGGGGGGGCGGATCGCCTATCACGCGGCGCTGGCGGTGGGCGACGCGGTGACCCGCGAGACCGAGATTGCCGATATCCGCTTCAAGCAGGGCCGCAGCGGGCGGCTGGCCTTTGTCGCGCTTGACCATCGCTATCTCGTGGCCGGCGAGACCCGGATCGAGGAGCGCCACGATATCGTCTACCGCGACGATCCCGCCCCCGGCGCCCCGCGTCCCGCGCCGCCCAAGGCCGAGGCCTGGCCCGGCGCCGAGGCGGTCGAGGTCTCGCCCAATTCCACCCTGTTGATGCGCTACTCGGCCGCCACCTTCAACGGCCACCGCATCCATTACGATCTGCCCTATGCGACCGGGGTCGAGGGCTATGGCGGGCTGGTGGTGCACGGGCCCTTGCAGGCGATCTGGATGCAGGTGCTGGCGACGCAGTTGCTGGGCCATCTGCCCGCCGAATTCAGCTATCGCGGCCTCACGCCGCTGATCTGCGACCGCGCCGCCGCGGTCGAGGCGCGCGAAGGGGCAGGGGGGCTGGATCTGCGGGTGCGCGATCTGGAGGCGGACGTCGTGACGATGCAGGCTGAGGCGCGCTGACGCCGCTCAGCCCTTGGCCGCGATCTCGGTGCCGGTGACCAGCACCACGTCGCCATCGAGGACCGGCTTGGCGATGGCGAAGAACCGCGCCACGACGGCAGAACCGTTGTGCAGATCCATCGCCGCCCGGTCGGCAAAACGTTCATAGGTGGTGAAGACGCAAGGATCGGTCAGATCTTGCGAGATGTGGAAGCCCAGCGTGCCGGGTTCGTGCGCCTGCACATGGTCGGCCACCTCCAGCAGGGCGGCGCGCAGCACCTTGTCCTGGCCTTTCCGGGCGCGGATCACCGCGGTTATCGTCGGCATGGAAGGCTCCTTCGCGGGGTGGGGCGGGGGCGAGGCTTGGCAAGGTCGGCTGCCCGGGGCGTGGTCCGGGCAGCCGGGGGCGTGCGATCAGAACTTGGTCCAGTCGCCCAGCGCCTCGAACGCGGCGGCGGCCTGGTAGATCGTGGATTCGGCGTAATCGCGCGACACCAGCATCATCCCCACCGGCAGCCCGTCGGACAGACCGCAGGGCACCGACATCGCCGGGTGGCCGGTCACGTCGAACGGGCTGGTGGCGTTGGTCATCTCGAAGGCGCGGGTGATGATCTCTTCCAGCGACGCGTCCTTTTCGGGCAGCTTGGTCGAGACGCAGGGCAGCGTCGGCATCAACAGCAGGTCGTATTCGCCGAACATCGCGTCATAGGCGGCCTTCACCTGGATCGCGATATTGCGCGACTTGGCATAATAGCGGCCACGGTAATGCGTCAGGCCCCATTGGCCGACCAGCATGCAGATCTTCAGCGTCTCCGACAGATCGTCGGCCTTTTCGCGCCAGGCGGCATGGGCATCCAGCAGGCCCACGTCATACTGGCCCTTCCAGTTGAAGCCCATGCCGTTGCCATGCATCATCTGCGCGGTGAAGCCCTCCAGCGTGACCGGGTTCCAGGCGGCGATGGCGATCAGGTGCTCGGGCAGCGACACGTCCGAGATCTTGGCGCCCTCACCCGCCAGCTTCTGGGCCCCCGCGCGCACCTTGTCGGCCACGCCGGACTGCATATTGCCCAGCTCGAACCCTTCCTTCAGCAGGCCGATCTTGAGGCCCTTCACGCCCTTCGACAGCGCCTTGGTATAGGGGGCGGTCTGTGGCGCGTATTGGCGCGGGTCCAGGCCGTCGGCCCCGGCGATCACCTCCAACAGCAGCGCGTTGTCGGCGACATTCGCGGTCATCGGGCCGGTGTGGTCGATGGTGTTCTCGATCGGCATGACGCCGGTATAGGGCACCAGCCCATGGGTCGGCTTCATCCCGTAGATCCCGCAATAGGACGCGGGAATGCGGATCGAGCCGCCCTGATCGCCGCCGATCGCCATGTCGACCTCACCCGCCGCCACCAGCGCGGCACTGCCCGAGGACGAGCCGCCCGCCGAATAGCCCATCTTGCGCGGGTTGTGCACCGGCGCCGGGTTCGAGGTGTGGCTGCCGCCCGACAGGCAGAAATGCTCACACGTCGCCTTGCCAAGGATGGTCGCGCCCGCGTCCAGCATTCGCGTCACGATGGTCGCGTCAGCCGAGGGCACGAAGCCTTCCAGCGTGGTCGAGCCGTTCATCATCGGCACGCCCGCCAGCGCCACGTTGTCCTTCAGCACCACGGTCTTGCCGGCCAGCT
This sequence comes from uncultured Albidovulum sp., assembly GCA_913064775.1. Classification (GTDB taxonomy): domain Bacteria; phylum Pseudomonadota; class Alphaproteobacteria; order Rhodobacterales; family Rhodobacteraceae; genus Acidimangrovimonas. Next base: position 43,803 of record CAJYAD010000024.1, on the reverse strand, counting down.
TGCCCTCGGGCGCGCCCTTGACTTCGCTCTTGCAGGCCCAGGCGTTGTAGGGGTTGTCAGCGGGGGCGGGCTTGGCGCCCGGGGTGCGCGGATAGGTGACGGCGGGCGTCGGGTTCGGCAGCTCGTCGATCACGTCATACATGTCGAACATGCCGCCCATCAGGGCCTGATACTCGGCGGCCTTCTCATACGACATGTTCAGATGCAGCGACTGGGCCAGATCGACGACATCGTCGACGGTGGGACGGGTAATGGACATGAGTTATCCTTTCCTATGGATCTAGGTTGCTTCAGGTCGAATTTCGGGATGCGGGGGCGGCGTGCGCCGCGGGGTCAGATTGCGCCCATGCCGACCTGCCCCGAGAGAAGTTCGTCGCGCCCGGCCTCGCCCGTGATGCGGCCCTTCTGGATCTTCAGGATCCGGTCGGAGAGCGAGGTGATGAAGTCGAGGTTCTGCTCGACCACCACCAGCGACAGGTTCCAGCGCGTCTTCAGCGCCAGCAGTGTCTCGATCATTTCCTCGATGATCGAGGGCTGGATGCCCTCGGTCGGCTCATCCAGCAGCACCAGTTTCGGCTTGGTGCAGAGGCACCGCGCCAGCGCCAGCAACTGCTGCTCGCCGCCCGACAGCGCGCCGCCGCGACGGTCCAGCAGCGGGGTGAGGCGGGGGAAATCCTCCAGCACCGCCTCGATGATCGAAAGGTCCTCTTTCGGGGCGGCGGCCAGACCCATGCGCAGGTTGTCGATCACCGAGAGGTCGGCGAAGATCTCGCGCCCCTGAGGCACCAGCCCGATGCCCATCCGTGCCCGTTCATGCGCGCGCTTGCGGGTGATGTCGGTGCCCAGAAAGGCGACGCGGCCGCCGGTGGCGGGCAATTGCCCCATCAGGCTGCGCAGCAGCGTGGTCTTGCCCATGCCGTTATGGCCGAGGATGCCAAGGTATTCGCCCTCGGCCATATTCATCGTCACGCCGGCCAGGATCGGGATCCTTCCATAGCCCGCGCGCAGGTCGCTTACCTCTAGCAGAGTGCTCATGCCGCCACCTTCTTGCCCAGATAGATGTCACGCACCCGCGGATCGGCGAGCACGGCGTCGACGCTGTCTTCCATCAGCACCCGGCCACGGTGGAAGACGGTGACCGTCTTGGCGATCTGGCGGATGAATTCCATGTCATGTTCCACCACCACGATCGCCCGGGTGCGGTTGATGTCGTGGATGATCTGGGCGGTGCGGTAGGTTTCCTCATCTGTCATGCCGGCGGCGGGTTCGTCCAGCAGGATGAGTTCCGGCTTCGCCGCCAGCACGGTGCCGATCTCGACCCATTGGCGCTGGCCGTGCGACAGCGTGCCGACGATGCTTTCGGCGGCATCGGTCAGCCGGGTCAGCTCGAGGATCTCGTCCACCGTGCGCTGCAATTCCTTCGGCATCGACTTGCGCCGCGCCGCCAGCCAGAAATGTTCGCGCACGCTGAGGCCGTTGAAGACGTTGGGCACCTGCGTCTTGATGCCGATGCCCATGCGCGCGATCTGATGCGGCAGCTTGCCGGCGATCGACTGGCCGCGAAACTTGATAGAGCCGGAGGTCGGGATCTGCTGGCCGGTGAGCGACTTGAAGAAGGTGCTCTTGCCGGCGCCGTTGGGGCCGATCAGGCAGCGCAGCTCCATCTCGCGCAGGCGGAAGGTGATGTCGTCATTGGCGACGACGCCGCCGAAGCGCATGGTCAGGTTCTCGGTCTCGATCAGGGGGATGGCGTCGGTCATGTCATTTGCTCCCCAAAGGTTGCGCGGCTGCGGGGGGGGCGGCCTCGGGCGCGGCGGGTTTGCGGAACCGGTGCAGCACCTCCAGCGCAAGATGGCGCAGCGTCGGCACCAGGCCCTTGGGCAGCAGCAGCACGAAGATCAGCAGCACCGCGCCCAGCACCAGATTGGCGTTGACCACCTGCTGAGAGCCGATGGAGGAGATGATATATTCGATCAGCACCGCGCCGATCACCGGGCCCAGCAGCGTGCCAAGGCCGCCCACCGTGACCCAGATGATGATCTGCGCCGACAGCGACAGGCTGAAGACATTGGGGCTGACGAAGGCGCCCCAGTTGACGTAGAGCGCACCGGCAAGCCCCGCGATGCCGCCGCCGATGGTGAAGGCCAGAAGCTTGATCAGCCGCGGATCGTAGCCCAGCAGCGAGGCGCGGATCTCGTTCTCCTTCACCGCCACGACGACGCGCCCGAAGCGCCCCGCCAGAATCGCGCGCAGCATGCAGTAGACCGCGACCAGGGCGCCGGCGGTGACATACCAGCCTTGCTCGGGGTAGAGCGGCGCCGAGGGGTTGAAGGGCATGTTGAAGGTGGGCACGGCGGGCATGCCGTTGAAGCCGCCAAGCTGGGCGCGGCCGATATGGTATTCCTGCCCGGAGGTCGAGTTCGCCACGTTGAACAGGATCAGCGTGACGGTCAGGGTGATGACCCCGAAATAGACGTCCGAGATCCGGCCATAGAAGGTGAAATACCCCAGCATCGCGGCAAACAGCGACGGCACCAGCACCGCCATCACGATCGCCGGGGTCGAATCCTGAAAGTTCACCGCCGTCACCGCATAGGCATAGGCGCCCAGCCCGAAAAAGGCGGTCTGGCCGAAGGACAGGATCCCGCCAAAGCCCCAGATGAACGCCAGCGACAGCGCCAGCACCGCCATCGAGGCAAACAGCGTCAATTGCATCACGGTGAAGATCTGCACATAGCCCGGCACCAGGGCGATCCCCACGATCACCACGGCCAGCGCGGCCAGTTGCAGCCCAAGGGCGGTCTTCGTGGTCATTACAGCTGCCCCTTGAAGAAACGGCCCGAGATCCCCTGCGGCAGCAGGCGGATCAGCACGATCGCGGTGGTGAAGACGATGACCTGCCCATAGACCGGCGTTGTCAGATAGGATCCGATCTGGTCGATGGTGCCGAACAGCGACGCGGCCGAGATCGTGCCGGTGATGATCGAGGTGCCGCCGCCCACCACGGTGATGAAGGCCTTGGCGACATAGGCCGCGCCCATGCCCGGGGTGATCCCCGCGACCGGCGCGATCAGCCCGCCCGCCAGCCCGGTCAGCCCGGCGCCGGCGGCGAAGGTCAGCATGTAGACGCGGTCGGGGTTGATCCCCAGCGCCGCCGACATCCCCGGGTTCTGCATCGTCGCCCGCGCGATCATCCCGAAGCGGGTAAAGCGCATCACCACGAAGACGATCGCCATCACCACCAGCGCCATCGCGAAGATGAACAGGTTATAATAGCTGGAGCTGTATTGCCCGACCGAGAAGCTGCCCAGCGGCGTCTGCACGCCCTTGATCGTGTTGCCGAAGATCGTGGTGATGATCCCGGTGATCAAGAGGCTGAGGCCCCATGTGGCCAGCATGGAATCGATCAGCCGGCCATAGAGATGGCGGATCAGCAGCCGCTCGATCACCAGCCCGACCACGCCGACGAACAGCGGCGAGATCACCAGCATCGAGATCCAGATATTCACGCCCGCATTGGTCGACACCACCGTGGCATAGGCGCCCAGCATGATGAATTCGCCATGCGCAAGGTTCACGATCTTCATCATCCCGAAGATGATCGCCAACCCCACGCAAAGCAGGAAAAGAGAGGCAACGCCGTTCAAGGCGTTCAGCCCAAGCATGATATAGATGTCCATCGTCGGCCCCATGTTCGCGCGTGCCCCGCGGCCCACTGGCCGCCCGGGAAGGAAGCAGCCCTTAGGCCGCCCGGGAAAGAAGCGGCGGCCCCGGAATCCGCGGCCGCCGGTGGCTTTCGCCGGTCAAAGCTCGATGATGTATTGCTTGTTGTCGTTGGGGTTCTTGATCAGGTTGCAGACGCTTGCGGTGTCCGACGGTGCCACGTTCTTGAAGGTCTCCAGCACGTCCCACTTCTTGTCCTCGACCTTGGCGAGATAGGCGTTGCGGGTGGTGTGATGGGTGGCATGGTCAAGGCTGACCTTGCCGCTGGGCCCGTCGAAGGAAATCCCCGATTCCAGCGCCTCGATCACCTTCATGCGGTCGATCGAGCCCGCCTTGCGCACGCCCTCGGCCCACAGGTTCACGCCCTCATAGGTGGCCGAGGCAAGCTCCGAGATATAGGGGGTGTCGGGATGGGCCTTCTTGATGTCGGCCACGAATTTCTTGCTGGCGGGCGTGTCGAGTTCCTGGAAATAGCCATAGGCGCCGACGATGCCGTTGCTGACATCGGGGGCCAGGGTCTCGGGCTCGTTCACCAGACCGAAGGTGGTCGAGGCGATCGGGATCTGGCCCTTCATGCCGGCCGATTGCCACTGCCGGTAAAACGCGGTGTGGTTGCCGCCGACCAGCGCCGACAGCAGCAGGTCGGGCTTGGCCGCCTGGATCTTCGAGATGGCCGAGCCGAAGTTGGTCACGTCGAGCGGGAAGAAGTCGGTTTCCAGCACCTTGCCGCCGTTGTCCTGGACGTATTTGGTCATCCATTTGGCGGTGATCTGGCCGTAATTGTAGTCGGCGGCGATGATATAGGCGGTCTTGCCCTTGGCGAGGTCCATCGCATAGGGCACCAGCTTTTGCACCGTCTGCGCGGGCGTGGTGCCGGTGCAGAAGGTGTTGCGGTCGCAGACGCCGCCCTCATAAAGCACGTTGTAGAAATAGAGGATGCGGAAGCGGTCGAAGGTGGGGCGGATCGCCTCGCGCGAGGCCGAGGTGATGCCGCCATGGACCACGTCGACGCGGTCCTTCAGCGCCAGCTGCTGGGCGTATTGCGAATATAGCTGGATGTTCGACTGTGTGTCGTAGCCGACGATCTTGACCGGCCGGCCCAGCAGCCCGCCGCCGGCGTTGATCTCTGCCACCGCCAGTTCCAGCGCATATTTCATCGGCACGCCCGAGGCCGCCAATCCGCCCGACAGATCGAGCAGGCTGCCCAGCAGGATCGGTTTGCCCGCCGCCGCGGCCGGTTCGCGCAGGATCATCGGGGCGGTGAGGGCGGTGGCCGAAAGGACGGTGGAACGCTTGAGGAAATTACGACGTGACAGCTTCATCTCATGGTCTCCTGAGCCAGAATTCCATGATAGTTGATATTTCAATTATTGATCTGTCAAGTAGTTTTGATCAGACGGCCAGAACCTTGAAATCATAGCCATCCAGCCGCGCCAGAAAGATCGGCTGCCGCCCGCCGACCACGGCTTTCGATCTGGAGCCGCGCGCGGTGCGCTGCTGCTCGGTGCGTCCGGCGAGTCGGTGGATCCTGTGGGCGTCGAAGGCTTCGGCCTGTTCGACCAGCGAGGCGAGGCTGTAGATCCCCTCATAGCAGGACTGGCCGAAGGAATTGACCGGCGGCGGCGCCTCGCCATAGGCGGTGTGGTAGCGCTCCAGGAAGGCGCCGTTATTGTGCGAGCGCACCGAGGCGAAATAGCCCGAGCTGACGAACAGGTTCTCGGTCGCTTCGGGGGGCAGGCCGTAGACGATGGTCTCGTCGATCGCCGAGGTGAAGCGCAGCACGCGCGGGCAAAGGCCGGCCTCGTGGAAGCTGCGGTTGAAGGAGATCCCGTCGGTGCCCAGGAAATAGGGCAGCACGACATCGGGGCGGGCGCGTTTGATGCGCTCGATCAGCCCATCATAGGTGTCGGTGCCGACCGGGGTAAAGGCCTCGCCCACGACTTCGCCGCCGAAGCGCGGGATCATCGCGCGGGCGATCGACAGGCTGGTGCGGGGCCAGACGTAGTCGCTGCCGCACAGGAAATAGCGCTGGGCCTTGCGGTGTTCCGACAGCCAGTGCAGGCCGGGCGCCAGCAGTTCGGTCGCGGTCTCGCCGGTGGTGATGGTCTGGGCCTCGGCCGCGGTGCCCTCATATTGCGGGGTATAGATGAAGGGCACCGCGTTCAGCGCGGCATCGGCCACGGCGCGGCGGGCATAGCTGGGCAGCATCCCCACGATGCCTTGCGCGCCGAGTTTCAATGCGCGTCGGGTGGCGGCATGGGCATCGGCGGCGGTGGTGCCGGCATCCTCGACCACCAGCTCGACATGCTGCTTGAGGATGCCGCTTTGGTGGTTGATCTCGGCGACGGCCAGGCGCGCGCAGGCTTCCGCGGACGGCGACCAGATGCCGGCGGGGCCGGTTTGCTGGATCAGAAGGCCGATCTGCACCCTGCGCAAGGAAGTCCCTTTCCATCCTGGGGGCTGGCCCCGTGACGTGGCTCGCGGCAAGATCCGAGCAAGGCGTGAAGGGCCAAGAGCCGGAAATCGCGCTTGCCGCAGCGTTAACTGTAGGGCAGCAACGGTGTTGCGCAAAGCGGAACCCGCGCGGGCCGGGTTTGGGGCACAACCCCTGCGAATGTTGCCTAATATTTGTGCGGATGCGGTTGTTCTGGCCACGACTGGAAATTCGCTGGCATTAAACTACAACATTCAACTATTGAAGAATTAAAGGTCGAGGCGGAGGCAGGGATGCAACTTACGAATCTGGTCCGCGGTGTTCATCGCAACGTCGAAGAGTTCATCGCGCAGCGGATCAAGGCGGTCGGCCTGTCGGTAGAGCAATACCGCATTCTCGAGGCGCTGACGCAAACCGATGGCCGCTCGATGGGCAGTCTGGCGGCGGTGGTTTTCGTCGATTCGCCCACCCTGACCAAGATCGTCGACCGGATGGTATCGTCGGCGCTGGTCTACCGGGCGCCGGATGCGAACGACCGTCGCAAGGTGCTGATCTACCGCGCGCGGCGTGGCAGCCAGATCTTTCAATCGCTGTCCGGGATCGAGGCCGAATTGCAGGCCGAGCTGGCGCGGGTGCTGGGCGACGAGGGGCTGGAGCAGTTGACCGGGGGGCTGCGGAAGCTGCTGGAAGGGGTGGACTCCGTGCCGTCCAACCCCGCGCCGCAAGGGCCGGCGCAGGCCGCGCGCGGCTTCGACGGCTGACCGACCCGGACGCCCCAGCCGTGGCGGGCTTGGTGAGATGCGTATTTGAGGAACAATGAAAGGGCGGTGCGCGAAGGTGTTGGGATCTTCCTGCGGCTGCGGCTAAATAGCGCCGAGAACGGAGTCGTCACAAATCCTTCGCCCGCAAACTGTAGGGCGGCGGACAATCAACAAGGAGCCCGCGATGCTTTCTGCCTTCACCGCCCCGGGCCGCTTCTGGCGCGGCAATCTGCACACTCATTCGGACCGCTCCGACGGCTGCCTGACCGCCGAGGAGGTCTGCCGCCGTTACCGCGCGGAAGGGTATGATTTCCTGGCGCTGACCGATCACTTCATCGGCATGTACCAATACCCGATCACCGACACCAAAGAGTACCGGCGCAACGATTTCACCACCATCCTGGGCGCCGAGCTGCATTCCGGCGCGATGAAAAACGGTGAGCTGTGGCATATCCTCGCCGTCGGCCTGCCCGAAGATTTCACCCCGCCGAATGCGCCCGGTTTCCTGCCGGTCGCGGATCAGGAAAGCGGCGCCGAGATCGCCCGGCGGGCGCGTGACGCGGGGGCCTTTGTTGCCATCGCGCATCCGCAATGGTCGGGCCTGACGCTGGAGGACGCGCGCGGCATCGACGCCGCCCATGCGGTCGAGATCTACAACCACGGCTGCGCCATGGGCTGCGACCGGGCCGACGGCGCCCATACCGCCGACCTGCTGCTGAGCGAGGGCCGCCGGCTGCACCTGATCGCCACCGATGACGCCCATTTCACCGAGCCCGACCATTTTGGTGGCTGGGTCATGGTGAAGGCCGAGGAGAACTCTCCCGACGCGCTGCTGACCGCGCTGAAGGCGGGCGATTTCTATTCCTCGCAAGGCCCCGAACTGCGCGGGGTCGAGCTGGGCAAGGGCGCGATCCGGGTCGAAAGCTCTTCGGTGGCCAGCGTCATCGTGCAGGGGCAGGGCTCTGCCGCGACGGCGGTGCATGGGCAGTCGATGACCACGACCGAGGTGCCGCTGATGCGGTTCCACGCCAGCCCCTGGATCCGGGTCACGGTGATCGACCGCGCCGGGCGCCGCGCCTGGAGCAACCCGATCTGGATGTGATCTGATCTGGATGTAACTGGGACGCGCCAGGCCTGCGCCGCCGCCTATTCGGCGGCGAAGCGCAGGCCCGGGGTGCGTGCCAGCAGCCGCGCCCCGGCCTCGCCCGCCAGATAGGCCAGCCGGCCGCCGGCGATTGTCGCCTCGATGGCGCGGGTGCGCGGGTTCACGATCACCAGATCCGCCCGCTGCCCCGGCGCCAGCGTGCCGCGATCCACCAGCCCCATGATCCGCGCCGGGCGGGTCGAGATCAGCCCCCAGGCGCGGGCGAAGGGCATCAGGCCGCTTTCGGCCAGCGCCCAGGCGGCGGCGGGCAGGCAGGGGACGTGGTAATCCGACACCAGCGCGTCGACGAGGCCCTCGGCCAGCAGGTCGCGCGCCGCGACATGCCCCGCCTGAGAGCCGCCGCGCACCACATTGGGCGCCCCCATCAGCACCGGATCGCCCAGCACGCGCGCCACCGACGCGGCCCCGCGTGATTGCGGAAATTCCGCGATCCGGGCGCCGAGCGCGTGGAAATAATCGCGCGTCGCGCCGTCGGCATCGTCATGGCTGCCATAGCGCAGCCCCAGCGCATCGAAGGCCCGCGCCAGCGTCAGCAGACGGCGCGGCACCGCGCGGGTCCGCGCCAGCGCCTCAAAAAGGCGCTTGCGGAAGGCCTCGGGGGTGCAATGGTCGCGCTCGGCCCAGGTGGTAAGGGCGGGGGATCCGGCCTCGGCCAGCCCGATCGCCTCGGGCAGGTGGTTGTTGAAGACCACATAATCCACGCCGTAGCGGCCGATCGCGGCCAGCAGGCGGTCGTCCTCGTCGAACAGATGGGTCTCGCAGCGGATTTGCAGGCGCAGATCCAGCACCGCCTCGGCGCGGTGGGCGGCCAGCGCGGCCATCACGCGTTCCGCATGGTCGGGGCCGCGCAAGCCGCCTTCCCAGCTCCAGCTTTGGGCGAACCAGGCGGTGGTCAGGCCGTGGGCGGCGGCTTCGCGCTCGGCGGCGCGCAGGCCAAAGGTCAGCGGCATCGGCGCCGAGGGGCGCGGGGCGATGTGGCGCTCAAACCCGTCGCCATGCAGATCGACGATCCCGGGCAGCACCAGATAGCCGGTCAGATCGACCTCGGGCAGGGCGGCGTCGGTCAGCACGCCCTCGGCCAGACCGACGGCCTCGGGGACAAGCCGGGCGTCGCGAAGAACCGTGGCGCCGGTCAGGCGCAGGGGGGGAAGCGTCATCGTCATGTCCTGCCTCGGGCTCTGAAACGGCCTGCTCTTGGCCGCCACTCTACCCTAGGGATGTATCGTCCGCGTGACGTTCTTCCTTGTTTTTGGTAACTTGGCCGGTGCTTTTCATGCCATGAGCGGGTTTTTCACCCCCTGGCCAGGGTCTGGGTCGGATCCGACGGTCACAACGACGCGATCGCCGGCGAAGCGGGTGGTGCCGAATTCCACCGGCTGGCCCTGCGGGTCGCAGTTGAGGCCTTCGGATTTCAGCACCGGATCGCCTTCGCGCAGGCCAAGGTGCAGCGCCAGCGTCGCATCCGCCGGCTCGGCCGACAGCCGGGTCTGGCGGCGGGTATAGTCGGCCACGCCCGCGCGGCGCAGCGCCTCGGTGACCGAGGCGACCTCGGCCAGCGCGGCGGCGAGGCCGGGCAGCCTTGCGGCGGGAAACAGGCTGTGGAAATGCGCGATCGGCACGGCGCCGACCAGCGACAGGCCCTCGCAGACCAGCACCGCCTCGCCCGGGGTCAGGGCCAGGTGGCGGGCTTCGTCGGCGGTGGCGGCGCGGGTTTCCAGCCGCAGGACCCGGCGGCCCGGCAGGCCACCGCTGGCCTCGATCGCGCGGTGAAAGCGCACCCTGCGGCCCAGCGGATATTCGGTCGGGATGTGGCGCACGAAGACGCCGGCGCCGCGCCGCGACAGAACCTGCCCGCGTGCCGCCAGATCGGCCAGCGCGCGGCGCACGGTGTGGCGGTTGACGCCGAAGCGAAGCGACAGCGCCGCCTCTGTCGGCAGCTTGTCGCCGGGGCGGTAATGGCCCTCGGCGATCTCGGCCTCCAGCGTGGCGGTGATGGATTTCCACAGCGGGGTGCGTGTGGCGGCGGTTGGCGGCGGGGGGGAGGCTGAGGCGGGCATGTTACCTAAAATTCACCAAACGGGGGGTTCCGACGGCGACACTGCAAGGATATGATTTGTATAGTTGTATATTATGCTAGACAAGTTGGCAAGTTGTCGGATGAACATGGCGAAAGATGCAGAGAACGCCGCGCGGCGGCGCTGGATGGGGGTGCTGGCCAAGGCCCGGCCCGATCGGCTGGCGGCCTGCGTGGCGGCGCTGGGGCCGGAGCCCGCGCATCATTGGCTGCGCCCGCCCGAGGTGGGGGCGGTGATGTTGCGCGGCCGGATGGGCGGCACCGGCGCGCCGTTCAATCTGGGCGAAATGACGGTGACACGCTGCGCGCTGCGGCTGGCGGATGGCACGGTGGGCCACGGCCATGTGCAGGGCCGCGACCGCCAGCACGCCCGCCAGGCCGCGCTGATCGACGCGCTGATGCAGGGCGCGCGGGCCCCCGAGGTCGAGGCCGCGGTGCTTGCCCCGCTGGAGGCCGAGGCAGCCGGGGCGCGCCGCAACCGCGCGGCCAAGGCGGCGGCGACGAAGGTTGAGTTCTTCACCATGGTGCGGGGGGAAGATTGATGGAATCGCAATCCCTTACGGGAGGTTTTTCAGACCCGCCGGTGATGTCGGCCCGCGCCTTCCGCGCCGCGTTGGAGGCCATGGCCCGCCCCGGCACGATCCAGCGGATCGAGGGCGCCGAGGCCCCCGCGCCGCTATCCCCCGCCGCCGCCACCCTGATCCTGACGCTCTGCGATGGCGGCACGCCGCTGTATCTGACACCCGGCTATGACAGCGCCGAGATCCGCGCCTGGGTGACCTTTCACACCGGCGCGCCGCTGGTCGCGCGGGATGCGGCGCGCTTTGCCGTCGGGCCTTGGGCCGCGCTGGCGCCGCTGGCCGATTACGCGGCGGGCACGGCCGATTACCCCGACCGCTCGGCCACGCTGATCGTCGAATGCGACGCGCTGCGCAGTGACGGCGCGCGGCTGACCGGCCCCGGGATCCGCGACGCCGCCCATCTGGCGCTGCCCGAGATCGCCGCCTTCCAGGCCAATGCGGCGCGCTACCCGCTGGGGCTTGATTTCTTCTTCACCGCCGGCACGCAATTGGCGGCGCTGCCGCGCACGACACAAGTGGAGGCCGGCTGATGTATGTGGCGGTGAAAGGCGGCGCGCGGGCGATCGAGAATGCCCATGCCTGGCTGGCCGAGGAACGCCGCGGTGATCCGGGCGTGGCCGAGCTGTCGGTCGCGCAGATCCGCGGTCAACTGACGCTTGCGGTGGACCGGGTGATGGCCGAAGGCTCGCTCTACGATCCCGATCTGGCGGCGCTGGCGATCAAGCAGGCGCGGGGCGATCTGATCGAGGCGATCTTCCTGATCCGCGCCTATCGCACCACGCTGCCGCGCTTTGGCGCCGCGTATCCGGTCGACACCGGCGCGATGGCCTGCGACCGCCGCATCAGCGCGACCTTCAAGGATCTGCCGGGCGGGCAGGTGCTGGGCCCGACCTTCGATTACACCCACCGCCTGCTGGATTTCAAACTTGCCGCCGAAGGCGAAACACCCCCGGCTGCCCGCGCCGAGCCGGACCCGGCCGCGATGCCGCGCGTCACAGAATTTCTTAATCAGGAAGGTCTGATACAGGGCGAAGCTCACATAGACACCTCACCCCCAGACCTGACGCGCGAGCCTTTGGAATTTCCCGCCTGCCGTGCCCTGCGGCAGCAGGCGCTGACCCGCGGGGATGAGGGGTTCGTGCTGGGCATGGCCTATTCGACCCAGCGCGGCTATGGCCGCAACCATCCGTTCGTGGGTGAGCTTCGAGTTGGAACATGTTCCGTTGAAATGGAAATTCCGGAACTCGGCTTCGCGATTGAGATCGGCGAGGTGGAGCTGACCGAATGCGAAACGGTGAACCAGTTCGCGGGCTCGAAGACCGAGGCCGCGCAGTTCACCCGCGGCTATGGGCTGGTCTTCGGCCATGGCGAACGCAAGGCGATCTCGATGGCGCTGGTCGACCGTGCGCTGCGCTGGCGCGAGTTGGGCGAGGATGACAGCGGCGCCCCGGCGCAGGACGAGGAATTCGTGCTGCAACATGCCGACAACATCCAGGCGACGGGGTTTCTGGAACACATAAAACTTCCACATTACGTGGATTTCCAGTCCGAAGTTGAACTTGTGCGTAAACTTCGGGCGGCGGTCCGGGAGGCCCCGGATGACTGACGATCTGCGCGAATACAACTTCGCCTATCTCGACGAAGAGACCAAGCGGATGATCCGCCGCGCGCTGCTGAAGGCGCTGGCGATCCCCGGCTATCAGGTGCCCTTCGCCAGCCGCGAGATGCCGATGCCCTATGGCTGGGGCACCGGCGGCGTGCAGGTCACCGCCGCCTGTCTGGTGCCCGAGGACCGGCTGAAGGTGATCGATCAGGGCGCCGACGACACCACGAACGCGGTCTCGATCCGCAGCTTCTTCGCCCGCACCGCCGGCGTCGCCACGACCGAGCGCGCCGCCGAGGCCACGCTGATCCAGACCCGCCACCGGATCCCTGAGACCCCGCTGCGCGAGGGGCAGATCCTGGTCTATCAGGTGCCGATCCCCGAACCGCTGCGCTTTCTGGAGCCGCGCGAAACCGAGACCCGCCGGATGCACGCGCTGGAGGATTACGGCCTGATGCATGTGAAGCTCTATGAGGATATCGCCCGGCATGGCGCAATCTCGACCGCCTACGCCTATCCGGTGAAGGTGGCGGGGCGCTATGTGATGGATCCCTCGCCGATCCCGAAATTCGACAACCCCAAGCTGGAAAGCGCCGCGATCCAGCTGTTCGGCGCGGGGCGTGAGCAGCGCATCTATGCGGTGCCGCCCTACACGCAGGTGGTCAGCCTCGATTTTGAGGATCACCCGTTCGAGGCCTCGAAACCCGATCATCCCTGTGCGCTCTGCGGTGCGACCGACAGCTATCTCGATGAGGTCATCACCGACGACGCGGGCGCCCGGATGTTCGTCTGTTCCGACACCGATTACTGCGCGACGCGGCAGGCAGGGGGCGCGGCATGACCCCGCTGTTGCAGGTCGAGGGCGTGACCCGGCGCTACGGCGCGCGGATCGGCTGCGAGGATGTCGGCTTTGCGCTTTGGCCGGGCGAGGTGATGGGGATTGTCGGCGAAAGCGGGTCGGGCAAGTCGACGCTGCTGGGCTGTCTTTCCGGCCATCTGGCGCCGGATGCGGGGCGTGTCCTTTATGACGCGGGCAGTGGCGGCGGCGCGCAGGATGTGACCGCGATGCCCGAGGCCGCGCGGCGGCGGCTGTTGCGCACCGATTGGGCCTTCGTGCACCAGAACCCGCGCGACGGGCTGCGCATGAACGTCAGCGCCGGCGGCAATGTCGGAGAGCGGCTGATGGCGGTGGGGGCGCGGAACTACGGCGCGATCCGCGCCCGGGCCGAGGATTGGCTGGGCCGGGTCGAGATCGACACCGCCCGGATCGATGACCGCCCCTCGGCGTTTTCGGGCGGGATGCAGCAGCGCCTGCAGATCGCGCGCAATCTGGTGTCCGGCCCGAGGCTGGTGTTCATGGACGAACCTACGGGGGGTCTGGATGTCAGCGTGCAGGCGCGGCTTTTGGATCTTCTGCGCGGCCTCGTGCGCGACATGGGGCTGAGCGCGGTGATCGTGACCCATGATCTGGCCGTGGTGCGGCTGCTGGCCGACCGGCTGATGGTGATGAAGGGCGGGCAGGTGGTCGAGACGGGGCTGACGGATCAGGTGCTTGATGACCCGCAGCACGCCTATAGCCAGTTGCTGGTCTCCTCGGTCTTGCAGGTGTAACGCGATGATCCATCTGGAAAATGTCTCAAAAAATTTCACCCTGCACAATCAGGGCGGCGCGGCGATCGAAGTGATCCGGGGGGCGTTTTTGTCGGTCGCGCCGGGCGAATGCGTGGCGCTGACCGGCGCTTCGGGGGCGGGGAAATCCACCCTGATGCGCATCCTTTACGGCAATTACCTGACCGCCTCGGGCCGGGTGCTGGTGGGCGGGGTCGATGTCGCCCAGGCCCCCCCGCGCGAGATCCTGGCGCTGCGGCGCGAGGTGCTGGGATACGTCAGCCAGTTCCTGCGCGTCGTGCCCCGGGTGCCGACGCTGGAGGTGGTGGCCGAGCCCGCGCTGGCCGCCGGGGCCGAGGTGCAGGCCGCGCAGGACCGGGCGCGGGAGTTGCTGGCGCGGCTGAACATCCCGCAGCGGCTTTGGCCGCTGTCGCCCACCACCTTTTCGGGGGGCGAGCAGCAGCGGGTGAACATCGCGCGCGGCTTCGCGCATCCCTATCCGGCGCTGTTGCTGGATGAGCCGACCGCTAGCCTGGATGCCGCGAACCGCGCCGTGGTGCTGGATCTGATCGGCGAGGCCAAGGCACGCGGGGCGGCGATCGTCGGCATCTTCCATGACGTCGAGGCCCGCGCCCAGGTGGCCGACCGCGAGGTCGACGTCTCGGCCTTCACCCCGCAGGCGGCGGGCGCATGAACGGGCGGCTGTTTGCAATGGTCGGGCCGTCGGGCGTGGGCAAGGACACGCTGATGCAGGCGGCGCGGGCGGCGCGGCCCGGGATCGTGCTGGCGCGGCGGGTCATCACCCGCCCGCCCGAGGCCGGCGGCGAAGAGTTTGAGGGCGTCTCTGAGGCGGATTTCGCGCGCCGGCTGGCGGCGGGGGAATTCGTGCTGCACTGGCGCGCGCATGGGCTGCGCTACGGGGTGCCGGCGACGGTGCGCGCCGATCTGGCGGCCGGGCGCGATGTGCTGTTCAACGGCTCGCGCGCCGGTCTGGCCGAGGCCGCCGCGGCCTTCCCGGCGCTGCGCGTCTTGCTTATCACCGCCCGTGCGGAGGTTCTGGCCGCCCGACTGGCCGCGCGCGGGCGCGAGGCGGCGGATCAGATCGCCGGGCGGCTGGCGCGGTCAGGGCTGGCACTGCCCGGGCTGCCGGCGGGTGTGCCGGTGCAGGAGATCGACAATTCCGGCGCGCTGGAGGTGGCGGTCGCAGCACTTCTGGCGGCGCTTCAGCCCGACAGCGGCACGCGGTGAAGCAGATGGAAACGGCCCCTGTCATCCTCGCCGAACAGGCCAAGATCGCCCAGGATGAAGGGGCGCGGCAGCAGCGGCGCCAGCACCGGGGACAGGGCCGCACGGGTGGCCTCGGCCTCGGCTTGCGTCAGCGCGCCGGTCAGGGTCAGGTGAAAGCGGAACTCCTCCATCACATAGGGGTAGCCCCAGCGCGCAAGGTTTTCCTGCTGCGCGGGGGTCAGGCCAGCGGCGCGGCGGCGGGCAAGCTCAGCCTCGCTGGGCGGCGCGCGGAAGGGGTCGAGGCGCGCGACCACCTCGGCGGCCAGCGCGGCCAGCGGCGCGGTATCGCCCTCAACCACCAGCGCCAGAAAGCCGCCCAGCCGTGCCAGGCGCAGCCCCGGCAGGGTGACGGGCGCAAGCGTGGCGGAGAGGGCGGCAAGGGCGGCCTCCAGCGCGGCGCGGCTTTGGCGGGGGGCCAGCCGGAAGGGCGGCTTCAGCGTGCCGTGAAAGCCGTATTTGCGCGGGCTTTCGGTCAGTTCGGCCACCGGGCGGGGCAGGCCGGGCAGGGCGGGGTGCGGGCAGGTGCGGCCCCCGGCGGGATCCCATCCCAGCCAGAGCGCCGCGAAATCGGTCAGGCCGCCGGGCGGCGGGGCGTAATAGATGGCATAACGGGCGAAATTGGTCATGGGCCGGCGCCTGGCAGCAAAGTAACACGGTCCGCTGACGCTGACCGCGCCGGAACCCGGGTGCAAGGGAAAAGACGATGACGGATCTGATACTGACGAATGCGCGGATCGTGACCGACGCCGGGGTGCTGCGCGGCAGTCTGGTGATCACGGACGGACGGATCGCGCGGCTGGACGGCGGCGCCTGCACGGCGCCCGGGGCCGTCGATTGCGGCGACGATCTGCTGATCCCCGGCCTGATCGAGCTGCACACCGACAATCTGGAACGCCATATCGAGCCTCGCCCGAAGGTCGACTGGCCGCATCCGGCGGCGATTCTGGCGCATGACGCGGAACTGGCGGGCTGCGGCATCACCACGGTGTTCGATGCGATGCGGGTGGGCTCGGTCGTGTCGAACGAGCGGCTGGGCTATGGCAGCTATGCGCGGGCGCTGTCGCGCGAATTGCTGGCGATCCGGGCGCGCGGGCTTCTGAAGATCAGCCATTTCCTGCATCTGCGCGCCGAGATCTGTTCCGAGACGCTGATCGCGGAACTGGACGAATTTGGCCCCGATGACCGTGTCGGCATCCTGTCGCTGATGGATCACACGCCCGGCCAGCGCCAGTTTCGCGACGTCTCGAAACTGCGCGACTACGTCATCGGCAAGCATGGCCTCAGCGAGGCTGAGTTCGAGACCCATGTCGCCCAGCAGACCGCCACGCGCGACCGTCTGGGCGCGGCGCATGAGGCCGCAGCGGTGGCGGCGGCGGGGCGGCTGGGGGCGGTGCTGGCCAGTCACGACGACACCAGCGCGGATCATGTCGAAATCAGCGCCGGATACGGCATCCGCCTGGCCGAATTCCCCACCACGCAAGAGGCCGCCGAGGCCTGCCACAACCACGGCATCGCGGTGATGATGGGGGCGCCGAACCTGATCCGGGGTGGCTCGCATTCGGGCAATGTGGCGGCGCGGGATCTGGCGCAGGCGGGCCTTCTGGACATCCTGTCGTCGGATTACGTGCCCTCGGCCCTGCTGCTGGCGGCCTTCTCGCTGGCGCGGCTTTGGGATGATCTGCCGCGCGCCATTGCCACGGTTTCCGCCGCCCCGGCGCGCGCCGCGGGGTTGCAGGACCGGGGCCGCATCGCCCCGGGGCTGCATGCCGATCTGGTGCGGGTGGCGCAGGTGGATGACCAGCCGGTGATCCGCGGCGTCTGGGCCCACGGCCGTCAGGTGGGCTAGGGGGCAAGCCCCTTATCGCCCGGTGCGCCCCCCGCTTGGGCCGCCGCGCCTTCAACCCTCGAACAGCGCGGCCAGACGGTCGCGCAGATCGCGTTTCAGGATCTTGCCGCTGGCGTTCTTGGGCAGACTTTGGGTGATCTCGATATGTTTGGGCGACTTGAAGCCCGACAGATGCTCGCGGCAATAGGCCTGCAAAGCCTCTGGCCCCGGGGTGCAGCCGGGTTTTGGCACCACCACCGCGACCACCGCCTCGATCCATTTCGGATGCGGCACGCCGATGACTGCCACCTCGGCCACCTCGGGGTGGCGAAACAGCGCCTCCTCGACCTCGCGGCTGGCGATGTTCTCGCCGCCCGACTTGATCATGTCCTTCTTGCGGTCGACGACATAAAGATAGCCGTCCGCGTCGAACCTTCCCAGATCGCCACTGTGGAACCAGCCGCCCCGGAAGGCCGCGGCGGTCTTGTCGGGATCGTTGTAATATTCGCGGATCAGATGCGGGCTGCGGTGGACAATCTCACCCACCTCGCCGGGCGGCAAGGGCCGGTCCTCGGCATCGACCACCCGGGTTTCCACATTGACCGAGGGCCGCCCCGCCGATCCCAGCCGCGTCAGCTGAACCTCGGGGCGCAGAACGGTGGCCAGCGGCGCCATCTCGGTCTGGCCGTAGAAGTTGAACAATCGCAGCGCGGGCAGGCGGTCCGACAGCTCGCGCACGATCGCCCCCGGCATGATCGAGGCGCCGTAATAGCCCTGGGTCAGGCTCGACAGGTCGCGGCGGTCGAAATCGGGGTGGCGCAGCAGCGCGATCCAGACGGTGGGCGGGCAGAACAGCTTGGTCACCCGGCTGGTCTCGATCTCGGCCAGCATCGCGGCGGGGTCGACGCCATCATGCAGGATGCTGGTGGCGCCCAGCATCAGATCCGGGGTCAGGAAGCAATCGAGCTGGGCGCAGTGAAACAGCGGCAGGCAATGCAGATCGACCGCGTCGGCGGTCATCTCGCCGTCCGAGATCAGGCCGACATATTGGGCATAGAGCGACTGGAACGACAGCAGCGCCCCCTTGGGCCGGGATTCGGTGCCGCTGGTGTACATCATCTGGATCGGATCGTCGGGCGCCAGCGGCACCCAATGCTCGCTGGCATCGGGATGCGCGAACAGCGGCTCTGCCGGCTCCCACCCCGGGCCGGGGGTGGCGCCGGAATGGGCGATGGCGAAACGCAGGCGGGGCGGATCCGTCATCAAGGCGAAGGCCGCGTCGGCCACGGCGCATAGCGTATCCTCGGCCAGAATGGTGCGGGCGCCGGAATGGTCCAGGATATAGGCCACGTCCTGGGCGTTGAGCATGAAGTTCACCGGCGTCAGCACTGCGCCGATCCGTGCCAGCGCAAAGCGCAGGATGACGAAGGCGCGGCTGTTGTGCGACAGCAGCGCCACCCGGTCGCCCCGCGAAATGCCGCGCGCGACAAGGGCGTTGGCGGTGCGCATCACCACGGCGGACAGCTCGGCAAAGCTGTCGCGGTGGTCGCGGAAGATCAGCGCGGTCTTCTGCGGATGGCGCGCCGCGCTGCGGATCAGCAGATCGCCCATCTGGTGGCTGCGCGCCCGCGCAACCTGCGCCGCGGCGGCGCCGGTCATGTCCTCGGCCATTTGGTTCTCCTCCCGTTTGGGGGACTATTCGGTGCGCCGGGGGCTGCGTCAATCGCCCTGGTGCCGGGCCGGACACGCGGATGTTGGAAACGTGACGTGACTTGGGGTCCGGCCGGTTCCAGCGTGTGATCCATGTCAACGGCGGCGCGGCCGGCCCGGGGTAGAAGGGGGCGGGCCCGACGCTTCCACCGGCCCGCGACAAAGGCGGAGACCCCCGATGACCGAAGACCGGCACAGCCCCGAACAGCCCCAGCCGATCCCCAGCCGCACGGTGGACCAGATCCGCCCCGGCGAGTCCGCCCGGCTGAGCCGCAAGCTGACCCTGCGCGATCTGGAATTGATCGCCGCGCTGGCGGGGGGGCGGGCGCAGGTCAGCGCAGACAGCGGGCCTGCGGCCTGGGTGGGGCTGATGCTCAGCGCGCTTGTCGGCGGCGCCCTGCCGGGCCTTGGCAGCCGGATCGAGCGGGCCGAGCTGCGCTTTGACGCGGCACTGGCGGTCGACGAGACGCTGGAGCTGGAGCTGCGCGTCGAGACGGTCGACCTCGCCCGCCGCGCCGTTGTGCTGATCTGCGAAGGCACCGGCCCCTTGGGCGCGAAGGTGCTGGAGGGGCGGCTGCATGTGATCGCCCCGGCCAAGGCCATGCTGCCCGGCCCCGCGCGCGATCCCGGCCTGATCATCGAGGAGCGCGGCGCCAAGTTCCACCGCCTTGTCGCGCAGGCCGCAAAGCTGCCGCCGCTAAGCATCGCCGTGATCCACCCGGTCGAGGCCAATGCGCTGGCCGGGGCGGTGGCGGCGGCCAGGGCGGGGTTGATCTCGCCGATCTTCGTCGGCCCCGAGGCCCGCATCCGCGCCGCGGCAAAGGCCGCCGGGATCGACATCTCGCCCTGGCCGCTGGTGGCGACCGAACATTCCGACGCCGCCGCCGAGGCAGGCGCGCGCATGGCGCATGAGGGCAAGGTTCATGCGCTGATGAAGGGCAGCCTGCATACGGACGAATTCCTGCGCCCCGTGCTGCGCGCCGAGATGAACCTGCGCACCGCGCGCCGCCTCAGCCATGTCTTTCTGATGGATGTGCCGGGCACCGACCGGCCGCTGTTCATCACCGACGGCGCGATCAACATCGCCCCGGATCTGGAGACCAAGCGCGACATCGTGCAGAACGCGATCGGCATGGCGCATGCGCTGGGCATCGCGCGGCCCAGGGTGGCGATCCTGTCGGCGGTCGAGATGATCAACCCGCGCATCCCCTCGACATTGGACGCCGCGGCGCTGTGCAAGATGGCCGAACGCGGGCAGATCACCGGCGGCGTGCTGGACGGGCCCTTGGCCTTCGACAACGCGGTTTCGACGCTGGCGGCCGAGATAAAGCATATCCGGTCCGACGTGGCGGGACGGGCGGACATCCTGCTGGCACCGGATCTGGATGCCGGCAACATGATGGCCAAGCAGCTGGAATATCTGGCCAACAGCGAGGCCGCGGGCGTGGTGCTGGGCGCGCGGGTGCCGATCGTGCTGACCAGCCGCTCTGACAGCGCGCAAAGCCGGCTGGCCTCTTGCGCGGTGGCGGCGCTGATCCATGCGCATGAGACGGGGGCGGCGAAGGGGGCACCGGCATGACCGAGGCGCTGCTGATCCTGAACGCGGGTTCGACCAGCCTGAAGTTCACCGTCTACAGGGTGGCGCCCGGGGGTGGCGATCCGGTGCCGCTGGCGAAGGGCGTGGCCGACGGGCTGGGCGATACCCCGCATCTGCGCATCACCGGGGCCAGTGACGGGGCCAGGGAGGGGGCCAGTGACGGAGGCGGCGACGCGCCCAAGGATGGGGTGGACGAGGATCTAGCGCCCGGCGGGCGCCATGAGGCGGCGCTGGCGCGCGTGCTGGGCTGGATCGAGGCTTACGGCGCCGGGCTGCGCCTGATCGGGGCGGGGCACCGGATCGTGCATGGCGGGCCGGATTTCGCCGCGCCGCTGCGCCTGACGCCCGCGATCCTGCGCCGGCTGAAGACGCTGAACCCGCTGGCGCCCTTGCATCAGCCGCACAATCTGGCCCCGGTGCGGGCGCTGGCGCGCAGCCACCCGGACCTGCCGCAGGTCGGCTGTTTTGACACCGGCTTTCACGCCACCAACGCGCCGCTGACCACCCGCTACGGGATCCCGCGCGACCTGCACGATCAGGGCATCCGGCGCTACGGCTTTCACGGGCTGTCCTATGAATATATCGTCTCGACCCTGCCCGCGCATCTGGGGCCGGTGGCCGGGGGCCGGGTGGTCATCGCCCATCTGGGCGGCGGGGCCAGCATGTGCGCGGTGCATCAGGGCCGCTCGGTCGCCTCGACCATGGGGTTCTCGGCGCTGGACGGGCTGCTGATGACCACGCGTTCGGGCGCGATCGACCCCGGGGTGCTGCTCTATCTGATGGCCGAGAAGGGCATGGGCGCGGCGGACCTCAGCGATCTGCTCTACCGCCGCTCCGGGCTGCTGGGGGTGTCGGGGATCTCGGGCGACATGCGCCGGTTGCTGGCCAGCGACGCCGCCGAGGCGCGCGAAGCGGTGGATCTGTTCACCTACCGCATCGGGCGCGAACTGGGATCGCTGGCGGCGGCGCTGGGCGGGCTTGATGCGCTGGTCTTCACCGGCGGCATTGGCGAGCACGCGGCCCCGGTGCGCGCCCGGGTGATCGAGGCCGCCGCCTGGCTGGGCCTGCGGCTGGATCCTGCGGCCAATGCCGCGGACGGCCCGCGCATCAGCCCCGAAGGCGCCGCGGTTCCCGCCTTCGTGATCCCCACGAACGAAGACCTGATCATCGCCCGTCACACGCTTGAGGTACTTCGAACCTAGCAGATCCGACATCGCGGCCGCCGGGATTGGGGGGCTGGGAGGGGGGCCCGGATCAGCGGAGGGGAGCGCGCCGAACGACAGCAGGAGAGCGACATGACCCGCAAGACCAAGACCCCGAAGTTCGAACACAGCGTGCCCTGGTTCTGGCCCATGGCCGCGGCGATGGAGATGGAGGCCGCCGGCCTCGACATGATCCACGACAGCCTGATGGCCACCGCCGAGACGATCTCGATCGAGTCCCCGCCGCCGTCCGAATGGGCCACCAAGAACCGCATCCTGCGCGATTTCGACACCATGCGGCTGCGGGATTTCTCCAAGGGCAGCTCGGGCCTGCCGGTGCTGGTCGACGCGCCCTATGCGGGCCACAGCGCGACCATCGCCGACTACCAGAGGGGTCAAAGCCTGATCGAGACCCTGCTGGCCGCCGGTCTGCCGCGCGTTCTGGCCACCGACTGGAAGCCCGCGACGCCCGAGATGCGCGACTACGACATCGACAAATACCTGGCCGAGATCAACGTGGCGGTCGACGATCTGGGTGGCCGCGTCGCGCTGGTCGGCCTGTGTCAGGGCGGCTGGATGTCGGCGATGTATGCGGCGCGCTTTCCGCAGAAGGTGGCGGCGCTGGTGCTGGCCGGGTCGCCCATAGACACCGACGCCGGCGACGGCCCGATCAAGCGGCTGGCCCATACCATGCCGCTAAGCATGTATGAGGAGATGGTCGCCTCGGGCGAGGGGCGGATGCTGGGGCAATACATGCTGACCGGCTGGAAGAACATGCATCCCGACCAGCAATATCTGGGCAAGTTCGTCGACCTTTATGCGCATGCCGAGGATGCCGATTACGTCGCCCGGACCGAGCATTTCGAGCGTTGGTACGAGAACCCGATCGACCTGCCGGGGCGCTATTACCTGCAGGCGATCGACCTTCTGTTCAAACGCAACCTCTTTGCCAAGGGCAAGTTCACCGGGCTGGGCCGCAAACTGGCGCTGAAGGACATCACTTGTCCGCTTTACCTGCTGGCCGGCGAAAGCGACGACATCACCACCTGGGAACAGGTCTATGCCGCCGCCGATCTGGTCGGCACCCCCGCCGCGCGGATCGTGAAGCAGACGGTGCCCGGCGGCCATATCGGCCTGTTCATGGGGGCGCGCACGCTGAAGGATGCCTGGCCCGGCATCGGCGCCTGGCTGAAGGCGATCCCGGCATGACCCGGGCGGGTGCCATGGCCCCCGACCTTGGCAAGGCCGACCTTCCCAAGGCCGATCTCCCCCAGACCGACCCGCCCCAGACCGACCTGACCGTGGGGCTCAGCGGCGCCGAGGCCGCCCGGCGGCTGGCCAGCTACGGGCCGAACGCGCTGGCCGAGCACCGGGTCAGCCCGCTCAGACGGCTTGCGGGCTATTTCTGGGGCCCGACCCCCTGGATGATCGAGGCGGCGGCGCTGCTGTCGGCGCTGAACCGGCACTGGCCGGATCTGGCGATCATCCTGGTGCTCTTGCTGTTCAACGCCGGCATCGGCTTTTGGCAAGAGCACAAGGCCGACGACGCGCTGGCCGCGCTGAAGGGGCAGCTGGCGCTGAAGGCGCGGGCGCTGCGCGATGGCCAATGGGCCGAGGTGGATGCCGCCGTGCTGGTGCCGGGCGATGTGATCCGCATCCGGCTGGGCGACGTGATCCCCGCCGACGTGCGGCTGCGCGACGGCGCCTATCTGTCGGTCGACCAGGCCGCGCTGACGGGCGAATCCCTGCCGGTCGCCAAGACCCCGGGCGAGGACGCCTATTCCGGTTCGGTCGCCAAGCAGGGCGAGATGCTGGCCCAGGTGACCGCGACCGGGGCGCAGACCTTTCTCGGCCGCACCGCCAAGCTGGTCGAGGGCGCGGGCGCGGTGTCGCATTTCCAGCGCGCGGTGATGCGGATCGGCGATTTCCTGATCCTCGTGGCGCTGATCCTCTCGGCGATCCTGATCGTGGTTGAGCTGTTTCGCGGCGCCCCGCCCGCGACGCTTTTGCAATTCGTGCTGATTCTGGTCGTGGCCTCGATCCCGGTGGCGATGCCGGCGGTGCTGTCGGTCACCATGGCGCTGGGCGCGCTGGCGCTGTCGAAGAAGAAGGCGATCGTGTCGCGGCTGCAATCGATCGAGGAAATGGCCGGCATCGACATCCTCTGTTCCAACAAGACCGGCACGCTGACCCAGAACCGCCTGACCCTGGGGGCGCCGGAACTGTTCGCGGCCCCCGACACGCAGGCGCTGATCCTCGCCGGCGCGCTGGCCTCCAAGGCCGAGGATGAGGATGCGATCGACCTTGCGGTGATCGGCGGGCTGGCCGATCCGCAGGCGCTGGCGGCCTATGCCCAGACCGATTTCACCCCCTTCGACCCGATCGGCAAGCGCACCGAGGCCCGCGTCACCGGCCCCGGCGGCACCTTCCGCGTCACCAAGGGCGCGCCGCAGGTGATCGCCGATCTGGCCGGGCTGACCGGCGACGAGGCCGCCCGCGCCGAACGCATCGTCGCCGAGCTCGCCGCCAAGGGCTTTCGCACCCTCGGGGTCGCCAGGGCCGAGGGCGCGGCCTGGACCTTCCTCGGCATCCTGCCGCTCTTCGACCCCCCGCGCGAGGATTCCGCCCAGACCATCGCCCGGGCCCGCGCCCACGGGATTGAGGTCAAGATGGTCACCGGCGACGACACCGCGATCGGGCGCGAGATCGCGGGCAAGCTGGGGCTTGGCACCAACCTGCGCCCCGCGACCGATCTGTTCGGCGACGATGGCCACCCGCTGGTCGCCGACGCCGCCGAACAGGTCGAGGCCGCCGACGGCTTCGCCCGGGTCTTCCCCGAGCACAAGTACCGCATCGTCAAGGCGCTGCAAGAGCGCGGCCATATCGTCGGCATGACCGGCGACGGGGTGAACGACGCACCGGCGATCAAGCAGGCGGATGTGGGCATCGCCGTGTCCGGCGCCACCGACGCGGCCCGTGCGGCGGCGGATCTGATCCTGACCAACCCGGGCCTTTCCACCATCATCTCGGCGGTCGAGGAAGCACGGCGGATCTTCGAGCGGATGACGAGCTACGCGATCTACCGCATCGCCATGACCATCGACATCATGCTGTTCGTGGTCCTCGCCATGCTGATCTTCGGGATCTATCCGCTGACCGCGGTGATGATCATCCTGCTGGCGCTGCTCGACGACATCCCGATCATGACGATCGCCTATGACAACACGTGGCTGTCGAAGGTGCCGGTGCGCTGGAACATGGGCTGGGTGCTGACCGTGTCCTCGCTTCTGGGGGTGTTGTCGGTGATCCAGACCTTCGGGCTGATGTATCTGGGCCGCATCCTCTATCACGTCGACACCGCGCATCTGCAGACGATGATCTTCCTGCAACTGGTGGTCGGCGGGCATCTGATGCTGTTCGTCACCCGCAATCGCAAGGGCTTCTGGCACAGGCCCTATCCGTCGTGGCAACTGGCCTCGGCGGTGCTGGCGACGCAGGTTCTGGCGGTCGCGATGACCGGGTTCGGCTGGCTGATGCCGGCGGTGGGCTGGGGCGCGATCGCCTTGATCTGGGTCTACAACCTGGCCTGGATGGTGGTGCTTGATTTCGCCAAGCTCGGCGCCGATCACCTGCTGGCCCACCGCCCGCGGTTCAAGCAGGCGCTTTTGGAGCGCACCAGCCGGCGGCTCGGCCCCTAGGGACCTCGCCGGCCCCGCCGCATACGGAGCAGACGAAATCGCCCTCCGGCTCGCTTTCTTTCTGGCGAAAATATCCCGGGGGTGCAGGGGGCAGCGCCCCCGCCCGCCACTTCCCCAGCGCGCGGCGCTCTTGTACCAATAGGCCTGAAACGGGGCCGCTGCCCCTTTTCGGGGAACCGAGGGAGGATCACCATGTCAGATGCGCTTGCTGCCGCGCCGCGACCCGATTACGGCGCGGCCTGGTCGGGTTTCGATCTGAAGGCCGAGAAACGCGCCTTCGCCGGCGATCTCGACGCCGCGATCAACGCCTGCGTCGAATGCTGCGACCGCCATTGCGGCGAGGGCCGGATCGCGCTGCGCTGCCTGTCCGCCGATCAGGTGCTGACAGACTACAGCTTCGAGGATCTGCGCGCCCTCTCGGCCCGGGCCGCGAACCTGTTTCAGGCCCAGGGCGTGGGGCCGGGCGATGTGGTCTCGGGGCTGCTGCCGCGCCGGGTCGAGCTGATCGCGGTGATCCTCGGCGCCTGGCGTCTGGGAGCGGTCTATCAGCCGCTGTTCACCGCCTTCGGCCCCCGCGCGATCGAGCAGCGCCTGCAGACCAGCCGCGCCAAGCTGATCGTGACCGACAGCGCCAACCGCGCCAAGCTGGACGAGGTGCCGGATTGCCCCCGCGTGGCGCTGGTGCGCACGGAAGGGGCGGCCCTGCCAGACGGCGATATCGACTTTGGCGCCGCGATGGCGGCGGCTGATGCCAGCTTTGCCCCGGTGATGCGGCGCGGCACGGATCTGTTCATGCTGATGTCGACCTCGGGCACCACGGGCGCGCCGAAGGGGGTGCCGGTGCCGCTCTTCGCGCTGCTCTCCTTCGGGCTTTACATGCGCCAGGCCGTTGGCCTGCGCCGCGATGACGTGTTCTGGAATATCGCTGATCCGGGCTGGGCTTACGGCCTTTACTATGCCGTCTGCGGCCCCTTGCTGCTGGGCTGCGCCACGACGCTGTGCGAGGGCGGCTTCACCGCCGACAGCACCTACCGCATCATCGACCGGCTCGGGGTGACCAGCCTTGCAGGCTCTCCCACCGCGTTCCGCCTTCTGCTGGCGGCGGGGCCCGAGGCGGCGGCGGCGGTGAAGGGCCGGCTGCGGGTGGTCAGCTCTGCCGGCGAGCCGCTGAACCCCGAGGTGATCCGCTGGTTCGCCGAACATCTGGGCGCGCCGATCCACGACCATTACGGCCAGACCGAGCTGGGCATGTGCGTCAACAACCACCACGGGCTGGACCATCCGGTCCGCGCGGGATCGGCGGGGCGCGCGATGCCGGGCTACCGGATGGCGGTGCTGGACGAGGCCGGGCAGGAGCTGGGGCCAAACCAGCCCGGCACGCTGGCGGTGGATATCGCGCGCTCGCCCGCGCTGTGGTTCACCGGCTATCTCAACAAGGACACGCCAGCGATCGCGGGCGGCTATTACCGCACCGGCGACAGCGTCGAGTTGGAGCCGGACGGATCGGTCAGCTTCATCGGTCGGGCGGATGACGTGATCACCTCGTCGGGCTACCGGATCGGGCCGTTCGACGTGGAAAGCGTGCTGCTGGAACATCCCGATGTGATCGAGACCGCGGTGGTCGGCGTGCCCGACCGTGAGCGCACCGAGATCGTCAAGGCCTTCGTCATCCTGCGCGCCGGGGTCACCGGGGATGCGGCGCTGCGCGAGACGCTGCAGCAACTGGTGCGGCGCCGGCTGTCGGCCCATGCCTACCCGCGCGAGATCGACTTTGTCACGGACCTGCCCAAGACCCCCAGCGGCAAGATCCAGCGCTTCATCCTGCGTCGCGCCGAGATTGCCCGTCAGAAACAGGCCTCGGCGGCCGGGTAGGGGCTTCGCGCGGCCCGGCCTGGGCCGGGGTGTGGACAAAGAAAAACGGCGGGACGCACCGGGCGCCCCGCCGTTTTGATCTTTCAGGTCGCGATCAGTTCGCGGCGGGCTTGCCGTCGCCGATGGCGGCCAGCAGTTTCGCGGTGTCGGGGTCGTAGCCACCGATCGCATGGGCCTTGCCCTCGGCGTCGCGGAACAGAAGGTACGGCGTGCCGCCGATGCCCTGCGCCTGCATCCAGGCGTTGTTCTCTTTCACCTGGGCCACCGCCGCGCTGTCGCTCAGATCGGGCTTGATCCCGCCTTCCTCGGCCGCGACGTTGAAGCCTTTCTCATCCGTCGCCAGCGCCTTGGCCGGATCCTTCGCCGCCAGAATCGCCGCCGCCTTGCCAAGCGAGCTGGGCTTGAGGAAGCCGACCTGGATGATATTGACCTTCACCGCGCCCTTGGCGACATAGCCTTTCAGATCCTTATAGGTCTTGTGGCAATAGATGCAGTTCGGATCGAAGACGATCCACAGCTCTTTCTTGGCGCTGGCCTTGCCCCACAGGAAGGTGTGGGTCTTGTCGAGCGCGGCAAAGTTCTGCGCTGCGGTCGGGGGCTTGGGCAGGTAGTGATCGGCCTCGGCCTGGGTCACGTTGGTGCCGTCGGATTTCAGGATCTCGCCGCGCAGGATATAGCTGCCATCGGCGGTCATGTAGACGATGCCGTTCTGGCCGGGGCCCTGAGTGATGGCGACGCCCAGCAGCCCGGCGGGGGCGGGAAAGACGCGCAGCACCTTCACCTGACCACCCGACAGCTTGTCGAGCGTGTTGACGATCGCGGCGGGCGGGGTGCCGTCGCTGCTATCTGCGGCTGCGGCTGCGGCTGCGGGGGCTGCGGCCGCCATCGCGGGGGCTGCGGGTGCCTTGGGGGCGGCGGGGGCCGCGGCGGCGGGGGCCGTGGTCGATCCGCTCTCGGCCCAGGCTGCCGGGCCGAAGGCCACGGCCGTCGCCAGCGTGGCAATCAGCGTGGCTGCCAGGGCGGTGCGGCGGCTCTTGATCGGTGCGTTCGGGCGCATGGGGACATCCTGTCTGTTTCGCTGCCCCATGTCCTAACGCATCACACGTGGATTGCACCCCTGCTCACGATCTCGTGCCCAAATTCCGGTCACTTGCCGCTCATGATCATGCGAAACCGCACTTGATCGAGGATCACCGCAAGGATCAGCAGCAAACCCAGCAGCACCATCTGCATGTAGGACGAGATCTGCGCCAGGTTCATGCCGTTTTGCACCAGCACGATGAAGAAGGCGCCCAGCACCACGTTCTCGACCCGGCCGATGCCGCCGCGCAGCGACACCCCGGCGATGACGCAGGCGGCGATGGATTCGAGCGCCGTGTTGCCGCCCAGCGTGGCGTCGCCGCTTTCCACCCTTGCGGTCAGCAAAAGCCCGGTCAGCGCCGCGATCAGGGCGGTTAAGATATAGGCCTGCAGCAGCACCCGCCTTGTGTTGATCGCCGACAGATGCGCGGCCTTGATGTTGCCGCCGACCGCATAGATCCTTGTGCCAAAGCCCATCCGCGCCATCACCACCCACATCACCGCGATGCAGACCAGCGCGATCAGCACCGGCACCGGCACCCCCCAGAGGCTGCCGAAGCCGAAGACATTGCCGAATTCCGGCGGCAGTTCCGACACCGGCACGCCGCCGGTCAGGAACAGCGCCAACCCCGCGCCGACGGAGGACACGCCCAGCGTCATGATGAAGGGCGAGACCTCGAAATAGGCGATGCCGGCGCCGTTCACGAGGCCGATCAGCAGCGCCGCCGCCAGCCCGACCAGACAGCCCAGCAAGATCGCCAGCCACACCGGCATCGTGGCCGCGAAAGTGGTCATCGCCAGCGCCGAAACCACCGAGGTCACGGCGATCGCGGTGCCCACCGACAGATCGAACCCGCCCGAGATCAGCGCCAGCATCTGGCCCAGCGACACCAGCACCAGATAGACCGACTGGCGCGCCACGTTCATCAGGTTGTCGGTGCTTAGAAACCGTGGCGACAGCGCGGTGAACAGCACCAGCGCCGCGGCCAGAAAGAAGGGCAGCACCCCCACCTTTATGAACAGCCGCCGGATCGGGTTGTCCCGGGTCCGGGTTGCTTGTCGCTCAGCCTGCATGCTCGGTCTCCGCTTCGTCGAAGAAATGTTTCAGCACCCGGTCCTCGGTGATCTCGGCCCCGTCCAGATCCGCCCGAAGGCGGCCATGGGCCATCACCAGAACCCGGTGCGAGAGGTTCATCACCTCCGGCAGGTCGGACGAGACGACAAGCACCGCATTGCCCGCCTCGGCCAGCTGCCGGATCAATTGGTAGAGCGCAGCGCGCGTGCCCATGTCGACGCCGACGGTGGGTTCATCCAGCAGATAGACCTGCGCGGGGCGGGCGAAGCATTTGGCGAACAACACCTTTTGCTGGTTGCCGCCTGACAGCTGCGACACCGGGCGCGGCAGGTAGTCGCGGCTTAGCGTGACCCGCCCGGCGGTCTGGGCCACCTGACGGCGCAGGGCGCGGCGGTCGATCCAGCCGGCGCGGCGGAAATCGGGGTTCATCGCCAGATCGAGGCCGATGTTGTCGCGCGCGCTGCGCGTCAGGATCAGCCCCTCGGCCTTGCGGTCGGGCGACAGGTAGTGCAGCCCCTGCGCCATCACGGCGGCCGTGGATAGACCGGTGATCTCGGCCCCGTTCAGCGTGACGCGGCCGGATGTGGGCGCCTGCAACCCCATGATCGTGCGCACCAGCCGCGACTTGCCGGACCCCACAAGGCCGGCAAGTCCCACCACCTCGCCCGCGCGCAAGGAGAGGTCGACGCCCTCGACACCGGCGGCGCGCAGGCCCTCGACGCGCAGCAGCTCCGCGCCCGGGCGGCGGGCGATCTTGGGGTAGATCTCGGCGATGGCGCGGCCGGCCATCATCTCGACCAGACGGGCCTCGGACGTGCCGGCCACGGGGATTGTGTCGATCTTGGCGCCGTCGCGCAGCACCGTCACCCGGTCGCCGATGCGGGCGAATTCCTGGATTCGGTGCGAGATGTAGAGGATCCCCACGCCGCGCGCCCGGGCCCGCAGGATGAAGCTGAAGAGGTGGTCGACCTCATGATCCGACAGCGAGGCCGTCGGCTCATCAAGGATCAGCACCCGGGGTTCGCCGGTGAAGGCCTTGGCGATCTCGACCATCTGCTGCGCCGCACGGCTGAGGCGCGACACCGGCTGATCGACCGGCAGATCGAAATCGAGCCCGGCCAGCACCTCACGCGCGCGGGCCTTCAGCGCGCGCGTGTCGATGAAGGGGCCGCGGCGGGGTTCGCGGCCCAACAGGATGTTCTGCGCCACGCTCATCGTCGGGATCAGCGAGAATTCCTGAAACACGGTGAAGATGCCGTGCTGCTGCGCCTCGGCCACGCTGGCGAAGCTGACCGGGGTGCCGTCAATCTCGATTTTGCCCGAGGTCGGCGTGCCGGCGCCCGACAGAAGCGAGATCAGGGTGGATTTGCCCGCGCCGTTCTCGCCGAACAGCACATGGACCTCTCCCGCCGCCAGATCGAAATCGACCTGATCGAGGGCGGTGACGCCGGGGTAGCGCTTGGTCAACTCGCGGGTCTGGATCAGCATCGGGGGCCTTGCGGGAAAAAAAGCCCGGACCGGCGGCTTTGCCGGCCCGGAGTCGGGGAGATTTCAGTCGACGTTGAACACCGGGCGGAAGCCCTTCGGCGGCAGGATCGCGTCGCGCGGGGTCTTGTCGATATTGTCGTGATCGACGACGAAGATCTTCGGACCCACATGCTTGATGTAGTCCTTCTTTTCCAGGATCCGCACCGCCTGATCGATTGCGATGCGGCCTTGGATGACCATCGAATCCGCCGGCGCCGCAAGGATCGTGCCGCGCGTGATGCCGGTGTAGACATCGGGCGTCATGTAGAAGGCCAGAACCTTGATCTTCTTCGACAATCCGCGCTGGCGCAGCAGGTTTTGCGCAACATCCGCGGTCACCGCGGTGCCGACGATATAGCTGACATCGGGGTTTGATTGCAGCGTGTCCTCGACCAGCTTCAGCTGCGCTTCCTTGCCGGTGTCACCGTATTTCGGCTCCAACACCTTGATGGCCGAGCCCTTTACGGCAGCCAGAAAGCCCTTGTTCGCGGCCTCGACCCAGCCGGCGCCCGCGGGTCCGGGGAACCAGCCGACGGTGATGTCCTTCGACCCGGCGGGGTGCTTCGCGGCCAGGTATTTCCCGGTCTCGGCGCCCATCGTGTAGAACGACACCAGCGATTTCGCCGCGATGTCGGGCGACGACACGCCGTTGATCACGTCGATCCACGGAATGCCCTTGCCCTTCATCTGCTCGATCAGGCCATTGAGCCCGGTGTAGGAGATCGCCCCCACCACCACCACCTGCGCGCCCGCCGCGACGCAATCCTGAATCTGCGAGATCTGCTGGTTGAGATTGGTATAGCCGTCAGCCGCCACCACATGCAGCTTGACGCCCTCGGCCTTCGCCTGCGCGACCACGCCGTAATCGACGCCCAGCCAGTAGGGGTCCTTCATATGCGGGAAAGAGACGCAGATGTTCCACTTCTTGTCCGCCTTCTTCAGCGGCACATAGGTGACCGGCTCGGCCTTGCCGTCGGTGCTGAAGGGCGGCACGACCTGTTCGGCCGGGTAGGGCGCCCAATCTGCCATCGCGGCCATCGCGGGCAGTGTCATCGCGCCCGCCAGGAGCGCCGTCATCAGGGTATGCTTCATCGTTCTGACCTCCTTGTCAGTCATTCAGTCTGGTGCGGTTGCCCGCCTTTGGTGAGGTA
Organism: uncultured Albidovulum sp.; assembly: GCA_913064775.1. Lineage (GTDB taxonomy): Bacteria > Pseudomonadota > Alphaproteobacteria > Rhodobacterales > Rhodobacteraceae > Acidimangrovimonas. Next base: position 11,830 of record CAJYAD010000024.1, on the reverse strand, counting down.
TCCGCGCGCTTCTAGCCGAGCGCTTCGCGAATTCGGTTCAGCACCGCCCGGCGTTCGGCCCGGGCGGCAAGGGCGGTCGCCATCGTGACCGGGACGAAATGGACGGGCGTGTGCGGCTGCAATTGTCCGATCAGGTCCATGTCGGCCGAGATCACCGCGCCGATGGTGAAATAGCCCCCGCCCGAGACCGCGTCGCGGTGCAGCACGATCGGCTCGGTGCCCGAGGGCACCTGGATCGAGCCGTAGGAATAGCAGCCGTCGACGATGTTCGACGGGTCCGAGCCCGCGCCGAAGGGCGGTGTGCGGGGCACGAAATCCATCTGCGAGCCGCCGCGAAAGCGCACGCCCATGCGGTCGGCCTCGGGGGCGACCTTCCATTCCTCGCCGAAGAAGCGCGCGCGGGCCTCGTCGGTGATGCGGTGGACGTAAAGGCCGGGCAGCACGCGCAGCTCGGCCGGTCTGGACACGGCGCGGCGCAGATCGGGGGCGATGCTGCGGCCCGCTTGTGCGCCGTCGGCGGCGCCCACCGGCAGCTCATCGCCGGCCTGCACGGCGCGGCCCTCGACGCCGCCCAGCGCGCCGATCGGATAGGTCGAGCGGCTGCCCAGCGCTGGCGGCGTGGCGATCCCGCCCGACACCGCGATATAGATCCGCGCGCCCGCCTTGAGGTAGCCAAAGCTCAGCACCTGGCCCGCTTTCACCGCGATCGCGGTCCAGCCGGGATGTTCCGCGCCGTCGATCTTCACCGGCATGGTGGCGCCGGTGATGGCGATCGTGGCGGGGGCGGTGAATTCGACCTCCGGCCCCAGGAAGGCCGCTTCCAGACAGGCCGCGCCCTCGTCATTGCCGACCAGAAGGTTGGCCGCGCGCAGCGCCAGCCGGTCCATCGCGCCGCCCATCGGGATGCCAAGGTGGAAATAGCCGGGCCGGCCGAGATCCTGGATCGAGGTCGCCAGGCCGGGTTTCACGATCTTAAGCGTCATCGAGGGCCTCCATCAGCTTGGCGTTGGTGCCGGCGATGTCGGCATTCCAGGCGTCGAGGTCGAATTCCACCTCGGCGATGCGCGGGGCATAGGTGCCGGCGGCGACCTCGGCGGCGATGCGGTCGTGTTCGGCGCGGGTCACGGGCTTCCATTTGACGATGTCGCCGGGTTTGAAGAAGACCATGAAATCCTTGAGATAACTGACCTTCTGCTCGGGGTCGTAGATCGGCATCGGGGTGATGCCGAACATCTGGTAGCCGCCCGCACCGCGCACCGAATAGATGCAGGCGAAACAGCCGCCATGGCCCACTGTCTGTTTCGGCGTGTCGGTCCGGGGGCGCAGGTATTTCGGCACCTCCAGCTGCTTTTCGCGCGCGACAAGCTGGTAAAGGAACGGCAGGCCCGACACGAAGCCGACCATCGACACGAACCACGGCGCCGAATGATGCGCCGCGATGAAGCCCGCCGCATCGTCATAGCCGTTGATCCGCGCGGCATAGTCCAGATCGCTGCCCGAGGGGTCTTGATGACGCTCGCGAAACCGCATCAGCGTCTCATGCGTCCAGGGATCCTGATAATGGACCGGGATCTCGACGATCCTTGTGGTCAGCCGCTTCTCGGCCTGTTCGGCCTCGGCCTCCAGCGCCTTGATGCGGCTCAGCATCGCGTCGGGGGCGATCACGTCGGGGTCGAAACGCACCTGAAAAGAGGCGTTGGCGGGGCAGATCTCGGTCACCCCCTCGATCTTCGCCGCGCGCACCGCATTCGACATCGAGAGGCTGACAAAGAAGGCGTCCAGCGACATCTCCTCGTCAATCTCGACATAGACATGCTCGTCGCCGCCGAAGGTGTACCGGGTCGTCATCACACCGCCTCCTGCTCAAGATGTCGCGTCAGCCCGCCGCCGGCGAGCCAGGGTTCAAGCCATTGGGTATGGAACCGTCCCGCCCGGACCTCGGCATCGGCGGCCAGCGCCTGATGCAGGGGGATGGTGGTCTTCACCCCGTCGATCGACAGGCCGGAAAGGGCGCCGGACAGCTTGGCGATCGCCTCGGCGCGGGTCGGCGCGTGGACGATCAGCTTGCCCAGCAGGCTGTCGTAGAACGGCGGGATCTGGTAGCCCTCATAGAGCATGTGATCAAAGCGGATGCCGGCGCCTTCGGGGATCTGCAGCGCGCCGACGCGGCCGGGGAAGGGCAGGAACTGACGCGCCGGATCCTCGGCGTTGATCCGCACCTCGATGGCGTGGCCCTGGGGGCGGATCTCGGACTGGCGCAGGCGCAGGGGCTCACCCCCGGCGATGCGCAGCATCTCCTCGATCAGGTCGATGCCGGTGGTCATCTCGGTCACCGGATGCTCGACCTGAATGCGGGTGTTCATCTCGATGAAGAAGAAGCTGTCGCTGGCCTCTTCATACAGATATTCCAGCGTCCCCGCGCCGCTGTAGCCCACCGATTTCGCCAGCGCCACAGCCGAGGCGCAAAGCGCCGCGCGCGTGGCCTCGGTCAGGCAGGTGGCGCCGGCCTCTTCCCAGACCTTCTGGCGCCGGCGCTGAAGCGAACACTCGCGCTCATGGCAATGGACGGCGTCGGTGCCGTCGCCCAGCACCTGCACCTCGATATGGCGCGGCGCGCGCACGGCGCGTTCCAGATAGATGCCGCCGTCGCCAAAGGCCGCTTCGGCCTCGGCCCGGGCCTGGGGGGCGAGGCGGCGCAGGTCTTCCTCGGTCTCGGCCACGCGGATGCCGCGCCCGCCGCCGCCGGCAGCCGCCTTGATCATCACCGGATAGCCCACTTCGGCCGCCACCTGTGCCGCGCGCTCGATATCGTCAATCCGCCCGATCGAGCCGGGCACCACCGGCACCCCGGCCAGGATCGCGGCCGAGCGCGCCGCGACCTTGTCGCCCATCGCGTCGATGATCTCGGCCGCCGGGCCGACGAAGGCCATGCCGGCGGCGCGCACCGCACCGGCGAAGGGCGCGCTTTCGGCCAGAAAGCCATAGCCCGGATGCACCGCATCGGCGCCCGCGTCCTTTGCCGCGGCGACCACGGCGGCGATGTTCAGATAGCTGTCGGCGGCCTTGGCCGGGCCGATGCAGATTGCCCGGTCGGCCAGCCGCACCGCCAGCATGTCGGCGTCGGCCTCGGAATGCGCCTGGATCGTCTCGATCCCCAGCGCGCGGGCGGCCCGGATGATCCGCACCGCGATTTCGCCGCGATTGGCGATGAACAGGCGGCGGATCGGCATCTTACTTCACCTTCGCCAGCGGATCGCCCGCCTGCACCGGCGCGGCGTCTTCGGCGATGTAGCCCGCGAAACTGCCGGTGACCTCGGCCTTCACCTCGATGAAGGTCTTCATCACCTCGACAAGGCCGATCGTGTCATCGGCGGCCACCGCATCGCCCGTCGCCTTGAACGGCGGCTGATCGGGGGCGGGCTTTTGGTAGAAGGTGCCGGGAAGGGGCGAGGGGATCTCTGTCATGGCGGTCTCCATTCGTTGATCGGCTAGTGTATCACGTTCGCCGCCGGGGCGATGGTGATGCCATTCTCGGTCAGGGTGGTGCGGATCGCGGTGCCGATTTCCAGCGCGCCGGGCGTGTCGGAATGAAAGCAGATCGAGTCAAACGGGATCTCGATCGTGTTGCCGGTGACGGTCTCGACCGAGCCGTCGCGGCAGGCGCGCAGGCATTTGTCGGCCAGCGCCTGCGGATCGGGGCGCACCACCTTGCGCGCGAAGACGATAGAGCCGGAATCGTCGTAGTCGCGGTCGGCGTAGAATTCGCGCACCAAGCCGTGGCCCGCCGCGCGCGCCGCCTTTTCGGTCTGAGACCCCGCCATGCAGAAGATCAGCGCATCGGGGCAGGTGCGCGCCAGCGCATCGACCAGCGCCTCGGACAGGGCGGGATTGACGGCGGCCTCCATGTAGAGCGCGCCGTGCAGTTTGACATGTTGCAGGCCCAGCCCGTAGCGGCGGCCGAATTCGCGCAGCGCGCCGATCTGATAGAGGATGTCGTTGATCAGTTCCTCTGGGCGCGCGCCGATGGTGCGGCGGCCGAACCCCTGCAGGTCGCGATAGCCCGGATGGGCGCCGATGCCGACGCCGAATTCCTTTGCCAGCCGCGCCACCCGATCCATCGAATTCGGGTCGCCCGCATGAAATCCGGTGGCGATATTGGCCGAGGAAATCAGCGCCATCAGCGCCTCGTCCGGGGCTTCGGACAGGACCCATTGGCCAAAGCCCTCGCCCATGTCGCAATTGAGGTCGACCATGCTGATCATGCGTTCAATGCCTTGCCATCCACCCGTCCCATTCAGGGTTGGTCAGGTCAGGGGGTTTGTAAATTAGCATTTGTGAAATGCACATTATCGGAAAATTCGATACTATGGGTGGGTAGGGCTTGCGTCGGCATCGTGAAACTTCAACGCGTTGTCATGGATCTCGCGGGTATCTTTGGTGTCGCGCCTGCCTGTTTCGGCGGCGGTTTCGGGGGCCGGATGAACATTCGTCAGATTCGCTATTACGTCGCCACCGCCGAAACCGGCCAGGTCAGCCGCGCCGCGCTGGCGATGAACATTTCGCAAAGCTCGGTCACCGCCGCGATCAAGGCGCTGGAGGCCGAGTTCAACACCCCGCTGTTCGCCCGCACCAGCCACGGGATGGAGCTGACGGCGGAAGGGCGCGAATTGCTGGGGTCGTGCTATGAGGTGCTGCAAAAGCTGGATGAGGCGCGGCAGCTGACCCGCCGCACCCGGACGACGGGCGGCAAGATCAGCATCGCCGCGACCTATACGGTGATCGGTTATTTCCTGCCCTATCATCTGGAACGCCTGCGCCGCTTCTACCCGGCGCTTGAGGTACAGGTGCATGAGCTGAACCGAGAGGCGATCGAGGAGGGGCTGGCGACCGGGCGCTACGATCTGGCGATCATGCTGACCTCGAACACCGCCAACCCGGCGCTGCATGTCGAGACGCTGCTGCGCTCGGCCCGGCGGCTGTGGCTGCCCAATGGCCATCCGCTCAGCCAGCGCGACGACATCGATTTCGGCGATATTGCGCGGGAGCCATATATCATGCTGACCATCGACGAGGCGGCGCATACCGCGATGCGCTACTGGACCCAGACCCACCACCGTCCCGATGTGCAGGTGCGGACCTCTTCGGTCGAGGCGGTGCGCTCGATGGTGGCGAATGGCTCGGGGGTGACGATCCTGTCGGATATGGTCTACCGGCCCTGGTCGCTGGAGGGGCGGCGGATCCTGACGATGGTGCCGCAAAATGCCATCCCGACGATGGATGTGGGCCTGGCCTGGGGCCGCCACCGCGCGCAAAGCCCGGCGGCGGAAACCTTGATCGGCTATTTCCGCCAGCTGTTCCTGACGCCGCAGAACCAGGTGATGGGCCACCCCAGCCGCTAGGGCCCTGCTGCCGCCCGGTGCGCGCCGCCCGTACCGGCGGGTTGGCGCTTTGGGGCGCTCGATCACGCCTGTGCTTGGGCAGTCCCTTGCCGCGATAAATGGCGACGCGGAAAGGGCAGGGCGCGCCACCCCACGGGCAGGCGCACGCCCCGCTTGGGCCGCTGGGCGCCGGAGGGTGCGCGCCCGACCTCAGCCCTCGCGCGCTGCCGGCAGCACCTGGGCGCGGTCGGCGTTCCAGTCGACGGCGATCTCGGCGCCGGCGGGGAAATCGCCGGCCTCGGGCGTCGCCAGATCGGCGAAGATGTCCGAGCCGTTGGCAAGCCGTACCGTCACCCGCGTCAGCGCCCCCATGAAGGTATGGGTCCGGACCGTGCCGCGCCGGCCCGCGGTCGGCTGCGGCGCCCCGGCGGTGGCCCGCAGCCGCACGTCTTCGGGGCGCAGGTAGATCGAGACGGCGGTCCCCGCAGCCAGCCCCCGGGCGGCGGGGGCGGCGAAGGTTTCGGCCTCGACGCGCACCATCCCGGCCTCGACCACGGTGGCGCTGAGACAGCTGGAAACCCCGATGAAGCCGGCGACGAAGGGCGTGGCCGGGCGCTGATAGATCGCATGGGGGCTGTCGAACTGGTCGATCTGTCCCCGGTTCATCACCGCGACCCGGTCCGAGATCGACAGCGCTTCTTCCTGGTCGTGGGTGACGAAGATCGTGGTCACGCCGGTTTCCTCGTGGATCCGTCGGATCTCGTCGCGCAGCTGCACCCGGACACGGGCGTCAAGCGCCGAGAGTGGCTCATCCAGCAGCAGCAGGTCGGGCCGGATCGCCAGCGCCCGCGCCAGTGCGACGCGCTGCTGCTGGCCGCCCGAAAGCTGATGGGGGTATTTCTGCGCGAAGGCCGACAGGCCCACCATGTCCAGCAATTCGCCCACGCGGTGCTGCCGGCCCCCCTTTTCGGCGCCGCGCACATGCAGCCCGAAAGCGACGTTGTCGGCGGCGCTCATGTTGGGAAACAGCGAATAGGCCTGGAACACCATGCCCATGTTGCGCTTGTTGGGCGGCATCGGCGTGATGTCGGTGCCATCCAGCAGCACGGCGCCGGAATCGGCGGTTTCCAGCCCCGCGATGATGCGCAGAAGTGTGGTCTTGCCGCAGCCCGAGGGGCCGAGCAGCGTCACCAGCTCTCCCTCGATGAATTGCAGCCCGGCGTCGCGCAGCACATGCTGGACACCGTAGGATTTGTTGACGTCACGAATTTCCAAGCGGGCCATCAGCCAACGCCTCCTGTACGAACTTGTCCCCGGCCGCCCCCTGCAAGGATGCCGAGCATGCCGAGCCAGGTCACGAAGAACGAGAACAGCGACAGCGCTGCCGCCTCGGTGCCGTTCACCTGGCCGATATAGTTGATGTAGACCGCGAAAGTGTTGAACAGCAGGATGTTGGCGAAGACGAATTCACCCAGCACGATCGCGAAGGTCAGAAGTGTCGCACCAAGGATCGCGGTGCGCAGATTGGGGATGATCACCCGGGTGAAGATCTGCGCCCAGCTGGCGCCAAGGCTTAGCGCCGCCTGGGTCAGCGTCGAGACATCCAGCGCGCTGATGCCCACGTCAAGCGCCCGGTAGCTGTAGGGCAGCGACAGGATCACATAGCCGATCACCATGAATTCGGGCCGTGATACGAACCAGATCGGCATCGCCAGCGGCGCGTCGGGCACCGAATAAAGGCCGGTCAGCCCCTGGATCAGCGCGATCGGCGGGATCACGAAGGGCATCACCGAGATCACCTCGAGCACCGGGCGCAGCCAGGGCGCGCGCAGCCGCACGAACAGCACCGTCGGGATCAGCAGCGTCAGCGAGATCACCACCGTGTAGACCGCCAGCTGCACCGACAGCCACAGCGAGGCCCAGACCTCGGGGGTCTTCACCAGCGCGGCATAGTTCGTCAGGTTGTAGCGGTCGCCGCCGGCCCAGAGGCTGAAGACCGCCGTGCCCAGCAGCGGCAGCAGGAAGAAGGTGGCGACGATGATGATCCAGATCACCGACATCACGTTCGGCCGGCGCCGCCCACGCCCCGCGGGGGCGGGTGGGGCCGGCGGGGCGACATCGGCGCCGGGGGGAAATGCTATCGCTTCTGCCATCGGCCCGTCCAACGTTGCAAGAGAGTGTAAAGCGTCATCGCCGCGCCCATCACCACGATCATGCCCAGCGACAGCGCGTTGCCCAGCTGCGGATCGGCGATCACGTTGCCCGACATCAGGTTGCCGATCTCGATCGGCACCAGCGGCACCAGCCCCGAGGTCAGTGCGTAAGGCGTGGCGTAGGAGGCGAAGGCGTTGCCGAACAGCAGGATGAACGAGGCCAGCACCGAGGGCGTCAGGATCGGGATGCCGACATGGCGCCAGTAGTGCCAGCCATTGCCGCCCAGCCCCATCGCGGCCTCGCGCCATTCGCGGCGCATGCCCTGCAGGGCGGGGGTGATGATGATCACCATCAGCGGGATCTGGAAATACAGGTAGGTCAGCACCAGCCCCCAGAACGAGAACAGCGAGAAGCCGGCGCCGTAGATGTCGATCCCGGCCGCCTTGAGCCAGAGCGTCAGCATGCCCTGCGTGCCCAGCGTCGAGATGAAGGCGAAAGCCAGCGGGATGCCGGCGAAGTTGGCCGCCACCCCGGAAAATGAGTTCACCGCGTTGCGCAGCCATCCGGGCGTGCTTTGGCGCTGGATCTGATAGGCGGTCAGCAGGCCCGCGACCACCCCGATCAGCGCCGTCACCGCCGACAGCGCGGCCGTCGTCGCATAGGTCTTGGCGTAGTAATGGCCGAACAGCTGATCGACATATTGGGTGGTGAAATGGCCGGTGGAAGAGCGGAAGGCCTGGAACAGGATCGACAGCGCCGGCCCGCCAAGGAAGGCCAAGACGTAGATGAAGAACAGCCCGATGAAGAAAACGGGCAGCGCGCCGGCAAGGCCGGCGCGCTGCTTCGGTCGGCGGCGCAGGGCGCCGCCGGCTGAGGTAAGATCCGTCACGTTACTGGCCGACCATCGACTGCCAGTTTTCCTGAAGCACCTTCTGCGCTGCTTTCTGCTGCGCCTGGGTCGGGAACTTCACGTGGGTGTAGAACTTCGACGGCGGCATCTTGGCTTCCAGATCGGCCGGGATCTTGCCACGCTTGGCCAGATCGTTGAACCGCGCCGGGTGGGCATAGCCTTCCAGATAGATCAGCTGGCCTTCGTCGGAATAGACGAATTCTTCCCACAGCTTGGCGGCTTCGGGGTTGGCCGCGAAGGCGCTGATCGCCTGGGCGTAGAAGTTGCCGAACACGCCGTCCGCCGGCACCACCACCTCGATCGGGGCCTTGCCCTCGAACTTGTCGCGGTAGCCGAGGTTCAGGTAGTCCCAGTTGATCGCGATCGGGGTCTGACCCGATTCCAGCGTCGCCGGGGTCACGCCGACCGGGATGAAGTTGCCCGACTTGGCAAGCTTGGCGAAGAACTCGACGCCCGGCTTGATGTCGTCAAGCGAGCCGCCGTTGCCCAGCGCCGCCGCGAAGACGCCGCCGAAGGCCGCGCCGGCGCTCAGCGGGTTGCCGTTCAGCGCGATCATGTTCTTGTATTCGGGCTTCAACAGGTCGGCCCAGGTCTGCGGGACGTTCTTCACCACCTTGGTGTTCACGCCGAAGGACACGACGCCGAAGTAGTCGCCGTACCAGTAGCCGTCCTTGTCCTTCATGTCGTCCGGGATCGTGTCCCAGGTCGAGACCTTGTAGGGCGTGAACAGCTTCTGCGTCTGGCCGATCAGCGCGAAGGACGGGCCGACATCGACCACGTCGACGGCACGGTCCTGACCGCGGGTCGACTTGACCGCCTGCAGTTCCTGCGCCGAAGAGGCGTTGGGCGAGGCGTTGTTGATGGGAATGCCGTACTTCTCGGTGAAGGCCTTCATCATCTTGCCGTAGTTCGCCCAATCGGGCGGCAGCGCGATGGTGTTCAGCTTGCCTTCCTTCTTCGCGGCGGCGATCAGGTCCTCCATGCCCTCTGCCAGCGCGACGCCGGGCAGAGCGGACAGGATGCCAAGCGCGGCGCTGCCCTTCAGGATGGTACGACGAGTGATATGCGATGCCATGGATTACTCCCCTTTTCGGCGTGGTCGCGCCTCCTTGGCACGACTTCTTAACATTGAAGTGACAGCTTGCCCCAATTGCCGCATCGGCGCGAAGTTTCCCCGAGGGGAGTTTGATCGTCGCTCCGATCAACGCTCCGATGCGTGGCCGCCGGGCGCCCACCTCGACCGGAACGTGACGCAGGGTACCAGGGCGGCACGCCGTCACTTGCCGGCAGCTTCCTCTGGCAATTTCGCTCTGGCAAGAGAAAAATGGAAATCGCCGACGCGCCGCCGCGCCCGATGGGGCGGGCGCGTGGCGAAAGGCGTCGCGCGCCGGATGCGCTGGCCCTAGGGGCGGGGGCGGGCCTTCATCTGGCCGGCGATCGGGCGGTCGCGGCCCGGGGGCGTGCGCGGCCCGACAGCTTTCGGCAGCGGAGGTTCCGACTTTCGTTGACCGATGCCAGATGTTGAGTATTGTAACATCAAAAATCCACCCTTGTGCGCGTCACCGCTTGGTGCGCGCCACGATCGGACCTAGATGACCCAGAAGCGCAATTCCTCATTCGAAACCATGCTTGCGGCCGACAGCAAGCTGCGGATCTTCAACGATATGGTGCCTGCGGGGATCCTGGTGATCCGCTTTCAGGACGGGCGGGTGGTGTTTTCAAATCGCTACTTCAACGAGGCCTTCGGCGTCGACGGCGTAGACCTGCTGGGCGAAGACTGGGAGGGCTTCTTCGTCGACCACGAGGAACGCCAGAACCTGATGGTCGAGCTGTCGATGAATGACGAGGTGCGCGATTTCGAACTGCGCCTTCGGGGCCGGGACGACACCGTCCTTTGCGGCCTCGCCTCGCTAGCCCCGATCCTGATCGATGACGAAGATCTGCTGCTTTTCGCCTTCAACGACGTCACCAAGCTAAAGCGTGTCGAGGCCGAGCTGCGCGAGCTGAACGAGATCAAGAACCGCTTTCTCGGCATGGCGGCGCATGACCTGCGCAACCCGATCGGCGCGATCCACGGGTTGGCCAACATGATCCTGACGCTTGAGCTGGAGGACGGCAAGAAGGCGCGGTTCCTTGAAATGATCTCGCGCACCAGCGACCAGATGCTGGCGCTGCTCAACGATTTGCTGGACGTCTCGGCGATCGAGAGCAGCGAATTCAGCCTGAAGCGGCGGGCCGGCAGCCTGGGCGCGCTTTTGACCGAGCGCACCGGCCTAGTGTCGATCAACGCCGAGCAAAAGGCGATCCGGCTGTCATGCGAGGTGGACGACGACACCGAGATCGAGCTGGACCCAGACCGTCTGTCGCAGGCGATCGACAATCTGCTGACCAATGCGGTGAAGTATTCCCCGCCGGGCAGCATGGTCGAAACCTCGGTGCGGCGGAAAGGTGCGTCGCTGGATCTTACGGTGCGCGACTTCGGCCAGGGGATCGCAACCGAAGAGATCGGCCGGCTCTTCATGCCGTTTGAAAAGCTCAGCTCGACCCCGACCGCGGGCGAGAAGAGCACCGGGCTGGGGCTTGCGATCACCAAGAAGATCGTCGAGGCCCATGGCGGTACGGTTCGCGTCGACAGCGTGCTGGGGGAAGGGTCGACCTTCACGCTGTCGTTTCCGCTGCCGATGCCGGATCCTCCCGTTTCCGTCTAGCCCGCGCCGCCGGCTTTCGCCGGTCAGGCAAGGCCTGCGGCACGCCCTTTGGCGGGGGTGCGCGACTGCACCACTTTAAAATTCGGCACAGGGTACGACCCCCGGCGAGGCTGAATGAGACGCGCCGGCCAAGGGTCGGTGGGCGTGTTTTCTGCCCCGGGGACTGGAAGCCGCGCTCCGTTCCACAGCAAGCCTTACCCGATCCGCCCCGCGCTGATTCAAGCCGGGTGCTCCGGATGCGGGGACCAAAATGTCCCGCTTAACAATCCGTAAGGCCCCGGAAGACCGCCCGACAAGCGGATGGCGCAACCTGGGCCACTCGGATCAGGCGCGCGGGTCGGACAACGCCCCTTGCGCAGCCAGGAAAGGTTTGCGGATGGCGGCAATTCAAAGCGACCAGCGGCGGGACATGCTTTGCAAGCTGCCCGAACCTGACGACCGATCACGCCGATGCGCGTTTCGGTGAGAATATTGAATGGTGAGCAGAGTTTACGGATTTGTAAGCTCCAATATCTCGCGAAGCGGGATACAGATCTGAGGATCCGGCCCGCGTGACCGGATCGGGCACGCCGTCGCCCATAAGCGGCAGCGTCACCGCAGGCGGACCGGCCATGACAGACCCGGTGACCCGCGCAAACAAATGAGCAAACTGTCAGGCCGAGGGACCAATCATGAAATTG
>CAJYAD010000023.1 GCA_913064775.1 uncultured Albidovulum sp. | reverse complement strand
GCGGACGGCAAGCGAATTGCCCCATCGTGCAACCTGCATATTGATCTCCACAAGAATGATAGCCTTACTGAAATGTATATCCAGACCAGTGGAAAGGCAAGTGCCGGGGTCGAATCTTGCCGGTGAATCACGCCCGCAGGGACGGGGCGCTCCGGCGTGGCATTTCGCCGGAGAGTCGCGCCACCGGTGAGCCTCTTGCCAGGTCAGCGCCGGAACGCCGCCATGCTTTCTGCGATCTAGGCTGAAAACGGCGCGAGATTTTCCCTGACGCCCGCTTCCTCGAGCGTCGCCATGTATCGGGTTCGATCGTCGACCTTGATGACCGTCCACGGGTAACCGCCACTTGCGAGAAACAGGTTCATCGCGAATGCCCGTTCCCGTCCGGGAAAGGATGGATGTGGCCGAAGATCCAATGCCCCAGCCCCGCACGCACCGAGGCCTCCTTTTCACCCGCCAGAAGCTCGGCCAGGGTCGACCCGAGCACAGCCTGCACTTCGGTCGGGTGTTGCACAAAGAACTGCTCGTTCACATGCACCAGCGCCGCGCCTGGCCGCGACTGGGACGGGGCCGCACCAGATGTGTTGGCGCGGCGTCCCGGTGTGATTGATATCGGGCTAAGCTTGGGGGGGCAGTGGTCGGGCCGGGGGCGTCGGCGCACAGCTACTATGGCGCGGTTGGCGCGCGGCTCGACACGCGGAGGGTGCTGCCTGAACACGCCGGGGTTGCGGACCAGCCAACCCTTGCGCTGAAAGACCAGTTGCACAGTCTTCTTGTTGAAGCCCGGATTGGGATTTCATCCAGCCATCGCTCTGCCAGGCTCCGCATTCTGGCGGACCGCCCTGACGCGTCCTGTCTGCCCCTGAGCGCGGTCTCGCAAATATCGCACTGGAGTGACGAAAGGTGACGAAGTTGCGACTGTACAGAGGCAGAAATATGGCGAGTATGAGGCAATTCTAGGTCACTGGCTGCTGCCGCCCGACTGACCGAGACTGAGCACCTTGGACAAGAAGTTGTGTGGCCTTATGCGTTGTAACGACGTTTTTCGCTTCCGCGCGATGTGGCCCGTTGCGCGGCATGGGAGGCGTCGATGAACCATGTATTCCGACTGATCTGGAGCCGGACGCAGGAGAGCCTTGTTCCCGTTCCCGAAGGGGTTACGGCGCGGGGGCGGGGGCGGCGGCATCTGCGCCGTGTGCGCCGGATCATCCGCAAGACGCTCAGCCCCGGAGAGGCCGCAGCGGTTCTGATGTTGCTTGGGCTGGCGCCAGCGGCGCAGGCGTTGCCGACGGGCGGGTCGGTGGTGGCGGGTCGGGCGCAGATCAACCAGGGCGCGGATCAGACGACAATTACGCAGCAGAGCGCGCGCGCGATCCTGGACTGGAAGAGCTTCGGCATCGGCGCCGGGCAGACGGTCACCTTCCGCCAGCCCTCGACAGCTTCGATTGCGCTGAACCGGGTAACCGGTTCGGATGCGAGCCAGATCTACGGCCATCTGCATGCCAACGGCCAGGTGTTCCTGGTCAACCCGAACGGGATCTACTTCGCGCCGGGGGCGCAGGTGGATGTGGGCGGAATCGTCGCCTCGACGCTGGGGGTGAACGGTTCGGACTTCATGGCGGGCAAGGCGCTGCATTTCCGCGGCGACAGCACGGCGGGAGTGGACAACGACGGCACGGTGCGGGCCGAGAACGGCGGCTATGTCGCCTTCATCGGGCGGCATGTGACGAATGACGGCACGATCGCCACGCCGGGCGGGACGGCGGCACTGGGGGCCGGCGGCGCGGTGGACCTGACGCTTGCAGGCAACAGCCTGCTGAGCTTCCAGGTCAGTGCCGCGGCGCTTGACGCCGAGGTCAGGAACGGCGGCGCGATCCGGGCCGGCGACGGCCGTGTGGTGCTGTCGGCGCAGGCGCGGGACGCGCTGATGCAGACGGTGGTGAACAACACCGGCACGATTGAAGCGCGCGGTGTGCGCAAGACCGCAGGCGGTGCGATCCAGCTGCTGGGCGGCAACTCCGGCATGGTCGCGGTGGCTGGCACGCTGAACGCGAGCTCTGCCCGAGGCCATGGCGGCGCCATCACGGTGACGGGCGCGCATGTCTTGGCGGGCGCCGGGGCGCGGCTCCTGGCGACGGGGGCGACAGGCGGCGGAACCATTGCCTTCGGCGGGGGGTGGAATGGGGCCGGCGGCGCGCGCACGCAGTCGGCGAAGGTTGCCTCGAGCGCGGTACTGGATGCGAGTGCGACGGGCCAGGGGAATGGCGGGACAATCTCGGTCTGGTCCAGCCTGGCCGAGAGCGGCGGCCAGACGCTGAGCTTCGGCAGCCTGCTGGCGCGGGGCGGGCCGCACGGTGGCAACGGCGGGCGGATCGAGACATCGGGGCATTCCCTGGACGTCACGGGGACCCATGTTGACACCTCGGCACCCGAGGGGGCGGCCGGGGAGTGGCTGCTCGATCCCTACAACGTGACGATCTCGTCGGCCGCCGACAAGACCAGTACTGGCTTCACGGCGTCGGGCACGAACAGCGTGGTCAATGTCTCGACGCTGGAGAATGCGCTAGCGAGCAACAATGTCACGGTCTCGACCGGCACGGGCGGCAGCCAGGCGGGCGACATCACCGTGGCCAATGGCATGAGTTGGTCGAGCGCGAATACGCTGACGCTGGATGCCTATCATTCGATCAACATCGACGCGCCAATCAGCGTGACAGGCAGCGGCGGGCTGGCGCTGCATTTCAATGACGGTGGCACGGGCGGCAATTCCGCCGTCAACGCGCCGGTGAACCTGACCTCGACCAGTTCCTTCAGCACCCAGAACGGCAGTGCTGCTGCGATCAGCTACACGATCATCGACAGCCTCGGGGCGGCGGGTAGCACCACCGCGACGGACCTGCAGGGGATCAGCGGGAACCTCGCTGGGCACTACGCGCTGGGGGCGAACATCGACGCCTCGGCGACGTCAGGCTGGAACACCAATGCCGGCTTCGCGCCGATCGGAAACCAGGCCACCCGCTTCACCGGCACGTTCGACGGGCTGGGGCATGTGATCAGCACCCTGACGATCAACCGGCCTTCGGCAAGCTATGTCGGCCTGTTCGGCGATACGGAGGGCGCGACGCTGCGCGATGTCGGTCTGCTCGGCGGCAGCGTGACGGGGGGCAACGACGTCGGCGGGCTGGTCGGCGCGAACACCGGCAACGCGACGATCACGAATGCCTACGCGACGGGCAGCGTGACCGGGAATGGCTTCGACGCCGGCGGGCTGGTCGGCTTGAACACCAACGCGACGATCACGAACGCCCATGCGACGGGCAAGGTGACGGGGGACTTCGAAGTCGGCGGGCTGGTCGGCTTGAACATCGGCGCGACGATCACCAACGCCTACGCGACCGGCAGCGTGAACGGGAGCGGCAGCAACGTCGGCGGGCTGGTCGGCTCGAACAACGGGCTGATTACCAACGCGTACGCGACCGGCAGCGTGAACGGGAGCAACAACGTCGGCGGGCTGGTCGGCTCGAACAACGCGCCGATTACCAACGCCTACGCGACCGGCAGCGAGAACGGGAGCAGAAACGTCGGCGGGCTGGTCGGCTGGAACAACGCGCTGATTACCAACGCCTATGCGACTGGCAGCGTGACGGGGAGCAGCAATGTCGGCGGGCTGGTCGGCTTGAACTACTTCAACAATACGATCACGGATGGCTACTGGAATAGCAGCACCACAGGCGCGTCGAGCGGCGTTGGCGGTGGCTCCAGCAGCGGTACGAGCGGCGCGACGACGGCGCTGCTCGCGAGCGGCACGCTTGCGGGTCTGAACAATTCGTCCTGGTCGACCTCCGGCAACCAGACGACACCCTGGCTGACGGCGAACGAGAGCTTCGGCACGGTCAGCGGGCATGTGATCCTGGGCACCGACACCAGTGCCAAGCCCACCTATTACGACGTGATCGCAACGCTGCCGCAGTTGCAGAACATCAACACGACGGGGCTGGGTGGCAGCTATGCCCTGGGCGCCAACATCGACGCCTCGGCGACGTCAGGCTGGAACACCAATGCCGGCTTCGCACCGATCGGAAACCAGGCCACCCCCTTCACCGGCACGTTCGACGGGCTGGGGCATGTGATCAGCACCCTGACGATCAACCGGCCTTCGGCAAGCTATGTCGGCCTGTTCGGCGATACGGAGGGCGCGACGCTGCGCGATGTCGGTCTGCTCGGCGGCAGCGTGAGGGGGAGCAACAATATCGGTGGTCTGGTCGGCGCGAACTACAATGCGACGATCTCGAATGCCTATGCGACGGGCAGCGTGACGGGGAATGGCTACGACGTCGGCGGACTGATCGGCGCGAACTACAACGCGACGATCTCGAACGCCTATGCGACCGGCGGCGTGACGGGGAATGGCTACGACATCGGTGGGCTGATCGGCTGGAACAACGCGACGATCACGAATGCCTATGCGGCGGGCAGCGTCACGGGGGGCGGCAACTACGTCGGTGGGTTGGTCGGCTTCGAATTCAACGCGGCGATCATGAACGCCTATGCGACGGGCAGCGTGGCCGGGGGCGGCAGCTACGTCGGTGGGTTGGTCGGCTTCAACTTCAACGGGCTGATCACCAACGCCTATGCAACGGGCAGCGCGACGGGGAGCGGCAACGTCGGCGGGTTGGTCGGCTTGAACACCGGCACGATCACGGATGGCTACTGGAATACCAGTACCACAGGCGCGTCGAGCGGCGTTGGCGGTGGCTCCAACAGCGGTACGAGCGGCGCGACGACGGCGCTGCTCGCGAGCGGCACGCTTGCGGGTCTGAACAATTCGTCCTGGTCGACCTCCGGCAACCAGACGACACCCTGGCTGACGGCGAACGAGAGCTTCGGCACGTTCAGCGGGCATGTGATCCTGGGCACCGACACCAGTGCCATGCCGACCTATTACGACGTGATCGCAACGCTGCCGCAGTTGCAGAACATCAACACGACGGGGCTGGGTGGCAGCTATGCCCTGGGCACCAACATCGACGCCTCGGCGACGTCAGGCTGGAACACCAATGCCGGTTTCGCACCGATCGGAAGCCAGGCCACCCCCTTCACCGGCACGTTCGACGGGCTGGGGCATGTGATCAGCAACCTGACGATCAACCGGCCTTCGACATTCCATGTCGGCCTGTTCGGCTATACGGCGGGCGCGATGCTGCGCGATGTCGGTCTGCTCGGCGGCAGCGTGACGGGGGGCAACGACGTCGGCGGGCTGGTCGGCGCGAACACCGGCAACGCGACGATCACGAATGCCTATGCGACGGGCAGCGTGACGGGGAGCGTGACCGGGAATGGCTTCGACGCCGGCGGGCTGGTCGGCTGGAACTCCAACGCGACGATCACGAACGCCCATGCGACGGGCAAGGTGACGGGGGGCTTCGAAGTCGGCGGGCTGGTCGGCTCGAACACATCCAACGCGACGATCACCAACGCCTATGCGACCGGCAGCGTGACCGGGAGCGGCAACTACGTCGGAGGGCTGATTGGCGCGAGCACCCGCAACGCGACGATCATGAATGCCTATGCGACGGGCAGCGTGACGGGGAGTAGCTACGTCAGCGGGCTGGCCGGCTGGAACTCCGGCGCGACGATCAAGAATGCCTATGCGACGGGCAGCGTGACGGGGAGTAGCTACGTCAGCGGGCTGGTCGGCGGGAACTCCGGCGCGACGATCACCAACGCCTATGCGACCGGCAGTGTGACCGGGAGCGGCAACTACGTCGGCGGGCTGGTCGGCTGGAACTCCAACGGAACGATCACGGATGGTTACTGGAATACCAGTACCACAGGCGTTTCGAACGGTGTTGGCCTAGGGCTCAACAGCGGTGCGAGCGGCGCGACGACCTCGGCCTTGCAGGCGAGCCTGCAAACGGGCTTTTCCACCACGACCTGGGGGATCAACGCTGGCGTGTCCTATCCCTATTTCAAGTGGCGATTCCCGAGCGGCCCCTCGGTGATCTCGGGGGCGGTCACGGGTGTTTCGGGTGGCAACGGGTCGCTCGGCCTGTCCGCGGCGGTGGACGGCACGGTGGTCGCGACCACGCATACCGGGGCGAACGGCTATTACAACGTCATGGTCGATCCGCAGACGGCTGGCAGCGAGGCGCTGACCTGGCTCGACGGCACGACCATTTCCGCGCGCGGCAGCGCCGTAGGTGCAATGCCGGCGAGCGCCTCGGGCTTCGTTCAGGGTCAGGCGACAGGCCTCGACATCCGCGCGGGCGACATCAGCCATAGCGGGACTGAGACCAGCCTGAGTGCCGTCGCCACGGCTTTCGATACGGCCAAGGGATCGCTGAGCGACAGCAACATTCTCTACACGCTCTCGTCCGGCCAGCTGACGCCCGATGCCAACGCCGGTGTCTGGTTTGACCTGACGGGAGCGTCCTTCACGCTCGACCAGAGCCTCGCCCTGACCGGAACCGGTCAGGCGATGATCCAGAGCACGGGCGGGCTAGCGCTCGGCGCCGGCACGACGCTTTCAAGCGCGGCCTCCGGGGACGCGGTGCGGCTGGCCTCGGGCGGGGCCTTCAGCAACAACGCCGGGTCGGGGGCGATCAGCACGACCAACGGGCGCTGGCTGGTCTATCTCGGCGCCCCGACGGGCGGCCACAGCTATGGCGGGCTCGACAGCGGCAATACCGCGGTCTGGAGCACCGCGGCGCTCGGCGCGGTCAGTGCCAGTGGCGATCGCTATGTCTTCTCCTTCCAGCCGACGCTCGACTTCACCGCGCTCGACCGGACCAAGACCTACGGCGACACACTGACCTTCGGCAGCGTCTTGGGCACCGACTATTCGGTCACCGGGCTCGAGCCGCGTGTCAACGAGGCCTACCTGGGCGACACTGCCGCGACTGCGATCTCCGGTGCGCCGGCCCTGACCTCTGCCGGGGCGGCGGCAACGGCAGGTGTCGTATCGAGCCCATACGCAATCGCGATCGGCCTCTCCGGTGTCACGGGCCTGAACGGCTACGCGATCGGCTCGGCGACGGCGGGCACGCTGACGGTGACGCCGCGCAACATCACGGTGACGGCGGACAGCCAGAGCCGGACCTATGGCGATGCCAACCCGGCGCTGACCTGGACGGTGGGCGGCCTGGGCCTGGTCAACGGCGACACGCTCTCGGGCGCGCTGGCGACCTCGGCGACGACGGCCAGCAATGTGGGCGCTTACGCAATCACCCAGGGCACGCTGGCGACTTCGTCGAACTACGACCTCACCAGCTTTACCCCCGGCACGCTGACGGTGACGCCGCGGGCGCTGACCGGCAGCCTTGCGACCGGGTCCTCGACCTATGGTGACGCACTTGCGCCGGGGGCGGCGACGTTCGCGAACCTCGTCGCGGGCGACAGCGTGACGGCGACGGTGGCGGTGGATACGAGCGGCAACACCAGCACCAGCGGCCACCTGAACGCCGGCAGTTATACGGGCATCGAGAGCGTGGCCTCGCTTTCTGGCACGGATGCCGGAAACTACACGATCGGCAGCTTCTCGGGCGGCGACTACACGGTCGGTCAGCGGGTGCTGAGCGCGACAATCACCGGCAATCCGACGAAGCTCTACGACCAGACGACACTGGCCCGCCTGGTGCCCGGCGACTTCGCCCTGACCGGGCTGGCCTCGGGCGACGGCTTCAACGTGACGCAGACCAAGGGCACCTATGCGACGGCCAATGTTGGCACCGCGATCCCGGTGCGCGCCAGCTTGGCGCCCGCGGACTTCAGCGGGGTGAACGGCACCGAGGCCACCAACTACGTGTTGCCCGCCGCGGCCATCGGGACGGGCACGATCCGATCGCTCGGGCTGAACTCTATCGCCCTGTCGACGCATGAGAGCGCGATCACGTGGCTTCCGGTCGTGCCCTCGACCGGGGGACTGCGCGCGGCGGCACCGCTGGTTCGCCCGAACCTGACAATCGAGGGCGGTGGCGTGGACCACAAGGGCAAGGGACAGGGTCCGACGTGAGCCTGCGCAAAATCGGCACGTTAGGGGAGACGGGAATGACCCGGACAAAAGCAACGGGCCGGTCCGCGGTTGCGCGCGGCAGATCGCTGGCCATGCTCGTCACATCGTTGGGGCTGGCCGCGGGCGGGGCCACCGCCCAGACCGCGCCGAGCCCGGGGGCGGTTCTGCAGCAGACCGCGCCGGCCCCGGCGGCGATCACCGCCCCCTCGGCCCCGATCGTCCTGCCGGCCCGCAAGAGCCGCAAGACCGGCTCGCGCGTGCCGATCCCGGTTCGGAAGCTGAAGATTACAGGCAATCACCTGATCTCGACCAGGAAGCTGCAGACGCTGGTCGCCCCGGCCGAGGGCCGGACGCTGACGCTGGACCAACTCAACGCCGTAGTCCACCGCATCACCGCCGCCTATCACAAGGCCGGCTACCCGGTGGCCTATGCCTACCTGCCGGCCCAGACCGTGCGCGCCGGCGTGATCCGCGTCGATGTGGTCGAGCCGACCTACGACCGCATCGAGGTGACCGGCACCTCGCGCTTCTCGGCGGCGCAGACCCGCGCCACGCTGGGGGTGAAGACGGGCGAGCCAGTGGCGGAGGGGCCGCTGTCGCGCGGGCTCCTGCTTTTGCAGGAGACGCCGGGGCTGGTGGTCAACGGCATGCTGCTGCCCGGCGCTGCGCCCGGCACGACCAGCCTGAGGATCGCGCGCAAGGACGCACCGCTTTTGTCGGGCCGGGTCTCGCTCGACAACCATGGCAACGCCTATACAGGGCGCGTGCTGTCGCAGTTCTCGGTCACGGCAGCCGATCCCTTCGGCCAGGGCAGCGCGCTCTCGGCCAATGCCACCGTCTCGCAGAGCACCGACCTCAAGGCCGGGGGGATCGATGCGATCTCGCCGGATCTGGGGAACGGGCTTCGGTTCGGCGCCTATGGCTCCTGGACGGACTATCGCCTGGGCGGGCCCTTCGCGGGGCTCGACCAGCACGGACAGGCCCGCCAGTTGGGCGCTGATCTGTCCTATCCGCTGGTGCTCGCACCGGGGCGGCAGCTCGGCCTGCGCGTCGATCTGACCGACACCCGCCTGAGCCAGGAGACCCTCTCGACCGGTGCGGTGACCCGCCAGCACCTGCGCATCGCCAGCTTCTCGCTCAGCGGCGCTGTCAGCGGGGCGAAGGGCGGCGTCACCTCGGGGCGTGTCGCGCTGAACCTCGGGACGCTGTCGCTGGCGCCAGCGGCGGCGCGGGCCGCCGATGCCGCCGGGCCGAATGCGGCGGGAAGCTTCGCGCTCCTGCGCTTCCGCCTTGCGCAGGACCAGCCGCTGGGCGGGGGCTACGCCCTGCGCGCGGCGCTGAGCGGACAGCTTGCGAACCGCAATCTCGACAGCTCGCAGAAGTTCTACATCGGCGGCCCCGACGGGGTGATGAGCACGGATGTCGGCGATGCTGGCGGCGACGAGGGCGTGCTGCTGCGGCTGCGGTTGAGCCATGGGATCCGGTCCTCGCTGCCGGGGCGGCTGACTGCGATGGGCCTGGCGCAATGGGGCACGGTCCGTGTCAATCATTCCCCCTATGCCGGTGCCAGCGGACCGAACCGGCTTTCCGCGGGGGCGCTCGGGCTCGGGATCGACTATGTGCAGGACCGCTGGTCGTTCAACGCGACCGCCGCCGCGCCATTCGGCGGGCAGGGGCTGACCACCGGGGCGCGGCTCTGGCTGAGCGCCGGGATCCGGTTCTGAGCGAGGGATGATATAAACGCGACATGGACTTCAATATCACCCTTCGGTTCCAGCCCTCGGCCTGGTTCCTCGGCATCCTCGCCGAGCTCAACGAGCGCTATTCGGACTGGACTGACGGCTCCTACGACTGGGCGGCGCAGACCACGGACTTCCTGCGCGCGCCGGCCTCGATGCCGGAGTTCGACGAGAGCCTGTTCGAGACACCGCTCTCGAAGCGCGCGGTGGGCGATCTGCTGCACATCGGGGTCGCGGTGCTCTCGGGCGACTATCCGCTGGTGCGGCGCTACGTCGAGAACATCCGCTTCGCCTTCGTCATCGGCTATCCACGGTCGGGCGGCAGCTACCTGACGAAGGAGCTGCTACGCACGCTCGAGCTGGACCATACCCGGGTGTCCGAGGCGCTGGCCCATGACGGCTTCCCCGAGATCCGCGACACCTGGTATGACTGGGCCGGAGACCGGCCCTATTTCCACCTGCAATCGTCGGTCTTCCAGGTGGCCGAGTTCCTGGTGATCTCGAACCTCTATTACCAGCTCAAGACGAAGCGGCAGGAGGGCGGGCACTGGCTGGCGCCCAAGAAGATGCACAAGATCGTTGCCTGGGGCGGCAGCTTCAAGATGCTGCTGGGCCAGGACCGGGCCGACTACCTGGTCACCCTGCGCCACCCGCTGCCCACCGCGATCTCGATCTACGAGAAGAGCGGCGGGCTCCCCCGCGACGGCCTGTTCCCGGCGCGTGCCCCGCGCAGCGCGATCGAGCACTGGGTGCTGACCGATCTTCTGATGCTGGGCTTCGCGCAGGAGGAGGTGGCGGAGATGAGCTATTTCGCGGCGGTGCAGGCCAGCTGGAGCAACTTCCATGCCCGCATGGCGACCTCCGGGCTGTTCCTGGGCGATCGCGACGAGATCCGGCTGGTGCCCTACGGCAAGGAGAGCCTCGAGAGTGTGGTGCAGGCCTACCGCGACCGCTGCGGCAACGACATGCCGCCCGAGCCGGTGCTGATCCACGACAAGTCCGCGGACTTCCCCGAAGCCCAGGAGGCCGGCGACAGGGCCGCTGCCGACATGGCTGCCACCTGGGCCCAGCTGGGCCTGACATTCCCGGCGCTAAGCCGGGACTGAAGAGGGCGGGCTGGCTGAGCTACTCGCCGTCTTTTGGACAGATTTCCGGGTGATTTAGGCTACTGCCCGCACCTGTTGGTCTGTTTCGGTTGCCTTGAAGTAGACCACGGCGGGCGGTTGTCCTTTCCGCCATAGGTGCAATATGACCGAGACCCTGCCCCCGTGCCCCGAATGTCACTCCGCCTACACCTACGAGGCGGTTTCACCTCGGCCCGGGCGGGCAGCACCACCGGATTGATTGCGCTCGCCAGCATCGCCGGCAGCCTCGCCTACGGTCTGCTGGGCAGCCGGCTGAGCCCGGCCACACTCATCGCCGCCGCTGCCGTCCTGCTGCTCGCGAGCGCGCTGCCCGCCTTCGAACCCGGCTTCGGTTCCAGCGTTGCCATCGCCGCGGCAACGGTCGCGGTGTTCGGCTCCGGTATCCTCATGGCCTTCACCTTCTCCGCGATCCCCCGGCTGGTGCCGCACTCCACCCGGATCGGGCCGGCAAACGGGTTGATCGCGCAACTGGGAAGCATCGGCGCCTTCCTTGGCCCGCCGATGGTCGGCAGCCTGGTCTCCCAATATGGCTACCGCCATTATGGCTGGAACCCCTATTGGGGTATCGGTGCTTACAGCATGGGTTCCCGGGCGGTCCGACGCCGGGCAGCTACGGGTCGGTCCAGTGCAGGGCGAGGAGGCGGGGCCAGAGCACGGACCAGAAGGGGGCCGCTGCCGAGGCGAGTGCCAGCACCATCCTGCGCCCCGAGATCACCAGACGCGCGCCGGCGCGCAGCACCCGTTCCCGCAGCCGGCGCAGGCTCCAACCGGTTCCATTCGGCCTTGGGCTGGTGGCCATGAACTTCGATCGGCGCGCTGTCGACATCGAGCGTGATCCGCCTGGCGCGCTTGCCGCCGCGCTCTGCCCGGATGCCGCGCCCGGCCATCTCGAGAACCGCCTCGCGCAGCACCTGCAGATTACGTGCGTGAGCGTGAGCGTCGCGGCCAGGAGATGTTTGTGCCCCTGGCACATCCGCCCGGAGATGCGCAGGCGGATTTTGGCGAAGCCGTCGTCGTCATCGCTGGGGTTGAGCAAAAGGCCCACTTCTTCGTCATGGACCTGCCGCACAGCGATGCCTATTTCGTCCGGGCCTATCCTGCGGCGACGGCGGAGGCGTGGATGGACGGCCATGTTCATGCCTTCGCCTTCTTCGACGGGGTGCCGCAGTCGGTTCTCTACGACAACGACCGCTGCCTGGTCTCGAAGATCCAACCGGACGGCACGCGCATCCGCGCCACGCTGTTCAGCGCGCTGCAATCGCATTGCCTGTTCCGGGACCGCTATGGGCGACCGGGCAAGGGGAACGAGTGAGCCATTGAAGGCGCCATTGGTTCGAGCCCAATGGCGAACGGCAATGTTGAGGGGATGGTTGGTTACGCCCGCCGTAACCACATGGTGCCGATCCCCCGCTTCCCCAGTTGGGACGCCTTCAACGCCGATCTCGAAGCCCAGTGCCGCGGGCGGCAACGGCGGAGCAAAATTGGGCCACGCGGCGGCACAAAATCAGGCCACTTTGGCGTGGGCTCGACGCGTGCCACGAGGCGGCGGCCAGTCAGCCGCGCTTACCAGATAGCTGGCGGTTGACTGGCCGCCTTGGCCCGTCAGGGCCAAGCCAGTGGGGGTTGGATCAGGCGCTGTCTTTTGCCTTGCGCGCGCGGCTCGCTGCCTGCAACACTGTCGACAGTCGTCGCTGCCCCTTCTTGCGTGATGCCGGCGGCTTTCCTGGCTTGCCTGATGCAGATTCTCAAGATGAAGCTCCTCTCCCGCCAGCTGGCGCCACGTTGGCACCGGACAAGGTCCTTGGCAGAAAACCTCGCGCTTGGCCACGGCAGCCGCATTTACGACAGGAAATGCTGGCACACATAGTCCGACTGGAAATATTCGCCTCTTGGCCCTATATTGGAGGCGAGGATCATGATGCAGATCAACGTCGCGAAATATCCGCAGCTGAAGCTGCTCTGCTGGAACCGGCCGGACGCCACTGTCCTGGACGGCGAGGAGGCTTTTGACCTCTACGAGAGGAACTGGCGCTTCGTCGACACCGATGCCATGACGCGCGACGAGCATGACCTCCTGGAACGGCTGACCGCGGACTGCGGTCACGGCGTTCTGCTCACGGCCTGAACTCCGTGTTCAAGCGAAATCACCACAACGCGGTTCTGGCCGCCCTTCACGAACTGGACGCGGACCTGTTCGAGCGTGCGGAATGCTACTTCGGCGGCGGCACGGCCATCGTCTTGCAGCTCGATGAATACCGCGAGAGCATCGACATCGACTTCCTCTGCGCATCGGCCAAAGGCTACCGCGAGCTGCGTCAAGCGATCTGGGGCACCGGCCTGCAGGGCCTGCTCGCAAAGGACTCCCGGATGGAAGCGATCCGAGATGTCCGGACCGACCAATACGGCATTCGCGCCGCCCTCAAGATCGGGGACACTGTCATCAAGTTCGAGATCGTGCGTGAGGCTCGTGTCGAGCTGAACGGCGAAATGGACCCCACGTTGGGCGTGCCGGTGCTCGACCGCGACGACATGTATACCGAGAAGCTTCTGGCCAACGCCGATCGCTGGGTCGATGCGAGCGTTATGAACCGTGACATCATCGATCTCTCGATGATGATCAACCGCTGGGGCCCTATCCCTGACGCCGCCTGGGAGGCCGCCAGAGGAGCGTATGGCGACACGGTGGACGATGCCTACCAGAAGGCCGTCGCGCGCATTCGTAGCCCTGAGTGGCTCGCAAAATGCATGACAGCGATGTCGATCGACGACGCGCTCAAGGACGAGATCCTGGCCCCGCATGGGGGCCCTAAGGACAAGACGCCCTCCCCCTTCGATTGATTTCTGCTTGCGAGCCTGAGTCTCGATGCCCGTGTCAACCTTCTTTCCCCCAAGGTGCGCGGCACTCTTGCGTAGCGGTGCGAGGTCGGCACCAGCAATCTTCACCACGACCTCATCCAGATGCCAGACACCGCCCGGTCGGCCATACCCCTGCCGCAGGTTCCTCGCAATCCGCGGCCCAAACTTGACGGTCCAACGCCGAACGGTCTCGTAGGACACGTCGATGCCGCGTTCGAGCAGCATCTCCTCGACCTCGCGCAGGCTCAGATTGAACCGGACGTACAGCCATACCGCATGGGCGATAATCTCAGGCGGGAACCGGTGGCGTTTGTAGCTGATGGGCTCTGGCTGCATCGGCTCGGACTACGTCCAAATCTGGAACCCAGCAAGCGGACGACGTCAACCACCTTCGGCACGCCGCCGAGGAACGTGAATATCCGGACATGCGCGCCAATCCAGTCCTCGAGCCCTTCCGAGGCCACGGCCTCAGCGTCCAGCCCTTTGCAGCAAATGATGCATCTGGGAACGCTGAGGGCTCAAAGTTCTATGACCGCTTCGAGCCCATACCGTCAGGAAAGGCGTTCCAGAACGAAAATTGCCCGCGCTTCAACGTCGACCTTCGGCAATACGATCGTTTCGTACCCAGCCACGCTGTCCTACCTGCCGCCGCTCGAGGCCTATCATGCCCTCCGGGAGCAGGCCTTCGTCGAGGCGCTGCAAGCGGCGGGGTATGACGCCATCGCTTTCGGCGGTTCCGGGGCGACGGCGGTCACGATGGAATGGCACATCTTCGACCCGGAGCTGGCGATCTCGCCGGAAACCGGTCAGCCGCTCGCGGTCTATCGGGAGCCCGCGGAAGAGCTATCCCTCTATGCGTGAACACGGCGGCCGCTTATGGGACCGCCTGATGGATCATCACCTGCGGCGCCGAAAAGGGCCGGCCTGACGCGCCAGGTTACTCGCCAGCGAATAAGGCGATCTACATCCCGCAGCCGGGGCCACCTTCAAGCTGCCGCCCTGCCTGGGCGAAAGACCCCTCCATCAGTCTGATCGCGTCGTCGCCGACGCCGCGGCGTTCCATCACGTCACGCCAGTTGCGGCCGACGATCTCCGCCATCTCGGTGGCGATGGCCTTCGCCTGATCGGGCTGGAGCCCCAGGCTCGCTGCTCCGGCGACCGCGGCCTCGAGTGTCGCCTCACGGCCCGCGCCGGCCTTCCCGAGATGCAGGAAGAGATAGCGCGAGGAACTGGTCTGCAGGGTCGGGGTGATGTCGTAGACCGGGCTCGGCCGATAGCCGTCAGCGCCGTGCAGGAACGCATGGTTGCGGTAATGGTCGTCGGTGTTCCCGGTGAGCACGTTCAGGACCATGCGGCGGTAGATCGTCTCGCTATGGTCGCCCGGCGCGCCGTAGCGGCGCAGGGCGTCGTAGATGTCGGCATAGCCGGATAGGCCATGATCGGATTCATGCGCTCCTAGGAGGGTCAGGGACGAGATCATGTGAACCCGCTGAAGTTCGCCACCGTCGGCCACCTCTCGATCGAAGCGCTTCAGCAGGAGGGCAGGACGGCAGGCAATCTCGACGACCTGCCGCTCACAGGTATCGATGCCGCACATCTCTGCTAGGTCGAGGCATCCGGCCTCCACGGCCTCCATCGGCAGGCGCTCGTGGTCGATGCCGAATTTCACGAGCCAGGGGAAGCCGTCGATCGTGACCGTGGCTTTCGGACGGGCTCCACCCAGGTCCGAGCCGGGGGCGATGAAGTTTACGAGCTGGTCCGGGAGGTCCTCTTCGGACTGCACCGCGTCGACCTGGCGCTGCAGGGCTTCCAGGTTGCCCAGATCAGTTCGAGCGGAGGGGAGGTTGAAGTCGAGCACCCGCCCGGGCCCAGACGGCGTTGGTCCGAACTGCAGGGCGCCGATCCGCGTGCCGTGCTGCGAGGCCAGCAGGTATTCCGCCTCACCGGCGGGGCGGCCGAACTGGCGCAGGACATAGCGATCGATGAGCTTGCGGCCCCAGGCGTCCGGCGCGGCGTCACGCACGCCGTTGAAGAGCGGGAACTCCGGAGGGGTTTCGAAGGCCTTCTCGTTGAGAGGAAGCATGACCGGGTCGATCGCAACGGCGTCGGGGCGGGCGAGATAGCGCCGTCCATAGGCGAATTCGGAACGCGACCAGCGACCCTCCTCGGTGATCCGGATCTTCCCGGCCGGCACCGGCTGGCCATTCAATTCGATGAAGACGACGGCATCATGTTCCATGGCTCTCTCCTTCAGAAATCAAGACTGCCCAGGTCGGCGCCGCGCCCGGGCCGGACACGCTTCGGCTGATCAAGCCGCGCCTTCTTCTGGAAGGCCGGATCGTGTTCAGGATCGAAGGCCCCGAGCAATCCGTTCTCCAACCCCATGATCCAGGCCGACGCCGCATAGGCCCCGAAACTCACGCTGGGGCTGCCTTGCTCCATCGCCGAGATAACCTTGCGAGACACGTTCAGCCGCTCGGCAAGATCGCCCTGAGTCCAGTTCCGCGCGCGGCGCGCGGCCGAGATATCGCTGCCGAAGCGCCTCATCTTTGCAATGAGAGCATCGGGGATAGTGTCACTGAGGCGCCGCTCTTCCATGGTGTCCCTCTTGGATGACATAAGAGGTTCAAATGTAACTTGTGTGGGTCACCATGGCAAGTCACATTCCTGGGGTGGGGGCTTCATCGGCGGGCACCGCCTCTTCGCTCACAAGGATGGCCCCGCCCTCTTTCACATTCCGCTCGGTCAGCTCGTAACCGAGGTCCGCTTCTTTCTCAGCGGTATCGATCGGCATGAGCGTGTTCTCTTTCTTGGCTCAGATGTTCGGCGAGAGGAGAGGTCAGGCAGCTTGCAAGAGCTCGCTGCCAAGGCGCTCGGCGATCTGCGTGATGACGATGGCCCGCGCGGATCCCCCTGCACGCCGTATTCTGCGGCCAGCTCCGACACGGTGCACTCGCCCTTCACGGCTTCCAGCGCCACGCGAGCCTTGAAGCCTGCGTCATGGTTCCTGCGTTTCGACATGTTCTGATCTCCTCGTTCCTGGAGACCAGCAAACGTCAGACCGTAGCTTCCGTCACTGTCCGATTTTCGGGGGGTAGCTCATGGAGGGGGATTTCCTCACGGCGACGATCTTGAGGGTGTTGTGCATTGGATCGATCCTTCCCTTGTGGCTGAAGCGATCATACCCCCTGACCGTGAAAATCTTGCTGTTTTTCGCATTCAGCATAGACACACAGTTTTTCACATTATATTTCCGGGTGATACTAGGAAAGACCGTAGCCATTCAGGCCCGGCAGCGTCAGGCCCCCTGATCGGAGGATTGTCAGATGAAAACCCCCGAAGATCCCGGCATGAGCGAAGGCCGTGGTGGGTCAGCCACCGAGATGATCGCTACCGAACGCCGGCGACAGATCGAGAAGGAAGGCTTCGATACCGGGCGCGACGATGCCTAGCCCTTCTTCGTGGCACCGTCTCGGCCATACCGGCAGCGCCCGATGAAAGCCTCGAGTTCCTCTTCGAACAGCGCCTCGATCGTGGCGCGGACGATCCTCGATCGGATCGTAGCCGCGTCCCGCTTCCAGTAGCGCAGGCGTGTCGGTGTCTGTAATCTGGTCCATGGCGTAATCTCCCTGGCGGTACCAGCCGCCGGTTGGGTGGGTTCAAGTCACCCGGAGATTACGCCGCCAGACAATTTCCACCACTCCCGAGACACGACCGTCTACGGGATCACCACACCTGAGCAGATGGCCAAGCATGAGTTGCTCGAAGGCTACTCGGATTTCTACAAGTCGATCCACGGGTTCCGGCCGCGCGGCCAGAGGATGACCATGGAGACGCCGATCGAGGAGATCGAGGCGGCCTGGGAAGCGCTGACGCCGTCCCGAAACGCTCATGAGGACGCAAGCTTCACACCATGAGCGCCGCCAGGCGTTCGAGTTTGTCAGCTGATAATATGGCGCCTTGATCGCGGGACTGCTTCCGCTGGCCCAGGTTTGTCAGCTGACAATATAGGGCCGCCCGGACGTTCCGCATCGGATTTTCGCACTACCGTTGGATACTCCAGAGAGGCGAAAGGAGCGTGAGATGCAGAGCACTGAAAAGATACTGGCCCTTCGGCTGCTCCGTATCCGGCGTCTGCGTCCCATTGAGATTTGGGGTTTCCGAACTGCGCGGTCGAGGCGATTTTTCTTCTGAGGTTTCAGAAGGATTTCGGCATGGCGGATGGCGGGGATGGGTTTGTTGGGCGTTGCGAGGTTGTGGGGGCTCGACGGAGCAACCGTCGCTGGCCTGACGATGTGAAGGCACGGATTGTCGCAGAGACTTTTCGACCTGGGGCAACCGTGGCGGCTGTCGCACGGCGTTACGACATGCAGGCCCACCATCTTTCGGAATGGCGAAGTCGTGCGCGGCGCGGGTTCTTAGCCCTTCCAGCAGATTTTGTGGCGCCGCCCGAGTTCCCCTCTTCTGCTTCTCCGTTTTTTGTGCCGCTGTCGGTTGGCGACCCTTCTGATCAATCGACAGAGATCGCTGTGTCCGGGGTTCTGACAGTGGAGATCGGCGCGGGCATCGTGTTGCGTGTTCCTGATGATGTTGCAGTGGAACGTGCCGCCGCTTTGGTGCGCGCACTGCGGGGGACGGCATGATTGTCGCGGGCCAGCGGCTGCCGATCCTGATCGCGACGAGGCCGGTAGACTTTCGCTGTGGGCACCAGGCGCTGGCGTTGATCGTGCAGACCGAGTTGAGGCTCGATCCGCATTCCGGGGTGACGGTGGTGTTCCGATCAAAACGCGGAGACCGGTTGAAGATCCTGGTTTCCTATTTCAACGCCTTGCGGCTCTTTCGGCCGGGGTCCCTGTTCGAGGCCAGTTCACACACACGATGCCGTCAGCGGGCGGTGGGATCATCAACGCCGACTTTCACCTGAATGTTACTTGCGGGCCAGATTGACGCATTTCAGCCTAACTGGTATCGATTTCACATCCAACTGAAATCGATACCAGTTGGGGGAGGGGAATATGGCTACGATATCCGAGGTCGCCCAAAGGGCGGGTGTCTCGACGGCAACCGTGTCGCGCCATCTGCGCGGCGAGAGGGTGCGCCAGGCCGACCGGGTGCTGGTGGCAATCGAGGAGCTCGGCTATCGACCGACGATTGCGGCGCAGAGTCTGCGTTCAGGGATCCACTACGCGGTCGCAATGGTGGTTCCGGACATCACCAACCCCTATTTTGCCTCGGTCGCGAAAGGTGTGGAATCCGTCCTGCGCAAGACGCCCTACCGGATCTTCCTGGCCAATACCGATGAATCGCCGGATCTGGAGGAATCCATCCTGCGCGAGGTCGCGCCCCGGGTGGACGGGATCATCCTTGCCCCGGCGGTAGAAAAAGAGGAAATGCCGCTCAAAATCCGAGGGGAGGGGCGACCGATCGTCCTGATTGACCGGGAATTGTCGGACAAGAGCTTCGACAGCGTGCTTGTCGACAACGTCGGCGGGGCCACCGCTGCGGCACGCCATCTGCTGGACCTTGGACATTCCGCGATCGCGCTGATCAGCGGTCCCTTGGTCAACACGCCGGGCCGCCTGCGTTATGATGCGTTTCTTCGGGCCCTGGCGACCGCCGGGGTGACGCCGCCGCCCCAGTACCGCGAGATCGCCAATTTCCGCGAGGCCGGCGGCTACGAGGCCATGATGCGGCTATTGCGTCTGCCCGAGCCGCCGACGGCGGTGTTCTGCGCCAACAACGTGATGACGGTGGGGTGCCTCAAGGCGGTGGCCGACAGCCGCCTGTCGGTGCCGACGGATATCTCGGTCATCGGGTTCGACGATCTGGACCTGGGCATGCTGCTCAACCCTCCACTGACGGTGATCGACCGGCCCTCGGAAGAGCAGGGCGCGGCGGCCGGCAAACTGATGCTGGAGCGCCTGAGGGGAGGCCGTCCCGACGTGCCTGACCGCATTGTTATGCCGACCCGGCTATTGGCGCGCGCTTCCTGCGCGCCGCCGCGCCGCACACGCCTGACCATCACTTCGGGAGGGGGAGAGATGTCGTGATCGGGGTCAGGGATCTTTCCGTCCGCTTCGGGCCAATCAACGCGCTCGATTCCGTCGGGATCGATATCCGGCCGGGCACAATCCACGCGCTTGCCGGCGAGAACGGCTCGGGCAAGAGCACGCTTCTGAAGGTGCTGGGCGGTGCGCAGGCCCCCAGCGCGGGCACGGTCGTGCTGGACGGGCAGCCGGTGAGCTTTCCCGATCCGGCCCGCGCCGCGGCCGCGGGTGTCGGGCTGATCTTTCAGGAACTCAGCCTGTTTCCTCATCTCTCGGGCTATTCGAACATCTTCATCGGGCATGAGCCAAGCCGCTTGGGCTTTCTGCAGTTCAAGCAGCTCAACCGCCAGGCCGACAAGCTGGTCGAGGAGATGGGCCTGCCGCGCCCCGATCTACGCCTGCCCGTGTCGGAGCTGAGCGTGGCCGAGCAGCAGGTGGTGGAAATCCTCAAATGCTTGTGCCGGCAGCCGAAGATCATCCTCTTCGACGAGCCAACCGCCTCGCTCACGCAGCGCGAGATCAAGCCGGTGCTCTCGATCATGAAGCGGCTGCGTGATCAGGGCTATACCGTTGTTTTCGTGTCGCATTACCTCGAGGAGGTCTTCGAGGTAGCCGACCGCATCACGGTGCTGCGCGATGGCAAGGTCACGCTCGACGACGACATGGCGCACATCTACCGCGAGAAGATCCTGTCCGCGATGCTGGGCCGGGCACTCGACGAATTCTACCCCTCGCGCAGGGCCGGGCCGCTGGCAGAGCCCTGCCTGGAACTGGAGAATGCCCATGCCGACGGGATCGAGCCGCTGTCGCTGAAGGTCCGCAAGGGTGAGATTCTGGGTGTCGCGGGCGCGGTGGGCTCGGGTTCCCGGGCCTTTGGCGAGATGTTGGGCGGCCTCAGACCGATGCGCGGCGGGGCGATGAGGCTGGAGGGCAGGGCGGCGGCGTTTCGCAACCCGGCGCGGGCGCTTCAGGCGGGTGTCGCCTATGTGCCTGAGGACCGCCGGGTCGATGCGCTGCTTCTGGATCTGTCGATCGCAACGAACATGAGTCTTCCGCTGGTCGCCGCCCCGAAAAGCCGCCTGGTCGGCGCGGGCGGGTTCCTGAGGCTGGGGCAAGAGCGCATGCTGGTCGACGAGGCGGTGCAGCATTCCAATGTGAAGCCCTCGAACCCCCGCCTGCCGGCGCGGGCGCTGTCGGGAGGCAATCAGCAGAAGGTGGTGCTGGGGCGCTGGTTCCTGCACGACCGGCCCTGTCTGGTGCTCAACAACCCGACCAAGGGGGTGGATGTCGGCTCCAAGGCAGAGATCTACCGCCAGATCGCCGATCTCGCCGACAGTGGGCACACCATCATTCTGATTTCCAACTACAACCCCGAGCTGATCGGGACGGCCGACAGGATCATCGCGTTTCGCGAGGGCAGGCTGGTTGCGACCTTCGAGAAGGGGGAAGCCACCGAGGATGCCTTGCTCGCGACTACGATGGGCGGCGACGGATCGGCCTCAGGCGCACAGGAGATGCCATGAACACGCAGGTCTCGGAGCGTGCCGGATTCCGGTCTGGTCTCATCGCCTTTCTCAATTCCTCGCTGGTTGCCGCGGTGCTGATCCTTCTGGTCATCGCCTTCTCGCTGGCGGCACCCGCCTTCATGAGCACCAACAACGTCCAGACACTGCTGGCCTCGGTCGCAGTGATCGCGGTGCTGTCGGTCGGGCAGACCTTCGTCATCATCACCGCCGGGATCGACCTTTCGCAGGGCGCAGTCGTGGGGCTGACGGGCGTGATGGGCGCGGGCGCCATGGGCCTGGCCCCCGGTAGTGGGGGCATCG
The DNA here is from genome assembly GCA_913064775.1 of uncultured Albidovulum sp. Taxonomy (GTDB): domain Bacteria; phylum Pseudomonadota; class Alphaproteobacteria; order Rhodobacterales; family Rhodobacteraceae; genus Acidimangrovimonas. Next base: position 33,469 of record CAJYAD010000023.1, on the reverse strand, counting down.
TACTGGGCATCGTCGTGGCACTGATCACCGGCACTGCGGTCGGGCTGCTGAACGGCGTGCTCACCGCGTATACGCGGGTGCCCGCCTTCATCGTCACCCTCGGCACGCTGTCGATCATGGGCGGAGCGGCGCTTCTGGTGACGGGGGGAGAGCCGATCTACATGCTGCCCGCGGCCGTCAACAGCTTCGGCACCAATTCGGTCGGGGTCTTCCCCAACATCATCCTGGTCAGCATCGTACTCGCGGTCATGGGGCATGTGCTGCTGGGGCGGACGCGCTTTGGCCGTAGCGTCTATGCGATCGGCAGCAACCCGCGGGCCGCGGCGCTATCGGGCCTGCCGGTGCGGCGCAACATCGTGACCGTGTTCACACTGTCGGGATTCCTATCTGCCGTGGGCGGGCTGCTGCTGACCTCCTACGTCAATTCGGCCCTGCCGACCGCCGGCCAGAACTACGAGCTCGACTCGATTGCGGCGGTGGTTATCGGCGGCGGCAGTCTCTTCGGCGGGCAGGGCACCGTCTGGTCGTCGATGCTGGGCGTGCTGCTGATCGGCGTACTCAACAACGGCACCGATCTGGTCGGCGTGTCCAGCTATTCACAGACCATCATTCTCGGATGCGTGGTGATCGGCGCGGTGTTCGTCGACTCGTTCCGCAAGCGGGTCGCGGTGTAACCGCCCCGGCCCATAAGTTCACACTCACATGGGAGGAGACCAAAATGAGTGGTGATAAGAACGACAAGAGCAAGAGCAAGATCGGCTCGCAGGCGTTTTGCCGGGCCGGAGTGGGACTGGGGATCGTCGCGGCGGCTGCCCTGAGTGGGGCCGCAGCCCAGGCCGGGCCGCAGAAGACGATCGAGTTTATCCCATCGTCGAACGCCACGCCCTACTTCCTGCGCGAATATGCCGGCGTGAAGGCCGAGGCCAAGAAATTTGGCTACAAGACCGCCTTCCAGGCGCCCTCGGTTTCGGTCCATGTCGGAAAGCAGATCGGCATGGTCTACACGGCGATCACGCGCAAGGTGGACGGTATCATCCTGGTTCCCTACAGCCCGACCGCTCTGCTGCCACCGGTGAAGAAGGCGATGGCCGCCGGCATCCCGGTGGTTGCGACGGACTCGACCCTGACGCCGATGGACGCAGTGACCTTCACCGCCGTGCCCAACAAGAAAGCCGCCGGGGCGGTCGCGAACTACGCGGCGAAGATGGTCGACGGCAAGGGCGAATACGCGATCATCGACTACAACCTGTCCACCACCTCGGGCCGCGCGCGCCGCGACGGGTTCAAGGAGGCGATGGCCAAATATCCGGGGATGAAGTTCGCCGGGCTGAGGATCAGCCACTCAATCCCGCAGACGGCGCTGAATGAGGCGACCGCGATGCTTGAGAGCAATCCCAAGATCAACGTGATCTTCGGCGCCAACGACCGTTCTGCCCTCGGCGTGGCCGAGGCGGTGAAGCGGCTGCACCTGAAGAACAAGGTGGTGGTCGTCGGCTTCGACGCGGACCTGGGCGAGATCAACTACATCAAGTCCGGCTACATCAAGGCCTCGGTGCTGCAAAGCCCGGTGACAATGGGAAAGACCGCCGTCGACGTGCTGCATGACATCTTCACCGGCAAGACCAAGACCCCGGCGAAATATCTGCCGCTGCCTTTCCACGTGGTGACCTCGAAGAACTACAACGATCCGAAGTCGATCGACGCGATCCAGCAATATATCGCCGACTACAAGGGCTGACACCCCTGCCGCGCCTCCTTTGTGGGGCGCGGTCATACCGTGCGGGCCAGGCGCCCGAAGAACCTGCCCCGAACGACACCGCCCCGAACAACAATGAAAGGTTGGACAATGACACCGAGGACCGTGGCCGAAACCTACTGGAACATCGAATGCACCCGCGACGTGGGCGCGATCCTGAACTGCTACAACGCGGATGCTGAACTGGTCGTCCCCGAACTCGGCCGTCTCGTGGGCCATGACCAGATCCGCCAGTTCTATCAGTCCAGCGTCGAACGCTTCCCGGTTCTCGAGGTGAAGATCGTCGACGGCGCCGAGGCAGGCGATACCGGCGCCTTCGAATGGGCGTCGCAGTTTCGCGATCACGACGGCAAGCCCTATCCGCTGACCGGCATCAATATGATCCACGTGCGCGACGGTAAGTTCCAGAGCGTGCATGTCTATTACGACCCGACCGCGATCGCCGAGTGATACGGACCTCTGACATGGACAAGCCTATTACCATTCTTGGCGCCTTCCTCGTCGACCTGGCCTGCCGGACAGACCGCCTGCCCGCCTGGGGCGAAACGATGCATGGCACCAGCTTCGCCTTTGGCCCCGGCGGCAAGGGCGCGAACCAGGCCGTTGCGGCAGCCCGTCAGGGCGCGCGGGTGAACATGATCACCCGGATCGGCAACGACGCTTTCGGCCAGATTGCCGCCGATCTTTTCGCCCGCGAGGGCATTGGGACCGAGTTCGTCCTTCGCGACCACGCCACGCCGACTGGCACTGCCACGATCATCGTCGACGACCAGCGCGGCGAGAATGCGATCATCATCGTGCCGGGCGCCTGTGGAAACCTCTCGGTTGCCGATGTGGATGCCGCCGCCGCGATGATCGCGGACTCGGCGCTGTTCGTCTCGCAGCTCGAGCTTGACCTGAAGGTCTGCCTGCAGGGGATCGCGCTGGCCCACAGCGCCGGGGTGCCGGTGGTGCTGAACCCCGCGCCGGCCGTGGCGCTGCCCGAGTCGGTGTTTCCGCAGATTACCTATCTCACCCCGAACGAGACCGAGGCTGCCGCGATGGTCGGGCGTCCGATCGCTGCGCCGGGAGATGCGAAGGCGGCGGCGCATGCGCTGCGCGAGAAAGGCGTAGGCAATGCGCTGATTACCTTGGGCGGGCAGGGCGTCTATGTCTGTGGCGCGGGCTTCGAAGGCCAGGTTCCCGCCGTGGACGCGGGCGAACTGCGCGACACGACCGGTGCGGGCGACGCCTTCAACGGCGGCCTGGCCGCAGCGCTCGCCGCGGGGGCGGGTCTGCGCGAGGCCGTCCACTTCGGCTGCGCTGTCGCCGGCATCTCGGTTACCCGGCCGGGTACCGCGCCCTCGATGCCGCAGCGCACTGAGGTCGTGGCCCTGCTCGAAGGTGCTGCCTGACGCCGGGGTCCCGGCGGCGGATCCATTCCACCGGGGCCCCGGGACGCACCCCGCCCGCGCCGAACCGAAACCTATCAGACTGGATCTAGCCATGACCGCCGAGACCGTCGAACTTGCCCATGCCCTAGGTGTGGGCGCAGCCGAACGCCCTGCGGACGGCTCGAATGCGCACCGGAACCCGGGCACGCCCCTGATGCTCGAGATGTTCGCCGCCCACGCCGTGAATCGCAGCGCCGCCGAGCGACGCGCCGCCACCCTGGTGTTGCGGCGGTCGGTGAAAAAGATCTGGCAGGCGGGCTGGCTGGTGAACGCCATCCGCTGCATCGACCTGACGACGCTGGCAGGCGATGACACTGCCGACCGTGTCACCCGGCTCTGCGCTAAGGCCCGCCGGCCGCTCGCGCGGCACATCGTCGAGGGGTTGGGGATCGCGGAGATGAACCTGACGACCGGAGCGGTCTGCGTCTATCCGACCATGGTGGCCGCCGCGGTGCGCGCGCTGTCAGGCAGCGGCATCCCCGTCGCCTCGGTCGCTACCGGCTTTCCCGCGGGGCTGATGCCGTTACCGCTGCGGCTTGCCGAAATCCGCTACGCGGTCGACCAGGGCGCGGCCGAGATCGACATCGTCATCACCCGCGAACATGTGCTGAACGGCAATTGGAGCGCGCTCTATGACGAGGTTTGCGCGATGCGCGAGGCCTGCGGCCCGGCCCATATGAAGGCGATCCTTGCCACCGGCGATCTCGAAACCCTGCGCAATGTCTACGCAGCCTCGATGGTGGCGATGCAGGCGGGCGCGGATTTCATCAAGACCTCGACCGGCAAGGAAGGGATCAATGCCACGCTGCCAGTGAGCCTGGTGATGTTGCGCGCACTGCGCGACTACGGCGATCTGACCGGCCATGTCGTGGGGTTCAAACCCGCCGGCGGCATGCGCACCGCGAAGGACGCGCTGAACTGGCAGGTGCTGATGAAGGAGGAACTCGGCAACGACTGGCTGTCGCCGCATCTCTTCCGGCTGGGTGCGTCCTCGATGCTCGCCGATATCGAGCGTCAGCTCGATCACCATGTCACCGGGCGTTATGCCGCCTCCTCCCGCCACGCCCTTGCCTGACGAGGCCATCATGAACAGCACCATCACCATTGCCGATATCCTGGCCCGCATGGAGTACGGCCCCGCCCCGGAGGATCCTTCGATCGTGAGCGACTGGCTGACGCGCCATCAGGCCGGCTTCGGCCATTTCATCGACGGTTGCTTCGCCGCGCCGACCGATCCGTTTGAGGTGGCCAACCCGGCGACGGGTGCGCCGCTGGCCCGGGTCTCGCAAGGCAGTGCCGCCGATGTGGACGCCGCGGTGGCGGCGGCCCGCGCCGCGCAGCCGAAATGGGCGGCCATGCCGGGGCACGAACGGGCCCGGCATCTTTATGCGCTGGCCCGGCATGTCCAGCAGCACGCCCGTTTTCTTGCCGTGCTCGAGACCATGGACAACGGCAAGCCGATCCGCGAAAGCCGCGATATCGACATCCCGCTGGTGGTGCGCCACTTCTACCATCACGCGGGCTGGGCCGAGATCCTGGCCGACGAATTCCCGGACGCCCGGCCCCACGGCGTCTGCGGCCAGGTAATCCCGTGGAACTTTCCGCTGTTGATGCTGGCCTGGAAGGTCGCGCCGGCGCTGGCGGCTGGCAATACGGTGGTGCTGAAGCCCGCCGAATACACACCGCTTACAGCCCTCGCCTTTGCCGGGATCGCCCATGAGGCGGGGCTGCCGAAGGGGGTGCTGAACATCGTCACCGGAGACGGCAGGACCGGCGCGGCGCTGACCGGCCATGACGGGGTCGACAAGGTCGCCTTCACCGGGTCGACAGAGGTTGGTCGACAGATCCGGCGTCAGATCGCGGGCTCTGGCAAAGCTTTGACGCTGGAGCTTGGCGGTAAGTCGCCCTTCATTGTCTTCGCCGATGCCGATCTCGATGCAGCCGTCGAGGGCGTGGTCGAGTCGACCTGGTTCAACCAGGGCCAGGTCTGCTGTGCTGGCGCACGGCTGCTGGTGGCCGAGGCGGTCGTGCCGCGCTTCGAGGCGCTGCTCAAGGCGCGGCTTAGTACGCTGATCACTGCGGATCCCTTGGACAAGTCGACCGATATCGGGGCGATCGTGCATCCGGTCCAGCTCGCTCGGATCCGCGCGCTGGTGGCGCAGGGCGTCGCGGAAGGGGCGCAGCTGCATCAGGGCCAGGCGCCCGAGGGCTGTTTCTATCCGCCGACGCTGGCCACCGGGGTCGCGCCCGCCTCTACCCTCGCCTGCGAAGAGATATTCGGCCCGGTGGCGACGCTCACCACCTTCCGCACCCCATCCGAGGCGGTCGCGTTGGCCAATAACACACGCTACGGGCTGGCTGCGACAATCTGGTCTGAAAACATCAACCTGGCGATCGACATCGCCGCCAAGGTGAAGGCCGGGGTGGTCTGGATCAACGCGGCAAACCTGTTCGATGCAGGCGCGGGCTTCGGCGGTTACCGCGAAAGCGGCTTCGGCCGCGAGGGCGGCCGCGAGGGTATGGGGGCCTATCTGCGCGACGCCCGACCCACGGCGAAGAAGGCCGAGGCGGTGCCGGTGGCGTTGCAGGCAACCCCGGCGGATGCAATCGGCGGCACGGGTATCGACCGCACCGCCAAGCTCTATGTCGGCGGGCGGCAGGTGCGGCCGGATTGCGGCTACAGCTACGCGGTTCTGGGCGCAAAGGAGCGGCCGATCGGCCTGGCCGGGCTCGGCAACCGCAAGGACATCCGCAATGCCGTCGAGGCGGCTCGGAAGGCACAGGGCTGGGGTGCCCAGACCGGGCACAACCGGGCCCAGATCCTCTACTATACGGCCGAGAACCTCTCGGCCCGCGCGGTCGAGTTCGAAGCGCGGCTGAAGCAGTTCGGCCATTCCGCGGTGGCGGCGCGCGACGAGGTCGAGATCTCGATCCGTCGGATCTTCTGGTACGCTGCCTGGGCCGACAAGTTCGACGGAGCGGTGCATCAGACGAAGTCGAACCATGTGACCCTGGCGATGAATGAGCCGCTGGGTACCCTCGGAATCGCCTGCCCGGCGCGGGCGCCTCTGTTGGGGTTCGTGTCGCTGGTGCTGCCGGCGATCGCCATGGGCAACCGTGTCGTCGCGATTCCCTCGCAGCCGCACCCCCTGGCAGCGACGGATCTTTATCAGGTGTTCGACACCTCGGATCTGCCGGCCGGCGTGGTCAACATCGTCACTGGCGAGCTTGACGCGCTGGCGAAGACGCTGGCCGAGCACGACGATGTCGAGGGGATCTGGTATTTCGGAACCGTGGAAGGCGGCACCATGATCGAGCGTGCCTCGGCCGGCAATCTGAAGCAGACCTGGACCGAGGACGGGGCCGCGCGCGACTGGGGAGGGCGCGACGGACAGGGCCAGGCCTTCCTGTCCCGCGCGACCCAGGTCAAGAACATCTGGATCCCTTACGGAGAGTGACCCCCGTCTCGCAGCGGTTCACTCTCCGATCTCGGAAGGGCTGGGCGTGTGAGCCCTGCGCGAGGAGAGGCTTTGTCAGGTTATTTTTCTCTGGCGAGAATAGTGTTGTTGCGCGTGGTCAGGCAACCAGTTCGCAGGTCGTGTTGTTCCACAAGCTGAACGCGTCGGCTCCGGCGTGGCGATAGGATGCTGCGGTGAGGCGGTGTCGTTTGGGGCGAAAGAGAGCGGCAGTTTGATCATGGACGGAGAGGAAGCGCTGGGCCTGACCGGGGACTTGAACCGGCCCATGATCTTCTCTCGCCGTCTGGTGTGCCGGTGAGACGCTCCGACCCGATTGTTCAGGCCTTTGTGGGCCCGGTGATCAGCGTTCGGGCAAAGCGCGCGGCGGGCGGCGCCATAGCCGGGCAGCTTGTCCGTGACCAACGCGCGCGGCGATCCCCAGCGGCGCATCAACTCGCGCAGGAATCGCTTGGCGGCCTTGGCATTCCGGCGGCCCTTCATGAGGATTTTCAGCGTATCTCCCCGGTCTTTCGCGTGGTCTCACGGATGTGCTCCTGCCGACAACGCTCTGAAACAATTTGCGTCGGCGCACCGATTGACGCATGAAAAGTCCATGGAGCAGCTCGATACACCCTTTTTGATCCGCCTGTTTCGCGCTGTGGCCCTGCAGCTAGAGGAGCACCGCGAACAGCTTTGCGCGCTGGATGGCGAGATCGGCGACGGCGATCACGGCACTTCGATGGCCAATGGCTTCGCTGCCGTCGCCCGCCTGGGCCAGCGGCCCGAAACGCGGGCACTCGCGCCGGCGGCGTTCCTCAGGCAGGCCGCATCCGTCTTCCTGGGCGATGTCGGTGCGACGGTGGGGCCGCTCTATGCCAGCGCGCTCCTTCAGGCCGCGAAACTCTACGACACGCGGCCGGACCTTCCTGTAGAGGAGCTTGCACTTCTGCTTCAGGCGCTCACGGATGGCATTGCTGCACGCGGCAAGGCAGATCCTGGCGACAAGACCATGCTCGACGCCTGGCTGCCGGCGCTCAGCGCAGCACAGCAGGCGCGCGGCGAAGGTGCCTTGGCCGCCGATCAGGCTCGCGCAGCAGCAATAGCCGCCGAAGAAGGCGCCCAGGCCACAATCACCATGATCGCCTCGCGCGGCCGCGCAGCCCGGCTCAATGAGCGCAGCCTTGGCAAGCTCGACCCGGGCGCGGTCTCGGCCAGCCTGATCCTGAGCTGCTTCGCGGAGCTTCTGGCCAGTCCCGCACCGGGGCCGGGTGAAGCATGAGCGGATCTACCCCTCGCCTGCGGTCCGCAGCCGGGCGCGCCGCGATGGACGGCTCCCCCGTGCGCGGACCACTGCGTTACGGCGACGACCCATTGCTCTGGGCAAGCTGGCTTTATTACGAGGAGGGGCTGACCCAGGGCGAGATCGCCGAGACGATGAAGGTCTCTCGCCCGACCGTGAACGCCTATCTCGCCGAGGCCCGCGCGCAGGGTATAGTGAACATCTCGATCGATGGAGAGCGGCTGCGATCGCTCTCCATCGCCAAGCAGTTGCAGGAGCGGTTCGCCCTTGCCGAATGCGTGGTGATCCCCGGCGCGGGAGGCGAGCGTTCGCTCTACGACCGGCTGGGCGTGGCTTCGGCGCAGGCGCTGGCCTGGCTGATCCACTCGGGTGACCGGATCGGGATCACCTGGGGCCGGACGATGCTGGCAATGGCCAACGCAGTCCGGATCAGCGGGCTGAAAGACCTGCGCGTCGTGCAGGCGACCGGCGGCACGACAGCGCATATCCCTTACACGCCTGAGGCCTGCGCCACCCGCCTGGCCGATGCGATCGGTGCGCGCTGCATCCCGATCTCCGCACCGGCGATCGTTTCCTCGCCCGAAATACGAGCGCTTTTGCGGGCCGAGGAGGTGGTGGCCGAGCAACTCGGCGAACTGGCCGCGATCAACCGCATCATCTTCTCGGTCTCCTCGCTCCGTCCCAGCTCGACGATCCACACCAGTGGCTTCTTCGACTCCACCCTTCAGGTGCGTGAGGGCTATCGCACAGCCATCGGCTCTCTCGCGGGCCGATTCATCGACGCCCACGGCGTGCCGGTGCCGGGGCCGCTGGAGGAGCGCACGATCGGCATCTCGCTCGACGAGTTGCGCAAGGTGCCGACGCGAATCGCGGTGGCAGGTGGGACCGAGAAGATCCCTGCGCTGCTGGCGGCGCTACGCGGCGACTACGTCACGGTTTTGATCACTGACAGCACCACAGGCGAGGGGCTCCTGCGTGCCGACGGGGTGGAGCCGACTAGCGGGATGGGTGCCCGCCGCCACCCCGACGCGCCCCCCGCGGTGGAGACCCGCAGCCGGATTAAGAAATTCCTCAATGACCCCCGCGATGCGGTGACAGAATCGCTGGAAGGTGCGCTCGCGGCCTACCCGGGTTTCATCACGCCGATCGACGGCAATGTCCGTACCATTGCTGCCAGTCGACCACGCGTTCCGGGTAAGGTCGGGCTGGTGATTGGCGGCGGAGCAGGGCACGAGCCCTGTTTCCTGGGCTATGTCGGGCGCGGGCTTGCTGATGCCTGCGTTGTCGGTAACGTTTTTGCCTCACCGCCGCCCGACCGGGTGCTGGCCTGCACCCACGCGGCCCAGACCGGCGCCGGAGTGCTCTACATATACGGGAACTACACCGGCGACGTGATGAACTTCGACATGGCTGCCGAGATGGCCAAGGCCGAGGGGATCGGCGTGCGGACCATCCTAACGACCGACGACATCGCCTCGTCCCCGGCCGAGGACCACACCAGCCGCCGTGGCACCGCCGGCAACTTTTTCGTCTTCAAGGTCGCGGGGGCGGCCTGCGACCGGATGCTGGACCTTGATGGCTGCGAACGGATCACGCGCAAGGCCAATGCAGCCACCTTTTCCATGGGGCTCGCGCTCGAGCCCTGCTCACTGCCGGAGACCCGGCGGCCAAGCTTCCGCATCGGCGAGGACGATATGGAGGTCGGCGTTGGAATTCATGGCGAACCCGGCGCCAGCCGCGAGCGCCTTGTGCCTGCCGACCGCGCCGCCGACCGGGTCTGCGACCGGCTCATCGACGAGATGGGTTTGAAGGAGGGCGGTCGGGTGGCGCTGTTGGTCAACTCCCTTGGCGGCACGCCGATGATGGAGCTGTTCATTCTCAACCGCCGCATCCACCAGCGCCTATCGGCCCGCGGGGTCACAGTCGAACGCAGCTGGGTTGGGCATTACTGCACATCCCTCGATATGGTCGGCGCATCGATCACGATGATGGCGCTGGACGACGAATTGCTCGATCTTCTCGACGCCCCCTGTGAAGGCTTCGCGCTGCGCGTCGGCGGCTGACACCCCCTGTCCATCGTCTCCATTATGTTCCGCTTCGACCCTCGAAGCGGAGACTTTCTCCATTTTAATATTCTACTAACAGTTACTTACATGGTATCCGGAAGGGATATTGACAAATGTCAAATCTTTGCTGACTAATAGCAAAGACTCGCGGGCAAACTCTGCCTGGGTCAATCGGATCGGGAGGATCCTCGGAATTTTCAGCACAGCGGCGCGGGCAAGGCCGGCGCCAGCCTGCGGCGCGCCTTTCGCCAGGCGAGCCCGGTCAGGAGGAGGAGAGCACGATGGAGTTCAAGGGGGTCGACACCGGCTTCGGCCTGGGCGGCAAGGTGGCGCTGATCACCGGCGGCGCGGCCGGGATCGGGCTGGCGGTTGCGAAGCTATTCGCCGAGAAGGGCGCGAGGGTCGTGCTGGTCGACATGGCCGAAAACGTGTCCGAGATTGCGCGCGAGGTTGCGGGAGAGAATGGCCATGGACTGCGTGCCGACCTGACAGACAGCTCCCAGATCGCTGAAATGTCCGACGCCGCGATCGCGCAGTTCGGACAAGTCGACATCCTCGTCAACAGCGCCGGGGTGGCAATCCTGGAGCCTGCCGAGACCGCCTCGGAGGCGGGCTGGGACAAGACGATGGCCATCAACCTCAAGGCGCTCTTTCTGGTCAGCCAGACGCTCGGGCGGCACATGATTGCGCGCGGCTCGGGCAAGATCGTCAACCTTGCGTCGCAGGCGGGGCTCGTGGCGCTGCCCAACCACGTGGCCTATTGCACCTCGAAGGCCGGGGTCATCAGCATGACCAAGGTGATGGCGATGGAATGGGGTCCGAAGGGGGTTCAGGTCAACGCGATTTCGCCCACCGTCGTGCTGACCGAGCTCGGCCGCAAGGCCTGGGCCGGCGAGGTCGGCGAAGCGATGAAGCAGAAGATCCCTGCGGGACGCTTCGCCTATCCCGAGGAGATCGCTGCCTGCGCGCTGTTCCTGGCCAGCGGCGCCGCCGACATGATCACCGGCGAGAACCTGGTGATCGACGGCGGCTACACCATCCAGTGATACCCCGGCCCCGTGATCCTGTGCCCGTAACCGCGAACCGAGAAGCGAAGCCGATGCAAAGACTTATCAACGATCCGGACAATGTCGTAGAGGACGGGGTAAAGGGCTACCTGAAGGCCCATCCCGAACTCTTCGCCGCCACCGCCAATGCGCGGGTGCTGAAATACCCCCGCGCGCCGATCGCCGGCAAGGTTGGAGTTGTGACTGGCGGTGGGTCAGGCCATGAGCCCGCGTTTCTGGGTTATGTGGGCGAGAACTTGGTCGATGCGGTAGCGATCGGCGAGATCTTCTCGTCCCCTCCCGCACGCGCCTTCCTCGATGCCTTCGCGGCCGCTGACTCGGGGCAGGGTGTCGCCTGCCTTTACGGCAATTACGCTGGCGACAACATGAACGTAAAGATGGCGGTCAAGATGGCCGCGAAGGAAGGCATCACGGTCAAGACCGTGGTCGCCAATGATGATGTCGCCTCCGCCCCGCGCGACCAGATCGAGAAGCGCCGCGGTGTGGCCGGCGAGATCTTCATGTGGAAGGCGGGTGCCGCGGCGGCTGCCGAAGGTGCCGGCCTCGACGGGGTGATCGCGGCTGCGCAGAAGGCGATCGACAATTGCCGCTCGATCGGGCTGGGGCTGACCTCTTGCACGATCCCGGCGGTGGGCAAACCCAACTTCACCATTGAGGCCGGCAAGATGGAGCTTGGCATCGGCCACCATGGCGAGCCGGGGATTGAGGTGGTCGATCTGGCCAGCGCCGACCAGGCAGCCGAGATGATGGTGCGTCCGGTGATCGAGGACGTCCCCTTCACAGCGGGCGACGAGGTGGCAGTGCTGGTCTCGGGCCTCGGTGCGACACCTCTGGTGGAGCTGCACATCCTCTACGCGAAGATCCATGACCTGCTGGGCGATGCAGGGCTGGCGACCCACCGCGCCTATGTCGGGAACTACTTCACCTCGCTCGACATGATGGGCGCGACGCTTACGGTGATGCGGCTTGACGACGAGATCAAGCGTCTGATTGACCACCCCTGTCATTCGCTGGGCCTCACACAGGGGAGGCAGGCATGACCAGTTTTCCCGCCGACAGGGGCGCCGACATTGTCCGCGCGCTGATCAGGGTGATCACTGAGAACCGCGCTTATCTGAGCGAGATCGACGGTGCGATCGGCGACGGTGACCATGGCGTCAACATGGCCAAGGGCTTCGCGCTCTGTGCAGAGAAGATGGGGCCCGGTGCGATGTCGCTGTCCGCGGCGCTACAGCTTTTGGGCGAAACACTGATGGAAAGCATCGGTGGTTCCATGGGCCCGCTTTACGGCATGTACTTCATCGGTCTTGGCGAGGCCGCCGAGGGCATAGACCAGATCGCGGCACCGGATTTTCAGGCGATGCTGGAGCAGGGGCTAACCGATCTGCGCTCGATCACCGAAGCGCAGATTGGCGACAAATGCCTGATGGACACGGTGGTGCCCGCGACTTCGGCCTTCTCGGGGGCTCTGGCCGCCGGGGCGGAATTTGCCGCTGCGCTCGACCGGATGACCGAGGCCGCCGAGGCGGGGCGAGATTCGACGAAGGAAATGGTGGCAAAGATCGGGCGGGCCAGCCGCTTGGGCGAACGTTCGCGCGGCACGCTCGACGCAGGCGCCACGTCCTGCGCGCTGCTGCTGGCCGAGATGGCGGCGGCGATGAAGCCGATGCTGGCCTGAGCGCGGCGCGGGGGGAGGCACGGATGCAGCACGGTACCTCAGCCCAGGACATGGCCCCGGCGGTCGATTGCCGCGCGGTGCGGAAGGTCTTTAACACGACCACCGTGCTTGACGATGTGACGATGACGGTCGGGCGCGGCAAGGTGGTGGCGTTGGTGGGCGAAAACGGCGCGGGCAAGTCGACGCTGTTGAAAATTGTCGCCGGCCTTCATCCCCCCAGCGGCGGCGAGCTTTCAATCCTGGGAGAGGCGGTCACGACCTTCAAACCGACCGAAGCGCAGGCCCGCGGCGTGCAGATCGTCACGCAGGAGTTGTCGCTGGTGCCCGAGCTTGCGGTTTGGGAGAACATCTTCCTCGGCCGCCTCCGGTGCCGCGGGCCGGGCCTGCTCGGGCTGATCGACTCCCGCCGGATGATCCGCGAGGCGCAGGAAGCGCTGGACGCCTTCGGCGTGGCAATCTCGGCGCGCGCCCGGCTCAGCAGCATCAGCCTCTCCTATGCGCAGATCGTCGAGATCGTGAAGGCGGTGCATTGCAAGCCTCAGGTGCTGCTGCTGGACGAGCCTACCTCTTCGCTGACCGATTCCGAGACGGAGCGGCTGTTCGCCATCGTGGAGAAGCTGAAGGCCGCTGGAATCACGGTGATCTTCACCACCCACAAGATGAACGAAATCCAGCGCATGTCGGAAGAGATCGTGGTGCTGCGTGACGGCAGGATCACGCTGACCGCCCGCACAGGCGAGATCACTCCCGACCAGGTGGTCGAGGCGATGGTCGGGCGTGAGCTGTCCCATCAGAAGATCGCGATCCCGACGGTCGATCCGGCAGCTCCGCCGCGACTGAGCGTCCGCGGCTACAGTACGCGCGCGGGGTCCGACGCCGACATCGCGTTGGAGTTGCGCCCGGGAGAGATCCTAGGCCTGGCGGGCATCGCCGGGGCAGGGCGGACCTCGTTCCTTGAATCGCTCTTCGGTATCCGCCCACCGGTGCGCGGGGAGGTGCTGATCGATGGCGCCGCCTATGAAAAGCGCGGCCCGAGCCGTTCGATCAAGCTGGGCATGGCTTTTGTGCCCGAAGACCGCAAGTCTGCCGGGCTGGTGCTGTCGATGAGCGTCGGCCAGAACGCGAGCCTCGCCAAGCTCGAGCAATTCACAGGTCCGATGGGGCTGGTGCGGGGACGTGAAGAGGGCCTCGCCGCCGAGACTGCGCTGCTGGCGCTGCACACCAAGTTCCAAAGCCGGCGGATGGAGGTGCAGCTGTTGAGCGGCGGGAACCAGCAGAAGGTGCTGGTCTCGCGCTGGTTGATCTCGGACCGGCCGCGGTTGGTGCTGCTCGACGAGCCGACGCGCGGCATCGACGTAGGCGCCAAGGCCGACATGTACGATCTGATTGCCGATTTCGCCTCGGAAGGGGCGGCGGTGATCGTTTCATCCTCGGAATTGCCAGAGCTTATGCTGCTCTGCCACCGCATCGCGGTGTTTCAGGAGGGCACTCTGAAGAACGTCTTCGTGCGCGGCAGCTTTTCCGAAGCTGCAATCGTCAAGGCGGCGATCGGCGAATGAACAGGAACGCGAACAGTCGCCGGTCCGGCGCGGGCCAAACGGCCAGGGGAGGCAGGGTTGAACAAGTCTGAGTTGGGCGCAGAGGCGCGGGGCAGATTCTCGATCGATCGCAACAAGCTGGCCGCGACCGTGGTGTGGGTGGCTTTCGCGTGCTACATCATCCCGCTCGCCATTGCCAAGCCGCAGTTCGTCTCGGGCTACAACATCATCGCCATCCTGATGCTGGTCTCGGTCTACGCGCTGATCGGCTTTGGCGAGAGCGTGGTGATCCTTACTGCCGGGATCGATCTTTCGGTCGGCTCCATCGTCGGGCTTTCAGGGGTCGTTGCGGCGGTGACGCTGGGTGATCACATGGGCGCGGGCTGGGCCGCGATCGCGGTTGTTACAGGTATCCTGGCGGGTACGATGATCGGCGTGTTGAACGGGGTGCTGGTGGCCTTCCTGGCCCTGCCATCCTTCGTGGCAACGCTCGGCACACTCTCTATCGCACTGGGTCTGGGCTATGTAATCAGCAGCGGGCTGCAGATCTCGATCACCAACGATCCGTTCCTCAATATCACCGGCAACGAGTATTTCGGCGTGCCGATCCCGATCTACGTGATGTTCGCAGTGTTCTTCATGCTTTGGCTGATACTCGCCCGTACGAAGTTCGGCCGCAACGTCTACGCAGTCGGCGGCAATATCCGAGCGGCCTTTGTCGCCGGGATTCCGATCCGTGCGGTGCTGCTGATCACCTACACGATCTCGGGCACGCTCGCTGGTATCGCCGGGGTGCTGCTGGCCTCGCAGGTGACCGCGGGCATCGCCTCCACTGGCTCGGGCTACGAGCTGATGGCGATCGCCGCACCGGTGATCGGAGGTATCAGCCTGGCGGGAGGGCGCGGCTCGCTTCTGGGGGCTCTCTTTGGAGTGATCCTGCTGGGCACGATCGATAACGGCATGACGATCCTGAATGTCTCGCCCTTCTACCAGCACATCATTCGCGGGACGATCATCGTGGTCGCGGTGCTGCTCGATACCATCGCCAACAGGCGCAAGCTGTTCTGAAATGGGGCCTAGCAAGGGGAGGAGCGAGGGAGCGGCCCAGTTATCTTACCAAGACCAACACGCAAACGGCGCGGCGCCGTTTCGGCTGCCGCGCATCCAGAGGAGGAGAGAAAAATGCGTAGCTTTGCTTCGATCAACCGCCGTGGATTATCGCGCCTTTTGGGCGCGGGTGTTGTCGCATTCGGACTGGCCTCGGTGGCCATGCCTGCCTCGGCCGCGGACGGAAAATACGCCATCGGCTTCACCGTCTACGGGATGTCCGGCTGGGTTTCGTCGGGCTATGAGGGAGTCAAGAAAGTCGCTGCGGCCAACAATGTCGATCTGCATTGGGCGAGTGCCGACAACTCTGTCGCCAAGCAGGTCTCGCAGGTGCGCCAGTTCATCGCGCAGCATGTGAATGCGATCATCATCGACCCGGTCGATTCCTCGGCCCTCGGCCCCGAGATCAAGGAAGCCACCGATAGGGGTATCAAGGTCTTCGGCACCAACGTGAAGATCTTCAAACCCGGGTCGGAATACCTGACATCCTACATCGGGCCGAACGACGTGCTCGCCGGCGAAAACGAGACCAAGGCCATGGTCAAGGCACTGAATGGCAAGGGCAACGTAGTGATCCTGCAGGGCCCGTTGGGGCAGTCCGCGCAGATCGACCGCAGCGCCGGCATCCAGAAGATCCTGAAGGAGAACCCGGGGATCAAGGTTCTGGCCGAGCAGCCGGGGGAATGGTCGCGCGTGAAGGGCTATGACATCACCGCGGCGTGGCTGTCGAGCTACGGCAAGAAAATCGATGGCATCATCTCGCAGAACGACGACATGGCGGTGGGGGCGATCCGGGCGCTCAAGCAGCGGCATATGAAGATCCCGGTTGTCGGAATCGACGGCATCAAGTCGGGCCTTCTGGCGGTGAAGTCGGGCGAAGAATTGGTGTCCAACCTCCAGAACGCGCCGCTTCAGCTAGGTATGGCGCTGCAGGTTGCCGTGAACTCGCTGAAAGGGGAGACGGTGCCGAAGAACATCGCGATCCAGATGCCGGTGGTGACCAAGGCCAACGTGGGTCACATCTATGATCAGATGTACACTAACCGCGACAAGTTCCTCGCCGGTCTACCCAAGCTGATCAACGACAACCTCGAGAGCGGTAAGTACGGCAACCAATAGGTACCTGGCACCTTCCGTCACTTGAAATAAATCATCCGGCCCCTGCGGGCCGGATGATCTACTTCCGAAGTCAGGATGCTATCGCGTCGCACCTATACAAGTCTGAAGTCTCTGATTTTGCTTTGTCATGGCGATGGGCTGCGCGCGATGGTTTATCGACCTTCTGTCAGACCGGACACCTGCCACGGTCGAAGCCTGGATCTGCGCCCATCCGGACGTTGAAGGCGTCGCCCGGGTTCGCAATGGCGGATATCGCTGGCCGTTGCACGGGCTCTAGGCGACGCAATCGACAGAGTCTCCCAGAAGCTGAAAAATGGCTGCGGAAGTTCTGCGAATGCATCCCGTATGAATTAGGGCCTTACCCATTGGCCTGAAGGACAAGAGGCCCGCCTTCGCAGGGCGGGCCTTCAGAGTTCGGTTTTGCGGATCCAGTACTTCAGCTCGACAGGGTAAAGGGCGCGGTGTATTTGTCGGTGTTGCTCTTGGTGATTAGGGTGCAGTCAAAGAGCTGCTTTTCCGTTTTCACCTTGGTCTTGCCGTTCCTGATGTAATAGTCAGCCTGCTCGACCGCGTCCTTGGAGAATATCGCGACGGGCTGCAGCACGGTATAGGCCATCTCGCCCTTCTTGATCGCGTCCACCGCGTCGGGGGAGCCGTCGAAACCGCCGACGATCACGCCCTTCAGGCGGTTGGCTTCCTTCAGCGCGGCGATCGCACCCAGCGCCATCTCGTCGTTGCCCGAAATCACCGCGTTGATGACCGGGTTGGCCTGCATGATCGACTGCATCTTGTTGTAGCCTTGGGTCCGATCCCAGTTCGCGACCTGCTGAGCGACCATGTCGAGGTTCGGATACTGGCTGAGCACGGTGTGATAGCCGTTCGATCGGGTGGCGGCGTTGTTGTCGGCCGGGTTGCCCAGGAGTTCGACATATTTCGCCTTGTCGCCGACCAGCGACACCCATTTCACCGCGCCGATAGCCGCGCCCTGGGCATTGTTCGACACGAGCTGCGCCTTGGCGATGCCGCGCTGGTTGATCTCGGCGTTCACCAGAAACACCGGGATACCGGCATCGGTCGCCTTCTTGACCACGCCGATGGAGCCGTTGGCGTTCGCCGGGTCGAGGATGATCGCCTTGGCGCCATTGGTGATCGCCGCGTCGACCAGGTTCGATTCGACGTTGGTGTCACCCTTGTGGGCTGAGACGTTCGCTGTATAGCCAAGCTGCTCGGCGGTTTTCTTGGCGACCTGGCCTTCGGTGAACCAGTAGGGGTTCGCCGGGTCGTTGACGATGATAGAGATCAGCCCCTTGTCGCCGGCGGCGAAGGCCATCCGCGTCGACAGAAGCGGCAAGGCCGCGGAGGCGACCAGCAGGCTGCGGCGGGTCATGTTCGTCATTTCAGTCTCCTTTGCTTTGGTTGTGCCGAGGTCGGCATGGTTTCCGCGACGGGGTCTCCTCTCCCCAGTCCGCGAAGGCGGTGGGGGTCAGCTCTTGACCTTGCCCCCGTATTGGATCGAGTTCAGCATCACGGCGAGCACGATGACGGCGCCGGTGAAAACGGTTTGCCAGTAGGAACTTATGCCGATGATCACCAGCCCGTCAGACAGGAAGCCGATCACGAAGGCCCCCAGCAATGTGCCGGTGACGGTGCCGCGCCCACCCATGAGGGAGGCGCCACCCACCACCACCGCCGCGATCGCGGTCAACTCGTAGCTGGTGCCTGCCGTTGGCCCGGCCGAGGTAAGCTGCGAGCTGAGCACGAGGCCCGCGATTGCGGCGCAGATGCCGGACAGCATGTAGACGGTGATCTGCACCCGCTTCACCGGCACGCCTGACAGCTCTGCCGCGCGGGCATTGCCACCTGCGGCGTAAAGCCAGCGCCCGAATGAGGCGCGCATTAGCATCAGCGCGACGATGATCGAGACCACGGCCAGTTCGATCACCCCGATCGGCATGCCCAGGAGGCGGTTGAACCCGAGCCAGCCGAAGCCGGTGTTGCCAAGCGACGGATCGCCCGAGAGGTTGTTGAACGTCAAGCCGTTCGTCATCAGGAGTGCGACGCCCCGCGCCACGTAAAGCGATCCCAGAGTCGCGACGAAGGCGGGTACTTTGAACCAGGCAACCAGCGCGCCGTTGACGAAGCCCACGAAGGCGCCAAGTGCGATCGTCAGGACGACGACGGCCCAGACCGGGGGATACAGGATCACGCCGGCCCAGGGCAGCGTCACCCCCTGCATCAGGAACCCCGCGAATACCCCGCACAGGCCCAGCACCGAGCCGACGGAAAGGTCGATCCCGCCGCTCAGAATTACCAGCAGCATCCCGATCGAGAGCGTGCCGTAGATCGCCACGTGGTTCGACATGATCAGGAAGTTGCCTAGGGTCGCATAGTGCGGCGACAACATCGAGAAGATCGCGATGATCGCGATCAGCGCGAAGAAGGCCCGCCCCTCCAGCATGAACTGGATCAGGCTGAAGCTTCCGGATGTGCCCTTCTCCTGGCCTTTTCCGGCGGAGGATGTGATCGCCATTTCTTCTCTCCCAGCATGGTTTTCTCAGGCAACGAGGCTTTCACCCGAGGCGGCCATGATTGCTTCCTTGGTGGCGTCATCGGTGAACTGCGCGGCGATGCGGCCGCGATGCATGACGATGATCCGGTGCGCGATGGCCAGACATTCGCCGACTTCCGAGGTCGAATAGACCACCGCCATGCCGTCGCGGGCGTGGTCGGCGAGGATGCGGAACACCTCTGCCTTGGCGCCGACGTCGATCCCGCGCGAGGGCTCGTCCAGCAGGATCACCGAGGGTCGGGTGGCCAGCATCTTGCCAATCACCACCTTCTGCTGGTTCCCGCCCGAAAGCGAGCCGATCGGCGCGCCCGGCCCGTCGGTCTTGACCATCACTTCACGGATCGAGCGGTCGACGATCTCGGCCTCGTCGCGGCGGTTGGTGAACACACCGCGGGTGAAGTCGCGGATCGAAGCAAGCGACAGGTTGCGCCCCACGGTCATGCTTTGCACCAGCCCGTCGCGCTGCCGGTCCTCGGGGACCAGAACCAGCCCGGCGGCGATCCGGCCCGCGATGGACAGATGGCCAATGTCGCGGCCATGCAGCAGGATCTGCCCCTCGCTGGCGTGCAGCCGGCCGGCGACGCATTCCATCGTCTCGGTCCGCCCCGCGCCCATCAGCCCGTAGATGCAGACGATCTCGCCCGCCTTGACGGTCAGGTCGAGCTTGTTCACCGCATTACCCGCGCCCGACGCCGCGGGCACGGTCAGGCCCTTCAGCTCCAGTGCCGGGGCGCCCAACTCGTAGCCCACCGGCGGGTTGCCGAGGTCGAAATTCTCGCCCACCATGTTGCGCACGATCCACTCTAGGTTGATCTCGGCGCGCGGACCCTGCGCCGTCATCTCGCCATCTCGGAGCACGACGGCATGGTCGGTGATCGTCAGCGCCTCTTCTAGGTGGTGCGAGATGTAGACGATCGACACTCCCTTCGCCTTCAGGTCGTTGATGACCTTGAACAGCACCTCCACCTCGGATGCGGATAGCGCCGATGTCGGCTCGTCCATGATCAGGATGCGGGAGTTCACCGACAGCGCCCGCGCGATCTCCACGATCTGCTGCTGACCAAGGCGCAGGTCCTCGACGGTGGTGAGCGGGTCGATCTCTTCCTCCAGCTCGCGCATCAGCGCGCGGGTCTGGCGCTCTTCTTCGGCGAAGTTGACGCCTGCGCTGGACATGATCTCGCGGCCCATGAAAATATTGTCGCGAACGTTCATGTTGGGTGCGAGGCTGAGTTCCTGGTGGATGATCGAGATGCCCAAGTCGCGGGCCTCGACGGTCGAGGCGATCTCAATCGGCTGGCCGTCGAGGATGAGTTCGCCACTCGATGGAAGCTGGATACCGGAAAGGATCTTCATCAGCGTGGACTTGCCGGCGCCGTTCTCGCCGAAGAGCGTCGTGACCTGCCCGCGGTGGACGTCGAAGTTCACGGCCTTGAGGGCATGAACCGCGCCGAAGGACTTGGACACGTTGCGCGCGGCAAGCACGACCTCGGCCTTGTCGAGATGGCCCGCGGGGCGTGCGTCTGCGTCCGGCGCATTCATTTGCCGACCTCAAGCTTCACCGGGGTGATCAGCCAGTTCTTCGGGTTGATCAGCGTGAAGACGCCGGTGACCGAAATGGTCTTGCCGGTCAGATTGCTGCGGTCGAGCCCCTTGAGCGCAGCCACCGACATGGCGCGGTTGATGCCCGCGCCCGCGTTCTGGTACTGGATCTGGTTGGTGAAATCCCCGAAGGCGATATCGCCAGGATAGTCGCGCAGGCTGGTGCCGTTGATCGCCGGACCGGTCTGGACCCGGACGGTCATGTCAGACGGCATTCTGGGGATGTCGACCGCGAAGATGCCCATGGTACCCTTGCCGAGCGTGCCGGTCAGCGACACGGGCATTTCGGGGAACGGCCCGGTTTCGGTCCCGTATTTCTTCACCGCCGCGGACTTGTCGGCCAGAAGCGCCTTGGCCAACGTCACCGCGTCGACCGCGTTCTTTTCCACCTTCACGCGGATCTTGGGAAATTCCTTGCGGCCGAAATCGTCGGGGTTGAAGGCCTGCTTGCGCAGATCCTGCTTGGAGCCGATGCGCACCACCGTCGTGTCCAGCGCGATCGCGCCGGCTAGGGCCAGGCCCAGAGCGCCGATGATGACGTTGCGCCGCATGCCTTTCGCCGCCCCAGATGTGCTGCTGCCGGTCAGTGTCATGCGAACCTGCTCCCTCTCCCAGTGCCGCGGGCGATCGACCCGCCATCCCCCGGTTTTGGCGAACCGGGACTGCGCGAATCTGGCGGCAGCTACAAAGCGTCGATGGGGAAAAATCACGCAAATCTTTGTATTGACGTGCTTTCCTCCCTCACACCGATCGCAGAGCTCCTCAACCCCGTGGCCCGAACGATGTGCGCCCTGCCGCAGAAACGACAATTGACGAGGATGACCGTATATGAAATAAATTTCTCTGTCTGCAAAAAATTACACACAAACAAAGTTTTTTGTGCTACCCAGAGCGGCGAGACGCGGCGTGCTGGGAGCGGCCGCATCAGCCGGGCGTCCGGGACGACCCCCAACCTCGGCAAGGGAGGATCTCGATGAGGAGCAGCGGCAAAACGGCGGCTTGGGCGTTGGAGTTGGCGGGGGCCCGGAATGTCTGAGCCGAGAGATCTGATCATCGGCGTCGACGCGGGCACATCGGTCATCAAGGCGATCGCCTTCGATCTGGCCGGGAGTCAGATCGCGTCGAGCGCGGTGCGCAACAGCTATCGTCAGCGGGCCGACGGCGCCGCCGTACAGTCGCTGGATCAGACATGGAAAGATTGCGCGGCGGCGCTGCTCGGACTGAGCGAGCGGGTCGACAGACTTGCGGCGCGGGTCGCCGCGGTCGCGCTGACAGGTCAGGGCGACGGCACCTGGCTGGTGGGCGCGGAAGATCGGCCCGTCGATGATGCGTGGCTCTGGCTTGACGCCCGCGCCGCGCCGACCGTCGCGCGGCTCTCGCAAGGCGGGGCGGAGCGGGCGCGGTTCGAGGCCACGGGAACCGGCCTCAACACCTGCCAGCAGGGCGCGCAGATGGCGCATATGCAGGCTACCTGTCCCGAACTTCTGGACCGGGCCGAGGTGGCGCTGCACTGTAAGGACTGGCTCTACCTCAACCTCACCGGCATCCGCGCGACCGATCCGTCCGAGGCTAGCTTCACCTTCGGCGACTTCCGCACCCGCCGCTACAGCGACACCGTGATCGCGGCGCTGGGGCTGGGCTTACGGCGCGGGTTGCTGCCGCAGATCCTTGACGGCAGCCAGGTGACCCATCCGCTGACTGAGGCCGCGGCGCGTGCCACCGGCCTGCGGGCCGGAACGCCGGTCACCCTTGGCTATGTCGACATGGTCATGACGGCGCTTGGCGCGGGGGTGCATACCGGCGCGGCCGGCGCGGCCTGCTCCACCGTGGGCTCGACCGGCGTCCATATGCGCGCGGTGCGCTCCGATCGCGTGCATCTGAACGCAGAGGGCACCGGCTATGTCATCTGCCTGCCGGTGCCGGACCTCGTCACCCAGGTGCAGACAAACATGGCCGCCACGCTGAACATCGACTGGGCGCTCGATCTTGCCGGCGATCTGCTGGCCGAAGCGGGCTGCCCCGCCAGCCACGCGGACCTCGTTGCACGGATGGACGGGTGGATGGACCGCTCCACCCCCGGGGCGCTGGTCTATCATCCCTATATCGCCGAGGCTGGCGAGCGCGGCCCCTTCGTCGATGCCGCCGCGCGCGCCAGCCTGATCGGGCTGAGCGCCGGGCATCGTTTCCCCGATGTGATCCGCGCAGTGGTCGAAGGGCTGGGGATGGCGGCTCGCGACTGCTACGCGGCGATGGGCGCGATGCCGCAAGAGCTGCGCCTGACCGGCGGGGCAGCGCGCTCTGCCGCGCTGCGGCGGGTGCTGGCGGCGGCGCTTGATACGCCGGTGCGCATCTCGGCGCGCGAAGAGGCGGGCGCGGCCGGCTGCGCCATGATGGCCGCCGTCGCGATCGGCGCCTACACGGACATGGAGGCCTGCATCGCCGAGTGGACAACCCCGCTGCTGGGCGCGCCCGAAGCGCCCGATGCGGCGCTCGTGCCGGTCTACGACGGCCTCTTCACCTCATACCGCGCCGCGCGCGAGGCCCTTGCCCCGGTCTGGAGCGAGATGTTCGCGCGGCGCGCCGCGCAGGGAGACAGATCATGACGGAACTCACAAAGGTCGACCTCTTCGTCATTGGCGGTGGGATCAACGGCGCCGGCATCGCGCGGGACGCCGCCGGACGCGGACTCAAGGTCGTGCTGTGCGAAAAGGACGATCTGGCCGAGGGCACATCCTCGCGCTCGGGCAAGCTGGTCCATGGCGGTCTGCGCTATCTGGAATATTACGAATTCCGCCTGGTGCGCGAGGCGCTGATTGAGCGCGAAGTGCTGATGAGGAACGCCCCGCACATCATCTGGCCGATGCGCTTCGTCCTGCCCCATTCGCCGGAGGACCGGCCTGCCTGGCTGGTCCGGCTTGGCCTTTTTCTCTATGACCATCTGGGCGGGCGCAAGAAGCTGCCGGGCACCCGCACGCTGGATCTGCGACGCGATCCGGAGGGGGCTGCGATCCTCGATAAATACACCAAGGGGTTCGAATATTCCGATTGCTGGGTGGATGATGCGCGGCTTGTGGTGCTCAACGCCGTCGACGCGGCCGAGCGCGGCGCAATCGTGCTGACCCGCGCCCCCTGCAACACGGCGCGGCGCCAGGATGGGCAATGGCGGGTGACCACGACCAACCGCCTTACCGGCGAGACGCGGGAGTTCGAGGCGAAGGTGCTGGTCAACGCCGCCGGCCCCTGGGTAACCGATGTGGTGACCCGGGTGGCGGGGTCGAATTCCTCGCGCAACGTGCGGCTGGTGAAGGGCAGCCACATCATCGTGCCGAAATTCTGGAACGGCGAGAATGCCTATCTGGTGCAGAATCACGACAAGCGGGTGATCTTCATCAACCCCTACGAGCGCGACAAGGCGCTGATCGGCACCACCGACATCACCTACGAAGGCCGCGCGGAGGACGTGAAGGCCGACGACGCAGAGGTGCAATATTTGATCGACGCGGTGAACCGCTATTTCAAGGAAAAACTGACGCAGGACGACGTGCTGACCACCTTCTCGGGCGTCAGGCCGCTGTTCGACGACGGCCAGGGCAACCCGTCGGCGGTGACCCGCGACTATGTCTTCGACGTCGACGAAACCGGGGGGGCACCGCTCTTGAACATCTTCGGCGGCAAGATCACTACCTTCCGCGAACTGGCAGAGCGCGGGATGCACAAGCTGGACCACTTCTTCCCCGCCATGGGCAAGGACTGGACCCGGGACGCCCCCCTGCCCGGCGGCGACATGCCCGGCGCCGATTACGAAAGCTTCCGCAACATGCTCAAGCAGGAGTATCCTTGGATGCCGCGCAGCCTGCGGCGCCATTACGGGCGGCTTTACGGTACGCGGATCGGCAAGGTTGTGGACGGGGCGACGACGCTGGGCGGGCTGGGCCGGCATTTTGGCGGCGATCTTTACGAGGTCGAGGCCCGTTATCTGATCGCCAACGAATGGGCGCAGAGCGCGGCCGATATCCTGTCGCGCCGGACCAAGCATTACCTGCACCTGACCGAGGCAGAGCGCGCGGCTTTTGTGCGCTGGTTCGACGAAACCCTGGCCGAGGCCGCCTGAGATGCCCCTGACGCTATCGCTGAACACCAATCCGCTGGTCAACCGCTTCGCCGATCCGGCAGATCTGATCGATACGATCGCCCGGGATATCCGCATTCGCGACATCCAGCTGACGCATGAATTCATCAACCCGTCCTGGCCCGCCCCGGTGATCCGGCGGCTGACGCGCCAGATGGGCGCGGCGCTGGACCGCACCGGTGCCCGCGTCACCAGCGGCATGACGGGGCCCTATGGGCGGCTCAATCACTTCGGCCATCCGGACCGCGACGTGCGGCGCTACTATGTCGACTGGTTCAAGACCTTTGCCGACATCATCGGCGATCTCGGCGGCACCTCTGTCGGCACGCAATTCGCGATCTTCACCTTCCGCGACTATGACGATCCCGCGAGGCGCGAAGAACTGCTGAAGATCGCCATCGACTGCTGGGCCGAGGTGGCGAACCATGCGAAAGCCGCCGGGCTGAACCATGTGTTCTGGGAGCCGATGAGCATCGGCCGCGAGTTCGGCGAGACCATCGCTGCCTGCCTGGCGCTGCAGGGCAGGCTGACGGCGGCGGACATGGCGGTGCCGATGTGGATGATGGCCGATATCGACCATGGCGATGTGACCTCGCCCAACCCGAACGATACCGACCCCTACGCCTGGGCGCGTGCGGTGCCGAAGGTCAGCCCGATCATCCACATCAAGCAATCGATGATGGACAAGTCCGGCCACCGGCCCTTTACTGCCGACTACAACGCATGTGGCGCTGTCCAGCCCGCGCCGCTGCTGGCGGCCTTCGCCGAGGGCGGCGCGGTGGATAACGAGATCTGTCTGGAGCTGTCCTTCAAGGAGCGAGAGCCGAACGACCGGCAGGTGATCCCGCAGATTGCCGAAAGCGTGGCCTTCTGGGCGCCGCATATCGACAGCGGCGCACAGGATCTGAGGATCTAGGCAGA
The DNA here is from genome assembly GCA_913064775.1 of uncultured Albidovulum sp. Taxonomy (GTDB): domain Bacteria; phylum Pseudomonadota; class Alphaproteobacteria; order Rhodobacterales; family Rhodobacteraceae; genus Acidimangrovimonas. The sequence continues at coordinate 7,729 of CAJYAD010000023.1, read as the reverse complement.
TGCCGGTGGTTGCATCTCGCGCAAAACGAGGCCACGTCAGTGAGGTTGTTGGGACGGGGAAGAAATTCCCTACCGGCCTTGAAAGCCCGCGAACGCCTGTTTCGGTAGGGCCAGCAGGCTTCGGCGAAATTCCGAGGCAGACGGTGGCAGTCCGGATGGATAGGAACTGGCCGCCGGACCTTCGTGCCCACGAGGAAGGAATGCCTTGGGGCCATTTGAAACGCCGCAAGGAATGGTTCTATGACTGACAGGACCGTCATGATCGCTTTAATCAAGACCCGCGGGCATGCTGAGGTCGTCGACAGGACCCCTCGCGGGCTTCGAGGTGCGGATGGTCGGGAGCGGCGCCTACGACGCGCCGGGCGCCTTCCAGATGGCGTTGCGGGCGCGAAAGCGGCGGGGGAAGCGGCCGCCACGACGCGGCGGTCTGCGCTGCCTTCGTGGTCGAGGGCGGGGTTTATCGCCAAGGCTTCTTGGCGCAGGCCGTGGTGGACGGGCTGATGTGGGAACAGATGGATAGCAGGGTTCCGGTGTTCTCGGTCTCGCTAACGCCGCATCATTTCCAGCCGACGCCCGAGCATGTCGAGTTCTTCCGCGCCCATTTCGTCAAGAAGTGCGCCGACGCGGCCGATACCGCGCGCTTGGTCGTGGCGCTGGAGGGGCAATTCACCCGGCTCTCCGCTCCGCGAGGTCCATGCCGGCGGCGGTGTGACAATCCATGGGCTTGCGCCCCGCGCGTCGCGGCCCGATCATCCATTGCCCCGCGGAGGGGGAGGAGACAGCACATGGCCCGGGACCGCTCTGTTATTGATGCAGACAGTTCGCTGATGATTCGGGCGGCGTGGCTGCACTACGTCGGCGGGCTCCGGCAGGCCGAGGTGGCCAAGCGCCTCGGCGTGCCGTCGGTCAAGGCGCATCGTCTGATTGCCCGCGCGGTGGCAGAAGGGGCGGTAAAGGTCTCGATTGAGGGCGACATCATCGAATGCGTCGAACTGGAGCAGGCGCTGATTGCGCGCTTCGGGCTGGAGACTTGCGAGGTGGCCCCGGATCTGGACGAAGAGGGGCTGCCGCTGCGCACGCTCGGCCTTGCGGGTGCCGCGCGGCTCAGGCGCTGGCTTGAGGGCGGCGAGGAACTGACCATCGGCATCGGCCACGGCCGCACGCTGGCCGCGGCGGTCCGTGCCATGCCACGCCTCGCCACCAGCGGGTTGCGCTTTGTTTCGCTGCTGGGGGGGCTGACGCGGAACTTCGCGGCCAACCCGCACGACGTGATGCATCTTCTGGCGGAAAAGACAGGCGCGCAAGCCTATGTCATGCCGGTCCCGTTCTTCGCCAATACCGCAGAAGACCGCGAGGTTCTGCTGTCCCAGCGCGGGGTGGCCGACGTTTTTGCGCTGGCGCAATCAGCGCCCCTGAAGATCGTGGGCATCGGTACGGTCAAGCGCGATACCCAGCTTGTCACCTCGGGCATGATCGAACCTGAAGAGATCGACGCCATCGCCCGTGCGGGCGGGGTGGGCGAGATGCTGGGGCACTTCTTTGACCGCGAGGGTCGCGCGCTGGAAACGCCGCTAACCTCGCGCACGCTGGCCGTCTCACTGGAAGATGGCGCGCAGGACCGGATCGTCGCCCTCGCCGGTGGCTATGAGAAAGTCGAGCCGCTGCGCGCCGTTCTGTTGTCGGGACTCCTGTCGGGGCTGATCACCGACGAGAGCACAGCGCGGGCGCTGCTTGCCGGGTAGGGATCAGAGGATCGACTGGCCGGTCGCCGCCCAGTCCTTGGCGAACTGGTCGAGGCCCTTTTCGGTCAGCACGTGGTTTGCTAGCCCCTTGATGACGCCGGGCGGGATGGTTGCAACATCGGCCCCGGCAAGGGCCGCTTCCTTTACGTGGTTGGCCGAACGGATCGAGGCGGCTAGAATGTTGGTTCCGAAGCCGTAGTTATCGTAGATCTCACGGATCTCGTGGATCAGCTCCATTCCGTCGATGCTCAGGTCGTCCAGCCGCCCGATGAAGGGCGAGATGTAGGTGGCGCCCGCCTTGGCGGCCAACAGCGCCTGGTTGGCCGAGAAGCACAGCGTAACGTTGGTCTTGATGCCCTTGCCGGTAAAGTGCCGGCAGGCCTTAAGCCCTTCCAGCGTTAGCGGCAGCTTGATCACCACGTTGTCGGCGATCTTGGCCAGATACTCGCCCTCGGCGACCATGCCGTCGAAATTCATTGCCGCGACCTCGGCCGAGACCGGGCCGTCGACTAGCTTGCAGATCTCGGCGATCACCTCCTTGAAGTCGCGTCCCGACTTGGCGATCAGCGAGGGGTTCGTCGTGACCCCGTCGAGAAGGCCGTAGTCGTTCAGCTCGCGGATGTCGTCGATTACGGCTGTGTCTACGAAGAATTTCATCGATCTCTCCTGAGAATAAGGGCGGGGGCTCAGCTCGGGTCCAGAACGCTCTTTGCGCGGGCCACGATAGCGTCGCACGTGATGCCAAAATGCTCGTACAGTGCCTCGGCCGGCCCGGAGGCGCCGAAGCCGGTCATCCCGACCACATCGTTTTCGCTGGCGACATAGCGGGTCCAGCCGAAGGGGCTGGCGGCCTCAATGGCGAGGCGCGGAGCATCCCCCAGCACCTCTGCGCGGTAGGCCTTGGATTGTGCCTCGAACAGTTCCCAACTTGGCATCGAGACGACGGAGACGGAAAGGTCATCACTTGCCAGCGCTTCGGCGGCTTCTACTGCCAGCGACACCTCAGATCCTGTCGCGAGCAGCGTCACATCGCGGCCCTCGCCGAACTGGCGGATGACATAGGCGCCTCGTGACGAGCGGTTCTCGTCCCCCGCCTCCAGCCGTAATTGCGGCACGCTCTGGCGGCTGAGCGCAAGAAGCGACGGTGTGCTAGCGGACCTGAGCGCGATGTCCCAGCATTCCAGAGTCTCTACCGCGTCGGCGGGGCGGAAGGCATGGAGGTTTGGGATCGCACGCAGGCTGGCCATGTGCTCGATCGGCTGGTGCGTCGGACCGTCCTCACCCAGGCCAATCGAGTCGTGGGTCATGACGTAGATCGTGGGAACTGCCATCAGCGCCGAAAGTCGTATCGCGTTTCGGGCGTAGTCGGAAAATACTAGGAAGGTTCCGCCGTACGGGCGCAAGCCACCGTGGGTCACCATTCCGTTCATTGCCGCCGCCATACCGAATTCGCGCACGCCGTAGCCGACGTAGCGCCCAGGTGCGTCGGCGCTATAGAGGCTGTCCAAAGGTTTCACGCGGGTCAGGTTCGACCCGGTCAGGTCAGCCGAGCCGCCGATCAGCTCTGGCAGGGCCGGGGACAGCGCCTCGAGCGCGATCTGGCTGGCCTTGCGTGTAGCCACCTTTTGCGGGGCGTCGAACAGCGCCTTGCGCGCCGCCGCCAGGGCGTCGCCGTAGGTGGCGGGAAGGGTGCCCGCCATGCGGCGCTCGAACTCGGCGCGTTTGTCGGAGGCGGCAAGCCGTGTTTCCCATGCGGCGCGTGCGCCCGCACCGCGCGCGCCAATCGCGCGCCATTTTTTCGCCAGCGCCTCAGGAATCTCGAAGGGGGCGGCCTCCCAGCCGAGCGCCTGCTTGGCCGCAGCAGCCTCGTCGGGTCCGAGCGCCGCGCCGTGGGCGCTGGCGGTCCCCGCCTTCTTCGGCGCGCCGAAACCGATGGTCGTGCGCATCGCGATCAGAGAGGGTTTCGCTCCCTCGGCCTTTGCCGTGGTAATGGCAGTGCCGACCTTTTTCGCGTCATGGCCGTCAACGCTTTGCACATGCCAGCCACAGGCTGCCAGCCGCGCGGGCACGTCTTCGGAGAAAGAGATCGAAGTCGGCCCATCAATCGTGATCCCGTTGTCATCATACAGTACCACTAGCTTACCGAGGCTAAGGTGTCCGGCGAGGGAGATTGCCTCTTGCCCGACGCCCTCCTGCAGGCAACCGTCGCCCATGAAGACATAGGTGTGGTGGTCGACGAGATCTGCGCCGAACTCTGCCGCCAGCGCGCGCTCGGCCATCGCCATGCCGACGGCATTTGCAATGCCTTGCCCCAGCGGGCCCGTCGTCGTCTCGATCCCCTTGGCGTGGCCGTATTCGGGGTGCCCTGCGGTCTTCGCGCCGAGTTGTCGGAAGTTGCGGATCTGGTCGAGGGTCATGTCCTCATACCCGGTCAGATGCAGCAGCGAATAGAGCAACATCGAGGCATGGCCGTTCGACAGGATCACGCGGTCGCGGTCTGACCAGCCGGGTGCGGAGGTGTCGAATTTCAGGTGATCGCGGAACAGCACCGTGGCGGCATCCGCCATGCCCATTGGCGCACCTGGGTGGCCGGATTTGGCGGCCTCCACTGCGTCGATCGACAGCGCGCGGATGCAATTGGCAAGGTCGAAGGCCTCGGGGTCGAGAGTCCGCTTAGCTTGCGGGTCGGCGGGAAGCGAATCATTCGGCATGCCTTCCTCCTTTTTCGACAGATGGGATAGCGCGGCGCGTCAGTAATCACAAATATAAATCACATAAAAACGTTATTGAAGTTAGTTATGTGATGTGAGATGTTGGATTTCAGGAGGAATCTGTGTGAAACGAGACGACCGACAACGGGCGATCATGGATCTTCTGGTGACCGATGGAGAGGTGGCGCTCGAGGCGCTAGCCGACCGTTTCTCGGTCTCCCGGATGACGATCCACCGCGACCTCGACGAGCTTGAGGGGGCGGGGCTGCTGCGCAAGATCCGGGGCGGCGCGACGATCGAATCTGGTACCCAGTTCGAAAGTGATTTTCGTTTCCGGGCAAGGCAGGGGGCTGCGGCCAAGGAGGCAATGGCCGCAAAGGCACTGGAGTTTATCGAGCCGGGGATGACTGTCATGATTAACGATGGCTCCATGGCGGCGGTTCTGGGCCGGATGGCCGTCGCGCGGAGGCCTCTGACCGTAATTACCAACAATTGCGCAGTACTCGATGCGCTGAAGGGCGAGGCCGGGGTCAAGTTGATCGCGCTGGGGGGCGTATTCTCGGCCAAGTTCAACGCTTATCTCGGTACGCTTTGCGAACATGCGTTGGCGGGGCTTCGCGCAGACATCGCCTTCATCTCCTCTCCGGCGCTCCTCGGAATCGAGGTGTTCCACATGGATGAAACGGTTGTACGGGCCAAGCGTGCAATGATGGCTGCGGCGGGGCGTAGATGCCTAGTCGTGAACCACGCGCGTTTCGGCCACACTGCCCTGCACAAGCTGGCCGATCTTGCCGAGTTTGATCACATCATCACAGACAGTGCCCCTGGTGCGGCGTCCCGTGCCGCGTTGGATGCCGCCGGGCTGACTCTGACACTTGCGAACCCCAGAGAGACCACCGCATGACCGAGTTATGGATTGGCACGAGTTGGAAGATGAACAAGACGCAGGCCGAGGCGCAGGCCTTCGCAACCGCGTTGGCCGAGGCTGACGATGCGCGTGACTTGCGCATCCAACGCTTCGTGATCCCGCCCTTCACCGCTGTGCGCGAGGTCAATTCGATCCTTGCCGAAACGTCAGTCAAGGTCGGCGCGCAGAACATGCACTGGGCCGAGGCGGGCGCCTGGACAGGTGAAATTTCGGCCCCAATGCTTGTCGATTGTGGGCTCGATATGGTCGAGCTGGGGCATTCCGAGCGGCGCGAGCATTTCGGCGAGACGGACGAGACGGTAGGGCTGAAGGCCGAGGCTGCCTTACGCCATGGCCTGATTCCGTTGATCTGCATCGGTGAGACGCTGGCTGACCGCGAGGCCGGTCGCGCGCAGCAAGTGCTGGAGACGCAGGTGAAAGGCGCGCTCGGCAAACTGAACACTGACCAGAAATCCGCGCTGATCTTGCTGGCTTACGAACCGGTTTGGGCGATCGGCGAGAACGGCATCCCGGCAACCTCGGACTATGCCGATGCGCGGCAGGCCGAGATCATCGCGGTGGCTGGAGACTTGCTGGGTCGAAAAATTCCCTGCCTCTACGGTGGCTCGGTCAACCCAGGGAATTGCGTGGAACTGATCGAGTGTTCGCATATCGACGGACTCTTCATTGGGCGCTCCGCGTGGAAGGTCGAGGGATATCTCGACATCCTTGAGAAATGCGCCGCAACGATATGATACAGAAGGGAAAATCTCATGAAGATCGCAGTCGCAGGTGACAGTGCGGGCGAGGGGCTCGCCAAGATACTGGCCGAGCATCTGGCCCAGAAATACGACGTCGATGAAGTCTCGCGCACTGAGGTGGGGCCCGACGCGTTCTATGCTAACATTTCGGACCGCGTGGCCTCGGCCGTGTTGGCGGGGACGTATGACCGCGCGATACTGATCTGCGGAACAGGCATCGGTGTGCAGATGGCGGCGAACAAGGTACCCGGCATCCGGGCTGCCCAATGCCATGATACCTATTCCGCCGCCAAGGCTTCGACGTCGAACAATGCGCAGATCATCACGATGGGCGCGCGTGTGATCGGGCCGGAACTGGCCAAGGACATCGCCGAATCCTTCCTGAGTACCTCCTTCGATCCCGAGGGACGCTCCGCCGGGAACGTGAACGCGATCAACGAGGTCGACGCCAAGTACAACAAGATGTGACACGAAAGGCGGCGGGCGCAGTTACCCCGCCGCCGGATCCGGGGCCGGACGGCACTGCCAATTTCCTCCTGGCGGCGCAGCCTGGCCCCGGCTGCAAGGGTAAGAGCGAATGGATCGATTGCTGGCCATCGACAGTGGGCTGACCGTTACCAAGGCGGTGATCTTCGATCTTTCCGGCCGTCAGCTTGGCGTAGCGCGGCGCAACATTGCGCAGTTGATGCCCGCGCCTCGTCATGTTGAGCGCGACATGGCCGATTTCTGGCGCCATGCCGCGTCGGTGATCCGCGAGGTGCTTGCCGCGACCGACACCGATCCCGCGCAGGTCGCAGCAATCGGCGCCACGGCGCATGGCGACGGGCTCTATCTGCTCGACATCGAGGGCGCACCACTGGGCAACGGTATCCTCTCGCTCGACAGCCGAGCACACGAGGTCGTCGCGGAGTGGGAGCGTGCAGGGATCTTCGACGAGAGTCTGAGGATCACAGGACAGGTGCCTCATGCCTCGGCGCCCTCGGCCATCCTGGCTTGGATTAGGCGGCATCAGCCCGAACGCTACGCGCGGATTGGCCACGTCATCGGCTGCAAAGACTGGCTGCGCACCTGCTTGACAGGGACCATCGGCACCGACCGGACCGAGGCCAGCACAGCCTTGACCGACCTAGCCAGCCAAAGATATTCCCCGGAGGTGCTTGCGCTTTTCAGCTTGTCCGACCTGTTTCCAGCGCTGGCCGAAATCAGCCTGCCTGACGATGTGGCGGGGCACGTGACCGCCAAGGCAGCAGCGCTGACGGGGCTTCGCGAAGGCACGCCGGTTTGCGCCGGGCTGCATGACGTGACCGCCTCCGCTCTGGGGATCGGGGCGCATCGGCCCGGGGTCTTGGCGATAGTCGCCGGGACCTATTCGATAAACGAATGCGTGACGGATATTCCCCGCATTGATCCACGTTGGTTCTGCCGCGCCGCTATAGCGCCGGGGCAATGGAACGCCATGTCGATTTTACCCGCCTCAAGCACCAACCCCGACGCCACCGTCTACACCCTGCATGTGCGCAAGGGCGTGACGTGGAACAACGGCGATCCGTTCACCGCCAAGGACCTGGTGTTCAACATCACGCGCTGGTGCGACGTGTCGGCGGCCGG
>CAJYAD010000022.1 GCA_913064775.1 uncultured Albidovulum sp. | reverse complement strand
GCAAGCCTCAAGCTCGAGGCGGTCTGCTGAAGAAAGAAAACCAGGGCGGATCATGGGCATAGCTGAATCGTTCCAAGCCCAGCCGTCAAGCCATCAAATTCGGCTTCCGCAGGACTCGGTGTATACCACCCCTTTCTGGTCGCCAATTGGCATCAGGCGGTGGCCGGGCGGCCAGCCTTCAGCCGGGCGGCGCGGGCCGGGCGGCTGGTGTTCCGGCGCCGCCCGGCACCGCGCAACACGCTGGTCGAATTGTCCGAGGTTCTGCTGGCCCTGGCCCAGGCGGGCCGGCTGAACGTTGGCACGCTGATGGAGGCCTCGGCCGGGTTGATGTCCCGGCGCGGATGCAACGTATTGGCGAGTGCGGCATCATCCACTCAACAATGCGATGAATTTCTGATGGGTTTCTGCGACAGAGGACGGGGGTGGAGAGGTGCGGAATGATCACAATCAACCGTAAACAGGCGATCTCTGGGTCTGCTCTGGCCCTTGTGGCGGTGGCGCTGACGGCGACGACGGACCTTTTGGCGAAAGTGCTGGCGGGCGAGCTGCCGCTGGCGCAGGTGAACTTTCTGGCGGCCCTTGTGGGGATCGTCGGGGCCTGGGCGCTTAGCCGTGGTGGCCGGTTCGGCGGGGGCGGGCTGCGCACCGCCTTTCCGGGCCCGATGGCGCTGCGCGCGCTTAGCGCTGTGGCGGCGGCGGTCTGCTTCTTCCTGGCCTACAAGAACCTGCAACTGACCGAGGTGTTCGTCTTCGCCTCGACCCTGCCGATTTTTGCCGGGCTGATGTCGGGTCCGCTGCTGGGGGAACCGGTGGCGCCGCGGCATTGGCTGGCGCTGGCGGCCTCGACGCTGGGGGTTGCGCTGGCGATGCCGATGCCGGGCAGCGGGCACTTGCTGTGGGGCGGCTTCGCGCTGGCGGGCAGCCTGTTCGGCGCGCTGTCGCTGACGATGGCGCGGCTGATCGGCCGGCATGAGCGCAATGCCGCGGCGCTGGTCTTCTATCCGCAGCTGGCGCTGGCGCTGATCATGGGGCTGGCGCTGCCGGGGCAGTTGGTGCCGATGAGCCTGTCGCAGATCGCGCTGACCATCACCTTCGGGCTGGGGTTCCTGCTGGGCAAGATGGCGCTGGCGGCGGCGTTTTCGCGGGCGCCGGCGATGGTGGTGACGCCGGTGGTGAACCTGCAATTCTTCGCGCTTCTGGGGCTGGGATACGTCGTCTTCGGCGACATGCCTGACCATGGCATCTATATCGGCGCGGCGATCGTGACGGTGGCGGGATTCTACGTCACCTTCGGCGGTCAGCGGGCCGAGCAGCTGCGCCTCGCCACCGCGGCGACTTCGACGCCGAGGTCGGAGGGTGGCGCGGCGCTGCGTCCCGTGGGGTTGCGCTCAAGCGCAGCCGCGCCGCCACGGCTGTGACGGGCACGCATGCGCAACGACCGGGCCCCGGGCAGGGGGGTGTCTGGCCGTCACGATCCGGATGCCGCTCACATCGAAAACGAGGTGCCGCAGCCGCAGGACGAGGTCGCGTTGGGGTTTTCCACCACGAATCGCGCGCCGATCAGATCGTCGGAAAAATCGATCACCGCATTCGAAAGAAAGGGCAGCGACACGGCGTCGACCAGCACCTTGCTGCCGTTCTTCTCCAGCACCAGATCGTCCTCGGCGGGCTCATCCAGGCGAATATCGTACTGGAACCCCGAACAACCGCCGCCCTCCACCGCAACGCGCAGCGCCTTGGGGCCGTTGGCTTCAGTGGCTTCGGCGGCAATCTCGGCCAGCCGCGCAAAGGCACGGTCGGTCACTTGGGGGGGCAAATTCAGACTCATTTCAAGAACCGTTTCATTCTGGTCACCCATCACATATAGAGGTCCGGCATGGACCCGACAAGAACAGGCAGGAATATGCTCGCGCCTTATGCGTGCCACCCCGAAGACTTCCGGGGGCGTCGCTTCCCCGAAAGCTATTCGACCTTTCGCACCGCGTTCCAGCGCGACCGCGACCGGATTATCCATTCCTCGGCCTTCCGGCGGCTGAAGCACAAGACCCAGGTCTTCGTGGAACATGAGGGTGATTACTATCGCACCCGGCTGACCCACACGATCGAGGTGGCGCAAGTCGCGCGCACCATCGCCGGCACGCTGGGCCTGAACACCGATCTGGCCGAGGCCGTGGCGCTGGCCCATGATCTGGGCCACCCGCCCTTCGGCCATACCGGAGAGGACGCGCTGGCGCTGCTGATGGCGCCCTTTGGCGGCTTCGATCACAATGCCCAGGCCTTGCGCATCGTCACCCGGCTGGAAAAGCACTATGCTGATTTCGACGGGCTGAACCTGACATGGGAGACGCTGGAAGGCATCGCCAAACACAACGGCCCGGTGCTGCCGCCCTATCCCTACGCGCTGGAGGCAGTGAACCGCGAGTATGATCTGGAACTGGCCACCCATGCCAGCGCCGAGGCCCAGGTGGCTGCGGTGGCCGATGACGTGGCCTACAACCACCATGATCTGCATGATGGCCTGCGCTCGGGCCTGTTCACCGAGGACGACCTGATGGAGCTGCCGGTGACCCGCCCGGCCTTCGAGGCGGTCGACGCGCTTTACCCGGGGCTGGAGCCGATGCGCCGCCGCCACGAGGCGCTGCGCCGGGTCTTCGGGGTGATGGTCGAGGACGTGATCCAGGTGGCGCGCCAGCGGCTGGAGGCGGCGCAACCCCAAAGCGTGGCCGAGATCCGCGACATGGGGACCTCGGTGATCCGCTTCTCGAAGCCGCTCTATCAGGACCTCAAGGCGGTGAAATCTTTCCTTTTCAAGCGGATGTACCGCGCCCCTTCTGTGGTAAAAGAACGTCGCCGCGTAACGGCTGTGATCAATGACCTTTTTCCGCTTTACATGTCAGATCCGGCACTTCTACCGGCCGAATGGCGCCAGGACGTGGCCGAGGCGCGGGACGAGACCGCGCTGGCGCGGATCGTGCTGGATTACGTCTCGGGCATGACCGACCGCTTCGCGCTGGCCGAACATGCCCGGCTGACCGGGGCAACCGATTGAGCGTCATGGCCGAGGCTGGCGCGCTGGGTCCGGTCGGGGCTTTTGCGCTGGTCGGCGCGCTGGGGGTCGGCGCGCAATGGCTGGCCTGGCGGCTGCATATGCCGGCGATCGTGCTGATGCTGGCCGCCGGGGTGCTTGTGGGTCCGGTCGCGGGCCTGTTCGATCCCGCCCATGTGTTCGGCGACCTGATGGGGCCGATGATTCAGCTGGCCGTCGCGGTGATCCTGTTCGAGGGCGGGCTGAGCCTCGATTTCGCCAAGCTGGGCGATGCGCGCGTGGGGGTGCGGCGGCTGATCTATCTGGGCGCGCCGGTGGGCTGGCTGCTGTCGGCGCTGGCGCTGCATTTCGTCGCCGGGCTTGGCTGGGCCAGCGCTTCGGTGTTCGGCGGCATCATGATCGTCACCGGCCCCACGGTGATCGCGCCGCTGCTGCGCCAGGCGCGGCTGCCGCGCCGGCCCGCGGCGCTTTTGCAATGGGAGGCGATCGTCGGCGACCCGCTGGGCGCGCTGGCCGCCGTGCTGGCCTTCGAGGTGGTGCTGGTCGCCGCCACCGCCACCTCGCCGCTGGCGGCGGTCGGCGATTTCGCCCTGGGCATCGCGGTGGCCGGTTTGCTGGGCGCGGCGGCGGGCTGGGCGCTGGCGCGCGGCTTCCAGGCGGGCAGGGTGCCCGAATACATGAAGGTGCCGGTGCTGTTTGCGGTGCTGCTGGTGGTGTTCGCGGCCTCGGATGCGGTGCTGCATGAAAGCGGGCTGCTGGCGGTCACGGTGATGGGCGTGTGGATCGCCAATGCGGGGCTGCCGTCTTATGACGAGCTGCGCCGCTTCAAGGAACATGCGACGGTGCTGCTGGTGTCGGGGGTGTTCATCCTGATGGCGGCCTCGCTGGATCTGGGGCGGATCGCGGCGCTGGACTGGCGCGCCTGGGCCTTCGTGGCGGTGGTGATCCTAGTGGTGCGGCCGCTGAGCGTTAGCGTCGCCCTGGCCGGCAGCCCCGTGCCCTGGCGGGAGCGCGCGCTGATCGCGCTGACCGCGCCGCGCGGCATCGTGCTGGTCGCGGTGGCGGCGCTGTTCGGCGCGCGGTTGGATGCGCTGGGGGTGGATGACGGGACGCTGCTGGGGCCGCTGGCCTTCGTGCTGGTGGCGGTGACGGTGGTGTTGCACGGCTTTGCGCTCAAGCCGCTGGCACAGGTGCTGGGGCTGGGCGGCGGCATGCCCGGGGTGCTGGTGATCGGCGCCTCGCGCTGGGGCGTGGCGCTGGCCGAGGCGCTGGCAAAGCTGGAACTTCCGGTGCTGGTGGCCGATCCCAACCACATGCGCCTGCGCCGTGCCCGCCGCGCCGGCCTTGCGGTGTTCATGGGCGATATCCTGTCCGAGGCGGCCGAGCATTCGGTCGAACTGGTGGCCTTTGGCACCGCCATCGCCGCCACCGACAACGACGCCTACAACACCCTCGTCGCCACCGACCTCGGCCCCGAATTCGGCCGCGACAACGTCTACCAGACCGCGCGCGAGCGCGAGGACAACGCCCGCCACGCACTGCCCTCGACCCTGGGCGGGCGCGGCTTCGGACCCTCCGAGACCGCCGAGGCGCTGGAGCAGCGCATGATCGACGGCTGGACCATCGGCGCCACCCGCCTGACCGAGGAATTCGGCTATCCCGACTGGCGCGAGAAACGCCCCGACGCGGTGCTTCTGGGCTGGATCGGGCCGGGCGGGCGGCTGCGTTTCGTGGCCTCCGACGCCGAGGTGAAATCCGCCCCCGGCACCCGCCTGATCGCGATGCTGCCACCCGAAGGGCCAACCGCGCCCCCCGCCGGGGAGGGCGCGTCGCTGCCGGGTTAAGGCGCATCTGGCGCGCGCCGCCGGCGTATTTGAGGAACAATGAAAGGGCAGGTGGGCACCGGGTGCTCGGGGCGATGTGGCTGCCGTCCGGCACCCGTGGCCGGACCTTGGGGGGCCGCAAAACGCCTTTCATTGTTCCTCAAATACGCCCGCCGGGGGGCGCGCCGCATTGACGCGGCCCTTGCGCGTGGTAAACCCCGGGCCAACGCAAGGATGAACTGATGAACCTCTTTTCCCAGATCCGCGACCAGGTGATCGCCGCGCTCGACGCGATGGTGGCCGAGGGCGCGTTGCCCGCCGGCCTCGACACCGCCAACGTCACCGCCGAGCCGCCCCGCGACCCCGCCCATGGCGACATGGCGACCAATGCCGCGATGGTGCTGGCCAAGCCCGCCGGGATGAAGCCGCGCGACATCGCCGAGGCGCTGGCCGCCAAGCTGGCCGCCGATCCCCGGATCGAGAGCGCCGAGGTCGCGGGTCCGGGCTTTTTGAACCTGCGGCTGGCGGCGGCGGCGTGGCATGATGTGATCCGCGCCGTGCTGACCCAGGGGGCGGGTTATGGCCGCTCGACCCTGGGGCAGGGGGCGAAGGTGAATGTGGAATTCGTCTCGGCCAACCCCACCGGGCCGATGCATGTCGGCCATACCCGGGGCGCGGTCTTCGGCGATGCGCTGGCGCGGCTTCTGGATGTGGCGGGCTATCAGGTCACGCGCGAATATTACATCAACGACGGCGGCGGTCAGGTTGATGTGCTGGCGCGCTCGGCCTATGAACGCTACCGCGAGGCCTGCGGGCTGAGCCCCGAGATCGCCGAGGGCCTGTATCCCGGCGATTACTTGATCCCGGTGGGTCAGGCGCTGAAGGAGAAATACGGCGAGAGCCTGCTGAACCGCCCCGAGGCCGATTGGCTGGAGGATCTGCGCGAATTCTCGACCCAGGCGATGATGGCGATGATCCGCGACGATCTGGCGATGCTGGGCGTCAAGATGGATGTCTATTTCTCGGAGAAATCCCTGTATGGCACCGGGCTGATCGAGAAGGCGATTGCCAGCCTCGAGGCAAAGGGCCTGATCTACCGCGGCACGCTGGAACCCCCCAAGGGCAAGACTCCCGAGGATTGGGAGCCGCGCGAACAAACCCTGTTCCGGTCCACCGCGCATGGCGACGATGTCGACCGCCCGATCAAGAAATCCGATGGCGCCTGGACCTATTTCGCCCCCGACATCGCCTACCATTACGACAAGGTGGAGCGCGGCTTTGACCAGCTCATCGACATCTTCGGCGCCGATCACGGCGGCTATGTGAAGCGGATGAAGGCGGCGGTGTCGGCGCTGTCCGAGGGCCGCGTTCCGCTGGACATCAAGCTGATCCAGCTGGTGAAGCTTTACAAGAACGGCGAGCCTTTCAAGATGTCGAAGCGCGCGGGCACCTTCGTCACGCTGCGCGACGTGGTCGAACAGGCCGGCGCCGATGTCACCCGCTTCGTCATGCTGACCCGCAAGAACGACGCGCCGCTGGATTTCGATTTCGCGCGCGTGCTGGAGCAGTCGAAGGACAACCCGGTCTTCTACGTCCAATACGCCCATGCCCGGATCTGTTCGGTGCTGCGCCGCGCGGCCGAGATGGGGGTCGACACCTCCGACGCGGCGCTGGCGGGGGCGGGGATCGACACGCTGACCCATCCGGCTGAGCTGGAACTGGCGCGCAAGGTCGCCGAATGGCCCCGGCTGGTCGAGATCGCCGCGCGCGGGCACGAACCCCACCGCGTGGCTTTCTACCTGTATGATCTGGCCTCGGACCTGCACAGCCACTGGACCAAGGGCAACGACGAAACCGCTTTGCGCTTCGTCCAGGAGGGCGATGTTGCCGCGACACAGGCGAAAATCGCCCTTGCCCGGGCGGTCGCGGTTGTCATTTCCGCCGGTCTTGCTATCCTTGGGGTTACGCCGGTCGAGGAAATGCGCTGAAAAACAGGCGCTCCGCCGGTGCGACGCAGGCAAGACGGCCCCGTGAAAGCGGTGCCATGAGGCAGAGCAGAGCATGGCGGAGATCGAATTCGGTCGACAAGGACGGGCGGACTCCGGCGTGCAGCCGAGCCCGCTGCAGGGCTATATCAACATCGCCGGTGCGGTCACGTCGCTGGCGCTGATCATCGGCGTCGGGGTCTGGGGCTACCATCTGGTGCGCCGCGACGCCGCCGGCGTGCCGGTGATCAAGGCGCTGAAGGGCCCGATGCGGGTGGCGCCCGAGGATCCCGGTGGGCAGATCGCCCGCAATGTGGGTCTGGCCGTCAATGCCGTCGCCGCGGATGAGCCGCTGCCGCCACCGCCGGACCGCGTGGTGCTGGCGCCCAGCCCGGTGCAGCTGTCACCCCATGACGCCGCACCTGAGGCCGTCACCGCCAGCCACGCTGCAGCCGATGTGCCGAGCCCGAACCTGAACCCGAACCCGGCGCCGGATGCCGGAACGCAGGCTTCGGGCGCCGATGCCGCAACCGCCCCCACGGCCGATGCTGCCCCCATGGACCCGGTCGAGGTGGCCCTCGCCGCCGCCCGCGCCGCGACCGAGGCGGTCACCGGCGAAGGCCCCCAGTCGGTCACCGGCGGCACGGCTCAGGCGGTGCGCAGCTCGATCCGGCCTATGTTGCGGCCCTCGGGCGTGACCATGCCGATCGACCAGCCCCCGGCGCAGCCCAAGACGGTGTCGATCGACCCCGCCAGCCTGCGCCCGGGCATGCGGCTGGTGCAGCTTGGCGCCTATCCCAGCGTGGCCTCGGCCCAGCAGGCCTGGGACGGGATCGTGACCCAGTTCGGCCCGCTGATGGACAAGCACGGCCAGGTGATCCAGAAGGCCGAAAGCGGCGGGCGGGTGTTCTACCGGCTGCGCGCGGCGGGCTTTGATGCCGAATCCGATGCCCGCGCCTTCTGCGCCGCGTTGCAGTCCCAGAACGCCGGCTGCATTCCGGTCACGATCCGCTGATGGCCGCCGCAGGAGCCTATGTGCTGGGCTGCGAGGGGCCGGTCCTCTCGGCGCGCGAACGCGCCTTCTTTCGCGACGCCGACCCCTGGGGCTTCATCCTCTTCGCCCGCAATATCGAGGATCCCGCGCAGCTGCGCCGGCTGACCGCCGATCTGCGCGACAGCCTCAGCCGCGACGCGCCGGTGATGATCGATCAGGAAGGCGGCCGCGTTCAGCGCCTGCGCCCGCCGCATTGGCGCCGCTGGGACGATGCGCGCGACCAGATCACCCGCGCCGGACCCGCCCGGGCCGCGCGTTCGATGTATCTGCGCCACCGGCTGATGGCGCATGAGATGCGCGCCGTCGGCATCGACACCAATTGCGCCCCGGTCGCCGATCTGGCCGGCGATCAGACCCATCCGTTCCTCGACTATCGCTGCTACGGCTCACAGGTGGCGCGTGTCGTCGCCATCGCCCGCGCGGTGGCCGAGGGCTGCCTTGACGGCGGTGTGCTGCCGGTGATGAAACATCTGCCCGGCCATGGGCGCGGCAATGCCGACACCCATCTGAACCTGCCGGTGGTCGGCGCGGATGCCGAGACCCTGCGCCAAACCGACTTTGCCCCGTTCCGAGCGCTTGCCGACCTGCCGATGGGGATGAGCGCCCATGTGATCTTTGCCGCCTACGACCCGGTGTCGCCCGCCACCCAATCCGCCGCCGTGATCGACGCGATCCGGCAAGAGATCGGCTTTCACGGGCTGCTGCTCAGCGACGATCTGTCGATGGAGGCGCTTTCGGGCGACATCGCCCATCGCGCCACCTGCGCGGTCGCGGCGGGTTGCGATATCGCGCTGCATTGCAACGGCAAGCTTGATGAGATGCAGGCCGTGGCCGCCGCGCTCGGGCCGATGACCGCTGCGGCCGCAGACCGCGCGGCCGCAGCGCTCTCTCGCCGCCATCTGCCCGATCCGATTGACATTGGCGCGCTGGAAGCCGAACTTGAGGCCCTTCTGAGCGGGCCGGAGCATGTCTGACAGCGACTGGAGCGACAGCGAGACCGATGACAACAGCGTCGCCGCCCGGCTGGCCGCCGAGGCGCTGATCGTCGATGTCGACGGGTTCGAGGGGCCCTTGGACCTTTTGCTGACGCTGTCGCGCACGCAGAAGGTGGATCTGCGCAAGATCTCGGTTCTGCAACTGGCCGAGCAATACCTTGTTTTCGTGAACAAGGCCAAGGTGTTGCGGATCGAACTTGCAGCGGATTATCTGGTGATGGCGGCCTGGCTTGCCTATCTGAAATCGCGCCTGCTGCTGCCCCCCGATCCGCAAGACGACGGCCCCTCGGCCGAGGATCTGGCCGCCCATCTGGCGTTCCAGCTGGAGCGTCTGCAAGCCATGCGCGAGGCCGCGGCGCAGCTGATGGCGCGCGACCAGAAGGGCCGCGATTTCTTCGCCCGCGGCCTGACCGAAGACGTTCAGCGCATCCGGGTGGTGCGCTATACCGCCACGCTGCTGGATCTGATGCAGGGCTATGCAAGGATCCGCACCCGAGACGATTTCCGCCCCTTCGTGATGGACCGCGACCATGTCTTCACCATGGAACAGGCGCTTGACCGGATGCGCGGCCTAATCGGCTATGCCGGCGACTGGACCGATCTGATCAGCTACCTGCCCGAGGGCTGGGAAGTCGATCCCACCCGCCGCCGGTCCGCTACGGCGGCGCATTTCGCCGCGATCCTGGAACTCGCCAAGCAGGGCCGGATCGAGGTAAGACAGGGTGATACCTTCGCCCCGATCCAGATACGGAAGAAGCCCGAGTGACGAACGACGCGACCCCGACCGAGGCGCCCCTAGAGGCCGAGCAAAGCCTGTTCGCAGCCCCGCCGCTGGCCGAGCAGGAGCGGATGATCGAGGCGATCCTGTTCGCCTCGGCCGAGCCGGTGACGCTGCGCGAGCTGGACGCACGGCTGCCGCATGGCGCCGACCCCGCCGAGGCGCTGGTGCTGTTGCGCCGCCGCTATGAGGGGCGCGGCGTGCGGCTGGTGAAGGTGGGCGATGCCTGGGCCTTTCGCACCGCGCCCGACCTTGGCCATCTGCTGCACAAGGAAACCGTCGAGACCCGCAAGCTTAGCCGCGCCGCGATCGAGACGCTGGCGATCATCGCCTATCACCAGCCCTGCACCCGCGCCGAGATCGAAGAGATCCGTGGCGTCGCCGTCAGCCGTGGCACGGTCGATCAGTTGATCGAGCTGGAGTGGATCCGCTTTGGCCGCCGCCGGATGACGCCGGGGCGGCCGGTGACCTTCGTGGTGACGGAGAATTTCCTCGATCATTTCGGGCTGGAAAGCGCGCGCGACCTGCCGGGGCTGAAAGAGCTGCGCGCGGCGGGGCTGCTGGACAACCGCGCGCTGCCCTCCGGCATGGGCGGCAGTATGGAGGCAGAGCCCGAGGAAGAGGATCAGGGCGGCGGCCAGAGCGAGCTGTTCGAGGACTGATCCGCGCCATGCTTTCGCCATTCCGGGCGGCTAGTCTGGTGGCCGCGGGCAGGAGTGGGCAGGAACGGGAGCGCCGGGATGGATCCGACGAGACTTCTCAACATGGTGCTGCGCATGGTGATGCGGCGGCTGATGAACAAGGGCGTAAGCAAGGGCATCGATCTGGCCTCGGGCCGGGGTCGGGGCCAGCGCGGGGGCCAGCGCGGGGGCCAGAGTGGGGGCGCGGGGCCTGCGGCGCCGCCGGGTCAGGCGGGGCAATCGCGCGACACCACCCGCCGCGCCCAACAG
This sequence comes from uncultured Albidovulum sp., assembly GCA_913064775.1. Lineage (GTDB taxonomy): Bacteria > Pseudomonadota > Alphaproteobacteria > Rhodobacterales > Rhodobacteraceae > Acidimangrovimonas. The sequence continues at coordinate 54,490 of CAJYAD010000022.1, read as the reverse complement.
GCGCTGCGCCTGATGCGCCGCTTCGGGCGGTTCTGAGGGGCCGGTTCTGAAGGGCACGGCGGGGCCATTGGCCGCTTTCGGGCGCAGACCGTGCGGTCACTTCCCCTTGGCGTCGTAAGTCGCGCCGAAAATCTGCTTTTGCAGCGCCAGCACGCTGGGCGGCACGTCCTTCAGCGGATAGGCGCCGCGACCCTCGCTATAGGTCTGATCGGCGGCGAAATTCCATTCGACCACGACATAGGGCGTGGCGGGCGCGGCGCCTGGGTGCAGGGTCAGCGCCTTCATCCGGCTCTCGATCGCGGCCTCGACCAGCTTGGTCTCGGCCTCGGTCGTGGCATGGGTCGTGCTCTTGTAGCCCGCGGTGCCGTCGGTCTCCAGCTCGGTCTTGCCGTCGGCGATCGAGAGGTACTGCGCCCGGGTCGGCGATTCTCCGTGGCTCGTCCACAGATAGATGCCGAAGGTCAGCGCGGTGCCGGCGCGCGCGACGGCGGGCAGGGCAAGCGCCAGCAGCAGCGCCGCGGCGGCGGTAAAGGCGGGACGGATGGCAGGACGCATGGGCAGGCTCCGCTGCGCGCGGCCCGGTCAGGGCGCGCGGAAATGTTTCGACAGTTTCAGCCCCTGACCCTGATAGTTCGAGGCGATCCCCGTACCATAAAGCGTTTCGGGCCGTGCCGCCATGCGCTCATAGACCAGACGGCCGACGACCTGCCCATGTTCCAGCACGAAGGGCGCCTCGTGGCAGCGCACCTCCAGCACACCGCGCGATCCGGCGCCGCCGGCCTCGGCCCAGCCAAAGCCCGGATCGAAGAAGCCCGCGTAATGCACCCGGAATTCGCCCACCATGGCCAGATAGGGGGCCATCTCGGCGGCGTGGTCGGGCGGGATGGTCACCGCCTCGCGGCTGACCAGAATGTAGAAGGCGCCGGGATCGAGGATGATGCGGCCATCGCGGCTGTGGACCTCCTCCCAGAACTCGGCCGGGTCATAGGCGTCGATGCGGTCGAGGTCGATCACCCCGGTGTGGGGCTTGGCGCGGTAGCCGACCAGACTGCCCGACGCGGGCTGCAGATCGACCGAAAACCCCAACCCGTCCGAGATCACCGCCGTGCCGCTGACAAGGCCCACACTTGCGTGCAGATCGGCCAGTTCCGCATCCGACAGCACCGCCTGTCCACGGCGAAAGCGGATCTGGTTCAGCCGCATCCCGGGCCGCACCAGAACCGAGAAAGAGCGCGGGCATATCTCGGCGTAGAGCGGGCCGGAATAGCCCGGCGGGATGCGGTCGAATTCGGTGCCGCCATCGGTGATCGTGCGGGTCAGAAGATCCAGCCGCCCGGTTGAGCTTTTGGCGTTGGCCACCGCCTGGATGCCGTCGGGCAGGGTCAGGCGTTCCATCAGCGGCACGACATAGACGCAGCCCTTTTCCAGCACCGCGCCGCCGGTCAGATCGACCTCATGCATCTGGAATTCGGCGATCCGGTCGGCGACCTGGCGGTGCTTGCCGGCCAGGAACGAGGCCCGCACGCGGTAAGCGCGCGTGCCCAGCCGCAGATCAAGGCTGGCGGGTTGGACCTGACCCGTCGCAAACGGCAGATCGGCCGCGATCGCGCCCGCGTCGATCATCGCATTCAGTTCCTGCACGGGCAGCACGCCGGTCGTCATTCGGACCCTCCGGATAGAAGAACGCCCGTACCCCAAAGGGATACGGGCGGTTCTTTGTTGGTCGGGCCGGCGAGATTCGAACTCGCGACCTTCCGTCCCCCAGACGGACGCGCTAACCAGGCTGCGCCACGGCCCGACGGGGAGGACACATAACGGATTTCACGGCGGGGGCAAGAGCCAATGCGCATGAATTTGCGCCGCTTATCCGTGACCGCGCCGGGCATGGCCGGCCATCTTGTGACGCAGTGCTTTCAGCCGGTCGGCCAGCGCCGCGAGGGGCTCCAGATCGGGGCCGGGGGCGGCGGGCGGCAGCGCACGCAGTCGCGCGGCGAGCGTCGGGCCGGGAGCGTCGGAAAAGTCGGGCTCGGGCGGCAGGTCGGGCAGCGCGGGCGCCGAGGCGTCGGTGAGCGGCGGCGCGGGCGCGGCGTCCCAGAGCGGCGGGCCCGGCGGTTCCGGTGCCTGATCGGCGGCCGCGACTTCCGGCTTGGGCGCCGTTTCCGGGGGCGACTCGGGTTCGGGTTCAGGCGCAGGCTCGGGTTCGCGTTCGGGGGACGTTGCCTGCTCCAACTCGGCCTCGGTCGGTGCCCCGAAGGAGAATTCGGGCATCGGGTCTTGCGGCAAGGACTCCGCCGCAGGCATCGAGGAGGGCTCCGCCTCCGGCAACACTTCGGGTGCCGCCTCCGGCTTCGGGGCTTGGGCCTGTTCCGGCGCGGTTTCGGGCTCAACTTCAAGCGCCACGTCCGGCTCCGGCTCAGGCGCGGGGCGGCTCGCAGGCATGGCGACGATATTGTCCAGCGGCGCGGGCGCGGGCGCCGAGGTGGCAAGCGGCGGCGGGGCGTCGATCGTCTCGCCGGGCGCATCGTCGCCGCCCAGGGCCGCGACATGGCGGATGCCCTGCTCGCGCAGCATCTTCTGGACGCCGCGGATCGTCATGCCCTCATCATGCAGAAGATGTTTGATACCGCCCAGCAGCGCCACATCGGACGGCCGGTAATAGCGCCGGCCGCCGGCGCGTTTCACCGGCTTGACCTGCGTGAACCGGCTTTCCCAGAACCGCAGCACATGGGCGGGCGTGTCCAACACGTCGGCCACTTCGCTGATGGTGCGGAAGGCGTCGGGAGACTTCTCCATCCGCGCGGGGCCTCAGCCCCGGTTGCCGGCGGCGACCCGGTCCTTCATTAGATGCGAAGGGCGGAAGGTCAGCACACGGCGGGGGTGGATCGGCACTTCTTCCCCGGTCTTGGGGTTGCGGCCGACGCGGGCCGCCTTGTCGCGCACCGAAAACGTGCCGAAGGACGAGATCTTCACCGTCTCGCCCGAGGCCAGCGCATCGGACATATGCTGCAATACGCTTTCAACAAGCTGCGCGGATTCGTTCCGCGATAGCCCCACCTCACGAAACACCGCTTCGCTCAGATCCATGCGGGTCAAGGTCTTCTCACTCATCGCGTCCCCCTGGGGTTGATTGCGCGAAGGATGGGCGAGTTGATTTTCCGAGTCAATGTCAACGGCTTAAAAGCGGGCGTTAAGATGGGTTTACCAGCGCAAAACCACCGAACCCCAGGCCAGACCGCCGCCAATCGCCTCGATCACGACCAATTGGCCGGTCTTGATCTGCCCGCGCTGGCATCCCACCGACAGCGCCAGGGGAATCGACGCGGCCGAGGTATTGCCGTGATCGGCCACCGTCAGCACCACGCGGTCCATCGGCAGGCCCATCTTCTTGGCGGTGGCGGTGATGATGCGGATATTGGCCTGATGCGGCACGATCCAGTCGACATCGGCACCGCTAAGCCCGGCTTTTTCCAGGGCCGTATGGGCGGTTTCGGCCAGCTTTTCCACCGCATGGCGGAAGACTTCCTTGCCCATCATCCGCAGATGGCCGGTGGTGCCGGTTTTCGACACCCCGCCGTCGACGTAAAGAAGATCCCGAAACCGGCCGTCGGAATGCAGATCGGTGGACAGGATGCCCCGGTCGGCGCCGCTGCCGTCGCCTTCCGCCGCGTTCAGGATCAGCGCGCCGGCGCCATCGCCGAACAGCACGCAGGTCGAGCGGTCGGTCCAATCCATGATCCGGCTGAAGGTTTCGGCGCCGATCACCATCACCCGCCGCGCCTGACCCGAAACGATCAGCGCATTGGCATTGGCCAGCGCATAGACGAAGCCCGCGCAGACTGCCTGAATATCGAAGGCAAAACCCTGGGTCATGCCCAGCTGTTCCTGCACCATGGTCGCGACCGAGGGGAAGGTGAGGTCCGGGGTCGAGGTGGCGACGATGATCGCGTCCAGATCGCTGGCGGCCAGCCCGGCATCCTGCAGCGCGGCCCGCGCGGCGGCGGCGGCGAGATCCGAGGTGGTTTCGCCCTCGGCCGCGAAATGGCGCCGCTCGATGCCGGAACGCGCCCGGATCCATTCGTCGGATGTGTCCAGCGTCGCTTCGAATTCACTGTTCGGCACGACGCGTTCGGGCAGGTAATGCCCGACGCCCTCAACCACGGCGCGTGTTGTCATTCGGCCCTACTTTCGCTGCCATCCCCCTGAGGGTCGGCATCCGGATCCTTTCCGTCGGATCCCGTTTGCTGTGGGCCCGCTTCTGGCCCAGTTTCGGGCCCTGTTTCTGGCCCCGTCTGCTGTCCTGTGCCCTCGGCGCCGTCATCCTGCAACGGGGCAGGGGCGGATGCAACCCGGGCCGCAAGCCGTTCCTGAAACCCGGAACGCGCCAGCTGCGAGGCCAGTTGCAGCGCGGCGGCCACGCCGGTCGCGTCGGCCGCGCCATGCGATTTCACCACCGTGCCGTTAAGGCCCAGAAACACCCCGCCATTCACCCGGCGCGGGTCGATCCGCTTCTGGAAGCGGCGCAGCGAGGCCAGCGCCAGCAGCGCCGCGATCCGGCTGAGCGGCGTCGCCTTGAAGGCGTCGCGCAGGAAATCCCCGATCAGCTTGGCGGTGCCCTCGCCGGTCTTCAGCGCGACATTGCCGGTGAAGCCGTCGGTGACGATCACATCGACCTTGTTCGACGGCAGATCGCCGCCCTCGATGAAGCCGATGTAATCGAACCCCCCCACCTCGGTGGCGGCGGCGATCATCTCATTGGCCTGCTTCAGCTCGGCCCGGCCCTTGTGCTCTTCGGTGCCGACATTGAGCAGGCCGATCCGGGGCCGCTTGATGCCCATGCCGTTGCGCGCGTAAGAGGCGCCCATCATCGCATATTGCAGCAGGTCGCGGGCGTCGGCCTTGATGTCGGCGCCGACGTCGAGCATCAGATTGAAGCCGGTCGGACTGCGCGAGGGCCAGAGGCAGGCGATCGCCGGGCGGTTGACGCCCTCAATCTTGCGCAGCCGGATCATCGACAGCGCCATCAGCGCGCCGGTATTGCCGCAAGAGACGGCCACCTCGGCCTCGCCGTCGCGTACGCTCTCGATCGCGCCGTACATCGACGTGCCCTTGGCGTTGCGCACCACCTGGCTGGGCTTTTCATCCATGGTCACGACGCCCTCGGCATGGCGGATCGTGACCCGGCCGGCCAGATGGCGGCGCTTGGCGATCAGGCTTGTCAGGATCGCCTCGTCGCCATGCAGCAGGAATTGGGTGTCGGAATCGCGGGTGGCGAATTTCTCAAGCCCCGCGACCACCGCCGCAGGCCCCAGATCGCTGCCCATCGCATCGACGGAAATCACCACGGGTCCCCCGACGGGCTGGGCCGCCGGAACCGGCGCCCTGACGGGCGCGGTGTCCGCGCCGGATTGGATTTCGGGTCCGGTCATGCCGGTCTCCCTCCAGCCGCACCGCGCGGCCCCTGTGACATCAGGGAGAACTTACGCCGCGTCGTCGTCCAGGTCGACCTCGACCGCAGAGGCCACGACTTCACGCGAGTCATAATGGCCACAGGACGGGCAGACATGGTGCGGGCGCTTGAGTTCGCCGCATTCCGGGCATTCGTGCGGATTGGCGGCGACCAGCGCATCATGCGCACGGCGCATGTTGCGGCGGGATTTGGTAACGCGGTTCTGCGGGACAGCCATGTGTCATCCTCGGGTCGTTTGAGGGGCTGTGCCCCGGTGTCTTTTCCTGCGAAAAAATGCGGCGCGGCCCCTGCCACGTTGCACACGTTCCCGCGATCTGATCGAGGCGCGGAACATACTGCGATTCTGAGCCGGTGCAAGTCTTTTCTGCCCCTTTGTCCGCCATCCCCGCCGGGCGCCGAAGGGCGAACCGGGGCCTGGGTCACGCCGGCGTGCCGCCGTCACTTCCGTCACTGTCGTTGCCGCCATTTTCCAGCTTATCGCGCAGCGCCGCAAGCCCCGCAAAGGGTTTCAGCGCCGCGTCGGTCAGCGGCGCGGCATCGGGCGGGGAAAAATCGGCCTGATCCAGCGCGGCATCCTCGGCACGCGGATAAAGCGGCATCGCCAGCGCCAGCGCCTCGAGCAGCACCGAGCCCGGGTCGATCACCTCTGGCAGCGGCTCGGCGGTATCGTCTTCGGGCATCTCTATGCCCTCGGCGCTGGGGTCGGAATGCTCGGCCGGGCTGGGCATCTCGGTCAGGTAGCGGCGGGTCACATGCTCTTCGATCCGGGTGGTGACGGGGGCCAGGGTGACCACGCAGGCCTGCACCACGGTGGCGCCCAGATCGCCTTCAAGCACGAAATCGTGTTTGCCTGCGGGCCGGATCTCGCCCTTGAAGCTGAGCTTGCGGACCGACTCGGCGCCGATCAGCCCGGCGACCAGCGGCAGGACCTCGGGCGCGGGGCGCAGATCGAAGCGCTTGGGTTTGCGCGCCGGCAGGTCGGCGACGCGCAGCGGCATCGAGACGGGCAGGGGGTCGGTCATGGCTGCGGTCTCCTGGTTGCGGGGCGCGCGGTGTGGCGGCATGGTGCACGAATTGCGGGCGGATCGCGGGCGGTGTCGGCACCCGGCGGGTCGGTGTGGGCCCGGCGTGGGTCCGGTGTGGCGCCGCCTGGTGCGCAATCCGGCACGCGTTCCTTCCTTGAACCCGCGCCCGTCCTTCTGTAAGCCGGATAAAAGGCTTGAGGCTGCAAGGCAAGAGGGTGGGATGAGACAGGCGCTTTCCCGGATGCGCGTTGGGTTGCTGGGCCTGGCGATCGTGGTGCTCGGCGCCTGCAGTCCGATCTATTCCAATCATGGCTATGTCCCTGACGCGCAGGAACTTTCCCAGATTCAAGTGGACAAGGACACCCGCGACACGGTGCGCGCCAAGATCGGTGATCCGACCACTGCCGGGCTGATGAAGCCGGCGGAATGGTTCTATGTGCAAAGCTGGTTCAAGACCGTGGCCGCAGGGCCGAGCCGGGAAACCAAGCGCGAAGTCGTGGCGATCAGCTTCGACAAGGCCGGGCGGGTTTCCAATGTCGAACGATTCGGTCTGAAGCAGGGCCATGTTGTCGCGCTGAGCCGTCGGGTGACGACGCCCAGGGTCAGTGGCATCGGCTTCCTGCAGCAGCTGTTCGGCAGCATCGGCAAGTTCAACGCCAGCCAGTTCCTCAACAAGAGCGGCGGCTGACGCGCCGCACCGACGGCCCCCCTGGGCAAGATCCTCGGGGGCCGGCTGGTCCTGACTGGGGCCTGACGTGGGGGCTACCCCGGGCCAACTGGGGGCGAACTGCATTTGGCGCGGTCTGACGTGGTTGCGTTAGAATTTTCGTGATAGATTGAGCGCACCCGCCGGCGCCGCCCCGGACAACACGCGCCGGGGGTGGAGATCGCGCCATGCCGGCATTCCGCAAGGGCCGCTACCAGGCCCGCTTTGCCACCACCCCCAAGGATTTGCGCGCGGCGCAGCGTCTGCGCTGGCTGGCCTTTCGCGGCTGTGCCGAAGAGGGGCTGGATGCCGACGCTTTCGATCCCCGCTGCGCCCATGTCCTGATCGAGGAAACCCGCCTGGGCACGCTGGTGTGCTGTTTTCGCATCCTGCCGCTGCAAGGCGGCGCCGAAATCGGCCAAAGCTATGCCGCGCAATATTACGAACTCTCCGCCCTGGCCGGCTTCCAGGGCAAGATGGTCGAGATGGGCCGCTTCTGCCTGCACCCCTCCTGGCATGATCCCGACATCCTGCGCGTCGCCTGGGGCGCGATGACCCGCTATGTCGACGACAACGGGGTAGAGCTGCTGTTTGGCTGCTCGTCCTTCGCGGGGATCGAGGCGGGCGCCTATCTGGACGCCTTCGCGATGCTGAAGGAGCGCCACCTCGCGCCGCGGCGCTGGCTGCCGCGGGTGCGCGCGCCCGAGGTGTTCCGCTTTGCCCGGGTGCTGCGGCGGCGCAAGCCCGACGCGCGGCGCGCCATGCTGGGGATGCCGCCCTTGCTGCGCAGCTATCTGGTGATGGGGGGGTGGGTGTCCGATCACGCGGTGGTGGATCGCGACATGGGCACTTTGCATGTGTTCACGGGGTTGGAGATCCGGGCCATTCCGCCCGCCCGCGCACGGCTGCTGCGCGGCGTCGCGGGCTGAGGGGCCGGGGGCGAGGGGCTGTCTGCCCCTCGTCGCCATTGTCGCTCGGACCAATGGCGCAACAATGGCGACCCCCGAGAGTACTTTTGCCAAGATGAAGGGGGGAAGAAGGGGAGTTGACGCCGCCACAGGGCACGATTAGCTGCGCCCCATGGCACGCGCACCCCTTCTTCAGCTCTCCGGTATCTCGCTCACCTTTGGCGGGGATCCCATCTTTGACGGGCTCGATCTGAGCGTGCAGCCGGGCGACCGGCTGGCGCTGGTCGGGCGCAACGGCTCTGGCAAGTCGACGCTGATGAAGCTGATGGCCGGGCTGGTCGAGGCCGATGCCGGCGCGCGGATGGTGCCGCCGGGCGTGTCGGTCGGCTATATGGAACAGGATCCGGATCTGTCGGCCTATCGCACGCTGGGCGAGTATGCCGCGGAGGGGTTGGAGCCGGGCGAGGAATACCGCGTCGAGATGGCGGCGGAGGGGCTGAAATTCGACCCCGCCACCCCGGTCGCGACCGCCTCGGGCGGCGAGCGGCGGCGCGCGGCGCTGGCGCGGCTGATGGCGCGGGCGCCGGAACTGATGCTGCTGGACGAGCCGACGAACCATCTGGACATCGAGGCGATCGGCTGGCTTGAGGCGCAGTTGGCCGAGACCCGCACGGCCTTCATCCTGATCAGCCACGACCGCGCCTTCCTGCGGGCGCTGGCGCGCGCGACGCTGTGGCTGGACCGGGGCGCGCTGCGCCGCCGCGATCAGGGCTTCGAGGGCTTCGAGGACTGGCGCGAGACCGTCTGGGCCGAAGAGGATCAGGCGCGCCACAAGCTGGACCGCAAGATCAAGGCCGAGGGTCGCTGGGCGGTCGAAGGCATCAGCGCCCGGCGCAAGCGCAATCAGGGCCGGGTGCGGGCGCTGCAGGATCTTCGGGCTGAACGCTCGGCCCAGATCCGGCGCCAGGGGACGGCGGCGATGGCGCTCGATTCGGGCCAGAAGTCGGGCAAGCTTGTTGTCGAAGTTAAAGACATTTCAATGGCTTTCGGCGAGAAGCTGATCCTGCGGCCATTCTCGATCAAGGTACAGCGCGGCGATCGGGTGGCCTTTGTCGGCCCCAATGGCGTGGGCAAGACGACGCTGCTGAAACTGCTGACCGGAGCGATCGAGCCGGACGCGGGCTCGGTGCGCCTGGGGACCAATCTGCAGCTTGCGGTCTTCGATCAGGCCCGCGCGCAGCTCGCCCCGAATGCGAGCCTGTGGGAGAACCTGACCAACGACCCGACGATGCGGGTGTCGGGGCGCTCGGATCAGATTATGGTGCGCGGCGTGCCGAAGCATGTCGTGGGCTATCTGAAGGACTTCCTGTTCGACGAGGCCCAGGCCCGCGCCCCGGTGCGGGCGCTGTCGGGCGGCGAGAAGGCGCGGCTTTTGCTGGCGCGGCTGATGGCGCAGGAATCGAATCTGCTGGTGCTGGACGAGCCGACCAACGATCTGGATGTCGAAACCCTTGATCTGCTTCAGGAAATCCTGGGCGATTACGACGGAACGGTGCTGTTGGTCAGCCATGATCGGGATTTCATCGACCGCGTCGCGACCACCACCATCGCGATGGAGGGGGATGGTAACGCGGTGGTCTATGCTGGCGGCTATTCGGATTACCGCACGCAGCGGGGCTTGGCCGGGGCGCCCGAGGCGGCGCCTGCGTCCAGGTCCGGGGGCAAGCCTGTGTCGGAGCGTGACCAGCAGCTGAAGAAAGCCGCGCAAGGGATTAATTTCACGGAGAAACATCGTCTGGAGGAATTGCCCGGCGTGATCGAGCGGCTGGAGGCCGAGATCGGCAAGCTGGGGCAATTGCTGGCCGATCCGGAGATGTTCAGCCGTGAGCCGGTGAAGTTCAAGAAGGCCACCGAGATGATGGCCGAGCGTCAGAAGGTGCTGGCCAAGGCTGAAGAGGAATGGCTGGCGCTGGAGGAGAAGGCGGCGGGGTGAGGGGCCTCGACGTCAATGCTTGAGCAGGGCGCGCGCCTGCCCGCGGGGTGGCGCACCTGAAGGTAGGGCGTCGCCATTAATGACTGCAAAGTACTGCGTGAACTGGGGCGGTCTCGCGTGATTCCCAAAGCGCCAGCCCGTCCGGGCGGGCAGGCGCTCGCCCTGCGCCTGCGGCGCGTACCGGGCGGCAAGAGGGCCCAGCTGAACTGCGGCAGGGATCAGGCCGACGGCCTCGCGCGGCCCTACCTCTGTCCCCGCGCCATGAAGGCCAGGCGTTCGAACAGATGCACGTCCTGCTCGTTCTTCAGCAGCGCGCCGTGCAGGCGGGGCAGGGCGCTCTTGCCCTCGGCCTTCAGATCGGCGGGGTCCAGATCCTCGGCCATAAGCAGCTTCAGCCAATCCAGCACCTCCGAGGTCGAAGGCTTTTTCTTCACCCCCGGGGTTTCGCGAATCTCGTAGAATCGGGTCAGCGCGGCGGTCAGCAGCGCCTCCTTGATGCCCGGATGGTGGACCTCGACGATGCGGCGCAGGGTCTCGGGGTCGGGGAAGCGGATGTAGTGGAAGAAGCAGCGCCTGAGGAAAGCGTCGGGCAGCTCTTTTTCATTGTTCGAGGTGATGATCACGACCGGGCGCTGGCGGGCGCGCACCGTCTGGCCGGTCTCATAGACGAAGAACTCCATCCGGTCGAGTTCCTGCAGCAGGTCGTTGGGAAACTCGATATCGGCCTTGTCGACCTCGTCGATCAGCAACACCACACGGCCCTCGGCCTCGAACGCCTGCCAGAGCTTGCCCTTCTTGATGTAGTTCGAGATGTCGTGGACCCGCTCATCCCCCAGTTGACTGTCGCGCAGCCGGCTGACGGCGTCGTATTCGTAAAGGCCCTGCTGGGCGCGGGTGGTGGATTTGATGTGCCATTCGATCAGCGGCAGGCCCAGGCTGGCGGCCACCTGACGGGCCAGTTCGGTCTTGCCGGTGCCGGGTTCGCCCTTCACCAGCAGCGGGCGCTCCAGCGCGACCGCGGCATCCACGGCAAGGCTGAGATCCTCGGTCGCGACATAGCTTTCCGTTGACGTAAATTTCATAATGCTGCCCGAGACTTCTCTGCGATGTTTCGCACGGACCATAGCACGCGCCAATTTTGTCGCAACCTGGGTCGTGCCCTAGTGACAACCTGCGCCGCTGCGGATATAGGGTCGCCCGAAGGGATGACGGATGCCGAAAACCGAAGATCCACAAATTGATCACACGCTGGATGGCTCTGTCGCTATTGAGGAGGCAGAGATGAAGCCCGAGATCTTTCTTCCCGAGGATTACCGGCCGGCCGAGGATGAGCCTTTCATGAACGAACGGCAGCTAGAGTACTTCCGCCGCAAGCTGAATGCCTGGAAGACCGAGATCATCGATCTTTCGGCCGAGACCATCGAGGGGCTGCAAGACAGCGCCCGCAGCGTCCCCGACATCGCCGACCGTGCCAGCGAGGAAACCGACCGCGCGCTGGAACTGCGGACCCGCGACCGCCAGCGCAAGCTGGTGTCGAAGATCGACGCGGCGCTGCGCCGGATCCAGAATGGCGAATACGGCTATTGCGAAGTGACCGGAGAGCAGATCAGCCTCAAGCGGCTGGATGCCCGTCCGATCGCGACGATGACGCTGGAAGCGCAGGAAAAGCACGAACGCCGCGAGAAAGTGCACCGCGACGATTGACCGGATGGGCGGGGCTGCGCCAAGGCCCCTGCCGCTCGGCGTGCGGGGGCAGGCGGCGCGTCTCTTTGCCTCTGCCGGTCTACCCGCGGGCGTGACTGCGGCCCTGCGCGTAGGCGCCTCGGGGCTGTCGACCGCGCTCCCGCTTGGGCGGCCTTGGCGTCTTCAAGGATGATACCCCCTCACCGCGATGCGCCACTCGACGGGACCGTGCGGTCTTGCTTGTGCGACAACTGAAGCGTGCATCGCGCAATTAGACTCTCCGCTATTTGCCTTTGGCTTGATCCCTGTCAAACCCGACCTCGCGCCGATGTGTCATAAGCAAGCCGCACGGATGCCGGAGGAACGGGATGTCAGTCACGGGAACGAAGATCACGATCGTCGGTGCGGGGGTGGCGGGGCTTACCGCCGCGATCGCGCTGGCGCGGCAGGGGGCCCAGGTCACTGTGCTGGAGCAGGCCGAGGCGATCCGTGAGGTCGGCGCCGGCATCCAGATAAGCCCCAACGGCGCCGCGGTGCTGCGCGGTCTGGGGCTGGCCCAGCAGCTTGCGGCGATTGGCGATCGCTCGGACGGGGTGGTGCTGCGCAACGGGCAGTCCGGCGCACCGGTGCTGCGGCTGAACCTGCGCCAGCTACGCCCCGAGCAGCCCTATTACTTCATCCACCGGGCCGATCTGATCGACATGCTGGCGGCGGCGGCGCGCGCGGCGGGGGTGCATGTCACGCTCGACGCGCGGATCGCGGCGGTTGAGCTGGGCGATCATCCCCCCCGGCTGACACTGGCCCGCGGCGAGACGGTCGAGGTGCCGCTGCTTCTGGGCGCCGACGGGCTTCATTCGCGGGTGCATCAGGCGCTGAACGGCAAGGTGACGCCCTTCTTCACCCATCAGGTGGCCTGGCGGGCGATCATCCCGGCCGAGCCGGATGCCGCGCCGGTGGCGCAGGTCTTCCTGGGGGCCGGGCGACATCTGGTCAGCTATCCGCTGCGCGGCGGCACCCTTCGCAACATCGTCGCGGTCGAGGAACGCCACCGCTGGGCCGATGAAAGCTGGGCGCAAAAGGATGACCCGGTCGCGCCGCGCATCAGTTTCGGGGATTTCGCCCCCGAGGTGAGGAACTGGCTGGATCAGGTCGAAGTGGTGCATCTGTGGGGGCTTTTCCGGCATCCGGTGGCGCCGCGCTGGCATGGTCACGGCGCGGCGATTCTGGGCGACGCGGCCCATCCGACGCTGCCGTTCCTGGCCCAGGGCGCCAATATGGCGCTCGAAGACGCCTGGGTGCTGGCCGACCGGCTGGCCCGCGCCGACAGCATCGAGGCGGGCTTTGCCGCCTATCAGATGGCGCGCGAGGGGCGGGTGAAACGGGCGGTGGCGGCGGCGAATGCCAATGCCCGGGCCTACCACCTGCGTGGCCTGCCGCGCATGGTGGCCCATGCCGGGCTGCGGCTGGGCGGGGCGCTGATGCCGATGGCGCCGCTGAAGCGGTTCGACTGGCTCTACGGCCACGATGTGACCCAGCGGCAGGCCGGGTGATGCAGAGAAATCCAATGACCCCGACGCATGATGCAGGGGGCGGCAAGACCCGCTCGGCAATTCTGGTCGCCCATGGCGCGCCGTCCGACCCGGCCCCGCAAGAGCGCGCGATGGCGGATCTGGCGGCCCGGGTCGGGGCGCTGCTCCCGACCTGGGCGCTGCGCGGCGCCACGCTGGCCGCGCCGGGGGCGCTGGAGGCGGCGCTGATGGGCCTCGAGGCGCCGCTGATCTATCCGTTCTTCATGGCCGAGGGCTGGTTCACCACGACCGAGTTGCCGCGCCGGCTGATTCTGGCCGGGCGGGGCGGCGTGCGCAGTCTGGCGCCCTTTGGCGCCGATCCGGGCCTTCCCGCCCTGGCCCGCGCCGCGGCCGAGGCCGGGGCCAAGGCGGCGGCGCTTGATCCAGCCCGATCGACCTTGCTGCTGGCGGCGCATGGCTCCAGCGGGACCGGCGCGGGGGCGCGGGCCTCGGCGCAGGCGGCGGCGGCATTGGCGCGGACGCTGGCACTCGGCCCCTTCGCCCGGGTCGAGGTCGGCATGATCGAGGAGGCGCCGTTCCTGACCAGCGTTGCCCGGGCGGCGGCGGCGCGCGGGCCGGGGCTGTGCCTGCCGCTGTTCGCGCAGGCGGCGGCGCATGTGCGCGAGGACGTGCCGCGCGCGCTGTCTCAGGCGGGTTTCACCGGGCTGGTGCTGGCGCCGATCGGGGCGCATCCCGGGGTTCCGGCGCTGATTGCGCGGGCGCTTGCCCGGGCGGGTTGATTTGGCGCCGCCGGGGGCGTTTTGCCCTTGACGCCCCGGCGGCGCTTGATTATCCCGCCGCTACCCAGTGGCGGAGTAGCTCAGTTGGTTAGAGCAGCGGAATCATAATCCGCGTGTCGGGGGTTCAAGTCCCTCCTCCGCTACCATTTTTCCCGACATTCAAACGAACCCCGCCCAGCCTTGCTGTGGAAATGATGCCCGTGGCGGCTGCGCCGAGGCGATCGCGGTGGCGCGCGCGCTTGATCGAGGGCCTCCCACAGCCGTCTGGCCGGGGGGATAAGCGGAATATCCGTTTTTTTTCAGGTATATGGATTTGCCGTGGTAGGCCCGGAGGGACTTGAACCCCCAACCAAGGCGTTATGAGCGCCCTGCTCTGACCAATTGAGCTACAGGCCCGGCGACTTCTAGGTGTCAGATCGTCCTCGCGTGGTCAAGCACCGGCGCGGCATCGCCTGCGCGTTTGCGTCGTCCTTGCCGCGCAGGCCCGCGTTGCGCGGGGCGCGGCTTTCGTCTATGCGGGGCCAAACTTTTGCGAGGCTGCCATGACGGACGCGAACAAGGGGCTCACCTATGCGCAGGCGGGGGTGGATATCGACGCGGGCAACGCCCTGGTCGAGCGGATCAAACCCGCCGCCAAACGCACTGCGCGGCCCGGCACGATGGCCGGGCTGGGCGGCTTCGGTGCGCTTTTCGATCTGAAGGCCGCGGGCTATGACGATCCGGTGCTGGTGGCGGCGACCGACGGGGTGGGCACCAAGCTGCGCATCGCCATCGACACCGGCCATGTGGGCCAGGTGGGCATCGATCTGGTCGCGATGTGCGTGAACGATCTGATCTGCCAGGGGGCCGAGCCCTTGTTCTTCCTAGATTATTTCGCCACCGGCAAGCTGCACGTCGAAGAGGCCGCCGCCGTCATCGAAGGCATTGCCGAGGGCTGTGCGGCCTCGGGCTGCGCGCTGATCGGCGGCGAGACCGCCGAGATGCCGGGCATGTATCACGCGGGTGATTTCGATCTGGCGGGCTTTGCCGTGGGCGCGATGGAACGTGGCGGCGCGCTGCCCGCCGGCGTGGCCGAGGGCGATGTGCTGCTGGGTCTGGCCTCCTCCGGGGTGCATTCGAACGGCTTTTCGCTGGTGCGCAAGGTGGTTGAGCGCGCCGGGCTGGGCTGGGACGCGCCGGCGCCCTTCGCGCAAGGCCCCCTGGGGGCCGCGCTGCTGACGCCGACGAAGCTCTACGTCACCTCGGCGCTGGCGGCGCTGCGGTCGGGCGGGGTGCATGGGCTGGCCCATATCACCGGCGGCGGGCTGACCGAGAACCTGCCGCGGGTGTTGCCCGAGGGTCTGGGCGCCGAGATCGACCTTGGCGCCTGGGAACTGCCGGGCGTCTTTCGCTGGTTGGCCGAGGGCGCGCAGCTGGATCAGGCCGAGCTTTTGAAAACCTTCAACGCAGGCATCGGCATGGTGGTGGTCGTGGCACCCGACCGGGCCGAGGCGCTGTCCGATCTGCTGGTGGCCGAGGGCGAGACGGTACACCGCATCGGCCGGGTGACGGCCGGGCAGGGGGTGCGCTACAGCGGTCGCCTGCTGTGAAACGCGTTGCCATCCTGATCTCGGGCGGCGGGTCGAACATGCTGGCGCTGCTGCGTGCGATGACCGGGGATCACCCGGCGCGCGCGGTGCTGGTGGCCTCGAACGACCCCGGCGCCGGGGGGCTGACCAAGGCGCGCGCGCAGGGGATCCCGACGGCGGCGGTCGATCACCGAGGCTTCGGTCGCGACCGCGCGGCGTTCGAGGCGGAACTGCTGAAGCCGATACTGGCGGCCGAGCTGGACATCCTGTGTCTTGCCGGTTTCATGCGGGTGCTGACGCCCGATTTCGTGCGCCGGTTCGAGGGCAGGATGCTGAACATCCATCCCTCGCTGCTGCCGAAATATCCCGGGCTTCACACCCATGCCCGCGCGCTGGAGGCCGGCGATGCCGAGGCCGGCTGCACCGTGCATGAGGTGACCGCCGAACTGGATGCCGGGCCGATCCTGGGCCAGGCGCTTGTGCCGATCCTTCCCGGCGACACGCCTGAAACCCTGGCCGCCCGGGTGCTGGTGCAGGAGCATCGGCTTTATCCGGCGGTGCTGCGGCGTTTCGCGGGCGGGGACCGGACGCCGGTGATGCTGGGCTGAGGCCGTGGCGGGGGCGCTGCCCCCGTCGCCATTGTCGCTCGGAGTTGCCATTGGTGCGCCATTGGTCCGAGCACCAATGGCGACGGCGCTCCAATGGCGACCCCCGGAGTATTTTCATCCAAGATGAAGGACGGAGCAGCGCCGACGTTTGCCGCCCGGCTCGGGCCGCTTGGGGCATGGTGGGCGGCGGCGCCTTTCGGGGCCGCCGCCGAGGTCAGTAGAGCACGACCGAGCGGATCGATTCCCCCGCATGCATCAGATCGAAACCCTTGTTGATCTCGTCGAGGGACAACGTGTGGGTGATCATCGGGTCGATCTCAATCTTGCCGTCCATGTACCAGTCGACGATCTTCGGCACGTCGGTGCGGCCGCGCGCGCCGCCGAAGGCCGTGCCCTTCCAGACCCGGCCGGTGACCAGCTGGAAGGGACGCGTCTCGATCACCGCGCCCGAGGGGGCGACGCCGATGATGATCGACTGGCCCCAGCCGCGATGGGTGCATTCCAGCGCGTCGCGCATCACCTTGACGTTGCCGGTGCAGTCGAACGAATAATCCGCGCCGCCGATCTGGTCGAAGGGGGTTTTCGTCAGGTTGACGATCTCCTGAACGACGTTCTCGCACTCTTTCGGGTTGATGAAATGGGTCATGCCGAAATGTTCGGCCATCGGCTTCTTGTCGTTGTTCAGATCGACCCCGATGATCATGTCGGCGCCCGCCAGCCGCAGCCCCTGCAGCACGTTCAGCCCGATGCCGCCAAGGCCGAAGACCACCGCCTTGGCGCCGATCTCGACCTTCGCCGTGTTGATCACCGCGCCGATGCCGGTGGTCACGCCGCAGCCGATGTAGCAGATCTTGTCGAAGGGCGCGTCCTCACGCACCTTGGCGACGGCGATCTCGGGCAGCACGGTGTAATTGGAAAACGTCGAGCAGCCCATGTAATGCAGGATCGGGTCGCCATCGAGCGTGGTGAAGCGCGAGGTGCCGTCGGGCATGACGCCCTGACCCTGGGTGCTGCGGATCGCGGTGCAGAGGTTGGTTTTCTGGCTTAGGCAGGACGGGCAGGCGCGGCATTCCGGCGTGTAGAGCGGGATCACGTGGTCGCCCGGTTTCACCGAGGTCACACCGGCGCCCACCTCGACCACGACGCCCGCGCCCTCATGCCCCAGGATCGCCGGGAACAGGCCCTCGGGGTCGGCGCCCGACAGGGTGAATTCGTCGGTGTGGCAGATGCCGGTCGCCTTGATCTCGACCATCACCTCTCCGGCGCGCGGGCCTTCAAGGTTCACTTCCATGATTTCGAGCGGTTTTCCGGCCTGAACGGCAACGGCGGCACGGGTGCGCATGGCGTCTCTCCCTGTCTTGAACTGATGCGGCACGCGGCACAGCCACGCCCTTGTCCCGTCGCTACCGCGATCCGCGCGGCAGGTCTAGCGTCGAAGAAGCATCGGCAGGGGACGTGCCTGCAACCCGCCTTAGCCGGCAAGATCGGGGCCGCGCGTTGGCAAGCTGGCGGGGGGCGAGGGATCGGCGCGCGCCTGGCCTTTGCTTTCGAAAGGTGCCCAATTGGCAGGCAGTAGCGGCGCGAAAAGTGGCAAATTGGCGGGAAGATCGGGGTGCGGTATCCGGGGCGGGTGATCGGGGCGTGCCTGGCCCGGGCGGCGCGATAAGAAAAGACATGTTCGACGCGCCGCACCCTCTTTCCGCGCTGCAGCGTACCCGTGGCCGGGCCCGCATCGGGCTTGCCACGGGTGGACGGGCCTTGGCCGGTCGGATCACCGAACTTTCTCAGGAAGGCGCGGCGAAGGTGTTTCTGCCGCGCAGCCATGCGCCCTGGCCCGAGGCGGTCTTCTTGAACACTGCCGGCGGGCTGACCGGCGGCGACAGGCTAAGCTATCACGTCACCTTGGGGCCCGGCGCGCGCGCCGTCGCCACCACCCAGACGGCCGAGCGCGCCTATGCCTCGGCCGGTGGCTGGGCAGAGCTGGAGGTGGGGTTGCACGTCGGCGCGGGTGCCGCGCTGGATTGGTTGCCGCAGGAGACGATCCTGTTCGACCGCTCGGCGCTGCGGCGGCGGACCATGGCGGATCTGGCGGGCGATGCGCGGCTGGTGATCTGCGAGATGGTCGTGCTGGGCCGCGCCGCGATGGGCGAGGTGCTGGCGGATCTGGAATTGCACGATTGGCGCGAGGTGCGCCGCGACGGGGCGCCCGTGCTGGTCGAACCCCTGCGCCTTGCGGCCGGAACACTGGCCGGCGGCCCGGCGCTGATCGGTGGCGCGCGGGCTTTCGCCACTGTTGCGCTGATCGCCCCGGGGGCCGAGGACGCCCTTGGGCCGGTGCGTGCGGCGCTGGACGCGGGCGGCGGGCGTGGCGGGCTCGGCGCGATTGACGGTGTCGAGGCGGCGGCCTCGGGCTGGGATGGAAAATGCGTGGCGCGGCTGCGGGCGGGCGATGCGCTGCCGCTGAAACGGGCCGTCGCGGCGGTGCTGGAGGCGATGCGGGGCAGGGCGCTGCCGCGTGTCTGGCAGATCTAGGGAGGGGCCATGAATCTGAGCCCACGCGAGAAGGACAAGCTGTTGGTCAGTCTGGCCGCCATGGTGGCGCGCGGACGGCTGGCGCGGGGGGTGAAGCTGAACCATCCCGAGGCGATCGCGCTGATCACCGATTATGTGGTCGAGGGGGCCCGCGACGGACGCTCGGTCGCCGATCTGATGTCGGCCGCCGCGGGGGTGGTGTCGGTCGCGCTATGCATGGATGGCGTGCCCGAGATGATCCACGAGGTGCAGGTCGAGGCGACATTCCCGGACGGGACCAAGCTGGTGACGGTGCATCATCCGATCCGCTAGGGCGGGCGGCGGCGCCGCTGGCGTATTTGGGGAACAATGAAAGGGCCTAAAGATGATCCCGGGAGAGCTGTTCGTGGCCGAGGGCGAGATCGAGATGAACGCCGGCGCCGATGTGGTGGTGCTGATGGTGGCCAATACCGGCGACCGGCCGGTTCAGGTGGGCTCTCACTATCATTTTGCCGAGGCAAATGCGGGGCTTGATTTCGACCGTGCGGCGGCGCGGGGGCGGCGGCTGGACATTGCCGCGGGCACTGCGGTGCGGTTCGAGCCGGGGCAGCGGCGCGAGGTGCGGCTGGTGCCCTATGGCGGCGCGCGGCGGGTCTATGGGTTCAACCAGCAGGTGATGGGGGCGCTCTAGGCGCCGCGGGAATTTCTGGACGGAGGACTTGCGGATGAGGATGACACCGATCGAATTCTGGCGCGCGGGCTTCGTGTTCTGGACCCGCGCGGCTGAGGTGCAGCTGGAATTTGCCAGCCAATGGATCTGTGCCCTGGGGCAGAGCCAGCACGCGGCGCAGAAGGCGGTGCAGACGGCCACGGTCGAGACGCTTCGCGCGGCCTCCGTCGTGCCCTTCGCGCCGAACGCCATCTCGGCCCCCGTGCTGAAGCCGGCGGCCGCCAAGGCGCCGCGCAAACCTGCCGGCAAAACCTCCGCGCGCCCCGGCCCCACCGCTCATTGAGGAACGCCCATGCCCAGCCGCATCTCTCGTGCCGCCTATGCCGACATGTTCGGGCCGACCACCGGCGACCGGCTGCGGCTGGCCGATACCGACCTTATCATCGAGGTTGAGAAAGACCTGACAACCTACGGGGAAGAAGTGAAATTCGGCGGCGGCAAGGTGATCCGCGACGGCATGGGCCAGTCGCAATACAGCCGGGCCGAGGGCGCGGTTGACACGGTCATCACCAATGCGCTGATCGTCGACCACTCGGGCATCTACAAGGCCGATGTGGGGCTGCGCGACGGGCGCATCGCCAAGATCGGCAAGGCCGGCAATCCCGATACCCAGCCCGGGGTCGACATCATCATCGGCCCCGGCACGGAAGCCATTGCCGGGGAAGGAAAAATCCTGACGGCGGGGGGCTTTGACGCGCATATCCACTTCATCTGCCCGCAGCAGATCGAGGATGCGCTGCATTCGGGCCTGACGACGATGCTGGGCGGCGGCACCGGGCCGGCGCATGGCACGCTGGCCACCACCTGCACGCCCGGGCCGTGGCATATCGGGCGGATGCTGCAGGCGGCCGACGCCTTTCCGATGAACCTGGCCTTCGCCGGCAAGGGCAACGCCAGCCTGCCCGCCGCGCTGGTCGAGCAGGTGAAGGCGGGTGCCGCCTGCCTGAAACTGCATGAGGATTGGGGCACGACGCCGGGCGCGATCGACAATTGCCTGTCGGTCGCCGATGATTTCGACGTGCAGGTGATGATCCATACCGACACGTTGAACGAATCAGGTTTTGTCGAGAACACCCTGAAAGCGTTCAAGAATCGCACGATCCACGCGTTCCATACCGAAGGCGCGGGCGGCGGCCATGCGCCCGATATCATCAAGGTCGTGTCGGCGCCGAATGTCATTCCGTCCTCGACCAATCCGACGATGCCCTACACGGTGAACACGATCGAGGAGCATCTCGATATGCTCATGGTCTGCCACCATCTCGACAAGGCGATCCCCGAGGATGTGGCCTTCGCCGAAAGCCGCATCCGGCGCGAGACGATCGCGGCCGAGGATATTCTGCACGACATGGGGGCGTTTTCGATCATTTCGTCCGACAGCCAGGCGATGGGCCGGGTGGGTGAGGTGATCATCCGCACCTGGCAGACCGCGCACAAGATGAAGCAGCAGCGCGGGCGTCTGGCCGAGGAGACCGGCGACAACGACAATTTTCGCGTTCGCCGCTATATCGCGAAATACACGATAAATCCGGCGGTTGCGCAGGGTATCTCACACGAGATCGGCTCGGTCCAGGAGGGCAAGCGCGCCGATCTGGTGCTGTGGAGCCCGGCCTTTTTCGGGGTGAAGCCCGAGATGGTGCTGATCGGTGGCTCAATCGCGGTGGCGCAGATGGGCGATCCGAACGCCTCGATCCCGACGCCGCAGCCGGTCTATTCGCGGCTGATGTTCGGCGCCTTTGGTCGCGCGGTGGAACGGGCGGCGGTGGTCTTCACCTCACAGGCCGCGGTGGACGAGGGCATCGGCCGCCAGCTGGGCCTGGCCAAGGACGTGCTTGCGGTGAAACGCACGCGCGACATCGGCAAGGCCGACATGGTGCTGAACGACGCCACCCCCGAGATCGAAGTGAATCCCGAAACTTATGAGGTGCGCGCGAATGGTGAGCTGCTGACCTGCGAACCGGCCAGGGAGCTGCCCATGGCCCAGCGCTATTTCCTTTTCTGAAATATGGCGTTGTGACGCGATCTTGATGCTTTGTGTGAAGGGCCGTGTATGGCCCGACACCGCCGCGCCTTCCACGCCACGCCTCCCCTGTACAAGACCAATGGACGAGAGCCGCATGACCGACCTGCCCACTGCCCATCACATCCGCCGCGCGGCCTCGGCCCAAGGCCAGGACCATGTCACGCTTGATTACGACGGCCGGCTTTTGCGGCGCAAACGGCTGCAGACCGCCAGCGGGCGCGCGTTTTTGGTCGATCTGAGCGAGACAATCAGCCTGAATGATGGCGATTGTTTCGAGCTGGGCGACGGGACGCTGATCGCCGTGCGGGCGGCGGATGAGCCGCTGGTCGCGCTCACCGGCGATCTGCCGCGGCTGGCCTGGCATATCGGCAACCGCCACACGCCCTGCCAGATTGAACCCGACCGGCTGCTGATCCGCGCCGATCCGGTGTTGGAGAACATGTTGCAGGGACTGGGCGCCACGATCACGAAAGTGACCGCAGCCTTCACGCCCGAGGGGGGGGCCTATGGTCACGGGCGCACAATGGGCCATGATCATGGGCATGAGCATCATCACCATTGAAAGGTTCGCCCATGCACCTGTTCCACCCCGACAACCGCAACGCCTCGGCCCAACACGCAAGGCTTTGGGCCGCCTACGAGATCGCCTATACGGCGGTGGATTTCTCGGCCGCGGCGATGTTCGTCGTGGGCTCGGTCATGTTCTTCTGGCCGTCGACGACCTATTTCGCGACCTGGCTGTTCGTCATCGGGTCGCTCTTTTTCGGGCTGAAGCCGACGATCCGGTTGACGCGAGAGATCCGCATGGTCTCGCTCGGCAAGGAGCAGACCGTGGCGGAGCGCCTGAATGGCGGGTGACGCGGGGCTTCTGACGCTGACGCAATGGCTGTCGCCCGCCTTTCCGCTGGGCGGTTTCGCCTATTCGCACGGGCTGGAGGCCGCGGTGACCTCGGGCGCGGTGACGGATGCGGCGGGCCTGGGCCGCTGGGTGGCCGATGTGCTGCGCGAGGGTGCGGGGCGGGCCGATGCGATCTTGCTGGCGCAGGCGCTGGCGGGGGCGGATCCGGGGACGCTGGACGCGCTGGCGCGGGCGCTGGCGGCCTCGCGTGAGCGGCTGATCGAGACGGTCGAGCAGGGTACTGCCCTGATCCGCACCACCAACGCGCTGACCGGTGCCGCGCATCCGCCGATGGCTCTGCCGGTGGCGCTGGGGGTGGTGGCGCGGGGGCTGGATCTGCCGCCGGCTCAGGTGACCGCGCTGTATCTGCAGGCCTTTGCCGGCAATATCGTGATGGCCGGGGTGCGCTTCATCCCGCTGGGCCAGACCGAGGGGCAGGCGGCGCTGGCCGCGTTGCACCCCGCGATTCTGGCCATCGCCGAGGAGGCCGCCGCAGCCCCGCTGGAGGCGCTGGGGGGTGCCGCGATCGGGTCGGACATCGCCGCGATGGCCCATGAAACCCTTGAGACGAGGATCTTTCGCACATGACATCCCTGAACGGCCCGCTGCGTGTGGGCATCGGCGGCCCGGTGGGCGCGGGCAAGACGACGCTGACCGAACATCTGTGCCGGGCGCTGCGCGACGACTATTCCATCGCTGTCGTGACCAACGACATCTACACCCGCGAGGATGCCGATTACCTGATGCGCGCCCAGGCCCTGCCGCTGGAACGCATTCGCGGCGTGGAAACCGGCGGCTGCCCGCATACGGCGATCCGCGAGGATGCCTCGATCAACCTTGCCGCGCTGGCGGATCTGAACGCGGCGATCCCGGATCTGGACATCGTGCTGATCGAGAGCGGCGGCGATAATCTGGCCGCCACCTTCAGCCCGGAACTGGCGGATCTGACGATCTATGTGATCGACACGGCGGCGGGTCAGGATATTCCGCGCAAGAAGGGGCCGGGGCTGGCGCGCTCGGACCTGCTGGTGGTGAACAAGACCGATCTGGCACCCTATGTGGGCGTCGACCGGGTGCTGTTGGAATCCGACACCCGCGCCGCCCGCGGGGCGCGGCCCTTTGTGATGGCCAGCCTGAAGGCGGGCGAGGGCGTGGCCGAGGTGGTGGCCTTCCTGAAACGCGAAGGCGGGCTGTAGCCCCGGCTTGGCCCCCCGCCTTGCGCCCCCCGCCTTACCCCCGGTCGGGGGGCAGGGTCACGCCGTCTTCGGCCAGCTGTTCCTGCAGTGCCTGCAGGCGTTGCAGAAACCGGGGTCGGACGCCGCCACGGCTGACGGCGCGGCACAAGAGCGCCGCCAGAAGCGGGCGTTCATCGCGTTCCAGCACCCCCAGAAGCGTGCGCAGATAGGGGGTGTAATTTTGCCGCGCGCGGTAGAATTTGTTGAACAGCGTCCGGGTCAGGCGGCCTTCGCAGGCGGCCTCGATCAGCGGCGAGAGGATGTTCATCTGGGCGAAGGCGGGCGCGATCTCGGCGCCCAGATAGGGGCAGGTCAGCGACGTCACATGCGGTCGCCGGAACAGCGCGGCATGCATCGCGTCCGGGGTTTCGCGCGGGTCATAGGCCAGATACACTGCCGCCGCGCCGTCGATCATGTCGGGCGCATAGCCGTAGCGCGAATTGAAATCGAGCCTGCGGTATTCCGCCAGGCGTTCGTCCCAGCCGCAGACGGCTGGATCGACGCTTGCCACCGGATTGAGCGCGACCACCGTCGCCCCGGGGGCCGCCACCGAATAGGCGCAGGCGCCATAGCCGCCCATCCCGGCGCCGAAGAACACGACGCGGTCGAAATCCTCGAAGAAGGCGTCGTCGACGAGGCGGTCGAAATAGCCATAGACCGCCGGGTCGCGAAACCAGGTCTCGCCATCGGCGATGATCGACAGCTGCGACCAGCCGTGCTGCGCCGCGATCTGCTGGCCCAGCGGCATCTGCCCGGGATCGGCCGAGCGCACCATGCTGAGGCTTTCGAAACTGACCAGAAGCGTCGGCGCGGCATCGGTGAAAAACGCGAAATGCCGCCCGCCGAGGCGCTCGAAATACCCTGCCTCTTCACCGATCTCGTCGATCCGGGCAATCCATTCGGCCTTGGTCTGGGCGTTTGCCGCATCCACGGCGCGGACATCTTCCATCGTCATCAACCTGCCTTCGTTACCTGCCGCCCCTTATACAACATTTTCACGCGGCAGTATTGGGCAAGCTTTGAGGCGGGGGTAAGGCCTTTGCAAGCGATAGCTCAACAATCGCGCGCCATTGTTTCGCGCGCCTCTCGGGCAATGGTCAGCATACGATCCGCCGCATCCGGTGACAGCACCCTTGTGGGCGGCGTCAGCAGCAATTGCCCGAACAGCGCGCGCATCGGCTCCTCGGCCATCAACGCGCGAAACCGCTGCTGCCGCCAGGCCACCGCGGCGACATGCAGGCGGCCAAGCTCGGGATCGGACAGAAGCTCTGCCAGCAGCGCCCGGCGCGCGGGGCCGAGGGCCTCGGCGGATCTGTCCTCGACGGCGGAAAAGTTGCGCTCGACCCAATAGCCCAGATCGAAGCTGCCGCCGCGATTGGCCCGGCCCCGGTCGCGCTTGACGATGAAATTCTCCATGCTGCCCAAGGCGTAATGGTTGAGCTGCACGAGGCCGAAATTGTCCTGGCCAAAGTCGGAAAACACCCGGTTGGTCAGGAAATCGCCCGCCAGGGGCCGCCCCGATCCATCGACCCAGCGCGCCGCACCCAGGCGGGCACGGTCGGGTGCGCGCGGGCGGTGGACGCCCAGCTTCCCATAGGTGCCGTCATTGCGGAAAAGCGTCTTGAACATCGCCGCGCGCCAGGGCCAGGGCAGCACCGAGGGCGCGGCGTGCAGAAAGGTCTCGGTCACCGGGGCATCGGTGAAATCGACCACCCCGGCATTGCCGAACATCCGCCAGGTCAGCGCGAAGGCCGTGGCCTCGGGGCGGGCCTTCAGCAGCGCGCCAAGGGTGTGATCGCCGGTCTGGACGCAGACGAATTCATCGACATCCGAGACCAGGATCCACTCGGCCCCCGCCACCAGCGGGTGGCGATCGGCGGCGATCAGCGCCTGCCATTGCGGCCCCTTGGGGTGGGGGCCGGGGTTGCGCATATGGGTCAGCCACCCCAGCGCCGCCAGCCGGTCCAGCATCGCCTCGGTGCCGTCGTCGCAATCGTTGGAATAGACAAGGAAATGTTCCACCCCCGCAGCACGGTGATGGGCCAGCCATTCCAGCACATAGGCGCCCTCGTTGCGCATCGCGGTGACGATCAGAAAACGCATCGCCCGGCCCTTGCCCTCATCCCGGCCCTTCCGCTCATCCCCGTCCTTCCCGTCCTTCCCGTCATCCCCGTCCGTCCCCTCAACCTTTCATTGTTCCGCAAATACGCCCCCTTCCGTCAGTGCTGCGCCTCACCCTGATGGCGCACGGTGAAGAAGAAATCCTGCGGCAGGTCGCGCAGATGCAGATCGGGCGGGATCACCTGCGGCCCGGCATTGAACACATTGGCGCCAAAGACATGCAACAGGCGCGACAGCTTCTCCATCCGCGCGCCGGTCAGCTCCTCATAGAAGGCACGCTGATCGGGCCGCGCCATCAGCTCGGCGATCTTGGCGCGGTGGCAGGCGACGGAATGGGCATGCGCGGCGGCGATCTCGGGGTCGGCCAACAGGCGCTCATATTCCTCCCGCGCGGCGGGGATCATGCGCTGGATCGAGCGTTCCTCAACCGCGTTGTGATTCATGCGAAACCAATAGGCCAGCCCCTGATCGCGGTCGGTGTGGTTCACCCGGCCGCGGTCGCGCTTCACCAGAAAGCTCTCGGCCGAGCGCACGGCGTAATGGTTCAGGCTGACCCAATCATAGCCATAGGTCGCCGCGGTCGAGCGCCAGCCGTTGCGGATCATCTCGACCGGCATCGGCCGGCCCGAACCGTTCAGCCAGTTCACCTGCGGCCAGAGGTCGGGCTTCAGCCCCTTGGGCCGGTGCACGCCCAGCTTCTTGTAAAGCCCGATGTTGCGAAACAGCGTCTTGAACCCCCAGGCCTGATGCGGCTTGCGCACCAGTTCCGGCGCGCAAAGGGGGAATTGCTCGGTCACGAAGCGGTCCTCGAACTGGTGCACATCGGCATTGCCGAACAGCCGCCAGGTCAGCGAGATCATGTTCGCCGCCCCCATCGCGCGGTAGAGCGCGGGCAGCGTGCCGTCGCCGATCCGGATGTCGATGAATTCGTCCACATCCATGCAGATCGTCCAGCCGGCGGAGGCGATCACCGGCTCGTCCTCGGCGGCGGCAAGGGCGGCGTGCTGGGGCTTGATGCCGGGCATGGTGCGAAAGGGGTTCTCGCGGTGCTGCACCAGACCCTTGCGCTGCAGCAGCTCCAGCATCGTATCGGTGCCGTCGGAGCAATCGTTGGTGTAGATCAGGAAATCCTCAACCCCGATCGCGCGGTGATAGGCCAGCCATTCCAGAATGAAGGGGCCCTCATTCTTCATCGTGGTCACAATGGCGGTGCGGCCGGCGCTTGCCGCCATCGCGGGGCCGGCCTCAACCTCGGATCGTGGCGGGCGCACCGGATCGGCGCCGAAGAAATGCTGCGCCAGACGCAGAAGGCCCGGATCCTCGACCAGGCTGGTTTTCGGCGCCAGGGTGGCGGGCGCCTGGCCCGGCGCGCGGATGCCCATGCAGCGCAGGAAGGGCACCATCTGTGCGGGATCGGGCTTGGCGCCGCCAATGCGGATCGCGCGCCACAGCGTGTCGGGGCCGGCCACGGCGGGGGCCACGCACCAGCGCGCGATGCCGCGGGTCGCATCGAACGGGGCGCAGATGTGATCGCCAAAGCCGGCCTCGGTGCCCTCGCGCAGGCGCCAGGGATAGATCCGCCGCCCGGCGACCAGCACCACGCCCCCGGCCTGCGCCCGCGCCGCGGCAAAGGCGGTCGGCGCCCCGGGCGCCAGCGGCGCCAGCAGGTCGCTGATATCAAGATTGGCCACCGCCCCGGCCCGCTCGAGGAAACGGGCGCGCGCGGCCTCATAGATCAGGAACTCGGCCAAAGGCGCGCGCCAGCGATCGGGGGCAGGGGGCGTCATGCGGTCCTTGCCGGGCGCGTCGGGGGCCAGATAGGGGTGGCTTTCGGGGCCGGTGTCGGGCTTGCCCAGCGCAATCCCCGCGGCCAGCACGACGACGCGCAGATCCGCAAGATCCTCCGCACGCGCGGCACAGGCGGTTTGCAGCGCCGCGACCAGCGCGGGGCCGCGCGGCGCCGTGCTGCCCAGCGGCGCGCGGTCGACGATCACCGCGCCGCGCAGCCCGTGCAGGCGCGCGTGATAGGCCAGCCAGTCGCGCAGCAGCTCGGGGCTTTCCTCCATCCGCATCGCCAGCAGGCAATCGCGCCCGGCCAGAAAATCGGTCTCAACGGCCGAGGGCGGCACCGCCAGCTCCCCGCCGCCCGCCAGCGCCAGCACGATGTCATCGCTCGCAGCCGCCCACGCGCCCGAGATCAGCAATGCGCCGTTCAGCTCCTGCAGGGTCTCGATCCGGTCGCAGCCGGGGCGCGGCGCGGGATCGAAGGCCGATGCCGGGGTGCCCGCGGCGAAGAACACCCGAAATCCGCCCGCCGCACCCGCCGTGTCGTGGAACACCACGGCATCAAGCCATGTCAGCCCCGCGGCGGTGCCGGTGCCTAGGTCACGGCCCCGGATCTCGGGTGCCTTGCTGCCTGTCATCTGTGCCTGCCCCATGAACCTTTCACGATCCTTAGCATATCTCGTGAGGCGCGGAAAACACGCGCGTCGCCCGGGCAAGGCGGCGGGCGGGCGGATCAGTGGCTTCGCCGCATATTCTGTGCCATCAATGCGGCAGGCCGGGGCCGGGATCGGCGGGCTTGCGGACGGGCGGGGAAGGGCGGCGCATGCCTCAGGACTACCAGATTGCGGCCTTGTGGATCGGCGGAGAGCTGAGCTTTCTCGAACAGCTCTGCCTGAAATCCTTTCTCGACGCGGGCCATCAGGTGAAGCTTTACACCTATCACGGCATCACCAACGCGCCCGAGGGCTGCGAGATGGCCGATGCGAACCAGATCCTGCCACAGGACAATTTCCTGCGCCACGCCCGCACCAATTCGCCCGCGCTGCATTCGGATCTGTTCCGCTATCACCTGCTGGCGGCGAACGACCGCATGATCTGGGCCGATACCGACGCCTATTGCGTGAAGCCCTTCACTACGGACAGCGGCCATTTCTTCGGCTGGGAAAGCCCGCGCCACATCAACGGCGGCGTGCTGGGCCTTCCCAGCGACAGCGAGGCCTTGGGCCTTCTGCTTGATTTCACCCGCGACGAATTCGCCATCCCGCCGTGGTTTTCCGACACCGAGCGCGCCGATCTGGAGGCCCGGAAATCCGCCGGCACGCCGCTGCATGCCGGCGAGATGCCCTGGGGCGTCTGGGGGCCGCATGCGATCACCCATTTCCTGCATGTGACGGGTGAGGACAAATTCGCCCTGCCGCCGGTCGCGCTCTACCCGATCCCCTACCGCGAGCGGCAGGTGATGCTTTATCCCGGCTACGACCTCTCGGCCTATCTGACGGATGAGACCGTCTCGATCCATTTCTACGGCCGCCGGATGCGCGCCCGGATCAATGCGGTGCAGGCTGGCGTGCCCAAGCCCCGCAGCCTGATCGGGCAATTGCTGAAAAAGCACGGCATCGACCCGCTCGCCGCTCCGATCCCGCAAAAACCGGGCGAGACCGACGAGAACGACGATTAGGCGACGGCCAATATCGCCCCCCGAATGCCCTTCATCTTGGTGAAAATACTCCACGGGGGTCGCCATTGGAGCGCCGTCGCCATTGGTGCTCGGACCAATGGCGCACCAATGGCAACTCCGAGCGACAATGGCGACGGGGTGTGAAACCCCCGCGAGTGTTGCGGGTGCGGGGGTGTGAAATCCCGGCGGATGTCGCGGTTGCAGGGGTGTGAAACCCCCGCGAATGCAGCGGGTGCGGGGGTGTCCCGCCTGCCCGCCGCGCCTCAGCTCCGCGACAGTGCCGCCGTCATCAGCCCCATTCCGATCAGCGCACCGCCGCCGGTGCGGTTCATCGCCCGCAGCACGCGGGGGCTGCGGATGCGGCTGCGCAGCCGGTCGGCAAGCAGCGCATAAAACAGCGCATTCAGCGTGGCGAGGCTGACAAAGGTGACGATCAGCGTGGCGAATTGCAGCGCCAGCGGCTGGCCGAGGTGGATGAACTGCGGCACGAAAGCGATGAAGAAAGCGATGGATTTCGGGTTCAGCGCGGTCACCGTCGCCGCATGAGCAAAGATCGCGCGGGCCTCCTTGGGCGCGGGGTCTTCAACCTCCAGGCTTTGCGGGCGGGCGCGCAGCAGTTTCACCCCCAGCCAGACCAGATAGACCGCGCCGATCCATTTCAGCACGGTAAACAGTTCCGCCGAGGCCAGCACCAGCGCGCCCAGCCCCAGCAGCGAGGTGGTCATGGCGATAAAATCCCCCAACGCCACCCCCAGCGCCATCGCCAGCGCGACGCGGCGGCCCTGGGTCAGCGAATAGGAGACGACCAACAGGATTGTCGGCCCCGGGATCATCAACAGAACCGAGGCGGCGGCGACGAAGGCGAGCCAAAGCTGGAAGGACATGGGGATCTCCGAATGGACAGCGCTGAGGGAGCCATGCCGGGCAGCGGCTGTCAAGAGAGGCGCGTTACAGCGACGTTTTCTTGTCGCGCCCCGCTCAGCCCGGGGACGGGTCGCCGGGCTGATAGGGCCGATGCTCTATCACCTGCACCACATCGTCCAATGTGATCTGGGGATAATGCTCTCGCATGCCCGCCAACATCACCTCGGGCGGCCAGACCGCTTCCAGGTCCACCAGCGCGGCGGCATCGCGCAGGGCGACATCGGTGATCCGGGTCACCTTGACCACCGCGCGCAGCCCTGAGCCCTCGCAAACATATTCCATCGGCCCCGGCACGATCCGCGGCTCGCGCCAGCGGATCGTGTGGGTCTTCTCGGCCGCCAGGATCGCCGGGAACAACCGTGCGACCACCGGCAGCGCCTGCATCAGAAAAACGCCTGAATGCCCGTCTGCGCCCGGCCCAGGATCAGCGCATGCACATCATGCGCGCCCTCATAGGTGTTCACCGTCTCGAGGTTGACCATATGGCGCATCACCTGGAATTCCTCGGAAATCCCGTTGCCGCCATGCATGTCGCGCGCCATCCGGGCGATCTCCAGCGCCTTGCCGCAATTGTTGCGCTTGATGAGGGAAATCATCTCGGGCGCGGCTTCGGCGGCATCCATCAGCCGACCTACCTGAAGCGCGCCCTGCAGGCCAAGGCTGATCTCGGTCATCATGTCGGCCAGCTTCTTCTGGAACAGCTGCGTGGCCGCCAGCGGCTTGCCGAACTGCTTGCGGTCAAGCCCGTATTGCCGCGCCGCATGCCAGCAGAACTCGGCCGCCCCCAGCGCGCCCCAGCTGATGCCATAGCGCGCCCGGTTGAGGCAGCCGAACGGCCCCTTCAACCCCTCGACATGCGGCAGCAGCGCGTCCTCGCCGACCTCGACGCCGTCCATCACGATCTCGCCGGTGATCGAGGCGCGAAGGCTCAGCTTGCCGCCGATCTTCGGCGCGCTCAGCCCCTTCATGCCCTTTTCCAGCACGAAGCCGCGGATCTTGCCGCCATGGGCCTCGGATTTCGCCCAGACCACGAAGACATCGGCGATCGGCGCGTTGGAAATCCACATCTTCGCGCCGGTCAGCACATAGCCGCCCTCGGTCTTCACCGCGCGGGTCTTCATGCCGGCAGGGTCGGATCCGGCATCGGGCTCGGTCAACCCGAAACAGCCGATCCATTCGCCACTGGCCAGCTTCGGCAGATATTTCCGGCGCTGTTGCTCGGAGCCATAGGCATAGATCGGATACATCACCAGGCTCGACTGCACCGACATCATGCTGCGATAGCCGGAATCGACCCGCTCGATTTCACGCGCGACCAGACCATAGGCCACATAGCCCGCGCCGATGCCGCCGTATTCCTCGGGCACGGTGATGCCCAGCAGGCCCATCGCGCCCATCTCGGCGAAGATCGCCGGATCGGTCTTTTCCTCGCGGAAGGCCTCGATCACCCGGGGCTGCAGCTTTTCCTGCGCATAGGCGCGGGCGGCGTCGCGCATCATGCGCTCATCCTCGGTCAGCTGGGCGTCCAGACGCAGCGCGTCCTCCCAGTCGAATCGCCCCAGATCCGGGGCATCCTTGGCCTTCAGTTTCGGGCGATCGGTCATGACGCAACTCCTGTGGTTCTGCCCCGGGGTATTGCACGATCGGCCCCCGGGGTCTAACGAAACCCGAACACCACATCATGAGGAAAGCTCATAATGTCCACTGCCCGCCGCTACCTGCCGTCGATCGCCGCCCTGACCGCGCTGGAGGCGGTGGAACGCCTGGGCACGGCCTCGGCGGCGGCCGAGGCGCTGTCGCTGACCCAGGGCGCGATCAGCCGACAACTGCGCGCGCTAGAGGATCAGCTGGGCGTTCCCCTCATGATCCGCGAGCGCCAGCGGCTGCGCCTGACCCCGGCGGCGCTGGATTATGTGGCCGAGGTGAGGAAGGCGCTGGGGATCCTGTCCTCGGCGGCGCTGACGCTGAAGACCAACCCGCGCGGCGGCAGCCTGAACCTGGCGATCTTGCCGGCCTTCGGGATGCATTGGCTGGCGCCCAGGCTGGCCGATTTCGCCGCCCGCCACCCCGAGGTCTCGATCAACCTCTCGACCCGGCTGCGGCCGTTCGACTTCGCCACCGAACCCTTCGACGCCGCAATCCACTACGGCCACCGCGACTGGCCCGGCGCCGAACATCTGAAGCTGATGGAGGAAGAAATCCTCGCCGTCGGCGCCCCCGGGCTTCTGCCCGCGCCGCTGACCGCCCCCGAAGAGGTGCTGCGCCTGCCGCTCTTGCAATTGCAAAGCCGCACCGGCGACTGGGGTCGCTGGCTGACCCATCACGGCGCGCCCGGCCACCGCCCCGGCGGCATGCTCTTCGACCAGTTTGCCACCATGACCCAGGCGGCGATCCACGGCCTTGGCCTCGCCCTGCTGCCGGTCTTCCTGATCGAGCGCGACCTGGCCGAGGGCCGCCTGATCCCCGCCTATGGCGCGCCGGTAAAGGCGCTCGGCTCCTACTACCTCGTCTGGCCGGGCGAGCGCCCCGAACGCGGCCCGCTTGCCAGCTTCCGCGCCTGGGCCGGCACACAGGCGCGTGTCACGCCTTGACCCGCAGCCCCGCCCCCCGCAGCATGCACGCGGGAGGATCCGCCTTGACCGACATACCGAAATCGATCGATGCCGTGACCGAGATGCTGGCCGCGCAGAACTATGTCTGCGGCCGGGCGCTGTCCACGGTCACCTTTCTTGCCCTGACCCTTGGCAAGCCGCTGTTTCTGGAAGGCGAGGCCGGCGTCGGCAAGACCGAGATCGCCAAGGCGCTGGCCGCCGGCCTTGGCCGCCGCCT
This sequence comes from uncultured Albidovulum sp., assembly GCA_913064775.1. Lineage (GTDB taxonomy): Bacteria > Pseudomonadota > Alphaproteobacteria > Rhodobacterales > Rhodobacteraceae > Acidimangrovimonas. Next base: position 21,490 of record CAJYAD010000022.1, on the reverse strand, counting down.
GATCCGGCTGCAATGCTACGAGGGGCTCGATGCCGCCTCGGCGGTCTATGAATGGAACTTCGCCGCGCAGATGATCGCCATCCGCACCGCCGAAGCCGGGGCCGGGGCGGGGGGCGGCGCCGATCGCGACGCCCTGAAATCGGAACTGTTCACCGAAGACTACCTGATCGAACGCCCGCTCTTGCAGGCGATGCGCCCCCAATCCGGCGGCGCCCCGGTCCTGTTGATCGACGAACTCGACCGCACCGACGAACCCTTTGAGGCCTTCCTGCTCGAAGCACTCTCGGATTTCCAGGTGACGATCCCCGAACTCGGCACCATCAAGGCGCCCGAACCGCCGATCGTCATCCTCACCTCGAACCGCACGCGCGAGGTCCATGACGCGCTCAAACGTCGCTGCCTTTACCACTGGGTCGACTACCCCGTCTTCGACCGCGAGATGGAGATCCTGCGCGCCCGCGCCCCCGAAGCCACCGAAACCCTCAGCCGAGAGATCGTGGCCTTCGTGCAGAAACTGCGCACCGAGGATCTGTTCAAACGCCCCGGCGTCGCCGAAACCATCGACTGGGCCAAATGCCTGCTCGCCCTCGACGCGCTGGAACTGTCGCCCGAGGTGATCTCCGACACGATCGGCGCGATCCTGAAATACCAGGACGACATCCAGCGCCTGCAGGGGTCCGAGGCCAAGCGCCTGCTCGACGAAGTCAGAAAGGACATCGCCGCCCAATGATCCTTCATCTTGGCGAAAATACTCTCGGGGGGTGCGGGGGGCAGACAGCCCCCCGCCGCTGACCCATGGCCCAGCTCCCCGCGCTCGAGATCCCCGAAGACGGCAAGCTTGCCGGCAACATCACCCATTTCGCCCGCGCCCTGCGCCGCGCGGGCCTGCCGATCGGCCCCGGCTCGGTCCTCGACGCGATCCGCGCGGTCGAGGCGGTGGGCTTCTCCGAGCGCGAGGATTTCTACTGGACGCTGCACGCCTGCTTCGTGCGCCGCCCCGAACACCGCATGGTCTTCGCCCAGGTGTTCCGGCTCTACTGGCGCAACCCGCGCTATATCGAGCACATGATGGCGATGATGCTGCCCGCCCTGCACGGCGCGCAAGAGGAACGCCGCGCCGCCGCCGCCGAGAAACGCGCCGCCGAAGCCTTGCTTGACCTGAACCGCCCCGATCTGCCCGACGCCGCCCCCAAGACGCCCGAGGAAGAGCAGATCGAGATCGACGCGGCGCGCACGGCCTCCTCCCGCGAACGGCTGCGCGGCCTCGATTTCGAACAGATGTCGACCGCCGAGATGGCCGAGGCCAAGCGCATCCTCGCCCGGCTGTCGCTGCCGGTGCGCCCGATCGCCTCGCGCCGCACCCGCCGCGACCCGCATGGTGCGCAGCCCGATTGGCGCGCCACCTTCCGCGCCGCCCTGCGTCAAGGCGGCGAGATCCGCGATTTCGCCCGCCGCGCCCGCCGCACCCGCTGGCCCAATCTGGTGGTGCTGTGCGACATCTCCGGCTCGATGTCGGCCTATAGCCGCGCGGTGCTGCATTTCCTGCACGCGGTCTCGAACACCAAGGGGCAGGGCTGGGCCCAGGTCCATGCCTTCACCTTCGGCACGCGGCTGACCAACATCACCCGCCAACTGCGCGCCCGCGATGTCGACGCGGCACTGGCGGCGGCGGGGGCCGAGGCGCGCGACTGGGAAGGCGGCACCCGCATCGCCAGCAGCCTGCGCGCCTTCAACCGCGACTGGTCGCGCCGGGTGATGGCGAATGCGGTGGTGATCCTGATCACCGACGGGCTCGACCGCGACGAAGAGGGGGCGCTCGGCCCCGAGATCGAGCGGCTGCACCTCTCCGCCCGCCGCCTGATCTGGCTGAACCCGCTGCTGCGCTGGGACGGCTTCGCCCCGCGCGCCAGCGGCATCCGCACCATGCTGCCCCATGTCGACAGCTTCCGCGCCGGTCACAACATCGCCTCGCTCGAAGGGCTGGCGCGGGCGATCTCGGACCCCTTCGACGCGGGCGAAAAAGCCCGGCTGATGGCGATGCTCGGCGCCGATTGATCCAGATCAAGGTCGGCCCCCTGAAGCCCTGTCAAAAAGCGCTCACACGGGCGGTGCCGCCCCCAGTCAACCGGCTCAGCCTGTACTTTCCAAGATCCGATCCCTCCCTGACCGGATCTTGTGATGCGCCGAGAGACCTCCCTCTCTCGGCGCCTTCTTTTTTCCTCGACGCCGGGCACCGTGCCCACCCGCGCCTCGCGTGCCCCTGGTCAAGCCCGCCGCACGCCATATCTCAGACTGGCGCCGGGGCGCATTCCGCCCCATAGTCGCCACCCGAGGAGGCCGCCATGACCAAAGCACCCAGCGCTCACCCCGGGGCCCAACCCGGCACCCAACCCCGCGCACATGACCAGATCCCCGAAATCGCGCTCGACTGGCACCGCGACGGCCGCCGCGCCGCCCTTGCCACCGTGGTCGAGACCTGGGGCTCGGCGCCGCGCCCGGTGGGCAGCCAACTGGCGATCTCGGGCGCCAGCGACATCATGGGCTCGGTCTCGGGCGGCTGCGTCGAAGGCGCAGTGGTGGTCGAGGCGCTCGAAGCCCTCGATGACGGTGTCCCGCGGCTGCTGACTTTCGGCGTCTCGGATGATGAGGCCTTCGCGGTGGGCTTGGCCTGCGGCGGCACGATCCGGGTGCTGGTGCAGCCCGTCGGCGGCACGCTGACCGAGGCAAAGCTGGCCCAGATCACCAAGGCCCGCGCCGCCCGCAAGCCGGTTGCCATGATCGTCGATCTGCAAAGCTGGGACACAAGGGTGACCGAAGGGCCGGGCGATGCGCTGGAAGACGCGATCCGCAGCCGCTACCGCAGCGACAAATCCGGGATCGCCGAGGACGGGCGCCAGTTCATCGGCATCCAGAACCCGCCCCTGCGCATGGTGATCGTGGGCGCTGCCCATATCGCCCAGCCGCTGGTGCAGATGGCCCGGCTGACCGGCTACGATCCCTTCCTCGTCGACCCGCGCGAAGCCTTCGGCGCCGCCGCCCGCTTCCCCGGCGAGACGATCAGCAACGACTGGCCCGACGCGGCGCTGGCGGCCTATGGCCTTGATGCCCGTACCGCCGTGGTGACGCTCAGCCACGATCCCAAGATCGACGATCCCGCGATCATTGCCGCGCTGAATTCCGACGCCTTCTACCTTGGCTGCCTCGGCTCCTCCCGCACCCATGCCAAGCGGCTCGACAGGCTGAAGGCGGCCGGGATGACCGAGGCGCAGATCGCCCGCATCCACGCCCCCGTGGGCCTCGACATCGGCGCCAAGAGCCCGGCCGAGATCGCCATGGCGATCCTTGCCCAGATCACCGAAACCCTGCGGAAAGGCTGATTGCGATGCGCTTCGGCCCCGTACCCCTCGATCAGGCGGAAGGCGCGATCCTGGCGCATTCCGAAACCCTCGACGGGCGCAAGCTGAAGAAGGGCCGGGTGCTGACCGCCGCCGATCTGGCCGGCTTCCGCGCCGCCGGGATCGCGGAGCTGACCGTCGCCCGGCTGGATCCCGGCGACGTGACCGAAGACGCCGCCGCCGCCCGCCTTGCCGCCGCGCTGGTGCCCGATCCGGAAGCCGCCGGCCTGACCCTGTCGCCCGCCTTCACCGGCCGGGTCAACGTCAAGGCCGCGCGCCCGGGCCTCGTGGCGCTTGACCGCAGAGTGATCGAGGCGCTGAACCTCCTCGATCCGGGGCTGACGCTGGCCACCCTCGCGCCGCTGACCCGCGTGGCCCCCGGCTCCCTGGTGGCGACTGTGAAGATCATCTCCTATGCCATTGCTGAAGATATAATTTCCCGCGCCGAACAGGCCGCCCGCGCGGCCCTGTCGCTGCACCCGGTCACCCGCCGCACCGCCGGCCTTCTGCTCAGCGAACTGCCCGACCAGCCAGAGAAGATCTCGGCCAAGGCCCGCCGCGTCACCGACCAGCGGCTCAGGGCGCTCGGCATCGAACTGGTCGAGACCCGCAGCACCCCGCATGAAGCCGGCGCGATGGCCGAAGCCCTTGCCAGCTTGTGCGGCGAGATGCTGCTGATCCTCACCGCATCGGCCACCTCCGACGCGCAGGACACCGGCCCCGAGGCGCTGATCCGCGCCGGCGGCACGCTCACCCGCTTCGGCATGCCGGTCGATCCCGGAAACCTGCTGTTCACCGGCCGCCTCGGCACCCGCCCGGTCATCGGCCTGCCCGGCTGCGCGCGCTCGCCGGCGCTGAACGGCGCCGATTGGGTGCTTGAGCGCACCGCCTGCGGCCTCGATCCGACCTCTGAGGAAATCGCCGCCATGGGCGTCGGCGGCCTGCTCAAGGAAATCCCCCAGCGCCCGCAACCCCGCGACGGCTAAGTCCTTTCTTTCTGGAGGAAATATCCTCGGGGGGGAAGCCCGCAGGGCGCGGGGGGCAGACAGCCCCCCGTCTTGCGTCGCCGCCCGACGCTCCTCCCGGCATCGTGCGGCAGCCTGTCGCAATTCACTGTTTGCGATTGCGCCCCCCCGTGCTTTACTCGCCCCGATTCAGAGGAAGTTCTTGAGGGAGGAGAGAATGCCAAAAGTCTCCATGACGGTAAACGGCAAAGCCGTTTCCGGCGAGGTCGAGGGCCGCACGCTGCTGGTCCAGTTCCTGCGCGAGACGCTCGGTCTGACCGGCACCCATGTCGGTTGCGACACCAGCCAATGCGGGGCCTGCACGGTTCATGTCGGCGGCGCGGCGATCAAGTCCTGCACCACCTTCGCGCTCGATTGCGACGGCGCCGAGGTCTCGACGATCGAGGGCATGGCCAATGCGGACGGCTCGCTCAACACCATCCAGCAGGCGTTCCAGGACCATCACGGGTTGCAATGCGGCTTCTGCACGCCGGGCATGGTGATGAGCGCGGCGGCGCTGCTCAAGGAAAACCCCAAACCTACCGAGGCCGAGGTGCGCCATTACCTCGAAGGCAACATCTGCCGCTGCACCGGCTACCACAACATCGTCAAGGCGATCCTCGCGGCATCCGGCCAGGACGTCAGCGCGATTGCTGCGGAATAAGATAAGGGTTTTCAGTCAATACTTTGCCAGGCGTTCCTAACGCAGGGCTTCAAGGGAGGAAATCATGCCGAAAGATGGACATATCGGCCCCGCGACCAAGCGGCGCGAGGATCTGCGGTTCCTGACCGGCAAGGGCCGCTACACCGACGACATCAACGTACGCGGTCAGGCCTATGCGCAATTCCTGCGCTCGAATGTGGCCCATGGCCGGATCCGCAGCCTCGACACCGCCGCGGCCGAGTCGATGCCCGGCGTCATCCGCATCTTCACCGGCAAGGATTTCGAGGGCATCGGCGGCCTGCCCTGTGGCTGGCAAATCACCGACAAGCACGGCCAGCCGATGCTGGAGCCGGGCCATCCGGTGCTGGCACAGGGCAAGGTGCGCCATGTCGGCGATCCGATCGCCGTGGTGGTGGCCGAGACCGAATCCCAGGCCCGCGACGCGGTCGAGGCAATTGAGCTCGAGATCGAGGAACTGCCCGCCGTCATCGACATGAAGGCCGCCGTGAAGGATGGCGCGCCCCTGGTGCATGACGATATCGGCTCCAACCTGTGCTACGACTGGGGCTTTGTCGAAGAGAACAAGGCCGCGGTCGACGCCGCCTTCAAGACCGCCGACCACGTCACCACGCTGGAGCTGGTGAACCAGCGCCTGACGGCCAACCCGATGGAGCCGCGGGTCGCGGTGGGCGATTACGATTCCTCCTCGGAGCACCACACCCTCTATACCACCAGCCAGAACCCGCATGTGATCCGCCTGCTGATGGGCGCCTTCGTGCTGGGCATCCCCGAGCACAAGCTGCGCGTCGTCGCCCCCGATGTCGGCGGCGGCTTCGGCTCGAAGATCTTCCACTATGCCGAAGAGGCCTTCGTCACCTTCGCCGCCAAGGCGATCAACCGCCCGGTGAAATGGACATCCAGCCGCTCCGAGGCGTTCCTTTCCGACGCGCAGGGCCGCGACCATGTGACGAAGATCCAGCTCGCGCTCGACAAAGAGGGCCATTTCCAGGCGCTCCGGACCGAGACTTTCGCCAATATGGGCGCCTATCTTTCCACCTTCGCGCCCTCGGTGCCGACCTGGCTGCACGGCACGCTGATGGCGGGGAACTACAAGACGCCGCTGATCTATGTGAACGTGAAGGCGGTGTTCACCAACACCGTGCCGGTGGACGCCTATCGCGGCGCCGGTCGCCCCGAGGCCACCTATCAGCTAGAGCGCGTGATCGACAAGGCCGCGCGCGAGATGGGCATCGACCCGATCGCGCTGCGCCGCAAGAACTTCATCACCGAGTTCCCCTATGCCACCCCCGTCGCCGTAGAATACGACACCGGCGATTATGAGGCCACGATGGCCAAGCTCGAAGAGATCGCCGATCTCAAGGGCTTTGAGGCCCGCGCGGCGCAGTCGAAGAAAAACGGCAAGCTGCGCGGCCTGGGCGTGAACTGCTATATCGAGGCCTGCGGCATCGCGCCCTCGCATCTGGTGGGCCAGCTTGGCGCCCGCGCGGGGCTTTACGAAAGCGCGACGGTGCGGGTGAACGCCACCGGCTCGCTGACCGTGATGACCGGCTCGCACAGCCACGGGCAGGGGCATGAGACCGCCTTTCCGCAGATCGTGGCCGACATGATCGGCATCGACGCCGGCCAGATCGAGATCGTGCATGGCGACACGGCGAACTCGCCGATGGGGATGGGAACCTACGGGTCGCGGTCGTTGGCTGTCGGCGGCTCCGCCATCGTGCGGGCGACCAACAAGATCATCGACAAGGCCAAGAAGATCGCGGCGCATCTGCTGGAGGCGTCGGAGGCCGACATCGAGCTGAAGGACGGCAAGTTCACCGTCGCCGGCACCGACAAGTCGGTGGATTGGGCCGGGGTGACGCTGGCGGCTTACGTTCCGCACAACTACCCGCTGGAAAGCCTTGAGCCGGGGCTGGAAGAAACCGCCTTCTACGATCCGTCGAACTTCACCTACCCCTCGGGCGCCTATTCCTGCGAGGTCGAGGTCGACCCCGATACCGGCAAGGTGACGATCTGCTCCTTCGCCGCGGCGGATGATTTCGGCAATATCGTCAACCCGATGATCGTCGACGGTCAGGTCCATGGCGGCATCGGGCAGGGGATCGGGCAGGCGCTGCTGGAAAACACCGTCTATGACGAGAACGGCCAACTGCTGTCGGCCAGCTTCATGGATTACGCCATGCCGCGGGCTTCGGATGTGCCGTTCTACACGGTGGATCATTCCTGCCAGACGCCCTGCACCCACAACCCGCTGGGGGTGAAGGGCTGCGGCGAGGCCGGCGCCATCGGCTCGCCGCCGGCGGTGGTCAACGCGGTGGTCGATGCGCTGCAGCGCGGCGGCCATGACGTGACCCATATCGACATGCCGCTCAGCCCCGCGCGGGTCTGGGCTGCGATGCAGAAGTAAGGAGAGGCGCTATGTACAATTTCGAATTCGAACGGCCCTCGACGGTAGAAGCGGCAGTCGCGGCGCTGAAGGCCGAAGACTCGCTGGCGCTTGGCGGTGGCCAGACCCTGATCCCGACGCTGAAGCAGCGGCTGGCGGCACCGGCGAAACTGGTCAGCCTGGCAGGCATCGACGCGCTGAAGTTCGTCAAGGCCGAAGGCGGGACGCTGCGCATCGGCGGCGGCACCCCGCATGCGGTGGTGGCGCGCGAGGCCGCGAAAAGCTTCCCGGCGCTGGCCAGGCTGGCGGGCAACATCGGCGACCCAGCGGTGCGCAACAAGGGGACGGCGGGCGGCAGCATCGCCAACAACGACCCCTCGGCCTGCTATCCGTCGGCCGTGCTGGCCTGCGGCGCGACCATCGTGACCAACGGGCGCGAAATCTCGGCCGACGACTTCTTCCAGGGCATGTTCGAAACCGCGCTGGAAGAGGGCGAACTGATCACCGAAGTCCGCTTCCCGATCCCTCAGGCCGCGAATTACCAGAAGTTCGAGCAGCCGGCCTCGCGCTTCGCCCTCACCGGGGTGTTCGTGGCGAAATACGCCGATGGCGTGCGGGTCGCGGTAACCGGCGCCTCGGGCGACGGCGTGTTCCGCTGGACCGAGGCCGAAGCAGCCCTCTCGGCCAATTTCTCGGCCACTGCGATCGCCGGTCTGTCGGTCGATCCCGACGGGATGATCGAGGATCTGCACGGCTCGGGCGCCTACCGTGCGCGTCTGGTCAAGGTGCTGACCGGCCGCGCGGTGAGTGCCGCGTCCTAGGCCCGACGCCGCCAAAAGGCGCAAGATTGCAGATGGGCGGTAGCTTCGGCAGCCGCCCATCGCGTCTCAAAAGACTCCCGTTGCCCCCCCCGCACTCATCGCTTTCTTTCTGGCGAAAATATCTCGGGGGTGCAGGGGGCAGCGCCCCCGCGAAAAATAATCCCACTTGCCCCTTGAGCTTCCAGTTACAGGAAGCCCTATCTGCAGTCTTCAATGGCCAGGGACACGCCTCCCCACGCCGCAAAGTTGGAGACATCGCCATGGAGACCGCCACCACCGCCGCGCCACCCAAATCCGCCTCGCAAGCGCTTTCGATCGATGTCGAGGGCATGACCTGCGCCTCTTGCAGTTCGCGGGTGGAACGCGGGTTGAACAAGCTGGCCGGGGTTTCCGACGCGGGCGTGAACCTGGCCACCGAACGGGCCGAGCTGCACTTCGATCCCAAGCAGATCTCGGCCACCCAGATTTTCGCGGCGATCGAAGATACCGGCTACACCCCGGTCAGCGCCGAGCTGGAGCTGGCGGTTGAGGGCATGACCTGCGCCAGCTGCGTCGGCCGGGTCGAGCGCGCACTGACCCGCTCCCCCGGCGTGCTGGAGGCCACCGTCAATCTGGCGACCGAGCGCGCCAAGCTGCGCTACCTGCCCGCGATGACCGATGCCGATACGCTGGCCGCGGTGGTGACCGAGGCGGGCTATAGTGCCCATCCGATCGGCGACTCGGCCGAGGCCGCGACGAATGAGGCCGACAAGCGCCGCGCCACCCGGCGCGCGATGGGCCGCGACGTGGCTCTGGCGGCGGGCCTTGGCGGGCTGATCGTGATCATCGGCATGGGCGGCATGGTCGTGCCCGGCTTCGCGCGGCTCTTGCAGGCCACCAGCCCTTTCGCGGGGTTCTGGGATTGGGTGCAGCTCGTGCTGGCCAGCGTGGTGCTGTTCTGGCCCGGGCGGCGGTTTTTCCGCCCCGGGCTGATCGCCTATCGCCACCTTGCGCCCGACATGAATTCTCTGGTCGCCACCGGCACCGGCGCGGCCTGGGCCTACAGCACGCTGGTGCTGATCGCCCCCGGCCTGTTCCCGCCCGAGGCGCGCCATGTCTATTTCGACAGCGCCGCCGTGGTGATCGCCGCGGTTCTGGCTGGCAAATACCTCGAAGAGGTCGCCAAAGGCCGCACCTCCTCCGCGATCCGCAAGCTGGTGGGCCTGCAGGCCAAGACCGCCCGGCGTCTGGATGCCGAGGGGCAGGAACAGGACGTGCCGGTCGCGCAGCTGCGGGTCGGCGACCGCATCGTGGTGCGCCCGGGCGAACGTCTGCCGGTGGATGGCACGGTCGTCGAAGGCCGCGCCCATGTCGACGAAGCCATGCTAACCGGGGAACCGCTGCCGGTGGTCAAGGACGTGGGCGACGCGGTCGTCGGCGGCACCGTCGATCAGGACGGGCGGCTGGTGGTCGAGGCGACATTGGTTGGCGGCGACACGGTGCTGGCGCAGATCATCAAGCTGGTGGAAAGCGCGCAGACCGGCAAGCTGCCGATCCAGGGTCTGGCCGACCGGGTGGTGCGGGTGTTCACCCCGGTGGTGCTGGTGATTGCGCTGGCCAGTTTCGCAGGCTGGATGCTGATCACCGGCAATATCAGCGAGGCGCTGGTCGCCGCGGTCGCGGTGCTGGTCGTGGCCTGCCCCTGCGCCATGGGGCTGGCGACGCCCGCCGCGATCATGGTCGGCACTGGCCGCGCGGCGGAACTGGGCGTGCTTTTTCGCAAGGGAGAGGCGCTCGAGGCCCTGTCGCATGTCGACATCGTGCTGTTCGACAAGACCGGCACGCTGACCGAGGGCCGCCCGGTGCTGGTCGATCTGATCGAATCCACGCCCGACGAGGCGCTGCGCCTTGCCGCCGCGCTGGAGGGCGGGTCGGAACATCCGCTGGCCCGCGCCATCGTTGGCGCGGCGCAGGAAAAGGGGCTCGATCTGCCCAAGGTCAGTGATTTCCGTGCCATCGCCGGCTACGGGATTGAGGGCCGGGTGGACGGGCGGCAGATCCGGGTCGGCGCGCGGCGGTTTCTGGAACGCGAAGGCATCGCCCTTGGCGATCTGGCCGCGCGCGCGGCGGAACTGGAGGGCGCGGGCCGCAGCGTCGTCTATGTTTCGGCCGACGACCAAGCCCTGGGCCTTCTGGCGATCGCCGACCGCGCCAAGCCCGAAGCCAAGGCGGTGGTCGCGGCGCTGTGCGCGCGCGGGGTTTCTGTCGCGATGGTCACCGGCGACGGGAAGGCAACGGCCCGGGCGGTGGCGGACCTGCTGGGCATCGATGAGGTCCATGCCGAGGTGCTGCCCCAGGACAAGGCCGAGGTGGTGAAGACCCTGCAAGGCCAGGGCCACCGCGTGGCCTTCATCGGCGACGGCATCAACGACGCCCCGGCGCTGGCGCAGGCGGATGTGGGCATCGCCCTGGCCAGCGGCACCGACATCGCCATCGAGGCCGCCGACGTCACCCTGACCCGCGGCCAGCTGGGCGAGGCGGTCACCGCGCTGGTGGCGGCGCGGCGCACGCTGGGCAACATCCGCGGCAATCTGTTCTGGGCGTTCTTCTACAACATCATCCTGATCCCCATCGCCGCCGGACTGGCCGCGCCCTGGGGTGTGCATCTGAACCCGATGGTGGCGGGCGTCGCGATGGGGCTGTCGTCGGTCTTCGTGCTGGGCAACAGCCTGCGGCTGCGCCGTCTGCAAGCCTTCGATCCGGGCCCCAGGGCGTGATGCCGCGTCGGCCCGACCAATCCCGAAACCCCTGACAGGAGAAAGACCATGAGCGAGACGAAACTGAAGATCACCGGCATGACCTGCGGCCATTGCCAGCGTGCGGCGACCAAGGCGCTTGAAGGCGTCGCCGGAGTCGAGAGCGTCGCGGTGACGCTGGAGCCGGGCGCTGCCGTGGTGACCGGCGCGGCCGATCCGGCGGCGCTGATCGCGGCGGTGCAGGAAGAGGGCTATGAGGCCGAGGTCGCGTGATGACCGAGGTGATCCTCTACACCAGCCCGGGCTGTCCCGACTGCGCGGCGGTGAAGCGCTTTCTGACCGCGCGCGGGGTCGCCTTTGAAGAGCGCGACCTGTCGCAGCCCGGCGTGCCCGAAGAGGCCAAATCGCGCTACGGCGTGCGGGTCGCGCCGATCACCGTGATCGACGGCGCGGCCACTTACGGCACCTTCGCCGATCAGAAGGCAGGGCTGGAGGCGGCCTTCGGCGCGATCTCCTGATCCGGCGGACAGGTGACGCGCCCGATCTGCTGGCGGGTGTTCCGGTTGCGGGGCGCGCGATGTGATCGGGGGCGGCGGAGGGCTTGGTGCAGGCCTTCCGCCGTGCCCGCGCCGTGCCCCCTTTCGCTCGCCGTTCAGGCTGGATAGGGTACCCCCAACCAGGACCGACGCCAGAATGAGGAGCGCCACATGGCAGAGATCAAGGACCCCGAGAACACCATCATCATGGAGCTGAAGGACGGCCAGGTGGTGATCGAACTGCTGGCCGACATCGCGCCGCAGCACAGTGCCCGGATGAAGGAGCTGGCCCGCGCCGGCGCCTATGACAACGTCGTCTTCCACCGGGTGATCGACGGTTTCATGGCCCAGACGGGCGATGTGGCCAACGGCAATGCCGAGAAGGATTTCAACCTGCGCCGCGCCGGCACCGGCGGCTCGGACCTGCCTGATCTGCCGGCGGAATTCAGCCGCATCCCGCATGACCGCGGCACCCTGGGCGCCGCCCGGTCGCAGAACCCGAACTCGGCCAACAGCCAGTTCTTCTTCAACTTCAGTGACAACCATTTCCTCAACGGCCAGTACACCGTCTACGGCCGGGTGATCGACGGCATGGAACATGTCGACAAGATCCTGCGCGGCGAGCCGCCGGCAAGCCCGGACCGGATGATCAGCGTCAAGGTGGCCGCCGATGTCTGAGCACGGGATCTTCACGCGCCGCGCCGTCAGCGCGCTGGCGCTGGCCGGGGCGCTTGGTCTGGGCGGGTTTGTGCTGCCGATGGCGGCCCGGGCCGAAACCGCGCCGAAGCTGGTGATCCAGGTCGACAGCGCCAGCGGCGCGCCGAAGGGCAAGGTGGTGATCCAGCTGATGCCGAAGGTGGCGCCGAAGGCCGCCAAGCGGCTGGAAACCCTGGCGGGTGAGGGCGCCTATGACGGCGTCGTCTTCCACCGGGTGATCGGCGGTTTCATGGCGCAGACGGGCGACGTGGAATATGGCAAGCACGGCGGCGATCTCAGCCGCGCGGGGATTGGTGGATCGAAGCTGCCCGACCTGCAGGCGGAATTCTCGGACGTGCCCTTTACCCGCGGTATCGTCGGCATGGCGCGGTCGCAGAATCCGAACTCGGCCAACAGCCAGTTCTTCATCATGTTTGCCCCGGCCTCCAACCTGAACGGTCAATATACCGTGGTCGGCAAGGTGATCTCGGGGATGGATGTGGTCGACAAGATCAAGAAGGGCAATGCGGCGATGAACGGGAAAGTGACCGATCCCGATTACATGGCCAAGGTGACGGTCGAGAAATAGGGGGCTCTGCCCCCGCCCCGGACAGGTCCGGGCCCCCCCCGGGATATTTCCACCAGAAAGAAGGGGGCGGCTTTCGGGCCGCCCTTGTCCGTTACGGAGCGCCTGTCGGGGCGGCGAGCGCAGTTGCGCCCGGCAGTTCGCGCCCCTATCAAGGAAAGCGAGAACAGGAGGCCCGCATGCGCATCTGTAACGACCTGGCCGAGACGATCGGCAACACCCCCCTCATCAAGCTGCGCGCCGCGTCCGAGCGCACCGGCTGCACCATTCTGGGCAAGGCCGAGTTCATGAACCCCGGCCAGTCGGTCAAGGACCGCGCCGCGCTTTACATCATCCGCGACGCGGTGGCGCGCGGCGAGCTGGCGCCCGGCGGCACCATCGTCGAGGGCACGGCGGGCAATACCGGGATCGGGCTGGCGCTGGTCGGCGCCTCGATGGGGTTTCGCACGGTGATCGTGATCCCCGAGACGCAAAGCCAGGAAAAGAAGGACATGCTGCGCCTTGCCGGGGCGGAGCTGGTCGAGGTGCCGGCGAAGCCCTACCGCGACCCCAACAATTATGTGAAATACTCCGGCCGGCTGGCGGCGGAACTGGCGAAGACCGAGGCGAAGGGCGCGATCTGGGCCAACCAGTTCGACAATGTGGCCAACCGTCAGGCCCATCTCGAGACGACGGGGCCGGAGATCTGGGAGCAGACCGGTGGCAAGGTCGACGGCTTCATCTGCGCCGTGGGCTCGGGCGGGACGCTGGTGGGCACCGCGATGGCGCTGCAGCCCAAGGGCGTGAAGGTGGGCCTTGCCGATCCCGACGGCGCCGCGCTTTACAGCTTCTACACGACCGGCGCGTTCAAATCCGAGGGCAATTCGATCACCGAGGGCATCGGGCAGGGGCGGATCACCGCGAACCTCGAGGGCTTTACCCCCGACATGGCCTATAACATCCCCGATGCCGAGGCGCTGCCGGTGGTCTTCGATCTGCTGGCCGACGAGGGGCTGTGCCTGGGCGGGTCTTCCGGCATCAACGTGGCCGGCGCGATCCGCATGGCCGAGGAAATGGGGCCGGGCCACACCATCGTGACGGTGCTGTGCGATTACGGCACCCGCTATCAGTCGAAGCTGTTCAACCCCGCCTTCCTGCGCGAGAAGGGCCTGCCAGTGCCGGCCTGGATGGCGCGCGCGCCGGCCGGTCTGCCGCAGGTCTTTGAGGGATGATGCGGCGGGCTCTCGGCGGGTGGCGCGTCCCGGCTGCTGGCCGGGTGCCGGCGCTGGGTCTGCTGCTGGGATTGATGCTTGCCAGCCTCGGGCAGGTCGCGACCCCCGTGGCCGCGCAGACGGCAGCGGCACCGGCGCAGCTGGCGCCGGGCCAGACGCAGGGCGGCTCAAAAGCCCCGACCACGGCGCAGAAGACCCAGAAGGCCCCCGATTTCAAAACCTGGGAACAGGTCGCGAAAGAGGCCGAGACGACGATCAACTACCCGCGCGCGACCAATGTGACGCTAGAGCAGCTGCGCGCCCGGCTGGTCGTGTGGCGCAGCGCCTTTCAGGCCGCGCAATCGACCAACAAGACCCGGATCGAGACGCTTCAGACCCAGATCGACGCGCTGGGGCCTGCGCCCAAGAAGGGCGAGACCGAGGCCCCCGATGTCGCCAAGAAGCGCGCCCAGCTGAACGCTCAGCTGGCCGAGCTGAAGGCGCCGGGCCAGCAGGCCGAGCAGGCCTATGCCCGCGCCGACGGCTTGATCCGCGAGATCGACGGCATCATCCGCGACCGTCAGGCCGCCGCGCTGATGCAGCTGTGGCCGTCGCCGGCGAACCCGTCGAACTGGCCCGCGGCCTATACCACGGTCTCCCACACGCTGGGGCAGCTATGGCTGGAGGTGTCGGACGCCTGGGCCAGCAACAGCCTGCGCGAGCAGATGCGATCGAACCTGCCGGTGATCATCGGCTATCTGATCTTCGCGGTGTTGATGCTTAGCCGCGGGCGGCGCTGGTTCGAGCAGATCACCCAGCGCCTTCAGGGCAATGCCTCGGCGCGGGGGCGGCGGATCGGGGCGCTGGCGCTGTCGCTGGGGGTGGTGGCGGTGCCGATGATCGGCCTTGTCGCGCTGTCCGAGGCGGTGCGCGCCACCGGCATGGTCGGCGCGGTGGGCGGCGCGCTGCTGTCGGCGCTGCTGGTCGCGGGCTTCATGGTGTTCGTCTCGCTCTGGCTGGGGGGACGGATCTTTCCCAAGGGCGACGTGACCGATCCGCCGTTCCGCCTGGTGCCCGAGCGCCGGGCCGAGGGGCGGGTGCATGTCTGGGCGCTGGGGCTGCTGCTGGGGCTGAACACCATGCGCAAGCTGGTGCTGGTGCCGCCGACGGGGGCCGATGCCAATGCCGCCAACGCGGTGCTGGCCTTTCCGCTGCTGGTGCTGACCGGGCTGGTGCTGGTGCGGCTGGGCCAGCTTTTGCGCCGCCATGCCGCCAATGCCGAGGCCAGCGAGGACGACAAGAGCTATCGCGACTGGGTCACCGGGCTGGTCGGGCGGATGATCATGGTGCTGGGCGCCGCCGCGCCGGTCTTCGCGGTGATCGGCTATGTGCCGGCGGCGACGGCGGTGCTTTACCCGGCGGCGGTGTCGCTGGCGCTGCTGGCGCTGCTGATCATCCTGCAGGGGCTGGTGGGCGATATCTATTCGATGATCGCGCCGGGGGACGAACGCGGCGCGGATGCGCTTATCCCGGTGCTGATCGGCTTTGCGCTGGTGATCCTGTCGCTGCCGATCTTCGCGCTGATCTGGGGCGCGCGGCTGTCGGATCTGGCCGAGATGTGGACCCGTGCCCAGGCCGGTTTCTCGATCGGATCGACAAAGATCTCACCGTCGAATTTCATCATCTTCGCGGTGATCTTCACGCTGTGCTACATGGCGACGCGGCTGGTGCAGGGGGCGTTGCGCTCTTCGGTGCTGCCCAAGACCCGGCTTGATCAGGGCGGCCAGAATGCCGTGGTCTCGGGGATCGGCTATCTGGGCATCTTCCTGGCCGGGGTGGTTGCGATTACCTCGGCGGGGATCGATCTGTCCAGCCTTGCGATCGTCGCGGGGGCGCTGTCGGTCGGCATCGGCTTTGGCTTGCAGAACATCGTGTCGAACTTCGTCTCTGGCATCATTCTGCTGATCGAGCGACCGGTCAGCGAGGGCGACTGGATCGAGGTCGGCACCACGATGGGCACGGTGCGCTCGATCTCGGTGCGCTCGACCCGGATCCAGACCTTCGACCGCACCGATGTGATCGTGCCCAACTCGGACCTGATCACCGGGGTGGTGACCAACTGGACGCGGTACAACCTGAACGGCCGGCTGATCCTGCCGGTGGGGGTGGCTTATGGCTCTGACACCCGCCGCGTCGAGAAGATCCTGTTGGAGATCGCCCAGGCCCAACCGCTGGTCACGGTGAACCCGGCCCCGGCGGTGATCTTCCAGAACTTCGGCGCCGACAGCCTGAACTTCGAGATCCGGGTGATCCTGCGCGATGTGAACTTCATCCTGCAGGTGCGCTCGGACATGAACCACGAGATCGCCCGCCGCTTCGCCGAGGAAGGCATCGAGATCCCCTTCGCGCAGCGCGACATCTGGCTGCGCAATCCCGAAACCCTGTGGGCGCACCGCACCGCCGAGGTCCATGCGCCCGGCGATCCCGACAGCGCCAAGAAGCCGACCGAGGGCCAGGAGAATATGTCGGACGCCGCCAAACCCGACGCAGAGGACATGTCATGAGCACCGAGATGCTGTTTCGAGACGATCCCTATCTGGCCGAGGCCGAGGCCAGTGTTGTGGCGCATACGCCCGAGGGCGGGCTGGTGCTGGATCGCACGGTCTTCTACCCGACCGGCGGCGGCCAGCCGGGCGACAGCGGGCGGCTGCAATGGGGCGGCGGCCGGCTGCCCATCGCCACGGCGGTGAAGGGCGACGCGGGCCAGATCGTGCTGGTGCCAGCCGAGATTTCGACCCTGCCCGAGGTCGGAACACCCGTCACCCAGCATCTCGACTGGCGCCGCCGCCATCGGCACATGCGGATCCATACCGCGCTGCATCTGCTGTCGGTGGTGATCCCGCTGCCGGTGACCGGCGGCCAGATCGGCGCCGACAAGGGACGGGTGGATTTCGACATGCCGGAGCCGCCCGGCGACCCGGCCGAGGTCGAGGCCGCGCTGAACGCGCTGATCGACCGCGATCTGCCGGTCGGGGTGGAATGGATCTCGGAGGAAGAGCTGGCCGCCAATCCGGGCCTGGTGAAGACGATGTCGGTCTCGCCGCCGCGCGGCGCGGGCCGGATCCGGCTGATCCGCATCGGGTCCGGCGCCGATCAGGTTGATCTGCAGCCCTGTGGCGGCACCCATGTTGCGCGGACCGGCGAAATCGGCGCGGTCACGCTTGGCAAGATCGAGAAGAAGGGGCGCCGGAACCGGCGTGTCTCGATCTTCCTCGACGAATGAGCCGCGCGCCCGGGGATGAGGGCGGTTCCGGTCCAGAGGCCGAGGCCGGGGGGGGCACCGGTCAGAGCGCCGGGCAGAACACCGATCAGACCTCGGCATCCGATACCGCGCCCGATACCGCCCCCGATCTGGCCCCCGACGCCGACGCCGACGCCGATCTGCCCCCTGATCTGGCGCCCGACCCAGACGCCGATCTGGCGCAATTGGTCGAGGCTGGCCATGGCGCGGAAGAGCGCCGAGGCCCGGGGCAGGGCGGTCTGGCGGCGCTGGCGCTGGGGGCGGTCGGGGTGGTGTACGGCGATATTGGCACCTCGCCGATCTATGCCCTGCGCCAGGCCCTGCGTCCGGTTGCGCAGCACGGGCTGGCGCCCTCGGCGGCGCTTGGGGTCTGCTCGCTGCTGATCTGGGTTCTGGTGATCATCGTGACGCTGAAATACGTCACCTTCCTGCTGCGCGCCGACAACCGGGGCGAGGGTGGGGTGCTGGCGCTCTACACCCTTGCGCGGCTGGCCTTCGGACGCCGGGTGCTGGCGCTGCTGGCGCTGGCGATCGCCGGGGCCGCGCTGTTCTTCGGCGATGCGATCATCACGCCGGCGATCTCGGTGCTGTCGGCGGTCGAGGGGATGGAACTGATCGCGCCCGGCCTGTCGGATTTCGTGCTGCCGGTGACGCTGGGCATTCTGGTCGCGCTATTCGCCGTGCAAAGCCGCGGGACCGAGGCGATTTCCGTCGCCTTCGGCCCGATCACCGCCTTGTGGTTTCTGGTGCTGGGTGTGACCGGGGCGCAGCATGTGCTGGCCGACCCTTCGGTTCTGGCCGCGTTTGATCCGCGCCATGCGCTGGCCTTCCTGTCCGTGTCGGGGCCGCGCAGTTTTCTGGTGCTGGGGGCGGTCTTTCTGGCGGTGACCGGGGCCGAGGCGCTCTATGCCGATCTGGGCCATTTCGGCAAGGCACCGATCCGGCTGGCCTGGTACGGGCTGGTGTTTCCGGCCTTGGTGTTGAATTACTTGGGCCAAACCGCGCTGGTGATCGGCGATCCGGCGGCGCTGAAGAACCCGTTCTTCCTGATGGTGCCGGGCTGGGCGCTGCCGCTTCTGGTGGGGCTGGCCACCTGCGCCACGGTGATCGCCGCACAGGCGGTGATTTCGGGCGCCTTTTCGATGACCCGCGCGGCGATCCAGCTTGGCTTTCTGCCGCGGCTGTCGATCCGCCATACCTCGGGGCGGCACAGCGGGCAGATCTATATCCCGGCGCTGAACTGGCTGTTGTTCGTGGGGGTGATCTGGCTGGTGCTGGCGTTCCGGTCGTCGAACGCGCTGGCCTCGGCCTACGGCATCGCGGTGACCGGAACGATGATCGTGACCACCGCGCTGGCGGTGGTGCTGGCACGCCGGGGCTGGCACAAAAGCCTTGGCCTGGTCGCGGTGCTGGCGCTGCCGCTGGCGGCGCTGGAGCTGGCCTTTCTTGCCGCGAACCTGCTGAAGCTACCTGACGGCGGCTATGTGCCGGTGACGCTGGCAGTGGTGCTGGGCGTGGCGATGGCGGCCTGGTGGCGCGGCACCCAGCGCCTGCGCGCCCGCGAACGGGCCGAGCGGGTCGATCTGCAGGCCTTCATCGGCTCGGCCGACGAAAGCGGCGCGGCCCGCGTGCCCGGCACCGCCTTCTTCCTGACCGGAGATCCCACCGCCGTGCCCGCCACCCTGCTGAACAACCTGCGCCACAACCGGGTGCTGCACGACCAGAACGTGATCCTGACGGTCGAGACCCTGCGCGTGCCGGTGGCGCGCCCGGATGAGCGTGTCAGCTATGACCCGATCGACGCGCATTTCGCGCGGCTCACGCTGAATTTCGGCTTCATGGAGACGCCCAACCTTGGCCTTGCGCTGATCCATGCGCGGCGGGCGGGGCTGAAGTTCGACGTGATGGCCTCGACCTTCTTTCTGGGCCGGCGCAAGCTGGTGGCGGGCGAGGGGCATGGTCTGCGCCGCTGGCTGGATCGGCTCTATGTCGGGCTGGGGCGGTTCTCGGCGGACCCGAGCGAATTCTACCACCTGCCGCGCAACCTGGTGGTAGAGCTGGGCACACGCACGCAGATCTGATCGGGATCTGCCGGGCCGCATCGCGCTATCCTTGGGTAAGCTGTGCGGGCGGTGCGGTTTGCGCTTGCGGTCAGGGGCTTTGGGATTGTAAGGAAACGCCGACGGAGCGGTGGCCGAGTGGTCGAAGGCGCACGCCTGGAAAGTGTGTAGGCGGGAGACCGTCTCCAGGGTTCGAATCCCTGTCGCTCCGCCACCCACCCCCAGCAATTCATCTCTGAATATCCCACGCTGTGTAAACGCCCGTAACAGGGCGGTCTTTTCGCGCGTTTCCGGTTTCAGTAGCGATATTCCGCGGCCCGTTTGCGGCTCTTTCGGCGGCTTCGTCTCGTCGGTCTCTGCATGCCCGATGGCAGGGGGAGTTTCGCGACTATCAGGGATTTTTGTTCGATTCAGGCCAAATAACAGGTATTATAAGGTGATCTGAAGTCCGGCCGCTAAAAATATGGCGTAAAACCATTGGGTTGCCAGAGGCATTCCCGCTTTCCTGTTAATCTCGATAACAGGAGCATTTAAGGCCTGTAACTGGGCGCGTAAGCGCGGCAACAGGGCACGCTCGCGCCATAACAGGGTGGCCGGATGTTCCTGTGTGGGCGCCCCAAAAGCCTTCACTCAGGGTGTGGCGTCCCGAATTTCTTGCGCTGAGTCGCCCAGGACAGCGGGAACTCACCTTCCATCAGAGCGGCCATTGTGAGCCCGAATGGCTGCCGCCCTTCCAGAATTGCACGCTGCAGATCAGGGGCAAGAAAGGCCAGCCGGATAAGCCGGCGGCGATAGGAGGTGGTGGGCGCCTCGGCCAGCTGCGGGTTTCCGGAGCGGTTCGCCGACAGCATGGCATGGGCATTGCGCAGCGCGCGCACGAGCGTGGGGTCGGGGCGCCTGTGCTGCTCCTCTGTTCCCGCGACGATCACGGGGCGATAGCCGCGCTCTTTGAGACGGACGGGAAGCGACAGCCGCAGCAGCGTTCTGTCCTCCGGATCGACATCCGCGGTTTCGCCGGTCCTGAGCCTGGCGCGAATGCGCCGCAGGTGGCCGACGGGAAGAAGCATGTCGATGGCATCATCGTGGATCTCAGCCCGGGTGATCGGGGAAAGGGGGTGACCCCCGCCCTCGGGCAACAGCCGGACCAGGGCCGCAGTCAGGGTGTTCTCAAGCATGGCGGCTGAGATTCGGCGCGGGGTGATGCCCCCGGAGGCACGCCGTCGACCCTGCTGAAGCGCGGCCGAGACATAATAGCGATAGAGCTTGCCACCCTTGCCATACGCAAAGGTCGGCGACATCGGCTGGCTGGCCATCGACATCGAACAGGCGGCCCGTGAGTGGTGATTGCGCAACCTTGCTTCGGGTTGCGCCGCGCCGCCGGGCGTTGGTGTCCATCTGGTCCTGTACGGTCGCGAAGAGGGCGGGGTCGACGATCGCCGAATGCAGTCCTGGATGCGATATATCGTGGTGCGGGATTTTCCCGAGATATGTTCGGTTGCGCAGCAGATAGAAGAGTGCCCCGCGGCTGAACGGCTGCCCTCCGGTGATCTTGCCGGCGCGAGTCTCGCGGCGCTTCGAGACAATGCCATCCTCGCGCAGGCGCTGCTCGAGTGCATGCACCGAACCGAGGTCCCTGTAGAGTGTGAAGATGTGCCGCACAGTTCTGGCCTCGCCCGGATTTACGACAAGGCTGCGTGATCCCGGGGCGGGCAGATCATAGCCAAGCGGCAGATGTCCGCCCATCCACATGCCCTTCTTCTTCGAGGCTGCGATCTTGTCGCGGATGCGCTCGCCGGTCACCTCCCGCTCGAACTGGGCGAAGGACAACAGGATGTTCAGGGTGAGGCGCCCCATGCTCGACGTGGTGTTGAACGACTGGGTCACCGACACGAAGCTGACGTCGTGACGGTCGAAGGTCTCGACCATGCGCACGAAGTCGGCAAGCGATCGGCTCAGGCGGTCGATCTTGTATACCGCCTCTACGTCAAAACCCGAAAGTTCTCGTGGGTGATGACGCGGAAGTTGTCTGACACCTTGTTGCGGAATTTTCGCCATTCCTGCGGGATGGTCTCACGCATGAATGCAAGGATGGCGT
>CAJYAD010000021.1 GCA_913064775.1 uncultured Albidovulum sp. | reverse complement strand
CTCTACAACCAACAACTCCCGCAATCAGCACTGGGCAGCAAGTCGCCCTTGCTGGCGATGAAGGAATGGCACAAACTCAAGCCGAAGCTGTTCAAGAAACAGCCATACTACCTTCCGGGATGTGACAACTAGATACAACCAATAACCTATGGCGCTGCCAAACGTCCCACTTCAGAAACGAATTTGCGGAATGAACGACATCTTTCTCGAGCTAAGGCTAAGTCAATTTTTGAGGTGAACTTTACCTGATCGACAGTTTCGGAATATGTTATGCCTTCCTTAAGTATTTCTCTCTCAAAATAGCCTTTTGCCCCACGTATGTTTTCTGGGTGCTCATGAGAAGGCGCATCATTTTTGACCGAGGCATGCCCTCTCATGCTCTCCCCGCAGGCAATCATCCAGGCTTCATATTCTCGATTTGCCAGAACAAATGAAACAGGAAATTCAAATGCCATATCTCTATAAAACTCAATAAATCTTTCATGCATCTCCACGGGGCAATCATCATCCGCATCAGCAAGGATAATAATTCCTCCAGGCTCGCCTTCAAGTTTTAATCCTCCGAATTTAACGGCCCTCTCAAGATCTGCGCCAAACTGCCCTATCTTGGAACGAGGTATTCGATATGGATTGGATATGTTGCAGTCGTATATTTGGAGCTCCTCATGGAGAATTTTTCTGATAAGCAGCGGGACTGCCTCAACCTCGCCGTGCCCTTCAATTATGGGGAAGATCAGGCTCATCTTATTGCGCAAACAAGCTTGCTTGGGAAAGTGAGACCTTTTCCTTTGGATTGACTGTTAGCTGGTTGGCCCTCAGCAATTCTCCTGCGGTCATGAGGCTATCCCGCATGGCGTCGCGTGATGCTGAATCAGCACGTCCAATGGTTGTCTCGTTACGTTCACTTGCAACGACCAACAGATTGTCGTCGCGGACGCCTTCATGATCAAGAAGTTCGGGGCTATGGGTTGTCAGGATTACCTGGCCTGACCGAGAAGCCTCTATGATCGCATCCATAAGAACGGCGGCGGCACCTGGGTGAATAGTTCCTTCAGGTTCCTCGATTCCTATGAATGGGATATGAAGGGAATCGTGCGCCCACTGGTGAAATAGGGCAGTAAGAACTCCAAGAGATCTCAACGTTCCGTTTGATACATTCAAAGCGGAAAATCTCCAAGGGGCAGTCGCCCCCTGAACATCTTGGGAAAACTGAATAGTCTCGGTAGGACCTAGTGACTTAACCTCGACTTTCTCGATGCCGCGAACAATCTTCCTAAGGTATTCAACAATCCGATTATATATCTTGGGTGATTCATTGTTAACTTCACGAAGAACCGCCGCTAAGTTCTGACCGGATGGGCTGAGAATGTCACCTGCATCGTGAGGTTGCGGAAGGCGAAAGTCATCAGGGTTTATATCGTAGACCGTCAAGCTAGACAGGGCATCAAAAAGTAAATCGAAAGGCTTCAAGCCAGCAACGCTCGTAAGAAACAGCCTGTCGGATCTGATTTCCGGAACAACTCCAATATCTGTCATTCTTTCTATTTTTCCGCGCTTGACTTCATATTCGAATGATTTTCTCGGATCTGAATCTGATATAGATGCCACCTCCCTCTTAACTTCAAATTTCTCCCCTTGAGTTGCGGATATCTCGAATGCGTAAAAAGCATTCCTGGATTCGGCGAGGTTGATAAAGAATGACATGCCAAAGTTATTAGGATGGCCACCCGATTTCCTCCGGACAGCAGAAATTCCGCCTCGATTCCTAAGGGCGGCATCCAATGTGTTGTTGCATGCATCTGAAATAAACGAGAAGGCATCCAAAAAATTTGACTTTCCGGATCCATTTAGACCAACAAGAACTGAGAGCTCATTTAGCGCGACATCACAACTAGCGATACTCTTGTAGTTCCTTAACCGAACGCGAGTGATGAGCGTCCCCATGATGCCTCCAGAGAGCTTGCTGCTTGCCGCACCGGGCTTGATGCCTTCCCTTGGTAACGGCAGCATCGCGATCACAAAAGTGAAAATATGAGCGGGAGGACCAAGGCAGAAACGCCAAGTGCACTCTATCTAGGTGTGACCGAACCGCTCACTTCGCACCATGGGAGCGCTCTATGTCGGTTTCGGATGGCCTCCCTGCTGGGCCAATTTCAGGCCGTCGGAACTATGGAACTAGGTTGATCAGTGTCGCTTCGCGAACCGTTGCGAACAACTGATATCCCGGTTTGGAGGAGGACAGGAGCGACCAGACTAGGCGCGAGCGTGGCCGAAATCCGCTGCTTTTCCTCCGCCGAGATATTTCTCGCAACAGACGGTCGCCACCCCGGTATCCGCCAGGTCTGCGCGATGAGAACAACTCCGTCCCAGCCTTGTAGCTATCCAGCTGGATAGCTAGTCCATCATGTCGGACACCCACAGCTGCCTCGATATCATCAGCATAGCTTGCCAGATGCTCTGGGGCTGCGTGGGGTGCGTGCTGAGTGCGATCCTCGATCTTGTGCATGCTGTGACTGCTGAAAAGCCGGGGAAGCCGCCTACGCGCGCCTGGTGAAGCGGATACCTCGGTGCTTCGCCGATCGCTCGGATGACAGTGAAGTGGCTTCCGAATACCTTCAGATCGGAGTGTGAACAATGCATGGACAAACGGATCGATGTGGCCTCCGGCGCAGCGAATTCGGTGTGTCCGCCCGCGGACATGTCCTGCAGTTCCGCAGCGGGACGGGCTTGGGGCGATCATTCCCCACCAAAAAAAGTGAAAACCGCGAAAACCAGTCGTTTTGTCAACATTTGTCAACATAGAGGCCCGATTTCGGGTTTTCGTCACCACTAGATGACTACGAAAATTGGATTTTAGGATAGCTGAGAGGGCTATTTCAGGTATCTGGACACCCCAAAATGGCGTGCTGTCAACACGAATGGAAACTTTTGGGGCCATCTGTCAACATGCTGTCAACATGGTGTCAACATAGCCGCAACCCGGAGGATTGGGCCGGGGGACGTCGCGGCACCAGAAGGCATCCCCCTCAACATAGCGCGGGTTTCCTAGGACTTCGCATCTTCCCGAGGAAGGCTCTTACGGGGTGCGCCGAGACGCACCCGCGGATGCGGGCGAGGGATGGGCCGTCGAGCGGCGGCACCAAGCCTGCCGATCTCCGAATTGAGAGTCCCGGCGGCCCGAACCGGGTTACTTGCCAAACACCCCGCGCAGCGCTGCCCGTCCACGCATGGTCATCGGCGGGTCGCTGTGTCCCGATGCCAGCCGCAGTTCCTCGATCCAGGCGGACTCGTTGCGGGTTACGACGACGCCGAAGATCTCCTCGATGGCCCGCGCCGTGGTGTCGCCGCCGAGCTGTTCCAGTGCCAGCTTGAAGAGCATCCGGGGATCGCACTCCAGGGCCTTCGCCAGCGAGGGCACGCGGTCGAGAGGCAGCTTGTTCGCGCCGCTCTTCAGCATCGCCATCATGTTGGCGTTCGGGAAGCCGGCCTCCGTGGCGATCTCGATCTGGGATTTCTTCGGGCGCAACTCGAGCACGCGTTTCTGTAGAAAAAGAGCAAGCCGGGTTTCCGCGTAAGGCCGCTTGGTCATGTCGTCGCTTTCCTGATGAACCTGCAACATCGCGCTGCATGTCTTCATTGTAGCGACGGGCCGATGGGGAGATCTCTGGGGCGAAGTTGCCCTGGAAACTCCCATCTTTGCATCGGCACGGATCTCTGAAACCGCTGGAGCGACTGTGCATTGCGATTTGGTATTTTGGCAGCTACGCCAAGCTAGGATTTCCAGGAGAAGCATCATGAGCGGTTCGGATCAGGCCCTCGATCATCTCGAAAATCTCTTGTTTGCCTTGCCGCGAGAAAATTATCCAATGTCTGTCAGCGAGCTCGACGGTTACGTGACCGGCATCCTTTCCTGTCCCGATTTCATACCGCCCCCCGAGTGGCTCCCGCATGTCTGGGGCGAGACTGGAGATGCTGATTTTCCGGATTTGAAGACTGCGCAGACGACGACCTCGGCGGTGATGGGGCACTACAACGCGATCGCGTCGGAGATGACGCGCACCCCGTGGATCGAGCCGATCTACGAGGTGGATCCGAACAGCGACGAGACGCTCTGGGAGCCGTGGGTGGACGGGTTCACCCGTGCGATGAGCCTGCGATCTGAAACCTGGGAAAAGCTGCTCGACCGGGTCGATGACGAGACGCGATCGTCGTTGATTTTCCTGATGGTCTTGCAGGACATCAACGATGGGAACAGCGAGTTCACCGAGGAAGAGATTGATGAGATCGACGTCCAGGCCCCTGATCTGATCCCCAACTGCGTTGCTGCAATCCTGGTGGAGGCGCGCCCCGAGCTCCTGCTGGGGGCCGACAACGTCTCACGGCCGGTCGCGGTGAAGAAGCGACCTGGCCGGAACGATCCCTGTCCCTGTGGGTCTGGGCGGAAATACAAGCAGTGCTGCGGGAAGAACTGATCGCGGCTGGGGCGTGGAATAGCGGACGCGACCCTGCGAGGTTAACCTAGCCTGTCATGGTTGCTCACATAGAGATGACGAATCCAGGCTTTTCCTCAAGCCTGTGATCGGCAAGTCGAACTGCAACTTGCTCAACTCCCTATACATTAGTGAGACCGGGGACTCGTGGACGTAAACCGAATGAATTTCCTGCGGCACATGACCAGAGATCATTTTCGAGGTCTCGCGCGGCACGCCTAAGCGAATCAAGTTCGACGAAAGCGTATGCCTGAAGCTGTAGAATACCTTCTGTTTGTTCTTGAGGCCGAGGCTCGGCAGATAGGTGACGTTGAACCAGTCGTTGACCTTGTCTGTCCTCTTCGCCCACCCGGGAAACAGGTGCGTCTCTCCCTTGTATCTCTGAGCAGCCACATAGTCGAGAAATCCGAGCTTCACCAAATCTGCGTGGATGGGCACCAGACGCTTACTGCGCTGGTTCTTTGATGCCGTTTCCAGGAAGAAGACCGGGATACCCTGCTCCTTGTAGATGTTCGCTAAGGTCATCTGCGCCATTTCGGAAGAGTTCCTGACGCCAGTATAGAGCATGACGAGAAGCGCCCATTGCATCAGGCCATATTCGCTCGGGTCTTTGAACATCGGGGTGCCGAAGATGATCTGGAGCTCATCGTTGCTGAACGGCTCATACGAGGCTGCCTTGTGCACCTTGCTGCCGGTGTCGACGCGAATACCTTGCGCGGGGTTGCTGTCGATATGCCCGTTATTCGATGCCCACTGTAGAATGGTCGACAAATGCGACAGCCACTTCATGTTGATGGTTTGTGGGGCAAGCGTGGAAAATGGCTTCGACAGCTTAGCGTTGGCCTTGATCGCCTGAGGCAACGTCAACCCGGGGAAGCGCATTGTATAGCGGTTAGGGGTGGAGAGGAGTGCGCCCTTATAGTCGATCACGTTCTTCTTAGTGATAGAGCGGACCCCCACGTCGCTCCCCATGAACTCGTTGAACATCCGCGCAGCGTTCTTGTGTTCTTCCATCGTTCTCATTGCCAGCGTGTTGCCGCCAGCCGTGCGCTCGTTGTGGAAGGCGTCCAGAGCTTCAGAAAGGGTGATGCCGGACGCCTTGCCTGAACTTGGCGCGCTCTGGCCAATCTCAGGATCTGGCATGGTGAGAAACGGATCAATGGGCTGACCGCCGAAGGCCCCTCTGTCGCGCTCCATCGTGCGCTCTAAGGCCTCGATTTCGGCGCGTGTCAGCACATTGGCGAGTTCGAACCACTGATGGGTGCCATATTCGACTGCCAGCTTGTTATCCGAAAGATATTGCTGAACGCTCTGCTCGATCCAGCGTGTTTCGCCCGAGCGGAAGCTGTCACGAAGCACAGAAAGGCGGCGCGCACGGTTCTTTGCATAGTGATCACGGGCCCCTCGCATGAGTTCATACTCGGTCATCGAATTGATCATGGCGGGAAAGCCATGCCCGATCTCGATTTCTCCTGCCTCAATACTCCGATTCAGGCGCTGATATTCGGCGGTCAGATCTACCACCGTCGGGAGTGCGGCGCGCTTCTCATCGTCGGCCCGAAGCATGCTCTCATAGTGCGCCTTCGCCGCGAGGCTAAGGGCGGGCGCAGGCTGACCGGCGCGAGCCCTCAAGGTTTCGCGCGCTTCTTCGATCTGACAGAGGAAGCGGTTGATGATGCCGTGAGCCAGACGTTCGCGCTTACGCGTATCAGCGGGGAGGTCAGCGTCGACAAGCTCACGCTGGCCCATGATGTCACGCAGGTCTTCCGGCACCGTGACCCTGACAACCCATTTGCCGCGAACGTGCTGCACGTATCTCATGCCGACCTCTGCCATCTGCTTTGTAGCAGCTATTGTAGCGGTCGGTGTGGCGAACTGCCCCAAAAAGTCTGGGTTTCGCGAAAAATCAACAAGTTGCATGGGGATAAGGTGAGAGGCTGGACAACGACCCAAGCGGGACTCGTTTCGGCTGCTTCCTTCCGGACCTGACCGGGTTGGCGAGGCGCTCGCCCGCGCCAACCTCTCGACCGACCATCTAGGACCTGAGGCGCGGATTCGCAAGGGGCTGTCGCGCCCCGGCCGGCTTTGGCCGGGGTGGCGGCGGCTGGGGCCGGGGCGATGCAGGGGGGCCAAACCGGGGGGCGGTAGGGGGCCGAAAACGTTCAGGGAAATGCGCTCGCCATTCGACTATGCCTTTGATAAATGGATTTCACGCGCCAGGCTGCCGGCGCCGATAGCCCGCACAAGGAGAATGGACATGGCGATCACCCTTTACCAAGGTGACCTTCCGGACGGGCTCAATCTGGGGCCGGTCGTGGCGATCGACACCGAGACGATGGGCCTTTTGCCGCATCGCGACCGGCTGTGTCTGGTGCAGCTGTCGTCGGGCGATGGCAATGCACATCTGGTGCAGATTGCCAAGGGCCAGAGCGCGGCGCCGAACCTGCAAAGGCTGCTGGCCGATCCCGGGGTGGTGAAGCTGTTCCATTTCGCGCGGTTCGACATCGCCGCGCTCTATCACGCTTTCGGCACGATCTGCGCGCCGGTCTATTGCACCAAGATCGCCTCGAAACTGACGCGCACCTTCACCGACCGGCACGGGCTGAAGGTGCTGCTGCAGGACCTTGTGGGGGTGGATATCTCGAAGCAGCAGCAGACCTCGGACTGGGGCGCGGCGACGCTGACCGAGGCGCAGCTGGAATATGCGGCCTCGGACGTGCTGTATCTGCATCAGCTGAAGGCAGTGTTCGATGAACGCCTGGCCCGCGAGGATCGCGAAGCGGTCGCGCAGGCCTCGTTCGACTATCTGCCCACGCGGGCATGGCTGGATCTGATGGCCGGCAACGAATTCGACATCTTCGCGCATTAGGGGGCCAGGCAAAGCATGAGCGAACCCGAAACTTTCCTGGCCACCGCCCGCCGGGTGATCCGCGCCGAGACCGAGGCGCTTGCGGCCCTTGAAGGCAGCCTGAACGGCGATTTTGCGCGGGCGGTGCAGATGATCCTGGACGCGCCGGGGCGGGTGATCGTCTCGGGGATGGGCAAGTCGGGCCATATCGGACGCAAGATCGCGGCGACGCTGGCCTCGACCGGGACGCCGGCGCATTTCGTCCACCCGGCCGAGGCCAGCCACGGCGATCTGGGGATGCTGACGCCCGGCGACGTGGCGCTGGTGCTGTCGAATTCGGGCGAGACGCCGGAGCTGGCCAATATCATCGCCTATACGCGGCGCTTCGAGATCTCGCTGATCGGGGTGGCAAGCCGGCCCGGCTCGACCCTTCTGCGGCAATCCGACGTGGCGCTGGTCCTGCCCGAGGCGCCGGAAGCCTGTGGCACGGGCATCGTACCCTCTTCCTCGACCACGATGACGCTGGCGCTGGGCGATGCGCTGGCTCTCGCGCTGATGGAGCATCGCCAGTTCACGCCCGAGCATTTTCGCAAGTTCCACCCCGGCGGCAAGCTGGGGGCGCGGCTGGCCAAGGTGTCGGACCTGATGCATGCCGCCGTCGATGTGCCGCTGGTGCGCGCTGGCACCTCGATGGGCGAAGCCCTGCTGATGATGAGCCAGAAAGGCTTTGGCGTGGTTGGCGTGACCGATGCGGATGACTATCTGATCGGCATCGTCACAGACGGCGACCTGCGCCGTCACATGGACGGGCTGTTGGACCATACCGCGGATCAGGTGATGACACCGACGCCGCGCACCATCGGCCCGGATGTTCTTGCCGAAAAGGCCGTAGCCGAGATGAATGCCCGCAAGATCACCACCCTGTTTGTCGTCGAATCCGGCGCCGACACCAGCGCGGCTGCGGGCGCCGCTGTGGGGGCGCGGGTCGTGGGGCTGATCAATATCCACGATTGCCTGAGGGCCGGGGTGGTCTGAACATGGTCGCGCGCGACAACGTCCATTCGCGGCTGGTCGCCTGGCTGAAGATCCTGCTGCCGCTGGCCGCGCTGGGCATGTTGTCGACGCTGTTCCTGTTCTCGCACCGCATCGATCCGACCAAGGCAATCCGCTATTCCAAGGTGGATGTGAAGAAGCTTGCGCGCGAACCTCAGGTGACGGCGCCCGATTACGCCGGGGTGACGCGGGATGGCACCGCCGTGACCGTCAGCGCGGCGGTCGCACAGCCTCTGACCAAGGCCGAAGCCCCGGATCCGACCCGCCCCGGCGCCAGTGCCAGCGGCATCGTGGCGCGGTTTGAGCGCAAGGACGGCGCCACCACCACCGTCGAGGCGCCGCAGGGCCGGGTCGACCCGGTGAAAGGCCAGATGCAGCTGGCGGGGGGCGTGCGGATCAACACCTCTGACGGCTACCGCATCCGCACCGAGGGGTTGACCGGCGCGCTGGATCGCACCCATCTACAAAGCATCGGCACAGTCACGGCAACCGGTCCCATGGGCCGGATCGAGGCCGGCGGCATGGTGATCTCTACCCCCGCCGCCCCTGCTGCCGCCGCCACCACCACGCAGGCCACGCAGGCCAAATCCGCCGGAAGCGCTGCCGCCGTGCCGGGGCCCTACGTTCTTGTTTTCAACGGCGGTGTGAAGCTGATATACACGCCCTCGGGAAAGGGGAATTAACGTGAATATGTTGCGCGCGTCACTGCTGGGGCTGTGTCTGGCGTTGCCGGTTCACGCCGTCGTTGCCCAGGGCACCGCCCAGGGTACCCAGGTCCCGCTGGCCGGGTTCAAGACCGATCCTTCCGCCCCGATCCAGGTGACCGCCGACAAGCTGCAGGTCAATCAGGCGGATGGCACGGCGCTGTTTTCGGGCAATGTGATCGTCGGACAGGGCAAGATGCGCCTGTCGGCCGACAAGGTTCATGTCACCTATGCCAAGGCCTCGGACGGCCAGAAGGGCAAGATCCAGACGCTGGAAGCCTCCGGCGGCGTGACCCTGGTCACCAGCCCGGCCGAGGCCGCGCAATCGAAGACCGCAGTCTATACGCTGGAGGATGGCACCGTGGTGATGACCGGCTCGGTATTGCTGACCCAGGGCCAGAACGTGCTGTCGGGGCAGAAGCTGGTGGTCAACCTGCGCAGCGGCGTGGGCACGATGGAGGGCCGGGTGACCACCACCTTGCAGCCCAGCACCGCCCCAAAGGCCGCCCCAAAGGCCAAGACGCCATGAGCACGGTGCCTCAGCTAACGGTTTCGGACGGCTCGGTCGGGTTGCGGGTCATTGGCTTGCGCAAATCCTACCGCAAGCGGATGGTGATCCGCGATGTCAGCATGGATCTGGGCCGCGGCGAGGTGGTGGCGCTGCTGGGGCCGAACGGATCGGGCAAGACCACCTGTTTCTACGCGATTGCCGGCCTCGTCACCCCCGAGGGCGGGCAGGTGATGCTGGATGGCCGCGACGTCACGCTGTTGCCGATGTACCGCCGCGCGCGGCTGGGGATCGGCTATCTGCCGCAGGAAGTGTCGATCTTCCGCGGGCTGTCGGTCGAGGACAATATCCTTTCCATCCTCGAAATTTCCTCCGCCGATCATCACAAACGCCGTGAACGGCTAGAGGAATTGCTGTCGGATTTCTCCATCACCCACCTGCGCCGGGCCCCCGCCCTGTCGCTGTCGGGGGGCGAACGGCGGCGCGTCGAGATCGCCCGTTGCCTGGCCGCCGACCCGAAATATCTGTTGCTGGACGAGCCTTTCGCCGGTGTCGACCCGATCGCCGTGGGCGAAATCCGGTCGCTTGTCGCCGACCTCAAGGATCGTGGTATCGGAGTTTTGATCACCGATCACAATGTTCGTGAGACGCTGGAGATCGTAGATCGTGCTTATATTCTGCACGATGGTAAGGTGCTGATGAGTGGGACGAGTGACGAGGTCGTGCGGGATGAAAACGTTCGCCGGGTCTATCTGGGACAGAGCTTCCGCATTTCCTGACCGGAGAGGCGGGGCGCGGGGACGTGAGGCATGGCGGTAGGCGCACGCCTCTCACTCGGCCAGCATCCGGGGCTGGCTCTGACGCCGGGGATGCGGCAGTCGTTGCAGGTTCTGGCGATGCCGCCTGCGGAACTGGCCCAGGAAATCTCGCGCGAGGCCGAATCAAACCCCTTCCTCACCGTCACCCCGCCGGCACGCGGCGGGCTTTCGGCTTTCGACATCGCGTTGGAGACCATGCCCGACCGGCCCTCACTGGGCGAGGCGCTGCGCCGCCAGCTGGGCGAGATGAGCCTGCCCCCCGATGTCCATGCGGTCGCCAGCTACCTGACCGGGGCGCTGCGCGACGACGGCTATCTTGACGCGACCGAGGCAGAGCTGGTGTCCGAGACCGGCCAGCCGCGCGCCGTCGTGGTCAGGGCGATCGCCGCGCTGCAACGCTGCGAGCCGGCCGGGGTCGGGGCGCGCGATCTGGCCGAATGCCTGGCGCTGCAGCTGATCGACCGGGGCATCGCGCCGCGTCTGGCGGTGGACGCCGTCGCGCATCTGAACCTTTTCGCTCAGGACGATTGGGACGCGCTGGGCAAGGTGCTGCACCTTGGCCACGACGAGGTGACCGCGCTGGATGCGGCGCTGCGCGGCCTCTCGCCCCATCCGGTCGATCAAAGCGGCCCCGAATCCGCCCCGCTGGTGCCCGATCTGGTGGTCGAGACCGCCCCCGGCGGTGGATTGTCGGTGCGGCTGGCCGATGGGGTGATGCCGGCCATATCGCTGGACGAGGCGCTGCTGGCGCGGGTGCCGGATCCGGACGACCCTTTCGTCGCCTCGGCCCGATCGCGCGCCGAGGGGCTGATCCGCGCGGTCACCCATCGGGGCGAAACCTTGCTGCGAATCGGTCTGCGACTGGTCGCCGATCAGCATCTGTTTTTTGCCTGCGGGCCCGATCACCTGGCGCCGCTTAGCCGGCGTACCCTTGCAGAGGAACTAAATCTGCACCCTTCCACCCTGGGGCGTGCTGTCGCAGGCAAGGTGTTGCTGACGGGCGGCGCGCTGTATCCGTTGTCGATGTTCTTCCCCTCGGGGTTGCCGATGGGGCATGGGGGCACGGTGTCCAGCCATGCCGTGAAGATCAGCATTCGCCGCATGGTAGAGCACGAGCCCCCGGCGCAGCCGCTGTCGGATGCGGTGATCCGCGAGCGGCTTGTCGCGGACGGCATTGACATCACCCGCCGATGTGTCGCCAAATACCGTGAGAGCATGAGGATCCCCTCATCTTTCGAGCGCCGCCGCCGCGCCGCGCGCCATCGGGCTCATGCGATGGAGGCTGGCGCCAGGGATTGAAAAAATGAACCGGGCCAAGCCCTTGCATCATGCGGGCATCCCTGGTCCGGATAATCCGTAGGAGGCAATATGCGCTACCAGATCAGCGGAAAACAGATCGACATCGGTGAGGCCCTGCAGTCGCATGTGAAGACCGAACTGGGAGAGGCCGTGGCCAAATACGCCGGCCGTCCCACGGACGCTGTCGTGACCTTTTCGCGCGTCGCGCACGAATTCGTCTGTGAAGCCACGGTGCATCTGTCGACCGGCCTGTCGGCGGCGGCCAAGGGCCAGGCGACCGAGATCTACGCCGCCTTCGATGCCTGCTCGCAGAAAATGGAAAAGCAGCTGCGCCGCTACAAGCGCCGGCTGAAGGACCATCACCAGGGGCGCGCGCAGCCGGTTGAATTTGGCGGCGGCTCGGCCTATATCCTCGCCGCATCGGAAGAAACGGATGAGGCAGAGCCGGATTCGTTGCAGCCCATGATCATCGCCGAGATGGAGACGAAGATCCCTTCGTTGTCGGTCGGCGAGGCCGTGATGCAGATGGAACTAGCGCAGGCCCCGGTGTTGGTCTTCCGGAACGAGAAGCATAGTGGTGTGAATGTCGTGTACCGCCGGGAAGACGGCAATATCGGCTGGATCGACCCACGCAACAACGGTTGAGTTGAGCGCCCTGCAAGGCGCCGGACAGAAGAAGGTTCATGGATCTTTCCAGCATTCTGAAGCCGGGCGCCGTGCGGGTCGTCGGCCATCTGACGAGCAAGAAGCGCCTGTTCCAGGAAATCGGCGACATCGCGGGCCAGGCCTATGGTCTTGAGGCTGCCGAAGCCGTGGACGGGTTGCAGGACCGCGAAAGCCTGGGACCTACCGGCGTCGGCAACGGCATCGCCTTGCCGCATGCGCGGCTGGACGGGCTGGATCGGATCGTGGGCGTCTTCCTGCGGCTCGACCGGCCGCTCGATTTCGGCGCGGCTGACCGGCAGCCGGTGGATCTGGTCTTTGGCCTGTTCGCGCCGCGCGATTCCGGGGTCGACCATCTGAAGGCGCTGGCCTTGGTGTCGCGCACCATGCGCGACACCGCCATCTGCGCCAAGCTGCGCGCGAATGATGAGGCCGCGACGCTCTATGCTGTGCTGACCGAGGACCGCGCCAGTCAGGCCGCCTGACTTGATGACCCTCCCCCCCTTCTCCTTCGCCAGTGCCGGAGAGATCCTGTTCGGCCGTGGCCGTGCCGCCGAGGCGGCCGGGCGCATCTCGGCATTCGGTCACCGCGTGTTGCTGGTGCATGGCGCCGATCCCGCCCGTGCCGGGTGGCTGCGCGAGGCCCTGCCGCATGTCATCTGCATCGCCTGCAGGGGGGAGCCCGACCTGCCCGCGCTTGAATCGGCACTCGCCAAGGCCCGGGCGGCGGAACCCGAGGTTGTCGTGGCTCTGGGCGGCGGCGCGGTGATCGACTTGGCCAAGGCGCTGGCCGCATTGATCCCGGCGCCGGGCGAGATTCTGGAGTATCTGGAGGTGGTCGGCCAGGGCCAGCCGCTGACGGTGCCGCCGCTGCCGATGGTGGCGCTGCCCACCACTGCGGGGACCGGCGCCGAGGTGACCCGGAACGCGGTGATCGGCGTGCCCGAGGCGCGGCGCAAGGTCAGCCTGCGCGATCCCGCGATGCTGCCGCGGCTGGCGCTGGTCGATCCGGCGCTGACCGACGGCTGCCCCTGGGGGGTGACGCTGGCCTCGGGTCTCGATGCGCTGACCCAGGTGATTGAGCCGTACCTGTGTACCCGCGCCAACCCCATGACCGACGCGCTGTGCCGCGCGGCCATTCCGCTGGCGCTGCCCGCGCTGATGCGGCTGGACGAGGCCGAGGATCCGGCGGCGCGCGACGCCATGGCCTATGTCTCGCTCAGCGGCGGGCTGGCGCTGGCCAATGCCGGGCTGGGCGCGGTGCATGGTCTGGCCGGGGTGATCGGCGGCGAGACCGGCGCCCCCCATGGCGCCATCTGCGGTGCGTTGCTGGTCCCGGTCCTGTCGGCGCTGTCGGGGGCCGCCGAGGCCGGCAGCCAGTTGCAGGCGCGGCTGGATGAGGTCGCGGGCTGGCTTGCCCGGCCCCTCGGGGTTTCGCCCGACGCTGCCTTTCCGGCGCTGGCCACCTGGGCCCAGGGCGCGGGGCTGGCCGGACTGGGCGGGCTTGGCGTGGCCGCCGAGGCCCGCGGCCGGATCGCGCATCAGGCGCAGGCATCGTCGTCGATGCGGGCCAGCCCCGTCACTTTCGACAGCGATGCCCTGACCGTGATTCTCGAAGCAGCCCATAGCGCCGGCTGAACCCCATTGCCGCCGGGCATCGCGCGAGGGTGACTTGCGGCCTCTTGATCGTTGCAACTGCAACATCTATCGTCGCCCGGCCCCCAGCGGGTGGGACGGACCGCAAGAGGACCGGATGGGCCGCATATTCGAGACAGCTCTGTATCCCTACAGCCGCAGCCCCGATCAGGACGCGGCCACGCCGGCCCGGCACCGCGTGGTGATCGTCGGGGCGGGGCCGGTGGGTCTGGCGGCGGCGATCGATCTGGCAACACAGGGCATCGAGGTCGTCGTTCTGGACGAAAACGACCGGGTCAGCTGGGGCAGCCGGGCGATCTGCTTTGCCAAGCGGCCACTGGAAATCCTTGACCGGCTGGGCGCCGGGCAGCGGATGGTCGACAAGGGGGTGCTGTGGAACCTGGGCAAGGTCTTCTTCGGCGACCGTCAGGTCTATGATTTCAACCTTCTGCCCGAAGCTGGCCACCGCCGTCCGGCCTTCATCAACCTGCAGCAGTATCATTTCGAGAACCTGCTTTGCGAACGCTTGTTCGAATTGCAGGCCAAGGGCGCCCCGGTCGAGCTGCGCGGCGGCAATCGCGTGGCCTCGGTTACCGAACAGGAATTCGGTATGGAGTTGGAGGTTGAAACCCCCCAGGGGTCCTACCGCCTGCAGGCCGATTGGGTGATCGCCTGCGACGGGGCGGGATCGCCGGTTCGCAAGATGATGGGCCTAGATTTCGTCGGCCGGGTGTTTGAGGACAACTTCCTGATCGCCGACGTGGTGATGGACGGCGATTTCCCGACCGAGCGCTGGTTCTGGTTCGATCCGCCCTTCAACCGCGGCCAGTCGGCGCTGTTGCACAAACAGCCCGACGGCGTCTGGCGGATCGACCTGCAACTGGGCTGGAACATCGACCGCGAGGCGGCGGTGAAGCCCGAAAACGTCATCCCCCGCCTGCGCGAAATGCTGGGAGACGAGGTCAAGTTTGAGCTGGAATGGGTCTCGGTCTACACCTTCCAGTGCCGCCGGATGGAGAAGTTCCGCCATGGCCGGGTGATCTTCGCCGGCGATTCGGCGCATCAGGTCTCGCCCTTCGGGGCGCGCGGGGCGAATTCCGGGCTGCAGGACGTCGACAACCTGTGCTGGAAACTGGCGCTGGTGGCCGAGGGCAAGGCGCCCGAAAGCCTGCTGGACAGCTATGATGCCGAGCGCGTGCAGGGGGCCGAGGAGAATATCCTCAACTCCACCCGCTCGACCGATTTCATCACCCCCAAGACCGAGGTCAGCCGGCTCTTCCGCGATGCGGTGCTGGATCTGTCGGAGGCGCATGAATTTGCCCGGCCACTGGTCAATTCAGGCCGGCTGTCAGTGCCTTGCATCCATGACGCCTCGGCGCTGAACGGCCCGGACGCGTTGCCCGGCGCCCCGGCCCGGACCCGCCCCGGCGCGCCCTGCGCCGATGCGCCGCTGGGCGCGGGCTTCCTGCTGGACCGGCTGGGCAATGATTTCGTGCTGCTGACCATCGACGCCGAGGCGCCCGAGCGGATCGAGGCCGGCCCGATCGCCGCCCGGCGGCTGGCGTTGCGCACCGCCGACGACGCCACCGGGGCGCTGGCCGCCCGCTATCTGGGCGGGGCGGGGCAGGGGGTCTATCTGATCCGTCCCGATCAGATCGTGGCCGCGCGTTGGGCGGGTTTCGAGCAAACGGCGGTGCAGGCGGCGCTGCGGCGCGCGACCGGAGGGGAGTAGACATGGCAGAGCTGATCACGACACCGAACCTGCCCGATCCCGACGGGTTCTATGAGGAATTGCTGGCCGCCCATGACGGTCTGTCGAAGGCGGAAAGCGACGCGCTGAACGCACGCCTCATCCTGCTGCTGGCCAATCACATCGGTGATCGCCGGGCGCTAAGCCAGGCGCTGACGGCGGCGCGGCGGGTGGGATCAGAGGCGGGATCAAAGGCGCCCTGAACGCGCAGCGCGCCCGGGTCAGCCCCAGGCGACATCGCCCAGAAAGATATAGCCCGCGCCGTAGATCGTCTTGATAAGGCGGGGATTTTTCGGGTCCTCCCCCAGCTTGGTGCGCAGCCGCGAGATCCGCACATCCATCGCCCGGTCAAAGCTGTCGCCCGCCGCGCCGCCCAAAGTTTCCTGCATCTGGGCGCGGGAAATCAGCCGCTTGGGCGCCTCGAGGAACAGCCGCAGAACCTCACCCTCGGCATGGCTGAAGGGCACCTCGGCGCCGTCGGGGCCGATCAGCAGGTAGCGGTCGAAATGCGCGGACCAGCCGTTGAAGCGGGCCAGATGCGGGCTGCGCTCGGCCTCGGCGCGGGGCTTGCGCAGGCGGGCGCGGACGCGGGCGACCACCTCGGCCGGGTCGAAGGGCTTGATGATGTAATCGTCGGCGCCCAGCTCCAGTCCGGTCACCCGGTCCTGCACCTGCGCACGCCCCGAGATGATGATGATCGCCGCGCCCGATTCCAGCGCCAGCCGGTGCACCAGCGCCAGCCCGTCGCGGTCGGGCAGACCCAGATCAACCAGGCAGACATCGGGCGAGGACCGCTTCAGCGCGGCCTCGAACTCGGTCGCGCGGGCGTAGCTGGTGGTGCGAAAGCCGGCCTCGGTCAGGGCGTCGGACAGCATGCGCCGGATCTCGGGCTCATCGTCGAGGATGGCGACATGGGGGGGCAGATCACTCATGCGGCGGCCTCGGCGGAAAGGAAGGCGGAAAGCTGGGCGGCGTCGAAGGGCTTGGCCAGCACCGCCACCCCCAGCGCGGCGGCGCGGCGGCGCTGCGGATCGGCGGCGGGCAGCGAGGTCATCAACAGGCGCCGCACCCGGGCGTCGCGCGCCGCCAGCGCCTCCATCAGGTCGACGCCGTTGCGCGGGCCGGGCAGGCCGATGTCGCACAGGATCAGCGCGATCTCGGGCAGGTCGGCGATGGTCAGGGCCTCATCGACGCTGCCGGCCTCGATCACCGCATGGCCCATGTCGCGCAGCATCTCGCGCACCGAGGTGCGGATCTCCTCTCGGTCCTCGACCAGCAGCACGAGGCCGGGCGCGGCACTGGCGGGGGCGTCGGCGGCCAGCCGCAGCGGCAGGCGCAGGGTGATCCGGGCGCCGCCCTCGGGCCGGTTCGCCAGCCGCACCTCGCCGCCGGCCAGCTTGGCCTGATCATAGACCATCGACAGCCCCAGGCCCGAGCCTTCCGCCCCCTTGGTGGTGAAGAACGGATCCAGCGCATGTGTCAGCGCCTCGGGGGTGAAGCCGGGGCCGGTGTCGGCGGTGGTGATCTCGATCCAGGTATCGCGCACGGGCCGGGCGCGCAGGTCGATCCGGCCGCCAGCCGCGCTGATCGCGTCGCGGGCGTTAAGGATCAGGTTCACCAGCGCGTCCTGCAGTGTGCCCTGATCGACCAGCACCGGCGATTCCAGCCCCTCGGCGGTGATGCGCAGGGTGACATTCTCGGGCAGGGTGGGGGTGGCCAGCACCCGCAGATCACGCAGGAAGTCGGGCAGGTCGGTGGCCACAAGGCGCAATTCGCGCCGCCCCGAGATCCCCGCGATCCGGTCCAGCAGCAGCCCGCCGCGTCGCGCCGCCGCCCGGGTCGCGGCGACCAGCTCGGCCCCGTCGCCGGGCATGTCGAGGCGGGCCAGCCGCGCCTGCAACCCCAGAATCACCGTCAGCAGATTGGCGAAATCATGCGCCAGCCCCGAGGTCAGCTGCGCCGCCAGCTCGCGCTTGCGGGTCTGGATCAGCGCGGCGCGGGCCTGGGTCTCTTCGGTCACGTCGGTCGACAGGATATAGACCCCGTTGATCGGCCCCGCGCCCGTCCGGTCGGGGATCCGGTCGGGGGTGAAGGCCACGCGGATGCGCCGGCCGCTGGCGCCGTCGGTGAATTCGAAGACACTGGACTCGCCCGCCAGGGCGCGCTGCAGGCTGGGCGCGATCCGGGTGAAGGCCTCGTCGCCCAGAACCTCGCGCCCGGTCAGGCCGATGATGCTGGCCGGGCGCCCCGGCAGCACCGTCGCCAGGCGGCGGTTGGAATAGGTGTAGCGCAGGTCCAGATCCATATGGGCGATATGGGCCGGGGTCATCTCGGCGGTCAGGCGGATGCGGGCCTCTGTCTCGGTCAGCTCGCGCTTGGCCTCTTCCAGCGCGGTATTGGTCGCGGCAAGCGCGCGGTTGGCATGGCCCAGCCGTTCGGCATGGGTCAGCAACTGGTCCGACAGCTCGGCCGAGCGGGCGCGCAGCAGGGCCTCTTGATGCTTGATCTCGGTGATGTCGGTATAGACCGTGACCCAGCCGCCCTGAGGCAGCGGCGCGCCCTCGACCGAGATCGTGCGGCCATTCGCGCGGGTACGTTCCAGGTAATGCGGCACGAAGGCGCGGGCGGTGTCAACGCGGGCGCGCACGGCCTCTTCCTCGTCGTCGACGGGGCCGTATTCGCCGCGCTGCACCAGATAGCGGATGGTTTCCTTGAAACTGGCGCCGGGGGTGCACAGCCATTCGGGCAGGCTGAACATTTCCTTGTAGGCACGGTTCGAGACGGCAAGCCGAAGGTCGCTGTCGAAGATCGACAGTGCCTGCTGGATCAGGTTGAGCCCCGCCTGCGTCAGCTTGGCCGTCATCTCGGCGCCGGTCTTGGACATCCGCTCCTCCTGCCTTTCCGGCTAGCAGGGTGCCCGCCCTCGGGCCAAGGGGCAATCGTTGGCTGTTACAATTCGTAAGGTTTGGGAAAAACTCGCGCAAGACTTCGGCCTCACGGTTTTTCACGGGGTGGTGAAGGTGCGCGCAGACGTGCCCTGCCCCGCGAGACCGGCAGCCGCCGGCTCTGGGAGGAGGAACGGCCTTGGTGTCCATGAATGCCGGCGGGGATTGTCCGTCGATCCCCGCGCTGCTTGCCCGCAATGCCCGCAAGTACCCGACCCTTGCGGCCTACCGCGAGAAGGAATTCGGCATCTGGCAAAGCTGGACCTGGGCCGAGGCCGAGGTTCAGATCCGGGCGATGGCGATGGGCTTTCTGGCGCTGGGGATGGCCCGCGGCGATCACGTCGCGGTGATCGGCCGCAACCGCCCGGCGCTGTACTGGTCGATGATGGCGGCGCAGATGTGCGGCGCCGTGCCGGTGCCGCTGTACCAGGAGGCCACCGGCGACGAGATGGCCTATGTGCTGGACCATTGCGGCGCCCGCTTTGTCGTCTGCGGCGATCAGGAGCAGGTCGACAAGGTCATCGAGGTGCAGGACGCGATCAAGCATATCGAGCAGGTGGTCTATCTCGACAAGCGCGGGATGCGGAAATACGACCATTCCCACATGAACGCGCTGGAGGATGTCGTTGCCGAGGGTCGCGCCGGGCACCACCGGTTCGAGGCCGAGCTTGAGGCGCGTATCAATGAGCTGACCTACGACAGCACCTGCGTGATGCTGTACACCTCGGGGACGACGGGCAAGCCCAAGGGGGTGGTGCTGTCGAACCGCAACATCATCGCGACCTCGCGCGCCTCGTCCGAATTCGATCATCTGAGGGCGGGGGATGAGGTGCTGGCCTATCTGCCGATGGCCTGGGTGGGTGATTTCATCTTCTCGATCGGGCAGGCGACGTGGACGGGCTTTTGCGTCAACTGCCCCGAAAGCCCCGAGACGATGATGACCGACCTGCGAGAGATCGGGCCAACCTATTTCTTCGCCCCGCCGCGCATCTTCGAGACCATGCTGACCAACGTCATGATCCGGATGGAGGACGCAAGCCGCCTGAAGAAGCGCCTGTTCGATCATTACATGGCGCTAGCCCGTCGCATCGGCCCGGCGATTCTGGATGGCAAGCCGGTCAGCGCGCTGGACCGGCTGCGCTATGGCCTTGGGAACCGGCTGATCTATGGCCCGCTGAAGAACACGCTGGGCCTGACCCGGGTGCGCGTGGCCTATACCGCGGGCGAGGCGATCGGGCCGGAGATCTTCGATTTCTACCGATCGCTCGGGATCAACCTCAAGCAGCTGTATGGCCAGACCGAGGCCAGCGTCTTCATCACCCAGCAGCCCGACGGTCAGGTGCGCTCGGATACCGTCGGCGTGCCCTCGCCCGGGGTCGAACTGCGGATCGCCGACAGCGGCGAGGTCTACTACCGCTCGCCCGGCACGTTCGTGAAATATTTCAACAATCCCGAAAGCACCGCCTCGACCAAGGATGCCGAGGGTTGGGTCGCTACCGGTGACGCCGGTTTCATCGAGGAAGACACCGGCCATCTGCGGATCATCGACCGGGCCAAGGATGTCGGAAAAATGGCCGATGGCCGGCTGTTCGCGCCCAAATACATCGAGAACAAGCTGAAATTCTATCCCAACATCCTGGAGGCCGTGGTCTTCGGCGCGGCCCGCGAAATGTGCACCGCCTTCATCAACATCGACCTGACGGCGGTGGGCAACTGGGCCGAGCGCAGCAACATCTCCTACAGCTCTTACCAGGAACTCAGCCAGCATCCGCAGGTGATCGAGACGATCAAGAGCCATGTCGAGGCGGTGAACCGCTCGGTCGCCGAGGATCCGATGCTGTCGGGCTGTCAGGTCCACCGCTTTCTGGTTCTGCACAAGGAGTTGGACGCCGACGACGGCGAATTGACCCGCACCCGCAAGGTGCGCCGCAACACCATCGCCGAGAAGTTCGCCGAGCTGATCGAGGCGCTCTATGGCGGGGTGGCCAGCATCTACACCGAAACCGAGGTGACCTATGAGGACGGCCGCAAGGGCGCGATCAAGGCCACACTGACGATCACCGATGCGGCGGTGGTTCCGGGCAAGCAACGGATGGCGGCGGAATGAACGACATGGCTCAGGACGGCTACACCACCGCCGACGGCCGCAAGATCGGCGGCGTGCTGATGGAGATGCGCAACATCACCCTGCGCTTTGGCGGCGTGAAGGCGATCACCGACATCTCCTTCGACATCCGCGAGGGCGAGATCCGCGCGATCATCGGGCCGAACGGCGCCGGGAAATCGTCGATGCTGAACGTGATTTCCGGCTTCTACGTCCCGCAGGAGGGCGAGGTCTGGTTCCACGGCCAGCGCCGCGCGCCGATGAAACCCTATGAGGTGGCCCGCCAGGGCATCGCCCGTACCTTCCAGAACATCGCGCTGTTCGACGGGATGAGCGTGCTCGACAACATCATGACCGGCCGGCTGACGATGATGAAAACCGGCCTCTTTTCGCAGGCGCTCTGGTGGGGCCGGGCGCAGGCCGAGGAGACCGCGCACCGCGAGAAGGTCGAGCGGATCATCGACTTTCTGGAAATCCAGACGATCCGCAAGACCCCGGTGGGGCGGCTTCCCTATGGGTTGAAGAAACGCGTCGAACTGGCCCGCGCGCTGGCGGCCGAGCCGAAGCTCTTGCTTCTGGATGAACCCATGGCCGGCATGAATGTCGAGGAGAAGGAAGACATGTCGCGCTTCATCCTCGACGTGAACGACGAATTCGGCACCACGATCGCGCTGATCGAGCATGACATGGGCGTAGTCATGGACCTGTCGGACCGTGTCGTGGTGATGGATTACGGCAAGAAGATCGGCGACGGCACCCCCGACCAGGTGCGCGCCAACCAGGCGGTGATCGACGCCTATCTGGGGGTGGCGCATGACTGACCTCCCCCCTCACACCCAGACCGGAGGCCGCGATGGTACTGCCTGATCAAGTGCTCTACGCGATGGAGGCCGCGCTGAACGGCCTGCTTTCGGGCGTGATGTATGCGCTGGTGGCGCTGGGCTTCGTGCTGATCTTCAAGGCCTCGGGGGTGTTCAACTATGCCCAGGGGGTGATGGCGCTGTTCGCGGCGCTGACGCTGGTGGGCATCCAGCAGGGGCAGGTGCCCTTCGCCGACGTGATCAACCTGATCCCGGGGGTCGAGGTGCATGGCTTCGGCTGGACCGTGCCGGCGCTGCTGGCGATCGTGCTGACCGGGCTGGTGATGATCGGCATGGCGCTGATCATCGAGGCACTGATCCTGAAGCATCTGGTGAACCAGCCGCCGATCATCCTGTTCATGGCCACCATCGGGCTTGCCTATTTCCTGGAAGGGCTGGGCGACACGATGTGGGGCGCCGACATCAAGACGATGGATGTGGGCCTGCCGCAGGGCATGTCGGGCACCATCGACACCGTCACCAACGCCTGGTTCGGCTACGGCTTCTACGTCGATCAGCTGAACATCGTGGCGACGGTGGTGGCGGCGGTGCTGGTGGCGCTGCTGATGCTGTTCTCGCAATATTCAAAGCAGGGCCGGGCGCTGCGCGCGGTGGCCGACGACCATCAGGCGGCGCTGTCGGTGGGGATTTCCCTGCGCTTCATCTGGGTGCTGGTCTGGTCGATCGCTGGCTTCGTCGCGCTGGTCGCGGGGATCATGTGGGGGGCGCGCTCTGGCGTGCAGTTCTCGCTGTCGCTGATCGCGCTGAAGGCGCTGCCGGTGCTGATGCTGGGCGGCTTCACCTCGATCCCCGGCGCCATCGTCGGCGGGCTGATCATCGGAGTTGGCGAACAATTGTTCGAATTCTGGGTGGGCCCGCTGGTGGGCGGCGCGACCGAGAACTGGTTCGCCTATGTGCTGGCGCTCGTCTTCCTCGTGTTCCGGCCGCAGGGCCTGTTCGGCGAGAAGATCATCGAAAGGGTGTGACGCCGATGCCGTTCAACCACAAACAGGGGACGCGCTGATGTTTTACCGCGAAGCAGGCGATTTCAAGACCTCCTATCCGGACGACAGCCAGACCTTCCCGATCCGCTTCGACCGGCTGGGCTATTACGCGGTGCTGCTGCTGGGCTTCGTCGTCCTGCCGTTCGTGCTGAACGACTACTGGACCAACGCGGTCTTCATCC
Source organism: uncultured Albidovulum sp. (assembly GCA_913064775.1). Lineage (GTDB taxonomy): Bacteria > Pseudomonadota > Alphaproteobacteria > Rhodobacterales > Rhodobacteraceae > Acidimangrovimonas. The sequence goes on along the minus strand of CAJYAD010000021.1, from coordinate 50,610 downwards.
CGTTCCTGATCTACGCCATCGCGGCGCTGGGGCTGAACATCCTGGTGGGCTATTGCGGCCAGCTTTCGCTTGGCACCGGCGGGTTCATGGCGGTGGGGGCCTATGCCTGCTACAAGCTGACCACCGCCTTCCCCGACATCAACATCGTCTTCCACATCCTCGGCGCCGGGATCATCACCGCGGGGGTCGGCCTGCTGTTCGGCCTGCCCAGCCTGCGCATCAAGGGCTTCTATTTGGCGGTGGCGACGCTGGCGGCGCAGTTCTTCCTGGTCTGGCTCTTCAACCGGGTGCCGTGGTTCTACAACTACTCGGCCTCGGGCCAGATCTCGATGCCCGAGCGCACGGTGTTCGGCATCGCCGTCACCGGCGCGCAGGTGGCGCCCTGGGCGGGCTACATGGTGTGCCTGGTGTTCGTCGTGGTGCTGGCCTGGATGGCGCGCAACCTGACGCGCGGCGCGACGGGGCGCAAATGGATGGCGATCCGCGACATGGACATCGCCGCCGAGATCATCGGTGTGAACCCGCTGCGCGCCAAGCTGACCGCCTTTGCGGTATCGTCCTTCTACGTCGGCATCGCGGGGGCGCTGTTCTTCTCGGTCTATCTCGGCGCGGTCGAGGTCGGAGAGGCCTTCGGCATCGAGAAGAGCTTTGCCGTGCTCTTCATGATCATCATCGGCGGCCTCGGGTCGATCTTCGGCAGCTTCGCGGGCGCGGCCTTCATGGTCGTGCTGCCGGTGCTGATCAAGCTGGTGCTGGTCGACAGCTGGGGCTGGCCCACCGATCTGGCCGCCCATATCCGGCTGATGATCGTCGGCGCGCTGATCATCATCTTCCTGATCGCCGAGCCCCACGGCATGGCCCAGCTCTGGCGCGTCACCAAGGACAAGCTTCGACTCTGGCCCTTCCCGCACTAGGGCGGGCCCCAACCCAGAACCGGGCCCAAGCCCGGCGCAAAGCAACCATCATGGGAGGAAAAACCTGATGAAACTGAAACTGGCAACCCTGGCGCTCGCCACCGGCCTGATGGGCGGTGTGCTGACAGCGGCGCCCGCGATGGCGGACCTCGTGTTCCCGTCGCTTTCCTACCGCACCGGCCCCTATGCCGCCAACGGTATCCCCTTCGCCGACGGCTATGCCGATTACATGACCTTGCTGAACGAGCGCGATGGCGGCATCGGCGGCGAGAAGGTCAAGCTGCTCGAATGCGAGACCGGCTACAACACCGAGAAGGGTGTCGAGTGCTATGAAAGCACCAAGGGTTCGGGCGCGCTGGTCTATCAGCCGCTGTCGACGGGCATCACCTATCAGCTGATCCCCAAGGCCTCGGCCGACGGCATCCCGATGCTGACCTCGGGCTATGGCCGCACCTCGGCCGCCGATGGCAAGGTGTTCAAATGGATCTTCAACTTCCCCGCCAACTACTGGGACGGGGCCTCGATCATGGTCAAGTACCTGCTGTCGCAGAACAATGACAGCCTCAAGGGCAAGAAGATCGCGCTGGTCTACCATAACTCCGCCTACGGGAAAGAGCCGATCCGCACCCTGCAGGAGCTGGAGAAGATGTACGGCTTCAAGCTGAGCCTGATCCCGGTCGACCATCCGGGCCAGGAACAGAAAAGCCAGTGGCTGCAGATCCGCCGCGACAAGCCTGATTATGTGCTGATGTGGGGCTGGGGCGTGATGAACCCGGTGGCGATTCAGGAAGCCGCCAACATCCGCTTCCCGATGGACCATTTCATCGGCATCTGGTGGTCCGGGTCCGAGAATGACGTGAAGCCGGTGGGTGCCAAGGCCGACGGCTACAAGGCGCTGAATTTCAACGGTGTGGGCGATGACTTCCCGGTCTATGGCGACCTGAAGAAATATGTCTACGATGCGGGCAAGGCTGCCGGCGCCGGCGATCAGAAGGGCACGGTGCTTTACAACCGCGGCCTCTATGCCGCCTTCTTGGTGACCCAGGCCGCGAAGCTTGCGCAGCAAGATACCGGCAAGCCGCAGATCACCCCCGCCGACATGCGCGACGCGCTCGAGAAGCTCGACATCTCGGACAAGGTGATGGCCGATGCGGGCATGGCCGGCTTCGGCGCCACCTTCAAGGTCAGCTGTGCCAACCACGGGGGCCCGGGCGAAGCCAAGGTGAACCAGTGGGATGCCAAGGCCGGCAAGTGGAAGGTCGTGACCGACTGGATCACCTCGGACAAGAAGGTCATCGACCCGCTGATCGAAGAAGATGCCGCGGCCTATGCCAAGGAAAACAACATCACGCCCCGCGCCGATTGCAACTAGGCGCGTGACGATCACGCCCCGGCCCGGATTTCGGGCCGGGGCACCCCACCCGAAGAGGTTTGCCATGCCGGACGCCGCCCCCCCGCAAGAGACCCTGCTTGAGCTCAACAATATCGAGGTGATCTACAATCATGTGATTCTGGTGCTGAAGGGGGTCAGCCTGCGGGTGCCGAAGGGCGGCATCACCGCGCTTCTGGGCGGCAACGGCGCCGGCAAGACGACGACGCTGAAGGCAGTTTCGAACCTTCTGCATTCCGAGCGCGGCGAGGTCACCAAGGGCACGATCACCTATCGCGGCGACCGTATCCAGGCCATGGCCCCCGCCGATCTGGTGAAGCGCGGCGTGATCCAGGTGATGGAAGGCCGCCATTGTTTTGAGCACCTGACCGTCGAGGAAAACCTGCTGACCGGCGCCTATACGCGGCGCGACGGCAAGGCCGCGATCGCCGCCGATCTGGAGATGGTCTATACCTATTTCCCGCGTCTCAAGGATCGTCGTCGCAGCCAGGCCGGCTATACCTCGGGCGGCGAGCAGCAGATGGTCGCGATCGGTCGTGCGCTGATGTCCCGCCCCGAAATGGTGCTGCTGGATGAGCCCTCGATGGGCCTTGCGCCGCAGTTGGTCGAGCAGATCTTCGAGATCGTGAAATCGGTGAACGAGAATGAGGGCGTGACCTTCCTTCTGGCCGAGCAGAACACCAATGTGGCGCTGCGTTTCGCCCATTACGGCTATATCCTGGAATCCGGGCGCGTGGTGATGGACGGCCCGGCGGCCGAGCTGCGCGAGAACCCGGATGTGAAGGAATTCTACCTTGGCATGTCCGACGAGGGCCGAAAATCCTTTCGTGACGTGCGCAGCTACCGGCGGCGCAAGCGTTGGCTGGCCTGAGGGTGTGGGTATCGTGGCGAAGGATCAGACCGCAATGAGTAGCTATTTTGACGATCTCGAAACCCGCAGCACGGACCGCCGTGCCGCCGATCTGGCCCGCGACCTGCCCGCGCAGATCGCCCGCGCTCAGGCGGCGCCGGGCCTTGCCGCACTGCTGGGCGAGGTGGACCCCGCGGCGATCACCAGCGCCGAGGCTTTGGTCGATCTGCCGGTGATCCGCAAATCCGAACTGGCCGCCGCGCAGCAGGCCAGCCCCCCGCTTGGCGGGCTGATCCCGGCCGGCGGCGGCTATGAGCATGTCTTTCAATCGCCCGGCCCGATCTACGAGATCGGGCGCACCACGCCCGATTGGTGGCGCATGGGGCGGTTCCTGCATGCGCTGGGCATCGGCCCGGGCGACATCGTGCAGAACTGCTTTGGCTATCACCTGACGCCCGCCGGGATGATCTTTGAAAGCGGCGCGCGCGCGGTGGGCGCCGCCGTCCTGCCCGCCGGCACCGGCCAGACCGATCTGCAGGTGCGCGCGGCCGCCGATATCGGCTGCACCGCCTATGCCGGCACGCCCGATTATCTGAAGGTGATCCTCGACCGCGCCGAGGCGATGGGCGAGCGTCTGAAATTCACCCGCGCGGCGGTGGGGGGCGGGGCGCTGTTTCCATCCCTGCGCGCCGAATATGCGGATCGGGGCATCACCTGCCTGCAATCCTATGCGACGGCGGATCTGGGCAATATCGCCTACGAAAGTGCCACGGAGGGTGCGATGCCCGAAGGGATGATCGTGGATGAGGGCGTCATCGTCGAGATCGTCACCCCCGGCACCGGCACCCCGGTGATGCCCGGTCAGGTGGGCGAGGTCGTGGTGACCACGCTCAACCCGGATTACCCGCTGATCCGCTTCGCGACGGGCGATCTGTCGGCCATTCTGCCCGGCAGCAGCCCCTGCGGGCGCACCAACATGCGTATCAAGGGCTGGATGGGCCGCGCCGATCAGACCACCAAGATCAAGGGCATGTTCGTGCGCCCCGAGCAGGTCGCGGCCCTGGTCGCCCGCCACGCCGAGGTCGCGCGCGCCCGCGTGATCGCCGAGCGGGAAGGCGAAATGGACCTGATGATCGTGCAGATCGAAACCAGAGCGGCCAATCCCGCGTTGTATGAGGGAAGCGTTCTGGAAACGCTGAAATTGCGGGGCAGGGTCGAGCTTGTGCCGCCGGGGTCGCTGCCCAACGACGGCAAGGTGATCGAGGACCGGCGCAGCTACGACTAGGGCGGGTAGCGCCCTTCCCGCGTGATACGGAATTTGGGAGGGACGCCATGAAACAATTTCTCGCCGCCACCACCGCCTGCGCGCTTGCGCTGTCCGCCCCCGCCTTCGCCCAATCGGCGGATGCGGGCGTGGGCCGGGCCTTGATCCTTGGGACCCCACGCGGCGCCGCGCAGGCGCTGCAACAGGCCGGGCTGCAGGTGACCTTCGACAGCAGCCTGCGCAGTGCGCAGCTGCGTCAGGGCCTGTCCGCACTGTACCAGAAGGGCGGCGACGGGCCGCTGGTGATCGTGCTGAACGGCAGCTTTGCCCATGGCGGCGGCGAGACCTGGTTTCTGGGCGCCGAAGCCGCCGATCAGGCCACCGCGCCGGATCTGGCGACGGTGGGCACCGTGGGGGTGAACCTTGATACCGTGCTGGCGATCGCGGCCACCCATCCGGGCCAGGCGCTGGTGCTGCTGGGCGACACCAATGCCAGCCCCGATCTGGGCGATGGCCTGAAGGTCGGGCTGGGCCAGCTGCGCGCGCCGCAGGGGGTGACCGTGCTGTGGGGGCCGGCGGCCAAGGTTTCGGCCTTCGTCAGCGGCCCGCTATCGCGTCCGGGGCGCAGTCTGGCGGCGCTGGCGCAGGATGGCCAATCACTGCGCGCCGAGGGCTATGTCTCGGCGGTGGCGCCTTTCCTGCGTGAGGCCCCGCCGCAATCGACCGCGCAATCTGGCCTGCAACCCACCGCGACCTCGGACGCCGCCGATGACGCCGCCTGGCAGGTCGCGTCACAGGCCGACACGGTTGCCGCGCTGCACGCCTACCTCCGTGCCTTTCCCCGGGGCGCCCATGCCGAGGCCGCCCAGTCCGAGATCGCCAAGATCCAGGCAGAGCCCGACCGCGCCGCGCGTCAGGCCGAGGAGGCGCTGAACCTCGGCACCCATCAGCGTCGTGAGATCCAGCGCAACCTGTCGCTTATTGGCCATGACCCGCATGGCATCGACGGGGTCTTCGGTCAGGGCACGCGGGCCGCGATCAAGGATTGGCAGCTGAACGCGGGCGGCGCGCGCGCCACCGGCTATCTGACGGCGCCGCAGATCACCAAGCTCAACGATCAGGCCGAGGCGCGGCAGACCCAGCTTCAGGCCCAGGCCGAGCAGCGCAAACATTCCGAGGACGCCAAGGACCGCACCTATTGGGACCAGACCGGTGCCAAGGGGGATCGCGCCGGGCTGCAGGCCTATCTGGGCCGCTATCCCGACGGGCTCTATGCCGATGTCGCGCAATCGCGGCTGGACAAGCTGGACGCGGCGCAGACCGACAACGCGGCGCGTCAGGACCGCGCGGCCTGGACCACGGCGAAGGAGAGCGACACCGTGCGCGCCTACCGCCAGTACCTGCGGGCCTTCCCGCAAGGCGCCTTCGCCGATCGCGCCCAGGCCCGCATCCACAGCCTGAACGGCGAGGCGGGCGGATCACAGGCCGAACAGGCCGCGCAGCAGGCCGAGCAGGACCTGGCGCTGACCGGCTTCACCCGCAATCTGGTTGAAAAGCGGCTGGCGGGGCTTGGCTTTGATCCGGGGGCGGTGGACGGCCAGTTCACCCCTCAGACACGGCGCGCGATCCGCCGGTTCCAGCGGGCAGCGGGCCTGCCGCCGACGGGCTATCTGAACCAGCAGACGCTGGTGCGGCTGGTCGCGGGCGTGCCGAACTAGGGCGGCTTAGAGGCTGGCGTCGGACAGGAAGTCCGACAGCGCATCCATGATCTGGCGCGGGTGGGTGAAGGGCAGGGAATGGCCCGCTCCGGGCAGGCTGACCTGCCGCACATGGCGGTTCAGCTGGGCCAGCCGGCCGAGGGCGGACAGCGGGATGATCGCGTCGTCCTCGCCCCAGACGGCCAGCATCGGCAGGCCGGTGCGGTAAAGCTGGCGGTGATCTTCCTCACGGTTCTCCGCCAGCATGTGGCGCTGGCTGGACAGCACTGCCGGCAGGGTGCCGCGCCATGCCATTTCCCCGCGCTGGCGGGCTAGGATGTCGGGCACCGCGGCCGAGACCGGCTGCTGCCGGCCAAGCCCGGCACGGTGGACGAGGCTGCCAAACAGCCGTATCGCCGCGTCGCCCAGCACCGGCACCCGGCGGCAGAATTCAAGGAAAGGGCTAAGCCGGTGACCCAGCCCCGCCGGCGCCAGCAGCACCAGCTTGTCGACCAACGCGGGGTGGCGCGCCGCATAGGCGGTGGCGATCGCGCCGCCCATGGAATAGCCCATCAAGGTGACGTGGCTGGAGATTTGCTGATTTTCCAGCAGTTCTTTCAGCTGACGCAGGAAAAAGGCCGAATCCTGCACCCCCGCTGGCCGGTCCGACAGCCCGCGGCCGTAGAGGTCGTAGGTGAGCACCCGAAAGCCCTTGAGCGCCAGCGCCTCGGCCAGCGGCGCCCAGACATAGGAGGGCGTCGTCAGCCCATGCACGCAGACCACGACCGGCCCGCGCGACGGGCCGCGCCATTCATAATAGGTCTGCCCGTCGCCAAGGTCGGCGACATCGCCGCTGGCTTCGCGCCGCGCCCGCGCGTCGACCGGGCGGCGCAGCGCCTCGGCCAGCGCCGGGGCGGCGACAATAAGCAGAACAAGGGCCAGCAGCACAGGCCCGAGACCGCCGAGCCAGCTCATTTCCTGCGCGCGGCCTCTAGGATATGGCGTGCGGTCATCAGATCCAGATGCGCGCCGCCGCCGTTCTTGCACAGCGTGATCTCGTCGGGATCGGTGCGGGCGAACAGGCCCTTCTCGATGTCGTAGAAATCCGCGATCACGTCGCTGTATTCGATCGTCCCGGCCTCTAGCGGGATCTTCAGCTCGCCGATATGGCCCAGCGTCGTGTCGCGGGAATCGACGAAGATGCGGGCGCGGCGCAGGGTTTCGTCGTCGACTTCGCGCATCTCGGGCGTATAGGCGCCGATCAGGTCCAGATGGGTGCCGCGGCGCAGCCATTTGCCCTGAATCACCGGGGCGTCGGACATCGTCGCGGTGGCGATGATGTCGGCGCCGCGCACCGCCTGTTCCAGATTGGTGGTGGTCAGGGCGCCGGGCACCTCATCGGCCAGCCGCGCCGCCGCCGACATGGTGCGGTTCCAGATCAGGTATTGCGCATGCGGGAAGACGCTGCGGTAGGCATGCAGCATCGACCGCCCCACCGCACCCGCGCCGACGATCAGGATTACCCGGCTGTCGGGCCGCGCCAGCAGCCGCGCCGCCAGCAGGCTGTCACCGGCGGTCTTCCATTTGGTCAGCAGCTTGAAGTCGATGAAGGCTTCGAGATCGCCGTCGGTGTCGGAAAACAGCGACACGCTGCCGCTGAGCGCCGGCTTGCCATGGGCGCGGTTGCCCGGGAAGATCGTCGCGGTCTTCACCGCAAGGCCCATCCCGTCGATCCAGGCCGAGCGCGACAGCATCTTGTCGGCGCCGCGTTCCAGCAGCACATCGCTGAGCTTGGCCCGGGGCCGCGCATGCCCGGCCTTGAGCGCTTCGGTCAGCGGTACCCATTTCAGCTTCGATTCGGCCTCGGGGCCGATGTAATCGATTTTCATTCTTGTCCTGCCTCCTTTTCGGTCAGAAGCCCTTCGCGGACCAGCCGGTCGGCCAGCCCTCCGGGTCCCTGAAACAGATGTGTCGCCCAGCCGCGCGTTGCGGCGGCGGTAATGTTCTCGGGTCGGTCGTCGGTGAACAGAAGCTGCTCCGGCGCGATCCCCCAATCAGCCCCGCAATCGGTCTCGACCATCTCGTAGATCCGCGCGTCGGGCTTTGCCGTCCGCAGCTGGCCCGAGATGTAACGCCGGTCGAATTCGGTAAGGCATACATAGCGGTTCTCGGTCAGCGCGAAATTGCCTACACCGAAATTTGACAAGGCGAAAACTGGTACGCCCTTTGCCCGTAGCGCGCGCAATAGCCTGACGGAACCGGGGATTTCAGGGCCGACGATGTCCAGCCAGTCATCGTGCCAACACAGGATCATCGCGGCGAAATCGGGGTAGCGGTTCGCGTGTTCCCGAACGACCATTCGGAAATCGGCCCCACGGTCCCAAGCGTCGTGCAATGTCAGCGGCTCTGTCGCCGCGAACATTTCCTCTCGGGCGGCTTTTCCGAACTTTCGGTCGAAATACCGTTCCGGCTGCCATTCGATCAGCACGTTGCCGATGTCGAAGATCACCGCGCCGATGGTCATTTTGCGGCCTCCCGGATCGCGCGCTCCAGCCCGTCGAGGAAGCGCGACCTGTCGGCCTTGGAAAACGGCCGGCCGCCGCCCTGCCGGAATGGATCTGCGGCGCGCAGGTCGGTCATCAGATCGCGGGTCGCCAGCACGGGGCCGATATTGGCCGGGGTCAGCGCCTCGCCATTGGCCTTCACCACCCGCGCGCCGGCCTCGACGCAGCGCGCGGCCAGCGGGATGTCGTTCGTCACCACCACATCCGCCGGGCCCGCCCGCTCGGCGATCCATTTGTCGGCCTCGTCGGGGCCCTCGGTCACATAGATCATTTTCACCAGCGGATTGGACGAGGGCCGCAGCCCGCCGTTCGACACCAGATACAGCTCCAGCCCATGGCGGGTCGCCACGCGCTCGGCCTCGGCTTTGACGGGGCAGGCATCGGCATCCACATAGATCACCATCAGCTGTAAAGTGCCTCGGCATGGAAGGCGATGTGATCCTCCATGAAGCTCGCGACGAAGAAATAGCTGTGGTCATAACCTTTCTGCATCCGGAATGCGCCGGGCGCACGGGCGGCTGCCATCGCCTCGGCCAGGGCCTCGGGTTTGAGCAGGTCTAGGAACTGGTCCTCGGTGCCCTGATCGATCAGCAAGGGCCGGTCGAAGCCCTTGTCGCGCATCAATAGCGTGGCGTCATGCGGCGCCCAGGCGGCCTGATCCGGGCCAAGATAGGCACCCAGTTGCTTGCGCCCCCAATCCGAGGCCGTGGGATGCGCGATCGGCGCGAAGGCCGAGACCGAGCGGTAGCGATCCGGCAGGGTCATCGCCAGCGTCAGCGCGCCATGGCCGCCCATGGAATGGCCGGTGATCGACTGGCGCTCGGGCTCCAGCGGGAAGGCGTCGAAGACCAGGCGCGGAAGTTCCTCGGCGATGTAATCCCACATCTGGAAATGCGGCGCCCAGGGGGTTTGGCTGGCGTTGACGTAGAAGCCCGCGCCCTGGCCCAGGTCGTAGGCTTCATCATCGGCCACGCCCTCGCCGCGGGGGCTGGTGTCGGGGAAGATCAGCGCGATGCCCTGCTCTGCGGCCCAGGTCTGGGCGCCGGCCTTCACCATGGCGTTCTCATGGGTGCAGGTCAGGCCCGACAGGTACCACAGCAGCGGCACGGGGCCGTCGCGTGCCTCAGCCGGCAGGAACAGACCGAAGGTCATGTCGCAGCCGCAAACCGCGGATTGGTGGGCATAGACCCCCTGCACGCCACCGAAGCAGCGGTTTTCGGAAATGGTCTTCATGATGTTCCTTGTAACATATCCACCCAGGCGATGACGAACGGAACGGTCAGGATCGACACCACCGTAGAAATCAGGATCGAGGCCGAAACGCGCTGTGGCGCGACCCCGTAGTGCTGCGCCAGCATATAGACATTGCCAGCGACCGGAAGCGAGGCGGCGGCGATCATGACAGAGGCCGAGGCCAGATCGACGTGGAAGATCAGCAAGGCCGAGATGGCGACGGCCGAGGGGTGCAGCACCAGCTTGCAAAACGAAAGCCACCCCGCCACCTGCATCCGTTCCGCCGATTTTGACGCCAGCGACGCCCCGATGGCGAACAGCGCCCCGGGCGTGGCGGCGGCGCCCAGAAGCCCGGCGAAATCGTTCAGCGGCCCGGGCACCGGCGCGCCCGTCGAGGCCCAGATCAGCCCCGCCCCCATCGACACGATCATCGGATTGCCCAGCAGGCCCTTGCCGATCACCTTGAACACCCGCAGCGTCACCCGCCCCGACCGCGCCAGATTGATCAACAGCGTGAACAGCGACGAGAACACGATCAGGTCGATCGACAGGCACAGTAGGATCGGCCCGGCGGCCTGCTTGCCCATGATCGCGGTCAGCATCGGCACGCCCAGAAAGCCGGTGTTGCCGATGATCGCGCATTGCGCCTCGATCGCGGCCTCGCCCAGGCTCAGCCGCCGGAAAACCGCGACCGCGGTGGCCAGCAGATAGACGGTGATGCAGCCGGTCAGATAGGCCAGCGCGAAGCGGGTGGAATAGACATCCCCCAGCGACAGGTTCGACGAGAATCGAAACAGCATCGCCGACAGCGGAAAGTAGAACACGAATTTCGTGAGATAGGCGGTCGCCTCTTCGGTGAAGAACCGCGTGCGCCCGGCCCAATAGCCAAGCCCGATGATCGCGAAGAACGGCAGGGTCCGGATGAGAATGTCGATCATTTCCGCCCGACTGACCCTTCTTTCTGGAAAAAATATCCCCGCCAGAGGCAAGAAAGTTCATGTCCTGGCGCAGGATGCAAGGCCCCGCGTCGGAATTTCTAGCCTTTGAGGACGCTCATGATCTGCGCGCGCGGCTTCTTCAGCTTTGCCGCCGCCGGCACGGTCGCGTCTTCGGCAGGGTAGCCCACCGGCAGGATCATCACCGCCTTCTCGGCGGCCGGGCGGCCGCATAGCTCGGGCAGGAACTTCATCGGATTGGGCGTGTGTTCCAGACAGACCAGCCCCGCGTGATGGATCGCCGCGATCAGCATCCCGGTGGCGATGCCCACGCTTTCGGGCACATAGTAATGCTTGTAGCGCGCGCCCTCGGCGGTCACGCCCCAGCGCTGGGCGAAGACCACGATCAGCCAAGGGGCGATTTCCAGATGCGGCTTCTCGGCGCCGGTGCCGATCGGCTCTAGCGCGCGCAGCCATTCGTCGCCCGCGCCACCGGCGTAGAAGGCGCGCTCTTCCTCTTCGGCGGCGGCGCGGATCCGGGCCTTCACGGCCGGGTCGGCGATCGCCACGAAATGCCAGGGCTGGTGATTGGCGCCCGAAGGCGCAGAGGCGGCGGCCTCGATACAGGCGGCGATCACCTCTTCGGCCACCGGAGTGGGGGCGAAGTGGCGCACCGAATGGCGCTTTTTCATGTAGTCGCGAAAGGCGCGGGCCTGGGCAAGCGATGCCTCGGGCGGCAGTTGTACCCGGTCGGGCAGGGGCAGGGGGCGGTAGTCCAGATCGTCTTTCGAATACATCCGCCGCCCCCCCAAATCCTGGCTCAGCCGCCGCCGATCAAAACGCCGGTCGCGAAGACCAGAGCACCGCCCAGCACCACTTGCAAGGCGGCGCGGAAGAACGGGGTCTGCATGAACTTGTTCTGAATCCAGGCGATCACCCAAAGTTCGATCACCACGACCACCATGGCGACCATCGTCGCGGTCCAGAAATCCGCGATCAGATACGGCAGCGCATGGCCCAGCCCGCCAATCGCCGTCATGATCCCCGAGGCCATGCCCCGCTTCAGCGGGCTGCCACGGCCCGAAATCTCGCCATCGTCGCCCACCGATTCGGCAAAGCCCATCGAGATGCCGGCACCCACCGCCGAGGCCAGGCCCACCAGCAGCGTCTGATGCGGGTCGCGGGTGGCGAAGGCGGCGGCGAAGACCGGCGCCAGGGTCGAGACCGAGCCATCCATCAACCCCGCCACGCCGGGCTGCACCCAGGTCAGGATGAACTGACGCCGTGAGGCGCGCTCTTCGACGCCCTTGGTGTCGTCGTCCAGATGCTCTGCCTTCAGCTTTTCGGCCAGCTCTCCGTGATGCGATTCGGCGGCGGCCAGATCGCCCAGCAGCTTGCGGGTGGCCGCGTCCTGGGTCTGGGCGGCGGCCTTGCGGTAGAAGCGTTCGGCCTGATGCTCCATCGCCTCGGCCTCGTCGCGGATCGTCTCGATCCCGAGGTTCTCGACCAGCCAGATCGGCCGACGGGCGTAGAACCCGGCCACATGCTCGCGCCGAATCAGCGGGATCGTGTCGCCGAAGCGGCTTTGGTGCAGCTCGACCAGCAGGCGGCGGTGTTCGTCTTCCTCTTTCGCCATCCCGTCGAAGATCGCGGCCGAGGCCGAAAAGCCGCTGCGCAGACGGGCGGCATAGGTGCGGTAGATCTGCGCGTCATCTTCCTCGGACGAGATCGCCAGGGCGAGGATTTCCTGCTCTGACAGGTCCGAGAAACGGCGCCTGCCGCCACTGACACCGGGGATCATCGGGCTCTCCTAAATTAGAATTATTCCAAATTAACATTCTGTCCGGGCGATGCAAGACGCCCCGGCGCTTGCCTCACGATTTTGTGGGGCGCTCGTTCGCACGGCGAAAGCCGCTGTGACCGGTTGGCCTGGCGCAGAGAGCTTGCCGGAACTGAACCAAGCGGTCTATTGTCCGGACATAGGGGGGATTATGACGACGGTATCCAGGGTCAAGCGCGGACGAAAGTTCGACCAAGTCCTCGAAGGCGCGCGAACGGTGTTCCTGCGCGACGGCTTCGACGGCGCCAGCGTCGACGACATCACGCGTGAGGCCGGGGTGTCGAAGGCCACGCTCTACAGCTATTTCCCCGACAAACGGCTGTTGTTTCTGGAGGTGGCGAAGGGCGAATGCCGCCGCCAGGCCGAAACGGCGGTGGAATTCGACGACACCGATTCAGCGCCCGAGATGGTGCTGATGATCGCCGGTCGCCGGATCGCGGAACTGGCGTCTTCGGATTTTGGGCGCAGCGTGTTTCGGGTCTGCGTGGCCGAGGCCGAGCGGTTTCCCGAAGTCGGGCATGAATTCTACAAATCCGGCCCCGGCCTCGTGCGGCAGCGGCTGATCGCCTATCTGGAGGGGGCCATCGCGCGGGGTCAGCTGGCGATCGACGACATCCCCTTGGCGGCGGCGCAATTCGCCGAATTGTGCCGCGCCGAGGTGCATGTCCGCCGGCTGTTCCATCTAGACGAGACCTTTTCCGCAAAGCGGCGCGACGGCATCGTCAGGGGCGCCGTCGAGATGTTCATGTCGCGCTACGGCGTGCAGCGGCGCGATTAGGGGGCTGGCGTCGGGGGCGTGACGCAGGCCGCTCAGGCCAGGTCGCGCACTTCCCAATGGTTGCCAGTGGCCTTGCGGATCTCGAACCGGCCGGATTTCCGGATCAGGTCCGACAGCTTGGCGCTGCCATAGGTGCGGCTGTCGAAATCCGGATGCGCCTGCGAGATGTACTGGCCGATCTGGCCCATGGAATACCAGTCGTCCTCATCCCCGATCGCGCGCATCGCCTCGACGATCAGCGGAATCGCATCCTTCGCGGGGGCCTTGCGCGACGGGCTTGCCGGCGGCTTCTCGGCGGTGGAGATGCCGGCCTCTGGCTCGTCCGCATCGATATTCTCGATATAGATGAAGCGGTTGCAGGTAGAGCGGAAGGCGCCCGGGGTCTTCTGCTCGCCGATGCCATAGACGTCGATCCCCTGTTCGCGGATCCGCGCGGCGAGGCGGGTGAAGTCGCTGTCGGACGAGACCAGCACGAAGCCGTCGAACAGCCCCGAATGCAGGAAATCCATCGCCGAGATCACCAGCCCGATGTCCGAGGCGTTCTTGCCCTTGGTGTTCGAGCTTTGCTGATCGGGCACCAGCCCCATCTCGCTGGCCTTGTCATGCCATTTGCGCAGCCGTTCGCTGGACCAGTCGCCATAGACCCGGCGCACCGAGGCCTCGCCCAGGCGGGCGATCTCGCGGAAGATCGCCTCGGCGTGGCGGACGGGGACATTGTCGGCGTCGATCAGGACGCAGAGGCGCGGGGCGCGGGTATCAGGCATCGGGGCCTCCTTCAGAGCGTCTTGTACATGACCAGGGCATCGACATAGCCCAGCTGCGGGTGGTTGAACGCGCCGGCCAGCCGGCCCGCGACGCGGAAATCATAGCTTTCCCAGATCGCGATGGCACGCTGATTGGTCGAGACGACGAAATTGAACTGCATCGCCCGAAAGCCGCGCGACCGGGCGCGGCGCAGCGCATGTTCCAGCATCCTTCGCGCCACCCCCATGCCGCGCGATTCCGGCCCGGTGACGAAGCCGCAATTGGCGACATGGGCGCCGCCGCCCTTCTGGTTGGCGCACAGATAATAGGTGCCCCGCGCGATGCCGTCCTCTTCGGCCAGGAAAACGTCATGGCCTTCCTCGAACCACTGCGCCAGCGCGTCCTCACGCGCGATGTCGCGCGGGACGCAATAGGTTTCACCGGCGCGGAACACGGGTTCGAGTATGGCCCAGATCGCGTCCTGGTCTTCGGGGATGGCGGGACGTATTTGCAGGATGGCCTCCTTTATTGCGGACGGACGGGGGCGCCCCCGCTTGATACAGGGCCTGACGCGGAAGGAAAAGCCCAGGGGTGCAAGACCATGTAACCTGGAACAAATGGACGTGATACCGGACGGTTGCGCGGTTCACGCCCTGCGACTTGGCCCATAGATCGTAGGCCAAAGGCCGGTGGCGGCCGCAAACCCCGGGGCCGCGTCGTGTTCAAATCCTTCTTCCCGAACCCTCGCCTGTTTTTCCCCAGCGTGCTGCTGTGGACGCTGATCGCGGCGGTGATCTGGTACGCCTATGCGCGCGATCTGGGTGCGGCCTTCGGCATGGGGCCACGGCCCGCGACTGCGCATCCGGTGATCGGGCTGGGGTATTTCTTCACCCCCGATTTCCTGTGGTTCTACATCTATTGCGCGGTGTTTGTGGGGATCTTCACCGCCGTCTGGGCGATCCTGTCGCCGCATCCCTGGCTATGGTGGTCGATCCCCGGCTCGGCGCTGATCATCTTTTCGGACTATTTCAGCGTGCAGACCACGGTGGATCTGAACAACTGGCAACGCCCGTTCTTCGACGCAATCCAGAACGCGCTGGATGGCAAGCCCGGCGTCACCCAGGGCGATCTTTACGGCATGCTCTGGATCTGGTTCCAGATCGCGGCGGTCTGGATGATAGTCTATATCGCGACCCGGTTCTTCACCAGCCACTACGTCTTTCGCTGGCGCACCGCGATGAACGATTACTACATGCAGCACTGGAGCCACGCGCGCGCCATCGAGGGCGCCTCGCAGCGGGTGCAGGAAGACACCGCCCGCTTCGCCGCGATCGTCGAGGATCTGGGCGTGTCGATGGTCGATTCCGTGATTACCCTGTTCGCCTTCATGCCGGTGTTGGCGGGGCTAAGCCATTATGTCACCGCGCTGCCGCTGCTGGGCAAGATCCCCGAGCCGCTGTTGGTGGCGGCGATCTTCTGGTCGCTGTTCGGCACGGTTCTACTGGCGGTCGCCGGGATCCGGCTGCCGGGGCTGGCGTTCAACAACCAGCTGACCGAGGCCGCCTACCGCAAGGAACTGGTCTACGGCGAGGACGACCCCGAGCGCGCCCATCCGATGACCGTCGGCGAATTGTTCGGAAACGTGCGGAAATCCTATTTCCGCTACTTCTTCCACTTTGCCTATTTCAACGTCTTCCGGGGATTCTACATCCAGGCCGACAACGTCTTCGGCAACATCATCCTGATCCCCACCATCGTGGCCGGAAAGATCACCTTCGGGGTGATGCAGCAGATCCTGACCGCCTTCGGCCAGGTCACCGGATCGTTTCAATATCTGGTCGGATCCTGGACCACGATCATCGAGCTTCTGTCGATTCACAAGCGGCTGCGCGGCTTTGAGAAGGCGTTTCCCGCAGGGGTGCTGGAGCCCCCGCGGCAAGGTCGCCGGGCGCGGCGTTAGGCGCGCCCGGGGCGTTGATGGCGTCGAGCGCTTAGGCCAGATCGTCCATGTTTTCGATGATCTTGCCGCACAGGCCGTAGTCGATCGCCTCTTTCGCGGTCAGCCAGAAATCACGCTGGGTGTCTTTTGCGATCTTCTCGGCGGTCTGGCCGGTGGCCTCGGCGAAAAGCTTGTCGAAGCGTTCGCGCATCTTCTGGATTTGCTCGGCCTGGATCTGCATGTCGCTTACCTTGCCGCCGATCCCGCCCGAGGGCTGGTGCAGCAGAAAGCGCGTGTTGGGCAGGCAGTAGCGGTCGGCGCGGTCGGCGCCGACGAAGATCAGCGCCCCGGCCGAGGCGACCCATCCCGAGCCGATGGTGCGCACCTTCGGGCGGATGAACTTGATCATGTCATGGACCATGTCGCCCGATTCGACATGCCCGCCGGGCGACGAGATATACATGTTGATCGGGTCGTCGCTGTCTTGCGCCAGGGCAAGCAGGTGGGTGGTCACGCGGCTGGCGAGCTTGTCGTTGATCTCGCCCGCGACGATCACGCTGCGGCTCTTGAAGAAGAGCTGCTCGATCTGCGGGTTTTTCGACTTGTCGTCCTTATCGTCCTTGGTCTCGGCCATCGGGGCGATCCTTCCTTAACTGGTCCGGCGACACCCTAGCGCCTGGCCGGTCGGTGTCCAGTGGCTGGGGTGCCGCGGACAAGATGCGGGGGGGCTTGCGCTGCCGGCGCGATGCGTCAAGACTCTGGCCAGGCAAGGATGGAGGCTGTGATGCGGTTGGCGATGGCAGGTCTTGGCGCGGCGGGTCTGGGGCTGGTGATGCTTCTGGCGGGGTGCGGCGGCGGGCCCGCGGACATGTCCGACGTGCAGGGCACGCTAAAGCCCGCAGGTGTGGCCGAGGTCAGCCCGGCCAGTTGCGGGGCCGAGAAATATCAGGGCCTGATCGGCAAGAACGAGATGGCGGTGCAATCCACCGACCTGCCCAGCCCCGCGCGGATCTATCAGGTGGGGTCGCCGATCGTGAAGGATTACAACAGCCATCGGCTGAACGTGGAATTCAGCAAGGCGCGGATCATCACCCGGGTTTATTGCGGCTAGGCTGCGACCGCGCCGATCCCGCCCAGCACCATGTCGGTGACCAGATCGCCGTAATCCTCGCGGCTGAGTCCGTGGCCGGGGCGGTGCCACATGTAGAACCAGTTCAGCATGCCGAAGACGCTCATTGTGACCGGGCGCAGGCTGGGGGCGCGGGCAAGGCCCGGGGCGGCCTCGGCCAGCACGCCGGACAGCGCCCCGACCAAGCGGCGCTGCAGTGCGACCAGCGGCGCGCGGCGGGCCTCGGGCAGGGTCGATAGCGCGTCGATCTGCAGCTTGTGCTCGGCGTCGGCATCGCGGTAGGCGGCCAGGATCGCCTGGATCAGCGCCCGCAGGCGGATCCGCGGGGCATCCTTCGCGGTGGCTTCCAGCGCCGCGTCGACCACGCGGACCAGATCCGACAGATGAGCCCCAAGGATGTCCTGAAGCAGCGCCTCCTTGCTGTCGTGGTAGTGGTAGATCAGCGCTTTCGACACCCCGCAGGCCGCCGCCGCTCCCGCCATCGAGGCGCGATCGAAGCCATGCGTGGCGAAATAGGCCGCCGCCCCCTTGCGGATCGCGGCGCGCTTTTCGTCGTGGTCGCGGGCGAGGCCCCTAGCCATTCTGATCCACCCTGCCTAGCCCTTCGGCCGTTTGTCGAGGATGCGCACCGCCTTGCCCTGGCTGCGCGCCACCCCGCCGGGTTCGGCCACCGCCACGCGGACGCTGACGCCGACGCGCTGCTTGATGCGGTGGCTCAGGGTCTTGGCGGCGCGGTCGCGGGGCTCGCGCGCGGCGAAATCGGCCACGGCCTCGACCAGCACGCACATCTCGTCCATCCGGCCGCTGCGCGTCAGCTCAATCTGGAAATGCGGCGCCAGTTCGGGCACCGCCATCAGCTGTTCCTCGATCTGGGTCGGGAAGACGTTGACGCCGCGCAGGATGATCATGTCGTCGGTGCGCCCGGTGACCTTCTCCATCCGCCGCATCGTGCGCGCCGTGCCCGGCAGCAGGCGGGACAGATCGCGGGTGCGGTAACGGATGATCGGCAGCGCCTCCTTGGTCAGCGAGGTGAAGACCAGTTCGCCCTTCTCGCCCTCGGGCAGGACCTCGCCGGTCTCGGGATCGATGATCTCGGGGTAGAAGTGGTCCTCCCAGATGTGCAGCCCGTCCTTGGTTTCCACGCATTCGTTGGCCACGCCCGGGCCCATCACCTCGGACAGGCCATAGATATCCACCGCGTGCATATCGAACGCCTGTTCGATTTCCCGGCGCATCGCGTTGGTCCAGGGTTCCGCCCCGAAGACGCCGACATTCAGCGGGCTTTCGCGCGGGTCGCGACCCTGGGCGCGGTATTCATCCAGAATCGACAGCATGTAGGAGGGCGTGACCATGATGGTCGAGGCGCCGAAATCCTCGATCAACTGCACCTGGCGCGCGGTCATGCCGCCCGAGACGGGAACCACGGTGCAGCCCAGCTTCTCGGCGCCGTAATGGGCGCCTAAACCCCCGGTAAACAAGCCATATCCATAGGCCACCTGCACCACATCGCCGGGCCGCGTGCCGCTGGCGCGCAGGCTGCGGGCGACGCAGGTCGCCCAGGTGTCGATGTCGCGCGCGGTATAGCCCACCACCGTCGGCTGCCCGGTCGTGCCCGACGAGGCATGCAGCCGCGCCACCTTTTCGCGCGGCACGGCGAGCAGGCCGAAGGGGTAGTTGTCACGCAGATCCTGCTTCACGGTGAAGGGGAACTTGGCCAGATCGGCAAGGCTGTGCAGGTCGTCGGGATGCACCCCCGCCTTATCGAACGATTGTTTGTAAAACGGCACGTTGTCATAGGCGTGGCGCAAAGACCATTTCATCCGCTGCAGTTGCAGCGCCGAAATCTCATCGCGCGATGCCACCTCGATCGGGTCGAGATCGCCCTTCTTCGGTGTCAGATCCTTCATCCCATCCTCCCTCTGACAGGTCCGGGCCCCGGCGTGCGGGGCGCGCGGGCCGGCCTATGCCTCGTCCTCGAAATGCTGGCCCTTGATCTGGCGCGAGGCGCCGCGAAACAGCGCCACCTGGCGTCCGTCCGCGCCGGTCACCGTCACGTCGTACAGGCCGGACCGCCCGGCGCGGCTGACCTCTTGCGCGGTGGCGGTCAGGCGCTCGCCCTCCTGCGCCGGGCTGAGGTAGCTGATCGTATTGTGCTGGGCGACGACCTTGGTGTTGTAGCTGTTGCAGGCAAAGGCAAAGGCCGAATCCGCCAGCGTGAAGATATAGCCGCCATGGCAGATCTGCTGGCCGTTCAGGTGGTGGGTCGCCACGCTCATCGACATCACCGCCGTCCCGGGCCCCACCGCATCAAGGCTGGCCCCCAGCCATTTCGACGCGTGATCCCCGGCCCACATTGCCTGGGCGCTGCGCTCGGCGCGTTGCTGCGGCGTCATGCGATTCCTCCCCCTCATCCGGCCTGGATGCTGCACAAAGCCGACCGTTCGGTCAATAGTGTTGCGAAGGCGGCGTGAAACGCGCAAAATGCGCCCGAGTTGAGGGAGGATCCTATGCTGAGACCGGAAAGCTATCAGGCGGGGCGCTGGATCGGGGCCGGGGCCGCGGCGCAGGTGTTGCGCAGCCCGGTGACCGGGGAAGAGATCGCCAGGGCGGGATCGACCATCGATCCGCAGGCGATGCTGGATCACGCGCGGGGCAATGGCGGGCCGGCGCTGCGGGCGCTGGGCTTTCATGACCGGGCGCGGATGCTGAAGGCGCTGGGCCAGTATCTAGATGGCCGCAAGGAAGAGCTTTACGCGCTGAACCCGCTGACCGGCGCCACCCGCATCGACGGCTGGGTCGATATCGACGGCGGGATCCTGACGCTGTTCGCCTTTGCCTCGAAGGGCCGGCGAGAGCTGCCCGACGGCCAGGTCTATGTCGAAGGCGGGACCGAGGCGCTGTCGCGCAACGGCAGCTTCATCGGCCAGCATATCGCCATGCCCCTGCGCGGGGTCGGCGTGCATATCAACGCCTTCAACTTCCCGGTCTGGGGGATGCTGGAAAAGCTGGCGCCCTGCCTGCTGGCGGGTGTGCCGCTGATCGTGAAGCCCGCGACGCAGACCAGCTATCTGACCGAGGCCGCCTTTCGCATGATCGTCGAAAGCGGCATCCTGCCCGAGGGCGCGGTGCAGCTGATCGTGGGCGGCACGGGGGATCTTCTGGACCGGCTGGGCGCGCAGGATGTGGTCAGCTTCACCGGATCGGCCGACACCGCCCTGAAGCTGCGGGCCAATCCGGCACTGGCGTGCAATTCGACCCGTTTCATCGCCGAACAGGACAGCCTGAACGCCGCGATTCTGGGGGCGGATGCGGGCCCCGACAGCGATGAGTTCAAGCTGTTCGTGAAGGAGGCAGTTGCCGAAATCACCACCAAGGCGGGTCAGAAATGCACCGCGATGCGCCGGCTGATCGTGCCCGCGCCGCAGATCGACGCGGTGACCGAGGCGCTGGTGGAGGCCCTGCGCAAGATCCCCGTCGGCAACCCCGAGGACAAGGCGGTCCGGATGGGCGCGCTGGCCTCGCTGGCGCAAAAGCGCGACGTGTTGGCGAAGGCCGCGCAGATCGGGGCCGAGGCCCGGCGGGTGACCGGCGATCCCGATCAGTTCGACCTGCTGGGCGCCGATCCCGCCCAGGCCTTCTTGCCGCCGATGCTGTTTCGCTGCGATGAGCCCGACGCCGCCCGCGCCCTGCATGAGGTCGAGGCCTTCGGCCCGGTTTCCACCCTGATGCCCTATCGCGACGCGGCCCATGCGGCGGCGCTGGCGAACCGGGGCGGCGGCAGCCTGGTGGCCTCGGTCTTCACCCATGATGCCGATTTCGCCCGCGACGTGGCGCTGGAGACGGCGGCCTGGCACGGGCGGCTTTACCTCAACGACCGCGACAGCGCCGAGGGCGCCACGGGCCACGGCTCTCCCCTGCCGGCGCTGATTCACGGCGGGCCGGGTCGCGCCGGCGGCGGGGAAGAGATGGGGGGTGTGCGGGGTGTGCTCCACTACATGCAGCGCACGGCGGTGCAGGGCAGCCCGCGGATGATCGCCGCGCTCACCGGCCAGTGGACGCCCGGCGCGCCCGAGATCACGCCCCCCGAACATCCCTTCCGCCGCAGCTTCGACGATCTGCGGATCGGAGAGACGCTCTGGACCGAAAGCCGCACCATCACGCTTGAAGATATCGAGCATTTCGCCCATTTCACCGGCGACACCTTCTACGCCCATATGGATCAGGCCGCGGCCGAGGCGAATCCGTTCTTCCCGGGCCGCGTGGCGCATGGCTATCTGCTGCTGTCCTTCGCGGCGGGGCTTTTCGTGCAGCCCGATCCCGGCCCGGTGCTGGCCAATACCGGGCTGAATGGCCTGTCCTTCAAGAAGCCGGTCAGCCCCGGCGACGCGATCCGAGCGCGCCTGACCTGCGCGCGCAAGACCCGCCGCACCGGTGACTATGGCGAGGTCGCCTGGGCGGTGCAGCTGGTCAACCAGAACGGCGATCCGGTGGCCGAGTATGAGCTTTTGACGATGGTGGCCTATCGCGGCTAAACCAAGCGGATGGATCCGCTTGCGCCCCTTCTGCAATCGCTTGCCGCCGAGGGCCGCCTTCGGGTCTGGTCGCTGGTGATCTCGTTCTTCGGCGATGCGGTGCAGCCGCGCGGCGGGCGGGTCGCGGCGGCCCGGCTGCAGCGGCTGATGGCGCGGCTGGGTGTGGAAAGTGGCGCGTTGCGCACCGCGCTGTCGCGTCTGGCGGCCGATGGCTGGCTGGAACGCGACCGCGAGGGGCGCAACAGCTTTTACCGGCTCAGCGAGGGCGGCATCGCCGAATTCGCCCCGGCGACCGGCCGCATCTATGCCCCGCCCCGGCGCGAACATGTCGCCGACTGGACGCTGGGCCTCGACGCCCCGCCGCCCGAGGGGGCGCTGGATCTGGGCGGCGGCGTCTGGCTTTGCGCTGGCGCGGGCGCATCGCCGGCGGGCGCCATCGCGGTGAGTGGCCGGCTGACGGCCTCGTCTGGGGCGTTGGCCTCGCGGCTTTTGTCGGCGCCGCATCGCGCGGCGCTCGAGCGGCTGGGCGCGGATATCGACGCCCTCTCGGCGGAGCCGCAAGATCCGCTGTCGGCGATGGCGGCGCGGGTGCTGTTGATCCACCGCTGGCGGCGGATCGTGCTGCGGTTTCCCGAAATCCCAGAAGGCCTGCTGCCCAAGGGGCTGGACGATGCCCGCCGGCGGGTCGCCATGTGCTATGCGCGGCTGGTGCCGCCGTCCGAGGCCTGGCTTGACGCGGAAGACCCGGCTTTCCCGGCGATGCGGGCGCCGGGGTCGGCGATGGCGCGGAGGTTCGGGGGGACGGAATGAACGAAACCCCCGCCGTGGACGGCGGGGGGCCCTCGTTCTGCGAAAGTCCCCGGCGCCGCGGACTGGATGGGGGCTATTAATGCGCGGCGCCGGGTAGCGTCTTTCGCTATGGTCAAGGATCGCCCCGAAACGCGGCACCATGAAGATCGCGGCGGGGCCTTTCGGGGGTGCTTTTGAGGCCGAATTCTGACGGTGCTTGATTTGCCCGGTTGGCGAAGGCACCATCGCGGATATGAATGCCCAGCCGCCGCCCCCGACCCCGCTGCATCAGGCTATTCCCGAACAGGTCAGCTTCGACCGGCGTGAGCTGGGGGCGATTCTGGGCCTTTACGGGCGCATGGTCGCGGCCGGCGAATGGCGCGATTACGGCATTTCCTGCCTGCGCGAGGTGGCGATCTTCTCGGTCTTCCGGCGCACCGCCGAACATCCGCTCTACCGGATCGAAAAGCGGCCCCGGCTGCGCAATCGGCAAGGCATGTATTCCATCGTCGCCATGGACGGGCAGATCCTGCGCCGCGGGCACGACTTGCCCACCGTGCTGCGGGTATTGGAACGAAAGCTGATCCGGCCCGTGGGTTAGCGCCCCCTTGCCAGTCGGCTTTCATACCTTCGGCGAGGATATTTGATCCAGAAAGAAAGACCTGCCCAGCTTCTTTCTGGTTCAAATATCCCCCGCGGAGCACCCCTTCCTATCCGCCGGGTGCCGCGATTCGCTTCATCGCGGTCACCGGGCCTTCGCCCAGTGCGGCGATGCGGTCTGTCGCTTCCTGCAGGCCCTCTTCGGCGACTGCCATCGCAGTCCCGTTCGCGTGGATGATCCGGTCAGGTCCGGAAACGAAGGCGACATGCCCTTTCCAGAATACCAGATCGCCCCTACGCGGGCGCTCGCCCGTCGCCAGCGGCTGGCCGAGACGTGCCTGCTGCAGGTCACTGTCCGCCGGGCAGTCGATGCCGCAGGCGCACAGCGACAGCTGCACCAGGCCCGAGCAGTCGATCCCGTCGCGCGAATCGCCGCCCCAGAGGTAGGGCGTGCCCAGCATGCTTTCGGCCACCGCCACCGGATCCACGGCCCAGCTGCCCAGTGGGCGCAGGTGGCGCGAAATCGCGAACTGCCCCTCGGCGGTTTCGGCGAATTTGCCATGTTCGGCCACGATGGTCAGCCGCGCGCCCATTGAAAGCCGCGCCGCCTCGCGCGCCTTGATCGAGGGCTCGGGGTAAAGATGGGTGGCCGGGGCGCTGACCCAGTGACTCGCCTGCGCGTCGGCACCGAGGGCCCCGAGGGCGACATAGCCGACATAGCCGTCGCGTTCGGCCTGCAGGAAAGCGTGGCCTTCGAATTCCTCCAGCACCAGAACGCGGGCGCCGAACAGAAGCTGCCGGTCACGCGGGCCGTTCGGGCGGATCAGCAGATCCGCGACCGGCGCGATGACGCGGTGCCAGCGACCGGGAACGAACCGCTCGGCCGAGACCAGGCCCTGCAGTGAAACATGGGCCACGCGGCCATTGGCGAGCAACAGGCGGCGGTCGTGCATGTCAGATCCCCAGCAGGTCGGGCAGCGCGTCAAGCACCGCCCGGGCGCCTTGCCCGACGCCGCCCTTGGGGCGGGCGGGGGCGGGTTTGGGCTGATGGCCGTAGATATCGAAATGGACATAGCGCGCGCCCTGCGCGAAGCGGCGCAGGAACAGCGCCGCGGTGATCGAGCCCGCCATGCCCCCCGAGGGTGCATTGTCGAGATCGGCGATGCCGGGTTCGATCATCTCCTCATAGGCGTCCCAGAACGGCAGTCGCCAAAGCGGATCGCGCACCCGCCGCCCCGCTTGCAGCAGGGCCTGCGCGTCACCGTCATCGTCGGTGTAGAAGGGGGCCAGATCCGGCCCCACCGCCACCCGCGCCGCGCCGGTCAGCGTGGCCATCGAGATCAGCAGATCGGGGGCATCCTCACAGGCCAGCGTCAGCGCGTCGGCCAGCACCAGCCGGCCTTCGGCGTCGGTGTTGTTCACCTCGACCGTCAGCCCCTTGCGGCTGGTCAGGATGTCGCCGGGGCGGAAGGCGTCGCCGGCGACCGAATTCTCGACCGCCGGGATCAGCACCCGCAGCCGCAGCGGCAAGGCCAGCGCCATGATCATCCGCGCCAGTCCCAGCACGGTGGCCGCGCCGCCCATGTCCTTCTTCATCAGCCCCATCGCGGCGGCAGGCTTCAGATCCAGCCCGCCGGTGTCGAAACACACCCCCTTGCCGACCAGCGTCAGCAGCGGGCCGGCGTCGCCCCAGGTGATCTCGATCAGCCGCGGCGCACGGGGCGAGGCACGGCCGACCGCATGGATCATCGGGAAATTCTGTTCCAGCAGCGCGTCGCCGGTGACCGCGTTGAAGGCGGCGCCGAAATCGGCCGCCAGGCCGCGGGCGACATCTTCCAGATCGGCCGGGCCCATGTCGGAGGCGGGGGTGTTGATCAGATCGCGGGTCAGGGCCTCGCCCGCCGCGATCGCCTCGATCCTTGCGGCATCGACGCCCTCGGGCACCTGAAGCCGGGCCCCCGGGGTGGCGGGCTTCTTGCGGTAGCGCTCAAACCGGTAGCCGGCCAGAAGCCAGCCCAGAGCGGCCTCTTCCGCGTCTGCGGGATCGAGGGGCGATGCGATCTTCCACACGCCCTCGGGCAATTGACTGGCGGCGCGGGCCATGCCGAAGCGGCCCCGGGCACGTTCCGAGGGGCCGTCGGCGCCGATCACCGCACCGGCGAGGCCGCCGTTGTCGTCGGGCAGCAGGGTCAGCGCGCCCGGGGCCGCGTCATAGGCGGTCGCCTTGATCCAGCGTGCCGTGGGGCCCGGTTGATCGGCCAGCCAGGCCGCCAGTCCCGCTTGCGGCACGATGTGAAGTGCCATTGCTGGGGCGTCCTGCGGGGCGAAGCTGAGAGTCATGGCGGTTCCTCTACCGGTCCGGTTCGGCATCGCGCACAGGCTACCGTGTTCGTGCCCGGCCCGCAAAGGCTTAGCCGGAAAAATCCTGTGCATCCCAATCGGCCAGCAGCGATTGTTCGCCCAGGCGCAGGCAGCGCGCCCAGGTCGCCGCAAGCGCAGTGGAATCCCCGCGCCTGAGGCTGACCCGCACGCCTTCGGTTGCGCGCGAAAGGGTCGCCATGCCGACCTCATCCGCCATCCGGTGCAAGCTGCGCAGCCCGCGCGCAAAGCCCTTCAGGTTGCCCTCGGAATACTGGCGCACCATCGTCGTCAGCAGCAGCGCCAGTTCCCCGACCACGCGGGCCATCAGGTTTTCCGCGCCGGTCGTCCCGTGACTGGCGCTGAGTTCCTCGAACCGAGTCGGATCGATTCGCACCTGCTCTTCAAGCCGCAAAACGGAAATATTGAATGTCATATCCCATCTCTTCCCCATATCTTCACCCAGGCGCAGGATGACCCAGGTGCTTGAAGAAAAGGTTGAGCCGGGCTGGAAATCCGCTCGAATTTCATGAAAATGCGGCCTAGGACTGCGCAGGATGTTCGTGCCAGGAGATTACCGATGCAATATGCAGCACCGCTTCCCCTTTATCTTGTCCAGCGCTACCACGGCTGGAAGGCGACCGCGTATAACGACAACAAGGCTTGGTACAGGCGCCTCGCGAATGAGGGGCAGCATCCGCGCGCGATGGTGATTTCGTGCTGCGACAGCCGGGTGCATGTGACCTCGATCTTCGGCGCGGACCAGGGCGAGTTCTTCATTCACCGCAACATCGCCAATCTGGTGCCGCCGCACAAACCCGATGGCGATCTGCACGGCACGTCGGCGGCGCTGGAATATGCGGTCAACGTGCTGAAGGTGGCGCATATCGTGGTGCTGGGGCATTCGAATTGCGGTGGCGTGAAGGGCTGTTTCGACATGTGTTCGGGCGCCGCGCCCGAGCTGGAGGAAAAGGCCAGCTATGTCGGCCGCTGGATGGATCTGCTGCGCCCGGGCTATGAGCGCACCGCAGATATCGCCGACCCCGCCGCGCGGACCGCTGCGATGGAGCGTGAGGCCGTGCTGGTCGGCCTGGAAAACCTGATGACCTTCCCCTTCGTGCGAGAGGCCGTCGAGAGCGAGGTGATGACGCTGCACGGCCTGTGGAACGACATCGGCGAAGGCGATCTGGAGCAATACGACCCGGCGAAGAAGATTTTCGTCAAGGTCTAGCGGGGCGGCCCCGGGGGCGCGGCGGGCAAGGCTTTGCCCTGATCCGCAGGCCCCTGATCTGTCGACCCTTGATCCGCCGGCCCGCCAAAAGAAAGGCCACGATCCGGGCCGTCCCCGGATCGTGGCTGCATAGCGATGGTCAGCAGGTGGCGTCAGCCCTTTTTCAGGCAGCGATTGCCCAGGGTTTCGGCGATCTGCACCGCGTTCAGGGCGGCGCCCTTGCGCAGGTTGTCCGAGACGCACCACAGGTTCAACCCGTTGTCGATCGTCGAATCCTGGCGGATGCGGCTGATGAAGGTGGCGAAATCGCCCACGCATTCGACCGGGGTGATGTAGCCGCCGTCCTCGCGCTTGTCGATGACCATGACGCCCGGCGCCTCGCGCAGGATGTCACGGGCCTCGTCGGCATCAAGGAAATCCTCGAATTCGATGTTGATCGCTTCCGAATGGCCGACGAAGACCGGCACCCGCACGCAGGTCGCCGTCACCTTGATCTTCGGGTCGATGATCTTCTTGGTCTCGGCGACCATCTTCCATTCTTCCTTGGTCTCGCCCGAGTCGAGGAAGACGTCGATATGCGGGATCACGTTGAAGGCGATCTGCTTGGTGAAGGTCTTCGGCGCCCGGTCGTCCGTCGGGTTGTAGACCGCCTTGGTCTGATCCCAAAGCTCGTCCATCCCCTCCTTGCCGGCGCCGGAAACCGATTGATAGGTGCTGACAACCACGCGCTTGATGCGGGCGCGGTCATGCAGCGGCTTCAGCGCCACGACCATCTGCGCGGTCGAACAATTGGGGTTCGCGATGATGTTCTTCTTGCGGTAACCGTCGACCGCCGCCGCGTTGACCTCGGGCACCACCAGCGGCACGTCGGGGTCGTAGCGGTAGAGCGAGGAATTGTCGATCACCACACAGCCCGCCGCTGCCGCCCGGGGGGCATAGATCTTGGTCGGCTCCGAGCCCACGGCGAACAGCGCGATGTCCCAGCCGGTGAAATCGAAAGTGTCCAGGTCCCGGGTCTTCAGGGTCTTGTCACCAAAGCTCACCTCGGTGCCCAGGCTGCGGCGCGAGGCCAGCGCGACGATCTCGTCCACGGGGAATTCCCGCTCGGCAAGAATGTTCAGCATCTCACGGCCCACGTTTCCCGTGGCGCCGGCAACGACGACCTTGTAGCCCATCCGGACCTCCTGCATTCGATCTTTTCGAAAGTTGCCGGGATGTAGCGCGAAATGGCCCGAGGTTAAAGGGGGAAGCCGCCTTCGGCCCCCGCATGTGGGCGGGCCGGGGGCTTATCCGGGCGCGCGCAGGGCGCTGATCGCGGTGGCCGCCACCTCGCCGCCGCCCTGCAGCACCAGCACCGGGCCGCTGTCGCCCGCGCGGGCCTCGAGGATGCGGCCATAGGCGGCGACGGGCTCGGTCGCGACAAGGCTGCCGCTGCGGTAGCTTTCCAGTGCGAAGCTGTAGCTGCCCGAGGGCAGCGGCGCGCCGTTCGCCTTGGTGCCCGCCCAGTCGATTTCGCCCGAGGCGGCGCCGGCTTCGGTGCGGCTTACCTCGGCGCCGGCGGCGTCGCGCACCACCAGCACCGCGCGGTCGGATCCGGCCTTTGGCGCGACCGACAGCGTCAGCGGGCTGCCGCTGAACCACACGGGTTCGGTTGTCCGGGCCTCCATCCCGACCCAGCCGGCAAGCTGCGCCATGCCCATCGCGCCCATCTGCGACGACAGCCCATCCAGCAGCTGATTGGTCTTCATCTGCTGCTCGACCCCCGAGAAGGTGGCCAGCTGCACCGCATAATCGGCGGAATCCATCGGATTGAGCGGGTCCTGGTTCTTCAACTGCGTGGTCAGCATCTTCAGGAAGGTCTCGAAATCCGGGCTCAGCGCTGCCGTCTTGCCGGCAGCCGTGCCCGCGAGCTGGTTGGCGGGCTGGTCGGCGGCGGCCGCCCCGGAGGCAACGTTTGCCGCCGTGGCCGGGGTGGAAGGGGTCTGATTTACCTGCATCGGCGGGTTCCTTTCTGAACTGGGATCAAAGCCGAAGGTCAAGGCCTTCGGCCGTGCTGCGCATGCCGGGCGTGGCCCTGACCTGAGGCGTGTCGACCGCCACCGCCGAAGACGCGGATCGCGGCGGCGCGTCGGGAACGGGCGGGCGATTCTGACCACCCGCGGCACCACCGTCACCGCCGCTGAAGGCGAAGGCGGTGCCGCTGTAGCCCTGGGCGCGAAACTCTTGCGCCAGAACATCCGCATGGCGCCGCATCAGATCGAGCGTATCCGGCCGGTCGGCGTGAATCGCGACATTCATGATCGTCCCGTCGTGATGGATCACCATCCGCACGCGCCCCAGCTCTTGCGGGGAGAGGTTGACCTCGATCGTGCCGTCGGCCTGGTGCTGCGCGGTGGCCGAGGCCAGTTGCGCTGCCACCGGCCGTGCCGCGTTCGCCGCATCGGCGGCGGGCGGCGGGGCTTGGGTATGCGCGGCGCCGGATAATGGAACATGGGCTGCGGCCGCAAGGCCCGCCTCGTCCAACGTAGGGCCATCCGGGGGGAAGAGCGGGCCCGCGGCAACCGCCGTATCCGGGGGGCGGGCGACTTCGGGGGGCGGCTGGGGCTGGCCATAGGCAGAGGCTTGGGCCCGGGCCATGTGGTTGTCCAACCTGATCTGCGATCCTGGCGGTGACCCGCTACGCTGTGTCGGTTGCCGAGCCGTCTGCGCAGTCGTCAAAGGTATCATGGGCGCCGTTCGGGTATCGTCTTGCCTTGGGGCAACCGTCGCGTCGGCGGGGCGGTCAGCCGCTGTCTGGTTAGTGTGAACAGCCCCCCCCGTCCGCGACGTTCTGACCGGCGCGGTGCCGCTTGCCGGGGGCGGGGCCACTGCCACCGCCGGTCCGGCGGAAACGGCACCTGTCGGCGCAGGCGCCGTGGCGATCTCTGCCCGGGGCCGGTTTTGGCCGACGTCGTTGTCGGCCCTGCCCGGGTTGGTGGACGGTGCCGCTGCCAAATCCACCGGGGATGGGCGCAACGCCGCGGGCGCCGGGACGTCCAGCCCGGCCTGGCCCGATGCGCTGGAACTGGCGGGTGGTGGCCCTTCCCCTTCTTTGGCACTGGCCACCGGATTGGCCATGGCACTGGCCATCGGATTGGCCGCGCTGTCCGTGGTCCGAACGGCCAAGGCATCTGCGGCGGCCGCTTCGGGGGCCGGGGGCGTTGGCGTCGGAGGTGTCTGCGTCGGAGCGGTTTGCGAAATGCCCGATGGCATGGCCTGGACCGGCCCCCACGCGAAACCCGGGATCTCACTGAAATCGCCCGGGGCCGGCGGGGCGTTGTGCCGGGTTTCCGGCTCGGCCGGTGCAAGGCTGTCGCCGGTCGGTGTCGCGGCACGGTCGGCCGCAACCTTTGGATTGTCCCTGATCGGGACCGTGCCGAGCCCGGCAAAGACCGCCGCAAGAGGCGTCACCTCGGCGCTGGCATCCGATTCTGAGGTTCGGGAGTCCGCGTCGACCACGGACTTCGCAGAGGGTTTGGCGGCTGGCGTGGAGGCCCTTTCGCCGGTCTCTGGCCGGGAAAGAGCGCTCGGCAGAGACAATGCGTGCTTGTTCGTCCCGGCCTCGGGCACGGTCTTTGCGGCCGCCCCGATCCGGGGCGATGCCAGCGAGGCGTGCGCGGCCTCGGCTGTGCCGAGGTCGAAGCCGTGCTCCGGCATCACCACAGTGGCAAGGGGACCGGGTCTTGCCGCCGGTTCGGTGACGCCGCCGTTTGGGCCCCGGGCCTCGATTCGCGGGGCAGTCGACGCGTTGCGCGTACCAGAGGGCGTGTTCGGGACAGCCCCTGTGTCGACGTCTTTCATCGCGGAAAGAAAGTCCTCTACCCCAGGGGTTTGCAGCTTCTCTGGCGTCGGAGAAACAGCGCCTTTCGGCGCCACCGAGCGCAAGCTCTCCGCGAGATTCTTCATCATGATCAAGACTTCTGTCGTTGCCCAACCATAATGTCCGCAAGAGGTTACCGGATGTTTACCCGGCCTCGGATATGGTGCCTCGATCCAGAATGGAGGCGGCCCATGATCACTTTTCAGTCCGTGGGGGGCGGCGGTTTCGCGACCGGCCAGACGTTTGACAATCTCGCGGGCCGACGGGCACCTGCAGGCGCGGGCGATACGCTTGACGCGCAGCTGATGCAGGCGGCGCGGGCGCTTGAGGCCTCGTTTCTGGCCGAAATGCTTGGCCACGCAGGTCTGGGCGACACGCCCGAGGCGTTCGGCGGAGGCACGGGCGAGACGCAGTTCGCGTCGTTCCTGCGCGAGGCGCAAGCAGAGAAAATGGTGGCCCGGGGCGGGATCGGCCTGGCAGAGCAATTGTTCCACACGTTGAAGGAGCGGGCGGATGGCGGGGCATGATCCGATCGCGCGACTTGGCGCATTGTTGGATGAGGAGGCCGGGGCGCTGCGCCGCGCCGATTTCGCCGCGCTGGCGGCGATGACAGAGGCCAAGGCCGAACTGGCGGCACAGGTAGAGGCCCTCGCGCCCGCAGATGGGCCTGAGTTGACGTCGTTGGCCGACAAGGCGCGGCGCAACGCGGTCAGCCTGCGCGCCGCCATCGGTGGCGTGCGCGCCGCGCGCCTGCGCATCGGCGAACTGACCCGCGCGGCCCAGGGCACGGCCACCTATGACAGCCAGGGCCGCAAGAACCTGCACCCAGCTGGCCCCGGGCAGGCCGATCGCAGGGCTTGACCCACCGGGCCAGTCATTTCCGCCCGTGTTCTCAGGCTCATACGCGCTGGCACCCACGTCGTGGGGCTCTGCGCTCATCCTGCGACCAGCACCTGTCCGAATCATGTCGTTCCGGGCTGTGGTTTCGGGCGCAAACCCCGCCTCACGCGCGCGCGAACTTTCTGATTTCAAACTGACCCACTACCCCCCCTCCAGTCCTCCTACGCAACCGACGACCGCTCAGATCGCGAATTTTCCAAAAAATTTAGTGCATTAGGTGATCGCCGATTAGCACTCCCTTAGGGATGGTGCGGTCTTATGGCGAGGCATCCCGGATGGGGTGGCGCGGCCCGGGTCAAGCCCACGCCGCATTGGTCAGAACACCCCAAACGCCGCCCGGTGGGGCGGTTCCAATGCCGTGCGCAAAGCGCCGGCCTAGAGTGAGGAAAGACACAATGTCGTCCATTCTGACGAACAACAGCGCCATGGTCGCGCTGCAGACCTTGAAGGGTATCAACCAGAACCTGGCCAAGACCCAGTCGGAAATCTCGACCGGCAAGAGCGTGGGCTCGGCCAAAGACAATGCCGCGGTCTGGGCCATCTCGAAGGTCATGGAATCCGACGTGAAGGGTTTCAAGGGGATCTCGGACAGCCTGGCGCTGGGGGATTCGACCACCACCGTCGCCCGCCAGGCCTCGGAGACGATCACCGACCTGCTGACCGATATCAAAGGCAAGATCGTCGCCGCGCAGGAATCGAACGTCGATCGCGGCAAGATCCAGGCTGACATCGGTGCGCTGCGCGACCAGATCAACTCGGTCGTCGGCGCCGCGCAGTTCAACGGGCTCAACCTGCTCGATGGAACCGACGATGTGTCGATCCTGTCGTCGCTCGACCGTCAGTCGAACGGTCTGGTCAGCGCGGGTCACATCACGATCCAGCGGCAGGACATGTCGACCACGGCCGGTGTCTACGGTTCGGGTACGTCGCTGAACGCCAACGCGACCGCGTCGGCGGCGGCGGTTGCCAATACCGGAAATACCGCGGTCGTCACCTTCAACGGTTCCGGCGCCGACTACAGCGCGGCGGCAGCGACGATTTCGGTCGCCGGTGTCGACCTGACCTACACTGGTGCGGCGAGTGAGACCGAAACCAGCGCGGCCGCCTTCTTCGCCGGCGCGATCAACGCGCTGGGGCTTGACGGGATCACTGCCAGCGCCAGCGGTGCCGGGCTGACGGTGACCTCGACCCGTGCCTTCGAAACCGCCGATGTGACGGTGTCGAACCTGGTCGGCAACGCCGCCGGCTCGGTGATCACCGATCTGAACGGCACCGGCAGCCTTTCGCTGACCACCGGCGACATCGCCGAGCGGGCCGAGAACGTGGCCTTCTCCAGCGCGGCGGCGGTACAGGCCGGTGACGGCTACAAGGTGACGATCGGGGCGGCTTCCTACAGCTATATCGCCGGCAAGGGCGAGACGATGGAAGATGTCGCCAAGGGCCTGAAGACGGCGATCGATTCGGCCGGTGTGACCGGGGTTACCACCCAGGCGGCCTATGATTCGACCAACTCGCAATGGCAGCTGAAGGTCGACAACGACGGCTCCTCGGTTGCGTTCTCGGTTGTCGGCAACGCCGGTGGCGAAGCTTCGGGCGGTCTGTTCGGGCTCGACTCGATCAACGTGACCTCCGATGCCGGGGCCTCCGCGGCGCTGGCGAACATCGAGACGATGATCGGATCCTCGATCGACGCGGCGGCCGAATTCGGCTCGGCCCAGGGCCGGATCGAAACCCAGAGCAACTTCATCACCAATCTTTCGGATTCGATGAAGGCCGGGATTGGCTCTCTGGTCGATGCCGATATGGAAGAGGCTTCGGCCCGGCTGCAGGCGCTGCAGGTGCAGCAGCAGCTTGGGGTTCAGTCGCTCTCGATCGCCAACCAGGCGCCGCAGAGCATCCTGTCGCTGTTCCGCTAAGGACGGCAGGCGGGGCGCCGTTTCCGGACGGCGCCCCGACCACACCCCGCCCCGCCATACGGCAAGGCGCCAAGCGCCTGATCCCCGTTCGATCGGAAGGAGTCCGACGTGACCGCAATGAACCTGGCCCAGACGGCCTACGCCGCCCCCGACGCGCCCACGCGCACCGGTCGGGGCCTTGAATACGACGTTTTCGCGCGTATTACCCACCGCCTGAAGGCCGCCGCGGAAATTGGCGGGCGCAAGGGAAGGGGCGCGCTGATCAAGGCGCTGTACGAAAACCGTCGCCTGTGGACGGTGCTGGCCAGCGACGTGGCCGACCCGGACAATCAACTGCCGGCCCCGCTGCGCGCGCGGATTTTCTACCTTCACGAATTCACCCAGACCCACAGCCGCAAGGTTCTGGCGGATGAGGCCACCGCGGATGTGCTGATCGAGATCAACACTGCGATGATGCGCGGCCTGCGTTCGGACGCGGGGGCGGGGGCATGAGTGGTCTGGTCCTCAAGCTCGGCCCCAAGGAGCGGGTGCTGATCAATGGCGCGGTGATCGAAAACGGCGACCGCCGGTCGCGTCTGGCGATCATGACGCCGAACGCCCATATCCTGCGGCTGCGCGACGCGATCCATCCGGGCGAGGTGAACACGCCGGTGCGCCGCGTGTGCTACATCGCCCAACTGGTGCTGTCGGGCGATGCCGACGCGGAAGAGGCACGCATGCAGCTTCTGCGCGGGATCGAGCAGCTCAGCCAGGTGCTGACCGATCACGATAGCCGCGCCCAGCTGAACCTGGCGACGGCGGCGGTGCTGGAAGATCAGCATTACCAGGCGCTGAAGGCGCTGCGCAGCCTTTTGCCGCGCGAAGAGCGGCTTCTCGCCGCCTGCCCTCAATGAGCTTTCAACCGGTCCTGCCGGTCGGCGGCTATGCCGGCTGGAAGTTTTTGGGCCGCACGCTGGAAACCCAGCAGGCCGCCTTCGCCAAGGCGCCCGCCAATCTGCGCGACGCGGAATATTTCCGCGCCAATATCGCCAAAGCGACGACCGCCGAGGCACTGGTCGCCGATCACCGGCTGATGAAGGTGGCGTTGGGCGCCTTCGGATTGGACGACGACCTGCCAAACAAGGCCTTCATCCGCAAGGTTCTGGGCGACGGAACATTGCAAGCCGACGCGCTGTCAAACCGGCTTTCCGACAAGCGCTATGCCGCGTTGGCCAAAGCCTTCGGCTATGATCTGCAGCCGCCCCGGGTGGGGCAAAGCGATTTCGCCGACAAGATCCTGACCGCCTATGACAGCCGCCAGTTCGAGGCCGCTGTCGGCGACCGGGACGGCAACATGCGGCTTGCCCTGGCACTGCAGCGGGATCTGGGCGACGTCGCCGCGAAGACCACCAGCGAGACGACCAAGTGGTTCACGATCATGGGCACGCCGCCGCTGCGCACGGTGTTCGAAGGCGCGCTGGGCCTGCCGTCCAGCTTTGCCACGCTTGATATCGACCGGCAGCTGGAAACCCTGCAGGACAAGACCGCGGCGCTTTTCGGCACGCCCGGCGTGTCGCAATTCAGCGATCCGGCGCAGATGGAAAAGCTGGTGCGTCTGTTCCTCGTCCGGGCCGAGCTTGCCGGCGGTGGCGGCACGGTCAGCGGCCAGTCCGTCGCGCTGCAACTGCTGCAGGGCGCGACTGGCGGGGGGCTGTCACTGCTGGGCTAGGGCGCTCGGCGGCTGCGCTCAGCCGCTCAGCCCGTCCTCGTCCAGAAGGTGGCGTCCATCGCGGCTTTCCACCTCGATCACCCAAAGGTCGGGGTCGAAGCTTTTCTGGCGGGCAATCGCCGCATCCACCGCGGGCTCTTCCCCCTCGGTCAGCACCACCCAGGCGCGGGTGCCGCTCATCAGGTCGAAACTGCGCTGGAACGCCTGCGCCCGGCCGTCGAGTGTGGACAGTTTTACCAGCACCGCCCCGGCCGTGTCGTCGCCATGGGCGGTGACGAAGGCCGGAATATCGGCCAGTTGCAGGCGCCGCAGATAGGCCCGCACCCAGAAATCGGCGGTAAGCCGCGCCATCCTAGTCCCCATCGCGGAAATCGAGACCCATTTCAGAATACCGCTCGGCCTCATCCAGCCAGTTCTCGCGCACCTTCACCTGCAGGAACAGATGCACCGTGTGGCCCAGAAATTCGCTCAGCTCTGCCCGTGCGGCGGTGCTGATGCCCTTGATCGTTTCGCCGCCCTTGCCGAGAATGATCCCCTTGTGGCCGTCGCGCGCGACATAGATCAGCTGGTCGATCCGGGTGGAGCCATCTTTGCGGTCCTCCCAGTTCTCGGTCTCGACGGTTAGCTGATAGGGTAGTTCCTCATGCAGGCGGAGGGTCAGCTTTTCGCGGGTGATTTCGGCCGCGATCATCCGCATCGGCAGGTCGGCGATCTGATCCTCGGGGTAGAGCCAGGGGCCCTCGGGCATCTCGGCCGCCAGCCAGTCGCGCAGATCCTCGACGCCATAGCCGCGCTCGGCCGAGATCATGAAGGTCTTGGCGAAGGGATAGGCCTCGTTCATCTCATGGGTCAGGGCCAGAAGGCCCTCGGCTTTGACCTTGTCGATCTTGTTGATCGCAAGGGCGACCGGCGTGCCCTTGGGCACCCGTTCCGTCAGGCCCTCGACGATTGCCTTGGCGCCCTCGGTCAGGCCGCGATGGGCCTCGATCAGCAGCACGATCACCTCGGCATCGGCGGCACCGCCCCAGGCGGCGGCGACCATGGCGCGATCAAGCCGGCGGCGCGGACGGAACAGGCCCGGCGTGTCGACGAAGATGATCTGCGCCTCACCCGCCATCGCGACGCCGCGGATGCGGGCGCGGGTGGTCTGCACCTTGTGGGTCACGATCGAAACCTTGGCCCCCACCATGCGGTTGAGCAGGGTGGATTTGCCGGCGTTCGGCTCTCCGATCAGGGCAACGAAGCCCGCGCGTGTGGTCATGTGGGTCGATCTCGCTGGATGGGTTGCTGCGCACATAGGCCAGATGCGGCGTAAACGCCAGCCCTGGCAGGCGCGGCGGCGGTGACTTAGTCCGCGCCGCCGGTTTCAACCCGCGTCAGCAGCGCCTTGGCCGCGGCCTGTTCGGCCTGACGCTTGGCGCCGGCGCTGGCCTCGGCGCTTTCGCCGGTGGCAAGCTGCGCGCGGATGGTGAAGACCGGCGCGTGGTCGGGACCCTTGCGGGCGACTTCCTCGTAGGACGGCGGGGCGAGGCCGCGGGCCTGGGCCCATTCTTGCAGGCTGGTCTTGGAATCGCGGGCGTCTTCCTCGACCGTCTCGATCCGGTCGCCCCAAAGCCGCAGGATCACTGCCCGCGCCGCGTCGATGCCACCGTCGAGATAGACCGCGGCGATCACCGCCTCCATCGCGTCGCCAAGAAGCGCCTGCTTGCGGCGCCCGCCCGACAGCATCTCGGATCGGCCGAGTTTCAGCACTGCGCCCAGATCGACCTGGCGCGCGACATCGGCGCAGGTCTCCTTGCGCACCAGCGCGTTGAAGCGCGGCGCAAGCTGGCCCTCGGAGGCGGCGGGATCGGCGCTTAGCAGGGCTTCGGCGATGACCAGCCCCAGCACCCGGTCGCCGAGGAATTCCAGGCGCTGGTTGTCGGGCCGGGTGGCCGAGGAGATCGAGGAATGGGTGACCCCACGGACCAGCAGCTCGGGCCGGGCGAAGTCATGCCCGATCCGATGGGCAAAGGCTGTCAGGTCCGCCGCCGGTGTCAATGGATCGCCTTGAAGAAGCGGTTGGCGCGCCAGGTCCAGAAGTAGAACAGCGACCGCCCGGCCGAGGAAAAGACGATCCGGTCGGCCCGGCCGATCAGGTTGACCGCGGGCACGAAGCCGACGCCGCCGACATCCTGGGCAAAGCGGCTGTCTTCGGAATTGTCGCGGTTGTCGCCCATGAAGAAATATTTGCCCTTCGGCACATGGAAGACCGGCGTGTTGTTGGCATAGCCCCGATCGGTGATCTTCAGGATGTCATGGGTCACGCCATCCGGCAGGGTTTCGCGGTAGCGGGTCTTGATGCAGGCCGCGCCTTCGCCCACGGGGGCATTTTCGCAGCGCGGGTAGCTGCCCATCGGGCCCTGCGGGGCATAGGTTTCAACGAAATTCCCGTCGGCCTTTTCCGGCACTTCCTTGCCGTTGATGTAAAGCCGGCCCTTCTGCATCTGCACGGTGTCGCCGGGCAGGCCGATCAGGCGCTTGATGAAATCCTCGCCGTTGCCGGGGTTGCGGAACACCACCACGTCGCCGCGCTTGGGCGGGGTGAAGAAGATCCGCCCGGTGAAGGGGCACAGGTTGAACGGACAGGAATAGCGCGAATAGCCATAGGCCATCTTGTTGACGAACAGGAAATCGCCGATCAGCAACGTGTCCTTCATGCTGCCCGAGGGGATCCAGAAGGGCTGAAAGAACAGCGTGCGGAACACGCCGGCGATGATCAGCGCATAGACGATCGTCTTGATCGTCTCGAGGAAGCCATCGCTTTTCTTCGCCGTGCTCGCCATGCCGTTCCGCCCTTTGCCCATGCCGCAGGTTCGGCGCTACATGCGCGGGTTGGGTCGATGCTGTCAAGCTGCGCGGGGGTCAAGTTCCTGAGGGCGTGACGCGGGGCCGCGCCTCGATCACCACGAAGGCCTGGGCCCAGGGGTGATCGTCGGTCAGGGTGACATGAACGATCGCCTCATGTCCCTCGGGCGTCATTTCGGCCAGACGCTCGGCGGCCCAGCCGGTCAGCTGCATCACGGGCTGGCCGCTGCGCAGGTTCGACACACCCATGTCGCGCCAACTGATCCCCATGCGCAGCCCGGTGCCCAGCGCCTTTGAGCACGCCTCCTTCGCGGCCCAGCGTTTGGCATAGGTGCCGGCGGTGTCGGCGCGGCGCTCGGCCTTGCGCTGCTCGGTCTCGGTGAAGACGCGATTGCGGAACCGGTCGCCGAACCGGTCGAGCGTGGCCTGGATGCGCTCGATATTGGCCAGATCGGTGCCGATGCCGAGGATCACCTTGGGCCCCTCATGCCCCCGCCCGCGCCGCGTCCATGTGGGCGCGCATCTTGGCAATCGCGGCCTCAAGGCCCACGAAGATCGCCTCACCGATCAGGAAATGGCCGATGTTGAGCTCCCTCACCTGCGGCAGGGCGGCGATCGGGCCGACGGTGTCATAGGTCAGGCCGTGGCCCGCGTGCGCCTCTAGCCCCAGGCTGTCGGCCAGGGCGGCCATGTCGCGCAGGCGGGCGAATTCGGCGTCACGCTCGGCGAATTTGCCCTCGTGATGCAGATCGCAATAGGCGCCGGTGTGCAGTTCCACCACCGCGGCGCCGATGCGGGCGGCGCTTTCCACCTGGGCAGCGTCGGCGGCGATGAACAGCGACACCCGGCAGCCGGCGTCGCGCAGCGGTGCGATGAAATGCGCCAGGCGGTTTTCCTCGCGCGCGACCTCCAGCCCGCCCTCGGTGGTGCGCTCCTCGCGCTTTTCGGGGACGATGCAGACCGCATGGGGCAGGTGGCGCAGGGCGATCGCTTGCATCTCGGGCGTCGCGGCCATCTCGAAGTTCAGCGGCACGGTCAGGTGCTCGCGCAGCGCGGCGATGTCGGCATCGGCGATATGGCGGCGGTCCTCGCGCAGGTGCGCTGTGATGCCGTCGGCGCCGGCGGCCTCGGCCAGCTGGGCCGCGCGCAGCGGATCGGGATAGGCCGAACCCCGCGCGTTGCGCACGGTGGCGACGTGGTCGATGTTGACGCCAAGGCGGAGGCGGCCCGCAATGCCGGTGCCCTCGGCGTCATTTCCCGTGATGCTGCTCATCTTGCAATTCCCCTTGTCCGTGGCCGCAGATCACCCCGCGCGGCGGGGAAGGTCAAGGGAGCACCGTATCGCGGGACTGCGCGCCCGGCCTATTCCGAGGGCTGCGTCTGGGCCTTCTTCGCGGCCTCTGCCGCTGCCCTGGCGCGGTGTTCGCGCAGCTTCTCGATCCGTTCCTTGATCTTCTTCTTGCGGCGCTTTTGATAGGCGGTGATCAGCGGCAGCGACAGGTAATACCCGATCAGCGCCGAGATCAGGCCGGGAATGAGGCCGCCGATGAAATAGGGCCAGAAGACGTGATGGAAGAACAGGATCAGGCTGCCCCAATGGGCGCTGTGGTCCAGGAACAGGGCGGTGAAGTTGTCCCACAGCTCGACCGAGGCGCGGGCGAAGGAATCGACGATCTGCCGCAGCGGGATGCCGCCGCGTTCGCCCAGCATGTGGCTGCCCAGTTCGACCGACAGGGTCATGATGAAGGGGAAGGTGATGGGGTTGCCCACGAAGGTGGCCAGCAGCGCCGCCACCATGTTGCCGCCGATCAGCCAAGCCAGGCCGACGGCGATGACGAAATGGAAGCCGAAGAACGGCGAAAACGAGACGAGCACCCCCGCCGCGATCCCCCGGGCGATGCGATGCGGCTGGTCGGGCAGGCGGCGCAGGCGGTGCATCACATACCAGATCGCCCGCAGGTAGCCGCCGCGCGGATAGACCGAGGCGATCAGGCGCTTGCCGAAGGTCTGCTTGGTCCGTCGCTTGAATACCACCCGGCCAACTTCCTTCTCGCGCGCCGGCTCAGGGTTTCCGGCTGAGATCCCTGTAACGTTCCATCTGCGCCACGTCGCTTTCCGCCTCAAGCGCGGTCATCACGTTGTGCAGATGTTCGACATCCCGCAGGTCCACCTCTATCAGCAGTCGGTAGTAATCGGGTTTCCTGTCGACGAAGTGCAGATCCGAGATATTGGCCTTCTGTTCACCGATCAAGGTGCAAATCCGCCCCAGCACCCCCGCGCCATTGCTGATCGTGGTGTTGAGCGTGACCGTGTGCACCGGCGGGTGGCGGCCTTCGGTCCAGTGCAGGTCGATCCAGCGGTGGGGCTCGTTCTCGAATTCGGCCAGGGCGGCGCAGTCGATCGCATGGACGATCGGGCCCTGACCACGGTAGGTGATCGCGACAATGCGTTCCCCCGGCACCGGCTGGCAGCAATTGGCGCGGCGGTAGGGCTGCCCGGGCGACAGGCCGACGACCGGGCGGCGGGCGTCGATCTCTTCGGCCGGGTGGATGCGGGCCAGTTCGGGATAGAGCACCTCGACCACTTTCGATGCCGACAACTCGGCACTGCCCAGACGGGCCAGAAGTTCGGTCGAATCGGGCATGCCCATGGTGCGCGCGGCGGTGCGCAGGGCCTTTTCGGTGGCCTTCTTGCCGACATGCTCAAAAGCCACCCGCGCCAGTTCCTGCCCCAGCTTGACGAAGCGGCTTCGGTCTTCCTCGCGCAGACTGCGCCGGATCGCGGCCTTGGCGCGGCCGGTCACCGCGATGTCGATCCAGCTGGCTTGCGGGCGCTGGCCCTCGGCGGTGATGATCTCGACCGACTGGCCATTCTTCAGCCGGGTCCACAGCGGCACCCGCAGCCCGTCGACCTTGGCCGAGACGCAGGAATTGCCGATCCGGGTGTGGATCGCATAGGCGTAATCCAGCGGCGTCGCACCCTTGGGCAGCTTCACCACATCGCCCTTGGGGGTGAAGCAGAAGACCTGATCGGAATACATCTCAAGCTTGACGTTCTCGAGGAATTCGCCGTGGTCATCGGCGGCGTCGAAGCGTTCGGTCAGGTTCGCGATCCATTTCGCCGGGTCGACGGCAAAGGGGTTATGCACCGGCTCGCCGTTGCGGTAGGACCAATGCGCGGCAACGCCGGATTCGGCCACCTCATGCATCTGGCGGGTGCGGATCTGCACCTCGACCCGCTTGCCGTCGCGGCCCGACACCGTGGCGTGGATGGAACGGTAGCCGTTCGATTTCGGCTGGCTGATGTAATCCTTGAACCGCCCCGGCACGGCGCGCCAGCGCTGGTGGATGACGCCCAGAACGCGGTAGCAATCGGCCTCGGACCGGGTGATGACGCGGAAGCCGTAGATGTCGCTGAGCCGCGAGAAGGCCAGGTCTTTTTCCTGCATCTTGCGCCAGATCGAATAGGGCTTCTTGGCGCGGCCGTAGACATCGGCCTCAATTTCGGCCTTTTCCAGTTCCAGCCGGAGATCGGCGGTGATGCGGTGGACGACATCGCCGGTCTCGCGCTGCAACGTCACGAAGCGGCGGATGATCGAGGTGCGGGCCTCGGGGTTGAGCACCTTGAAGGCCAGGTCCTCTAGTTCCTCGCGGGTCTGCTGCATGCCCATGCGGCCGGCCAATGGCGCGAAGATGTCCATCGTCTCGCGCGCCTTGCGGGCCTGCTTTTCGGCCGGCAGCGACTTAATCGTGCGCATGTTGTGCAGCCGGTCGGCCAGCTTCACCAGAATCACCCGCAGATCGCGCGACATGGCGATCAAGAGCTTGCGGAAATTCTCGGCCTGCTTGGTCTCGGAGGAAGACAGCTGCAGGTTGGTCAGCTTGGTCACCCCGTCGACCAGCTCGGCGACCTCTTCGCCGAACATCCCGGCCACCTCGGTATAGGTGGATTTGGTGTCCTCGATCGTATCGTGCAGCAGGGCGGTGACGATGGTGGCATCGTCCAGCGCCTGCTCGGTCAGGATCGCGGCGACGGCGACCGGATGGGTGAAATAGGGCTCACCCGAGCGGCGATACTGGCCCTCGTGCATTTGCTGGCCGTAAAGATAGGCCTTGCGGATCAGATCCGCATCAGTTCGCGGGTTGTAGTTGCGAACCAGCGCGATCAGGTCTTCGACGTCGATCATGCTGGCCGCATCCCAGGCGCCCTGGGGGCGCTCAGCCTTCTCCCTGCGCCTGCATCAGGGCGCGCAGAAGCTTTTCCTCGGACATGTCGTCCTGTTCGGGCTTGTCGGCCTCGCCGCCCATCAGAAGCGCCATGGCGTCCTCTTCGGGCTCGTCCACCTCGATCTGGGTCTGGTAGCTTTCGATCATGCGCTCGCGCAGGGCTTCGGCCGGTTGGGTCTCATCCGCGATCTCGCGCAGGCTGACGACCGGGTTCTTGTCGTTGTCGCGGTCGACGGTCAGCGCCCCGCCGGCAGTGATCTCACGCGCGCGGTGGGCGGCAAGCATCACCAGTTCGAACCGGTTGGGAACCTTGTCAACGCAATCTTCGACCGTCACGCGGGCCATGGGGCACTCCAATTCCTATCGGGGCTTGAAGAGGCCTATCTAAGGCCTGGCGTTTGGCTTGACAAGCAAGAAACACGGGGATTTGGAGCGATTTTCCCCAAAATTCGGGCACTCAGGGCCGCGCCACGACCTCGTCGCGGGCGGTCTGCGGCAGGTCGGCCAGCATCTGCGCGACGGTCAGGCCCAGCAGCGGGTGGCGCCAGTCGGGTGCGACCTCGGCCAGGGGGACCAGCACGAAGGCGCGGTCCTGCAGGCGCGGATGCGGCAGGATCAGCCGGTCTGGCGTGGTGCGGATCTGGGCTGCGGGCGGCAGATCGCGCCATTTCGCCTGCACCGTGGCGTCCGGCAGGACGGTGTCACCCATCGCGATCAGGTCCAGATCCAGCGTGCGCATGCCCCAGCGCTGGGTCCGCGCGCGGCCAAAGCGCGCCTCGACGCGGTGCAGCGCCGCCAGCATCTCTTGCGGGTCGTCGGGCCCCTCGACCACGGCGGCGGCGTTCACATAATCGGGACCCGCGCCGGGCGGAAAACAGGGCGTGTCGTAAAGCCGGCTTATCCTGATCGGGGTCAGCCCCTCATCCGGTAGCGCCGCAAGCGCGGCCCGCAATGTCGCCGCGGCCGGCCCGGTTTCGGTCGGAAGGTTTCCGCCCAATGCGATGAGACTAGCCATATCAAATTGCATAACTCTGTGACACTTTCGTATAACACGCCTTGCGCGGCTAAAGGTTTCTCCTGCAACGTTGAGCACGGCCCGCTATCGCATTTGAACCATTTTCGTTTTTTTGACTTAGGCGATTGCTGTTGGGCTCATTCTTAGAGAGGACAAACGATGTTCTACAAGGACGACCGCCTTGCTTTGTTCATCGACGGAGCGAACCTCTATGCCGCCGCAAAGGCATTGGGCTTCGACATCGACTACAAGCTGTTGCGTCAGGAATTCATGCGCCGCGGAAAGCTGCTTCGGGCTTTCTACTACACCGCGCTGCTGGAAAACGACGATTATTCCCCGATCCGTCCCCTCGTTGATTGGCTGCATTACAACGGCTTCTCGATGGTGACGAAGCCGGCGAAGGAATACACCGATAGCCAGGGCCGCCGGAAGGTCAAAGGCAACATGGATATCGAACTGACCGTGGACGCGATGGAACTTGCGCCGCGGGTCGATCATATCGTGCTGTTCTCGGGTGACGGCGATTTCCGGCCGCTGGTGGAAAGCCTGCAGCGGCAGGGCGTGCGGGTGTCGGTGGTCTCGACCATCCGCAGCCAGCCGCCGATGATCGCCGACGAACTGCGCCGCCAGGCCGATAATTTCATCGAACTGGACGAATTGCGCGACG
Source organism: uncultured Albidovulum sp. (assembly GCA_913064775.1). Lineage (GTDB taxonomy): Bacteria > Pseudomonadota > Alphaproteobacteria > Rhodobacterales > Rhodobacteraceae > Acidimangrovimonas. The sequence goes on along the minus strand of CAJYAD010000021.1, from coordinate 6,685 downwards.
TCATCGGCCGCCCCCCGCGTGAGCCGCGCGAAGTGCGGCCTGAGCGCGAAGAGGCGCCCGCCGAAAGCGAATAAGACGGATCGCCAGCTGCCGCTCACGGAGGCGAGACGGTACGGGGCCGGGATCTGCAAGGATCCCGGCCTCTTGCTTTGCCGGCCCGGGCAGAGGGGAGGGGCCGGGATGGGGGGGCCAGAACGGGAGGGGGCTGGACGGGCGCCGCGCCCGGGCTTACCTGTGGGGCCATGGAAAAGCCTGCTCTCACCCTGTATCTCGCCGCCCCGCGGGGTTTTTGCGCCGGCGTCGACCGGGCGATCAAGATCGTCGAGATGGCGCTCGAGAAATGGGGCGCGCCGGTCTATGTGCGCCATGAGATCGTGCACAACCGCTTTGTCGTCGACGGGCTGCGCGCCAAGGGCGCCGTCTTCGTCGAAGAGCTGTCCGACTGCCCCCCCGACCGCCCGGTGATCTTCTCGGCCCATGGCGTGCCGAAATCGGTGCCCGCCGAGGCCCGCGCCCGCGAGATGCTGTATGTCGACGCGACCTGCCCGCTGGTCTCGAAGGTGCATATCGAGGCCGAGCGGCACAATCAGAAAGGGTTGCAGATGGTGATGATCGGCCATACCGGCCACCCCGAGACGGTGGGCACCATGGGCCAGCTGCCTGACGGAGAGGTGCTGCTGGTCGAGACCCCCGCCGATGTCGCCACGCTGAACGTCCGCGACCCGCAAAAGCTTGCCTTCATCACCCAGACGACGCTGTCGGTCGACGACACCGCTGAAATCGTCGCGGCGCTGCGCGCGCGGTTCCCGGCGATCGTCGGGCCGCACAAGGAAGACATCTGCTATGCCACCACCAACCGTCAGGCGGCGGTGAAGGCGGTCGCGCCGCAAATCGACGCGCTTCTGGTGATCGGGGCGCCGAATTCGTCGAATTCGCGACGTCTGGTCGAGGTCGGGCGCTCCTCGGGCTGTGCCTATAGCCAGCTGGTGCAGCGGGCGGACGACATCGACTGGCGGGCGCTGGAAGGCGCCGGCGCGGTGGGCATCACCGCCGGCGCCAGCGCGCCCGAGGTGCTGGTGGATGAGGTCATCGCCGCCTTCCGCGCCCATTTCGACGTGACGCTGGAGCGGGTCGAGACCGCCCGCGAGAATGTCGAATTCAAGGTTCCGCGAGTGCTGCGGCAACCGGCATGAGCGCCGACCGCGAGACCATCGCCTTCTATCAGGGTATGGCCGCGGATTATGCCGCGAAGGTCGAACCGCCAAGCCAGCAGACCCGCCATCTGACCGCCTTCGCCAAGGCGCTTTCGCCCGGGGCGCGGGTGCTCGATTTTGGCTGCGGCGGCGGCTGGGCGTCGCGCTGGCTGGCCGGGCGGGGCTTTGCCGTGACGGCGCTGGATCCGACCCCGGAATTCATCGCCATGCTGGCCGATTGCGCCGGGATAGAGACGATTCAGGGCGATATCGCCGCGCTGCCCGCGACGGCGCGCTTTGACGGGATCTGGGCGCATTTCTCGCTGCAGCACATCCCGCGCAAAGAGCTGCCCGGTGCGCTGACCCGGCTGGCCCGGGCGCTGGCCCCCGATGGCGTGATCGCGATCGGCATTCATGAGGGCGACGAGAGCCTGCGCGACAGTCTGGGCCGGCTTTACAATCACTGGACCGAGGCCGCGCTGGGCGCGATCCTGGCGCCACAGGGGGTGACGATCACCACCGCCCACCGGCATCCCGACCGCGGCTTCGACGGGCGGCAATTCAGCGCGCTTCACCTGTTGGCCCGACGCGGGCGTTGACGCGGGGCGCGGCCTTCGACGACACTTCCCCCGCCCGCGAAGGAGGGAAGATGCCGTCCCGATCCGATTGCCAGACCAGCCGCGAAAGCCCGAAAACCACGCCAGCGCCATGCCTCGCACGGTGCTGATCCTCGGCCTTCTGGCGCTGGCCCCCTTCCTGTGGGGGCTGGCGACGATGCTGTCCGACGATCTGGCGGCGCTGACGCTGCGCAGTGTCGGGCCACGATTTCAGGGGCCTTATCTGCAGCTTGCCTGGGGCTCGGCGGTGCTGGCGTTTCTTAGCGGGGTGCTGTGGGGCTTTGCCTCGAAGGCGGCGCCGGCGGTGGCGGCGACGGGCTATCTGTTGGCGGTGATCCCGGTGGGGTGGGAATTTCTCTTCGTCGGCGGCGGGCCGGTGGCGGCCTCGATCTACCTGGCGGCGGGGCTGGTGGGGATCCTGGGGATCGACTGGCTGTTCTGGCAGCAGGGGCTGGCGCCGCGCTGGTGGATGCGGGCGCGGGCGATTTTCACCGCCGTCGCCGTGGTCTGCCTGATGCCGATCGCGGCCTGAAGGGTCACGCCCGTGCCCGCGCCGGTGCGAGGCAGGCATCGAGCCGGGCGAAGCTGGCTGCGATGCCGTCGGGCGCGTCCTCGGCCAGGAAGGCATCCAGCGGCTGCCAGACCTTCAGCGCGGCATCGACCATCGGGTCCGACCCCGGCGCGTAAAGCCCCGCCTGAATCATCATCTCGGCCCGGTCATAGGCGCCCAAAAGCGCCCGCGCCTCGGCGATCAGGCGGTTTTCCGCGGCATTCGCGGCCTCGGGCAAAGAGCGCGAGACCGAGCGCAGTAGGTCGATCGCCGGAAACCGCCCGCGTTCGGCGATCTTGCGATCCATCACCACATGGCCGTCAAGCACGCCGCGCAGGATATCGGCGACCGGCTCTTCCATGTCGGACCCCGGCACCAGCACCGAGAAGACCGCCGTGATGTCGCCGGTCCGGCCCACCCCCGGGCCCGCGCGTTCGGCCAGTGCCATGATCATATGCGCGGTCGAGGGCGGATAGCCCCGCAAGCTGGCGCCTTCGCCCGCCGCAAGCGCCACCTCCCGGTGGGCTTCGGCGAAACGGGTGACGGAATCGGCCAGGAACAGCACCTGCCGGCCCTGATCGCGGAAATGTTCGGCCACCGCCATCGCCGCCCAGGCGCAACGGCGGCGCACCAGCGGCGACTGATCCGAGGTCGCCGCCACCACGACCGAGCGCGCCATGCCTTCCGGCCCCAGAACCTCTTCGACGAATTCGCGCAATTCACGGCCGCGCTCTCCCACCAGTGCAATCACCACGACATCCGCCGCCACACCGCGCGCGAATTTCGCCAGGAGAGAGGATTTGCCCACGCCCGAGCCGGCGAAAAGGCCGATTCGCTGACCCCGCACCAGCGGCAGCAGCGTGTCGAACACCGCGACTCCGGTTGCCAGGCGGCCCGCCATCCGGTGCCGGGCGGCGGCCGGCGGCGCGGGTGCGCGCAGCGGCCGGGGCGCGGGGCCGGGGAACAGCGGCCGCGCGTCCAGCGGCGCGCCGAAGGGATCGACGATGCGGCCGATCCAGCTGTCATCGGGGGCGATCTCGGCCGGGCCGAGCAGCGTCACGCGGTCGCCGATTGCCAGGCCTTCCGGGCTGCCATCGGACAGAATAGTCACTGAATCTGCTGAAAGACGCAGGATTTCGCCGCCAACGCGGGCGGCGCCGGCGCCCTGGATCTCGACCCGGTCGCCCAGCGTGGCGCCCTTGGTCAGGCCGTCGGCCAGCAAGAGCCCGCCCGCCAATTCGCTGACCCGGCCGGTGCGGCGCACCGGGGTCAGGCCCGCGATTTTCGCGCGCAAGGTTTGGAAACCAGTGGCCGCGCCTTGGGGCATGATCCGTCTCTCCTGTGTCCGGCCTTACGGTTTCTAAAGGAATCACCATTAAGCCTTGATGAAACCGATCGAGGGAGAAGCCCCGATGTATCATAATCTCGCCATCCTCAGGATGGCTGGCCAGATGGCAGGCAATGCCGCGCTCCGCCAATCGGCGGTGGCGCAGAATGTCGCCAATGCCGACACCCCCGGCTACAAGGCCGTGGACGCCCCCTCTTTCGCCGATACCTATCGCGCAGATCAGGGCCTGACGCTGCGGACAACGCGCAAAGGCCACCTTGGCGATTCCGGGGCCTTTGGCCCGGGAACGGCCGCGCAGGATGGCAGCGCCCGCCTGACCCCGCGCCGCGATCCGGGCACCGAATCCCCGAATGGCAACACCGTCTCGCTGGAGCGCGAGATGGTGCGCGCGGCCGAGATGCGCCAACAGCACGACATGGCGCTGGCGATCTACAAGACCGCGCAACAGGTGCTGCGCACCAGCCTCGGGCGGCAGGGCTAGGGGGACATGCAATGACCGATCTGATGAAGAGCCTTGCGATTTCGGCCTCCGGCATGGGGGCGCAGGCACAGCGTCTGCGCCATGTGTCCGAGAATGTCGCCAATGCCGACACGCCCGGCTATCACCGCAAGACCATGTCCTTCGCGGCGGAAATGCGCGCCGGTCAAGCCACCGGCGGGGTGTTGCCCGGGCCGGTGGCGCTGGATCGCAGCCCGCTGGCGCGGGTCTACGATCCGGGCAATCCGCTGGCGGATCAGACCGGCCATTACGACGGCTCGAATGTCGATCTCGTAATCGAGATCGCCGACGCGCGCGAAGCGCAGCGCAGCTATGAGGCGAACCTCAAAATGTTCGATCAGGCACGGCAGATGTCGTCCAGCCTGCTCGACCTGCTGCGCCGATAGGGGGGGTCCAGAATGGATATCAACACCTCGATTGCCGCCCGCGCCTATTCCCAGGCGCGTCCGGCAACCCAACCCGCGGCGGCGGAAAACGGCGCGGGCAAAGCCTTCGCCGACGCCGCCGAGGGTTTCGCCCAGACCCTGCAGAAGGGCGAGGACACCGCCAAGGCCGCGATGGTCGGCAGTGCCGATCCGCAGGCGCTGGTGCAGGCCCTGGCCGAGACCCAGCTTGCTGTCGAGACGGCCGTGACCGTGCGCGACAAGGTGGTCGAGGCCTATCAGGAAATCCTGAGGATGCCGGTCTGATGCTGGGCGAGGCCGTCATATACGACGCGCTGCGTGCAGCGCTGTGGATCGCGGTGAAGATCTCGGCGCCGCTTCTGGCGGTGGCGCTGGTCGCGGGCGTCGCGGTGGGCCTAATCCAGGCGCTGACCTCGGTGCAGGAGATGACGCTGACCTTCGTGCCCAAGGTCGGCGCGATGATCGTGGTCTTCTGGGTGTCGATGTCCTTCATGACCTCGACGCTGGTAGATTTCTTCACCCATCGCCTGGTGCCGCTGATCGCCGGGGGGGGCTAGAGGATGGACAACGCAAGCTACACCACGCTGACCCGGCAGTCCGGCCTGATGCGGCAGATGTCGGTGGTGGCGAACAACATCGCCAATACCTCGACCACCGGCTTCCGGCGCGAGGGGATGATCTTCACCGAACATATCGCGCGGCTCGACGGGGCGGAGCCCTCGCTTTCCATGGCCACGGCCACCGCGCGGGCGGTGGATCTGCGCCAGGGCGGCCTGGCCCAGACCGGCGGCGCCTTCGATTTCGCCATCGACGGGGAAGGCTTCTTTCTGGTTCAGACGCCGCAGGGCGACCGCCTGACCCGCGCCGGCAGCTTCACCCCCAATCAGGATGGAGAGCTGGTCACCCCCGACGGCCACCGCGTGCTGGACGAGGGCGGCGCGCCGATCTTCATTCCGGTCGAGGCCCAGCAGATCAGTCTGGCCGCCGATGGCACCCTGTCCGCCGATGGCCAGCCGATCACCAAGATCGGCCTCTACCGCCCCGCCGATCCCACCGATCTGAACCATGAGGCCGGCACCCTCTTTCGTGCCGAAAACGGGGTGGAACCCGCCCCGGGGGCGAGCCTGCGTCAGGGATATGTCGAGGAATCGAACGTCGATCCGGTGCGCGAGATCAGCCGGATGATCGCCGTCCAGCGCGCCTATGAGCTGGGGCAAAGCCTGCTTGACCGCGAGGATCAGCGCATTCGCGGCGTCATCGAAACACTTGGCCGATAGGAGGCCCGCATGAGAGCCCTGCAAATCGCCGCCAGCGGCATGAGCGCCCAGCAACAGCGGGTAGAGGTCGTGTCGAACAACCTCGCGAACATGTCGACCACCGGCTACAACGCGCGGCGCGCCGAGTTCGCCGATCTGCATTACCAACAACTCGTCCGCCCTGGCACGGTGAACGCCGAGGATGGGACGCTTCTGCCCACCGGCGTGCAGCTGGGTCTGGGCGTGCGGCCCACTGCGGTGTCAGTGACACTGGCGCAGGGGTCGCTGAGCCAGACCAACGGCGACCTCGACATGGCGATCGACGGCAAGGGCTATCTGGAGGTCACGTTGCCGTCGGGCGCATCGGGCTATACCCGCGACGGGGGGCTGAAACGCTCGGCCGAGGGGCAGATCGTCACCTCGGACGGCTATCCGGTGGTGCCCGGCGTCACCATCCCGCAGGAGGCGACGAGCATCTCGATCAATGGCGCGGGCGAGATCTACGCCTATTTTCGCGATCAGACCCAGCCGCAGCTACTGGGCCAGTTCACGCTGGCCAATTTCACCAATGAAAAGGGGTTGGAGGCGATCGGCTCTAACCTGTTCCTTGAAAGCGCGGCCTCGGGGCCGGCGCAGGTGGCGACGCCCGGGCAGAACGGGCTGGGCACCCTGCGTCAGGGCTATCTTGAGGATAGCTGTTCCATCCCGGATGATCACATAGCCCCTCGTCGATCAGCGCTTTTCATGGCACGCTGGGTTCTGACCGAGGCGCGGGACGGGAGAGCGAGATGCTGATCAAGCTTCACAGCCAAGCAACG
>CAJYAD010000020.1 GCA_913064775.1 uncultured Albidovulum sp. | reverse complement strand
GCGGTATCGCATGTAACTACACGAAATCCGCCGAAAACAGCATCCACCGATGGTTAACGCATTGAAAATGCGTGACCGACCCCCTGCGAAACCGCTCGCATCCGACCCACAGCTGTCGAACTTCGGTGCGTAGCGCTGGCTATTTTAAGCGCTGGGCGACATCTATGGCCGGGGCCGGGTATCCGGAGAGGGCGGCGCGGTCAACGCCGCCCTCCTGCGGCTCGCTAGACAGCCTCCTGCAGCTCGGCGCCTGATCCGATCGGCACGAGCGGGAGGCCGAGGGCCGCATAGGCTTCGCGGATCAGCAGCGCGTCGTTGCCGCTGTCGTCGGGCGCTGGCACTCCGTCCATCACCACGACCACCTTGCGGAAGGCATCGAGGCTCGAATGGGTCGGCGCCGCAACAATCTGGCTCTCCAATTCGGCGGTGGCCAGGAGGGTGACGTCGCGGTCTTCGGGCGCGACGTCACCGACAGTCAGCTTTCGGCAAAGCTCACACCATTCGGCGAACAGGGTGGTGATCGGTTTCGTGGGGATAGCGTTCGGCATGGTCGTTCCCTTCCGGTTAAATGCCTTGGCGCTCACTTGCGCCCAAGAAACCTGCGGAAGATCGGGAGCCTCGGATTCGGCCGAGAGGAAGCGCTGGTGCTTACCTATTGCTTACCTGGAACAGCCGTAGCGAAGCCAACCCTCAAGCAAACCATTGAAAAGATTGGTGCACCCGACAGGATTCGAACCTGTGGCCTCTGCCTTCGGAGGGCAGCGCTCTATCCAGCTGAGCTACGGGTGCCTGCGCGCGTCTATAGCGCCAGAGCCGGAACGCCGCAACGGATAAATCCGTGCGCGCGCCGCGATTGCATTGCGCGCCGCACGCGCTTACGCCTGACAAATCCGCGCCAAGCCCGCCCCAGACCGGAGCCGCCCATGCTGATCCATACCGGCACAGCCCGTACCGTCTCTGTCGATCTGCGCCTTGCCGCGTCGCTGTCGCTGCTGGCCGGGGCGATCAACGCGGCGGGGTTCCGGTCGCTGGGGCTGTTTTCGGGCAACATGACGGGCAATGTCTCGGCGCTGTCGGATCATCTGGTGTTGGGCAACATGCGGCTGGCCTTCTGGGCCGTCAGCCTGGTCATCGCCTTCATCTCGGGCGCCTTCGCCTCGGCGCTGCTGATCGAGGTCGGCCGGCGGCGCGGGATCAGCGGCATCTACGCCTATTCGATCCTGGCCGAGGCCGGTCTGCTGGCGCTGATCGCGCTGGCCGACATGAGCCTGCCGACAATCCATTCCGATCCGCTGGTGCTGGTCGGCGTGGCCTTCGTGATGGGGCTGCAGAACGCGGCGACGACGCGGATCTCGGACGCGCGGGTGCGTACCACCCATGTCACCGGAATCTCCACCGATATCGGGGTGGAGCTGGCGATCCTGATGGGCAACGCGCGCAGCCAGTCCGGGCGCGGTGTGGTGCGCGACCGGTTGGTGCTGCATCTGGCGACGCTTGTGGCCTTTCTGGTGGGCGGCATCGGCGGGGTGCTGATCTATGGCTGGACCGGGGCGGGGCTGTTCTTGCTGATCGCGCTGGCGCTCACCGCGATCGCCCTGCCCGAAGCGCGCCGGGCGCGCAGCGCGGGGCGGGAACCCAAAAGCCACGAAATCTAGGCCGCCCGCGCGCGTGGCCCCCGTACGCGCCCTGCCCCGTACGCGCCCTGCCCTAGCCGAACAGCTCGTGGCACAGCTCCAGCGCCTCGACCAGCACGTCGACCTCCTGGCGCGTGTTGTAAAGGCCGAAGGAGGCGCGGCAGGTCGCCGTGACGCCCAGATGCTCCATCAGCGGCTGGGCGCAGTGGTGGCCGGCGCGCACCGCCACCCCCTTCTTGTCCAGCACGGTCGAGATATCATGCGCATGCGCCGCCCCGTCCAGCGTGAACGAGAAGATCGCCCCCTTGGTCGCCGAATTGCCCTGCACGTTCAGCCAGTTCAACCCATCCAGCCGGGCGCGGGCATAATCGCGCAGATCGCGTTCATGCGCTGCGACATTCTCCATCCCCAGATCCATCAGGTATTCCAGCGCCACCCCCAGCCCGATCTGCTGGACGATGGCGGGGGTGCCGGCCTCGAATTTCATCGGCGGGTCGGCATAGGTCACGACGTCTTTCGTGACCTCGCGGATCATGTCGCCGCCGCCCAGGAAGGGGCGCATCTCGGCCTGACGCTCGGCCCGGATATAGATCGCGCCGGAGCCCGAGGGGCCGTAAAGCTTGTGCCCGGTGATGGCGTAGAAATCGCAGCCCAGATCCTGCACGTCGACCGGCGCATGCACCGCGCCCTGGCTGCCATCGACCAGCACCGGCACGCCCTTGGCATGCGCCCCCGCGCAGATCGCCTTGATGTCGACCTTGGTGCCCAGCACATTCGACATATGGGTGATCGCGATCAGCTTCGTCTTCGGCCCGATCGCATCCAGCACCGCCTGCGGGTCAAGATCGCCGTTCACGTCGACATCGACCCATTTCAGCACCACACCCTGACGCTCACGCAGGAAATGCCAGGGCACGATGTTGGCGTGATGCTCCATCACCGACAGCACGATCTCGTCGCCCGGCTGCAGCCGCGGCGCGGCCCAGCCGTAAGAGACCAGATTGATCGCCTCGGTCGAGCCCGAGGCAAAGACGATCTCCTCCTCATGGGCGGCGTTCAGGAAGCGCGCGATTGTGCCGCGCACAGCCTCATATTTGTCGGTCGCGAGGTTCGACAGGAAATGCAGGCCGCGGTGCACATTGGCATATTCCATCGCATAGCCCTGGGTGACGGCCTCGATCACCGCGCGCGGCTTTTGCGCCGAGGCGCCATTGTCGAGATAGACCAGCGGCTTCCCGTTCACCTCACGCGAAAGGATCGGGAAATCGGCCCGGACCTTGGCCAGATCGTACATCACGCAGCTCCCATTGGGGCGACGCCAAGCGCCGCCAGGATGAAGGACGCCAGCAGGATCAGCACCACCCCGGTGCCGATGATGCCCAAAAGCACCAAACCCGGCGAGGCGAACCCGTGCAGTTCGGCGACGCCATTGGTCAGCGTCCAGAAAAGCGCCGCGAAGGTCACGATGACCGCCAGAAGGCCAAGGAAGGGGAAGGCCTGGAACAGCACCAGCTCGGCCGTCTGCAACACCATGGTCAGCGCCTGCCACCAGACCACCAGCTTCAGCGCGCCGATCGGCGTGCCCGTGCCGCCAAACAGCCGCCCCGCCAGATGGGCCACCGGCACCAGCATGGCCAGAAACCCGAATTGCAGCAGTGACATCACCGCCGGTCCCGGCAATTGCGACGGATCGAAGGGCAGGCTGCCCTTGGGCCCGGTGACGAATTCGCCCCAGGACAGGATGCCCGCGATGATCGCCAACAGCACCAGCGCCTGCCACAGCCAGCCGACCGAAACCGGCGCGTCGAGGAATCGCCGCATCACCCCGCGCGGGCGCAGCACCGACTCGCGCAACAGCGCCCAGAAATCTGAAAAGGTCAGGCTCATTGCGCCGTTGGTCCTTCCGTTCCGCGTTCCACCGCCCAAAGCCCGCCAAGCCAAAGCCAGACAAAGGCCGCCGCGACGATCCAGCCCAGGGCCTCTGCCGCCGGTCCGGGCCCGGCGAGTCCCGCCACCAGCCCGTTCAGCAGCATCAGCGGGCTGATCGCCAGCATCGCCCAGAAAAGCGCCAGCCGCGCCCCGTACCAGCCGCCCCGGCCCCCCAGGGCCCGCGCCGCCAGATGGGCAAGCGCCGCCCCCCCATATGACAGCGGCGGCAGGATGAAAAGCGTGGCCATCAGCGCCCCGCCCAGCCGCTGATCGAAGCTGACCGAATTGTCCAGATGCGTGGCCCGCGCCAGGGCGGGCCATTCGCTGACGAAGATCAGGAAACAGGCCAGCATCAAAAGCGCGAGCGCCCGATCCTCGCGCACCCCCGCCGCCAGCTTGCGCGCCAGAACCCGGCCCGGCGCGCGGTAGCTTTCGGTGATGTCCGACACGATCGACATGGCGGCCCGCCCCCTGCCCGTCCGGTCAGCCCATCCGGCGGTTGAGCCAACCTTCCAGACGGCTGCGGATGTCCTCGGCAATGGCCTCGTCCTCGATCTCTTCCAGCGCTTCGGCCAGGAAGGCCAGCACCAGAAGCGATTGCGCCGCCCGTTCCGGCACCCCGCGAGAGCGCAGGTAGAACAGCGCCGTGTCGTCGATCGCGCCCGAGGTCGAGCCATGCGAACAGCTGACATCGTCGGCGTAGATCTCCAGCTCGGGCTTGGCCAGGAACTGGCTGTCCTCGTCCAGAAGCAGCGACTGGCTGATCTGATAGCCGTCGGTCTTCTGGGCGCCGGGCTTGACCAGGATCTTGCCCTGGAACACCCCGACCGCGCCGTTGCGCAGCACCTTCTTGAACACCTGGCGGCTTTCGCAGCGCTCGGCGTCATGGGTGACGAACACCGTGTCGTCCTGATGGAAATCGCCGTCGCCCATCGCCGCGCCGGCCAGATGGGCCACCGCGTCGTCGCCCAGCAGTTCCACCACCGCCTCGTTGCGGGTCATCACGCCATTGGCAGTCAGGGTGAAGCTCTTGAACCGGCAGCCCTCGCCCAGACGGGCGAACAGATGGGTCACGGCCTGACGGTCGTGATCGCGACCCTGGGTGCGGACATGGTGGAAGCTGGCGCCATCCGCGACCAGCACCTCAAGCACCATGTTGCAGCGCGCCGCCGCCGGGCCGCTTTCCAGAAGGGTCAGCTCGGCGCCTTCCTCGACCTTCACGCAATGGTGCAGGATCGCGTCGGAAACCTCTGATTCGTGGTTATAAATCAGATGCACGGGCTTCTCGGCCTTCGCCGTCACCCGGATCAGAACCCCCTCCGTCGCATAGGCGGAATTGAGCGCCGCCAGCGGCCGCTCAACCGGTTTCTGACCGGCGGCCTCAAGCACGCCGTAGAGCTCATGCGCCCAATGCACATCCCGGGCGCTGGCCTCGGCCAGACGAGAGACCTCAACCCCGGCAAGCGCCGGGTCGTCCGAGGCTGCGGCGTGGAACACCCCGTCGGTGAACACCAGCTTCACGCGGTCGATGGCATCGAAAGCCGGCACCTCATCCCGCGCGTCGTAAGGCTGCGCAGGGCCGGGTTCGGGCGCGATCAGCACCGCCGGATTGGTCCAGCGCCAGTATTCGTCGCGTCGCCCCGGCAGGCCCATGCCCTTCAGCCGCGTCTCGGCCAGGCCGCGCGCCAGCGAAAGCCAGCCGCCCGAGGTCGGCAGCCGCAGCACGGCCAGCCGCGCCGCCAGCGCCTCTTGCTTCTGCGTCGCTTGCGGCTGCGCCATCAGACCGCCTCCGCCAGGATGTCGGCATAGCCGTTGTTCTCGACCTCAAGCGCCAGCTCGGGCCCGCCGGTCTTGATGATCCGGCCATCGGACATGATATGCACGACGTCGGGTTTGATATGGTCCAGAAGCCGTTGATAATGCGTGATGACCAGAAAGCCGCGATCGGGCGAGCGCAGCGCGTTCACGCCCTCGGCCACCAGCTTCATCGCGTCCACGTCAAGGCCGGAATCGGTCTCGTCGAGGATGCACATCGTGGGTTCCAGCATCGCCATTTGCAGGATCTCGTTGCGCTTCTTCTCGCCGCCCGAGAAGCCCACGTTGACCGGCCGCTTCAGCATCTCGGCGTCAATCTTCAGGGTCTTGGCCTTCTCGCGGATCACCTTGAGAAATTCGCCGGCGCTCATCTCTTCCTGCCCGCGCGCCTTGCGCTGGGCATTCACCGCGGTGCGCAGGAAGGTCATGTTGCCGACGCCCGGGATCTCGACCGGATATTGGAACGCCAGGAACAGACCCGCCGCGGCGCGCGCCTCGGGCTCCATCTCCAGCAGGTCGGCGCCGTCCAGCGTGGCGCTGCCCTCGGTCACCTCATAGCCGCCGCGGCCCGAGAGCACATAGGACAGGGTCGACTTGCCCGACCCGTTCGGCCCCATGATCGCATGCACCTTGCCGGGCTCGACCACCAGATCGACACCCTTCAGGATCTGCTTGTCTTCTTCTTCAAGTTTGACGTGCAGGTTCTTGATTTGCAGCATATTTTCCTCATTCTGTCATGACGGCGGCACCCAGGGCGCCCGCCATCGGCATGTTGTCGTCACCGGCCAGCCCGGGCCACGTCGCGCGGCTCAGCGCTCAAGCCTTCCAAACAATCCCCGCATCAGCGCCCCGCAGATCAGCCCGATCATCAGCATCACCGCGTAGAAACGCGAACTGTGCAGGTCCACCCAGCCCATCAGCTTCAGTCCAATCATTGCGACAGACATGAAAACCGCAATGAAACCAAACTTGTAGACGGCCACCTTCACCCGACGGAGCCCTCAAGCGAGATCGCGACCAGGCTTTGCGCCTCCATTGCGAATTCCATCGGCAGCGCCTGAAGCACCTCCTTGCAGAAGCCGTTCACCACCAGCGCCACCGCCTCTTCCTCATTCATCCCGCGCGAGCGGCAGTAGAACAGCTGATCGTCATCCACCTTCGAGGTCGTCGCCTCATGCTCAACGCGCGACGAATTGTTCTTCACCTCGATATAGGGAACCGTATGCGCCCCGCATTTGTCGCCGATCAGCAGGCTGTCGCATTGGGTGTAGTTGCGCCCGTTCTTGGCCTTCGGGTGCATCGACACCAGACCACGGTAGGTGTTCTGAGCCTTGCCCGCAGAAATCCCTTTGGAAACAATGCGAGAGCGGGTGTTCTTGCCAAGATGGATCATCTTGGTGCCGGTGTCGGCCTGCTGCATGTTGTTGGCGATGGCGATCGAGTAGAACTCGCCCTGGCTTTCATCGCCGCGCAGGATGCAGCTGGGATATTTCCAGGTGATCGCCGATCCGGTTTCCACCTGGGTCCACATCACCTTGGCCCGGTCGCCGCGGCAATCGGCGCGCTTGGTGACGAAGTTGTAGATCCCGCCGCGGCCTTCCTCGTCGCCCGGATACCAGTTCTGGACGGTGGAATATTTGATCTCGGCATCTTCGAGAATGACCAGTTCCACCACCGCGGCATGCAGCTGAGCGATGTCGCGCTTGGGCGCGGTGCAGCCTTCCAGATAGCTGACGTAGCTGCCTTTTTCGGCGATGATCAGGGTGCGCTCGAACTGGCCGGTGTTCTCGGCGTTGATGCGGAAATAGGTCGACAGCTCCATCGGGCAGCGCACGCCCTCGGGGATGTAGACGAAGGAGCCGTCCGAGTAGACCGCGCTGTTGAGCGTGGCAAAGTAATTGTCCGATTGCGGCACGACCGAGCCGAGGTATTTCTTCACCAGCTCGGGATGCTCGCGCACCGCCTCCGAGATCGACATGAAGATCACGCCGGCCTTCTTCAGCTCTGCCTTGAAGGTGGTGCCGACCGAGACGCTGTCGAACACCGCGTCCACCGCCACCTTGCGGCCTTCGGCGGGGGCATCCTCGGCGCCCTCGACGCCGGCCAGAATCAACTGTTCTTTCAGGGGGATGCCCAGCTTTTCGTAAGTCGCCAGAAGCTTCGGGTCGACCTCATCCAGGCTTTTCGGCTTGACCATCATCGACTTCGGCTTGGCGTAGTAATACTGGTCCTGATAGTCGATCATCGGGATCTTCAGCAGCGCCCAGTCCGGCTCTTCCATCTGCAGCCAGCGCCGGAACGCCTGCAGGCGCCATTCCAGCAACCACTCCGGCTCTTCGTTCTTGGCCGAGATCAGCCGAACGATGTCCTCATTCAACCCCTTGGGGGCGAAATCCATCTCGATCTCGGTTTCCCAGCCATGCTTGTACTTGCCGGCCATCGCCTGGACGGCTTCCACCGTCTCGCGGTCTACGCCGTCGCGCACCTCGGTCTGGGTCTCGTCCAATGCAGTCATCACGTTTTCCATTCCTTCAGGGGACTTGCGCCCCGAACCTCATCCTGCCCGCGCCCGGAATTTCCGGTTCTGGGCCAGCCACGCCTCGGCAAAGCGCAGCACCTCTTCCCGCGTCACCCCGGGCCCCAAAGAGATTCGGATGGCGCTTGCCGCGGCGCCCTCCTCGATCCCCATGGCGCGCAGCACATGGCTTGCCCGCACCTTGCCCGAGGAACAGGCCGACCCCGCCGAAATGGCGAACCCGGCCAGATCCATCTGCATCACCTGGGTCTCGCCCTTCCAGCCCGGCGTCACCAGGCATGTGGTGTTGGGCAGGCGCTTCCCGGCTTTCCCGACAATAATAGTCGTCTTTGCGTCAGAGGCAATCGCAGATTCTAGAATATTTCTAATTTGTGAGACCTCGTCCCACAGCCCCCCGGCCAGATCCTTCGCCGCAGCCTCCGCCGCCGCGCCAAAACCGGCGATGCCGAGGATGTTCTCGGTGCCGGCACGCCGCCCCATCTCCTGCCCGCCGCCGCGCAACTGCGCGGCCACGTCAAGGCCGCGCTTCACCACCAGCGCGCCCACCCCCTTGGGCCCGCCCAGCTTGTGCGCCGACACCAGCCCCATCTCGACCCCCAGCCAGTTGAAGGCCAGCGGCAGCTTGCCAAAGCCCTGGGTCAGGTCCGACACCGCCAACCCCTGCGGCAGATCCTGCACCACGCCGGTCTCGGAATTGGCGATCTGCAGCGTGGCGCGCCCGGGCTCGGGCACCGTTACCCGGCCCTCACCATCCACCGCCAGATCCGCGGCGCACCAGGCGCGCACCGCGTCATGCTCGATGCCCGCGCAGGCGATCCCGCGCCCCGCCAGCGCCAAAGCCGCCGCCTCCGTCGCGCTGGAGGTAAAGATAATATCCGCCCCCTCGGCCCCCAGCGCAGCGGCCACCTGCGCCCGCGCGCGCTCGACCAGCGCCTTGGCCGCACGCCCCTCGGCATGCACGGACGAAGGGTTGCCGACCACATCCATCGCCGCCCCCATCGCCGCCCGGGCCTCGGCCCGCAGCGGCGTGGTCGCGTTCCAGTCCAGATAGACGCGCTCCACCACCCCTGATCCTTTCATCTTGGCAGAAATACTCCGGGGGTCCGGGGGCTGGCCCCCGGCACCAAAGCCTCAATCCTCGTCGACGACCGCGAACAGCGCGGGCACCGCCGGGCAAGGCCGCATCTCGTTGCGGATCACATCCGACAGCCGGGTCTGATGCAGGAACACATAGACATGCGCCGAAAGCCCTTCCCACAGCCGGTTGGTCAGCGATTGCGCCCGCGTCCCCGACAACCCGCCCGAGGCCCCGGCCCCGGCCTGCATCGCGCTGACCGTCTCGTCCACGGCTTCCAGCACCTCGCTGATCCGGATCTCGGCCGCCGGCCGTGCCAGACGGTAGCCGCCCCCCGGCCCGCGCACCGATTCGACCAACCCCGACCGGCGCAGCTTGACGAACAGCTGCTCCAGATAGGGCAGCGATATATCCTGACGCTTGGAAATCGCCGCCAGCGACACCAGCTCTTCTCCCGGCGTAATCGCCAGGTCGGCCAGCGCCACCATCGCATAGCGCCCCTTGGTCGAAAGTTTCATCGGCCTTCCCCTGTCTAAAGACATTGACGAACGGCCCCCGCAACCTTAACTCGGGTTCCACCCCTTCGGCTGCGGTCGGACGGTGCTCAGGTTTCTAGGTTCGCCGCGGGATTGCGTCAAGAATGCCCCGGTCCCGTCGCAACGAAAGCAGGCTGCCCCCATGCCCGAAGTGATTTTTCCCGGACCCGAAGGCCGGCTCGAAGGTCGCTACCATCCCCAGAAGGAAAAAGACGCGCCCATTGCCATCGTGCTGCATCCACATCCGCAATTCGGCGGCACGATGAACAACAAGGTCGTCTATAACCTTCACTACGCCTTTTACAACATGGGCTTCACGGTGCTGCGGTTCAACTTCCGCGGTGTCGGGCGCAGCCAGGGCGAATACGATCAGGGCATCGGCGAGCTTTCCGATGCCGCCTCGGCGCTCGACTACCTCCAGTCGATGAACCAGAACGCCAAGCATTGCTGGGTGGCGGGTTTCTCGTTCGGCGCCTGGATCGGCATGCAGCTTCTGATGCGCCGCCCCGAGATCACCGGCTTCATCTCGGTCGCGCCGCCGGCGAACATGTATGATTTCTCCTTCCTCGCCCCCTGCCCGGCCTCGGGCCTGGTCATCAACGGCCTGAACGACCGGGTGGCACCGCCGAAGGACACCCGCGCCCTGGTCTCCAAGCTGCATGAGCAGAAGGGCATCACCATCACCCATACCGAGATCGAGGGTGCGGACCACTTCTTCAAGGACGAAGAGGCCCATATGAAGCCGATGATCGACCACGTCACCACCTATGTTCAGCGCCGCCTGACCGAGGGAACGCGCTAACGATGGCGCTGATCGAGGAGCTTGCCGACGCGCTTTCGGCCGAGGCGATCAAGGCGATCGACGCGACCGGAGACGACGACTTTCACGAGAAGGTCGCAAAGGTGATCGGCACCTCCTCGACGACGCTGGAAGAGGCCTTCCTGACCGCGATGCGCCTGCGCCTGGCCGACCGCCGCGCGCGCCAGTTCATCGAGGCCGAGCTGGCCCGGGCCGCCCCCCGCGCATGAGCCCGCGGCTTGAGGCCCAGTTCGCCTTTCTGGAGGAGGCCGACCGGCTGAAGCGCATCACCCGCGCGACGCCGATTACCGACAATTCCCGCCGCGAGAATTCCGCCGAACATTCCTGGCATCTGGCGCTTTATGCGCTGACCCTCGCCGATCAGGCCGGCCCCGAGGTGCGGATCGAGCGGGTGATCCGGATGCTGCTGATCCACGATCTGGTCGAAATCGACGTCGGCGACGTACCGATCCACGCGACCCAGGGCGCCAGCCATGGCTCGGCCGAGGTGCAGGCCGCCGAGGACGCCGCCGCGTGCCGCATCTTCGGCCTGCTGCCCGGCGATCAGGGCGAGGAGCTTCTCGCGCTCTGGCGCGAGTTCGAGGCCGCCGAGACCCCGGACGCCATCTTCGCCAAATCCCTCGACCGGGTGCAGCCGGTGCTGATGAACCTGGCCTCCGGCGGCGGCAGCTGGAACGACTATCAGGTGACCTGGCGGCAGCTGCAATCGCGCGTCGGCCACAAGGTCGCCCGCGGCGCCCCGGTGATCTGGGACTGGCTGCAGATCCGCCTGCGCGCCTTCTTCCCCGAAGCCTGATCCGCCGCCCGACCAGCCGCCCGATCCGCCACCCGGCCCGCCGCTTCGGTATACCACCGCATACCGCCTTTCCCTCTGCCTGCGAATGCGCTATGACCCGGCGCAAGCGAATCCACAAACAAGAGGGCCCCATGTCCAAGATCAAGGTAGCCAACCCCGTCGTCGAGCTCGACGGCGATGAGATGACCCGGATCATCTGGGACTTCATCAAGCAAAAGCTGATCCTGCCCTATCTCGACATCGACCTGAAATACTACGACCTGAGCATCGAGTCGCGTGACGCGACCGACGACCAGATCACCGTGGATGCGGCCGAGGCGATCAAGAAATACGGCGTCGGCGTCAAATGCGCGACCATCACCCCCGATGAGGCCCGGGTCGAGGAATTCGGCCTCAAGCGCATGTATCGTTCGCCCAACGGCACGATCCGCAACATTCTGGGCGGCGTGATCTTCCGCGAGCCGATCATCTGCAAGAACGTGCCGCGTCTGGTGCCGGGCTGGACCAAGCCGATCGTGGTTGGCCGTCACGCCTTTGGCGACCAGTACCGCGCCACCGACTTCCTGTTCCCCGGCAAGGGCAAGCTGACGATCAAATTCGTCGGCGACGACGGCACCGTGATCGAAAAGGACGTGTTCGACGCGCCCTCGGCCGGTGTCACGATGGCGATGTACAACCTCGACGAGTCGATCATCGACTTCGCCCGCGCCTCGATGAACTACGGTCTGGTCAAGGGCTGGCCGGTGTATCTGTCGACCAAGAACACCATCCTCAAGGCCTATGACGGCCGCTTCAAGGACCTGTTCCAGAAGGTCTTCGACGAAGAGTTCGCCGACAAGTTCAAGGCCGCCGGCATCACCTACGAGCACCGCCTGATCGACGATATGGTCGCCAGCGCGATGAAATGGTCGGGCGGCTATGTCTGGGCCTGCAAGAACTACGACGGCGACGTGCAGTCGGACACCGTGGCGCAGGGCTTTGGCAGCCTCGGCCTGATGACCTCGGTGCTGATGACGCCCGATGGCCAGACCGTCGAGGCCGAGGCCGCGCATGGCACCGTCACCCGCCACTACCGCCAGCACCAGCAGGGCAAGGAGACCTCGACCAACTCGATCGCGTCGATCTTCGCCTGGACCGGTGGCCTCAAGCACCGCGCCAAGCTGGACAACAACGCAGAGCTTCTGAACTTTGCCGAGACGCTGGAAAAGGTCTGCGTGCAGACGGTCGAGGACGGCCACATGACCAAGGACCTCGCCCTGCTGGTGGGCCCCGATCAGAAGTGGCTGACCACGATCGGCTATCTCGAGAAGGTGGACGAGTACCTCAACAAGGCGCTCGCCTGATCCGGTTGACGGAACGGTTTGGAAAGGCGGGGATCTTCCCCGCCTTTTTCATACCCGCGGGGGCGCTGCCCCCGCACCCCCGGAGTATTTGGACCAAGATGAAGGGCACAGAACGCCCCTGCTTCATCTTGGCGGAAATACTCCACGGGGGTGCGGGGGTGTGAAACCCCCGCAGCAGGCCTCAGGTCACCGCGCGCCGCACCAGCATCAGCGCCAAGTCGGTGGCGCGCGCCATGTCCTGCACCGAGATCCATTCCAGCGGCCCGTGGATATTCTGCATGCCGGTGAAGAGGTTCGGACAGGGCGCGCCGAATTCCGTCAGCCGCGAGCCGTCGGTCCCCCCGCGAATGGGATTCGAGATCGGCTCGATCCCGATCGCGCGCGCGGCCTCAACCGCCAGGGTCACCGGGGTCATGTCGGCCTCCAGCCAGTAGCGCATGTTGCGGTATTGGGGGCGAATCTCGCAGGCGATCTTCGCCCGCGGCTCTCCCGCCTGCACCGCGGCGCAGACATCGCGCAAGAGCTTGCCCTTGGCCTCCAGCCCGTCGCGTTCGAAATCGCGCAGGATGAAGCGCAGGGTCATCTGCGCCGCACCGCCGAACATTTCGGTCGCATGCACGAAGCCCGCGCGCCCGGCGGTGGTTTCAGGCGTCATCGTCGCCTGCGGCAGGGTCTGGACGATCTTGGCGGCCAGATGGACCGCATTCACCAGCTTGCCCGTCGCATAGCCCGGATGGATCGAGACGCCCTCGATCCGCACCTCGGCCGCGTCGGCCGAGAAGGTCTCATATTCGATCTCGCCCACCGCGCCGCCGTCGAACGTATAGGCGAAATCAGCCCTCAGGTCGCGCGGCAGATCCGCCCCCACGCCGCGGCCGATTTCCTCGTCGGGGGTGAAGGCGATGCGGATGGGGCCGTGCGGGATCTCGGGGTTTTCGATCAGGTGGCGCGCGGCGGTCATGATGATCGCGATGCCGGCCTTGTCGTCGGCGCCCAGCAGCGTGGTGCCCGAGGCGGTGATGATGTCCTGACCCGCCTTTTCAGCGAGATAGGGGTACTCGGCGGGCGACAGCACCAGTTCGGGCGCGTCGGGAAAGGTGATGTCGTCGCCGTTCCAGCCCTGGATGACGCGCGGCTTCACCCCCCGTGCGGTGAATTGCGGCGCGGTGTCGACATGGGCCAGAAGGCCGATCGTCGGCCCCGGGGCGGTGCCCGGGATCGTCGCCAGCACCACGCCGTAATCGGTCAGCTCGACCTCTGCCGCGCCGATCCGGGCAAGCTCTGCCTGCAGCATCCGCAGCAGATCGAACTGCACCTCGGTCGAAGGGGCGCTGGGGCTGTCCTCGTCGCTTTGGGTCTCGACCGCCGCGTAGCGCATCAGACGGTCTTGCAGTTCCGCGTCGAAAGTCTCTGCCATCGGGGCCTCCTGTTCTTCGGGCCGATGAAGGGCGCCGGAGCGGGGCGAAGTCAAGGCCGGGGGGCCACAGCGCGCAGACCGGGGCGCTAAGACGCAGTCATACCCTCTGGCCAAGCGCCGCTTTTGCCTGTATCGCGGCGGCGCAGCATTCAGGACGGATTTATGGACCTTCGCAATATCGCGATCATCGCGCATGTCGACCACGGCAAGACGACTCTGGTCGACGAGCTTCTGAAACAATCGGGAACCTACCGCGAAAACCAGGCGGTGGCCGAGCGCGCGATGGATTCGAACGATATCGAACGTGAGCGCGGGATCACCATCCTCGCCAAGGCGACCTCGGTCGAATGGCACGGGCATCGCATCAACATCGTCGACACCCCCGGCCACGCCGATTTCGGTGGCGAGGTCGAGCGGATCCTGTCCATGGTCGACGGCGTGGTGCTGCTGGTGGACGCCGCTGAAGGGCCGATGCCGCAGACCAAGTTCGTGACATCGAAGGCGCTGGCGCTGGGGCTGCGGCCGATCGTGGTGCTGAACAAGGTCGACAAGCCCGACGCCGAACCGGACCGCGCGCTGAACGAGGTGTTCGACCTGTTCGCCAACCTCGGCGCCGACGACGATCAGCTGGACTTTCCGCATCTCTACGCCTCGGGCCGGGCCGGCTGGGCCGATACCGAACTGGACGGGCCGCGCAAGGATCTGACGGCGCTGTTCGAACTGGTCCGGCACCACGTCCCCGCGCCGAAACAACTGGCGCTGCGCGAAGAACCCTTCCGGATGCTGGCGACCACGCTGTCGGCCGATCCGTTCCTCGGCCGGATCCTGACCGGCCGGGTCGAATCCGGCACGCTGAAGGCGGGCGAGACGATCAAGGCGCTCAGCCGCAAGGGCGACCGGATCGAACAGTTCCGGGTGTCGAAGATCCTCGCGTTCCGGGGTCTCGGCCAGCAGGCGATCGAGCTGGCGGAAGCCGGTGACATCGTGACGATCGCCGGCATGGCCAAGGCCACCGTGGCCGACACGCTCTGCGCCAACGAGGTTGACGAGGCGATCCCCGCCCAGCCGATCGATCCACCGACCATCACCGTGACCTTCGGCATCAACGACAGCCCGCTGGCGGGCCGCGACGGCTCCAAGGTGCAGTCCCGCGTCATCCGCGAGCGGCTGATGAAAGAGGCCGAGCAGAACGTCGCGATCAAGATCGCCGACACCCCCGGCGGCGAGGCTTTCGAGGTCTCGGGCCGGGGCGAATTGCAGATGGGCGTGCTGATCGAGAACATGCGCCGCGAAGGGTTTGAGCTGTCGATCAGCCGCCCCCGCGTCATCATGCGCGAAGAGAACGGCGAACGGATGGAGCCGATCGAGGAAGTCATCATCGACGTCGATGACGAATACACCGGCGCGGTGATCGAGAAGCTGACCGGCCCCCGCAAGGGCGATATGGTCGACATGCGCCCGGCGGGCGTCGGCAAGACCCGGATCGTGGCGCATGTGCCGTCGCGCGGGCTGATCGGCTACCACGGCGAATTCCTGACCGACACCCGCGGCTCGGGCGTGCTGAACCGCATCTTCCACGGTTGGGCACCGCACAAGGGCCCGATCATCGGTCGCCGTCAGGGCGTGCTGATCTCGATGGAGAACGGCACCTCGGTGGCCTATGCGCTGTGGAACCTCGAGGAACGCGGCAAGCTGTTCATCGGCCCGCAGGAACCGATCTACGAGGGCATGGTCATCGGCGAACACAGCCGCGACAACGATCTTGAGGTGAACCCGCTGAAGGGCAAGAAGCTGACCAACGTGCGTGCCTCGGGCACGGACGAGGCAGTGCGCCTGACCACCGCCACGCGGATGAGCCTGGAAGAGGCGATCGCCTATATCGACGATGACGAGCTGGTCGAAGTCACGCCAAAGGCGATCCGCCTGCGCAAGCGCCACCTCGACCCGCACGAGCGCAAGCGCGCCGCGCGCGCGGGCTGAACGCCCCCCGCGCGGGGCCCCTGCGCGGGGGGCCTGTGCCAGATCACGACATCGTTGGCCCGGGGGCTTGCCCCGGTTGACGGTGTCGTGACACGATCGCCCCAGAACAAGGGGCGCGGGACTTATGACCTTGAAACCGGGGCATAATTACCTGGAATTGGCGCGAAGAATCAACGCCGCCGCCGTGGATCCGACCAGCTGGCAGCCGGTGGTGTCGCTGATGGCGGAAATGGCCGGAGACATCCGCACCCATCTGTTCGGCTTCGACATGATTGTCGGCCAAACCGGCCCGCTGCATGTGACCCATGGCTACGACCCCGAGTTCATGGAAGGCTACAATCGCCACTACACCACCCGCAACGCATGGGCGCCGGGCTTCTTGCGCGGCGCACCCGGGCAGGTGCTAACCTCGGCGCAAATGTGCCCGGACGCGGTGCTGCGCCGGACCGAATTCTACGCCGATTGGGTCCGCCCGCAGGAAGACATCATCGCCGGCGGCGGCAGCGTGCTGTTGCGCGATCCGACGCGGCTCTATGTGGTGGGCGGCAACATCCGCAACCGTGATGGCAAAAGGCTGCAACCGGGCTGGACCCGGCTGCTGAACGATTTCGTGCCTCTGTTGCAGCAGGCGCTGGAGATGAACCGCACGCTGACGGGGGCGCGGCTTGGCAATTACCTGCTGCGCCATCAGGTCGACCCCGACACCGCCGCTGTGCTGATCCTCACCGCCGAGGGACGTCCGGTATCGGTCGATCCGCGCGCCGCCACCCTGCTGGAAGCCGGAGAGGTGCTGCGGCTGACGCCCTCGGGCACCGCCGCTTTCACCGATCCGCACGCCGAATCGCGCCTGGCCGCGCTGCGCCGCCAGGCCGGGCGCGTGGCGCCGCACAGCTTTGGCCTGCGCGCACCGGACGGGGCGGAATGGCGCTGCAACCTGGCCGTGCTTTCGGCCGAAGAGGATCTGGCCCGGCTTCTTGGCAGCGCCTTCTTCGTTCCGCCGCCGCTGATCGTTCTGGCGCTCACCCGGCCGCAGGTGCAGCGCCCCCCCCGCAGCCGGCTTGGCGCCGCCCTGTCGCTGACCCCGGCCGAGTCCGCGGTCGCGCTGATGCTGGCCGAGGGCCTCAGCCCGGTCGAGATCGCCGACCAGCGCGGCACCCGGCTGGTGACCGTGCGCAATCAGATCAAACAGGCGATGTGGAAGGCCGATTGCCGCCGTCAGGTGGATCTGGTGCGCCGGGTTCTGACGCTGACGGGGCCCGGAACCGGCCCCGCTTCGGCGGCCCCGCACCGCACGCAATAGCGGTCGAAACAAGCCCCGACGCGCCGTCAAACGGCCCGCCGGGGTCACTCGTACGTCGAACACATGGCAAAAAAAATCCGACCCGGAAGCCACCTGGGACGGCTTTCGAAGTCATGCGCACTCATATCGGGCAAGCCCCCCGAAGGGGGCAACAAACACGCCCGTTCTCATTGTACAGAATCAACAGCGAGATACTCCCACAACCAAGACACGACTTCATGATCCAGATGGATCAGGGCCGGCGCTATGATCCTGCCGCCATTCGTTGTGTTGCGCGGGGTTGGTCCGACGGGTTGCGGCACGCCGAAAGCCGCGTGCCAAGGCATGTCCCGCGTGGCGCGGCGATTGCCGGCGCTTTGAAACACGTCATCACGCCCGGCCCGGATAATCGGCATCCAGAACGAAGGGATAGGGTCCCTCATACCGCTCGACATAGACCTGATGGCTGACCAGAGCGTCGCCGATCAGCGTGTGCAGCAGGAAGGCGGGCGGCTCCATCGCGAAAAGCGCGGGGCTTTCCTCGCTCAGGTCGAATAGCACCTGATGAGCGACCGAGGGCGCGATCTGCGCCAGCGTTCCGGCGAACAGCGCCTGAACCGGGCGGTGATGGTGGCCGCAGCAGATCCGCGCCACCTGAGGGTTGGCCTGAACGATCCCGGCCAGCCGTTCGCGCCCCTCGCGCAGGGCGATGCGGTCCATGTGGCGGATGCCGCAATCAAAGGGCGGATGGTGCATGAAGATCAGCGTCGGCGCGTCGGGCCGTGCCGACAGAGCGGCCTCCAGCGCGTCAAGCCGGGTGTCGCAAAGCGCCCCGTGCGAGGCGCCGGGCACCACGGTATCAAGACCGATCAGCCGCAGCGGCCCCAGATCGCGGGTGAAGCCGATGAAGCCATCGCCATCGGCGGCCTCGGGAAAGGCGGCAAGCAGCGCCTCGCGCCGGTCGTGATTGCCGGGGATCAGCGCGCAGGGGATCGGCAGGCGGGCCAGCAGGCGGGTCAGCTCTTCATATTCCTCGGGCAGGCCGCAATCGGTCAGATCGCCGGAGATGACCACAAGGTCGGGCCGGGGATCGAGCGCGCGCAGCGCCTCGACCGCGCGGGCGGCCAGGGTGTTGGTTTCCGAAACCCGATAGGCCGGTTTGCCGGCGCGGCGCAGGTGCAGGTCGGTGATCTGGGCGACGATCATGGGAAACTCCGTAGGGGCATGGAAAACCCCGGAAGGGAACGGCCCGCCCCGGAATTGAGGCGGGCCGAAGCTTTGGTGCGGGGCTCAGTCCGGCAGCTTCAGCGCGGTCTGCGCGACATAGGGCGCCATCAGCTGGTCGGCCTTGGCCTGCGCGGCCTTCACCGCCTTTTCGGGCGTTTCATTGCCCGACAGCACCGCCTGCACCTGATCCTCGAGCGCCTTGCGCACGGCCACGGTGTTGTAGGTCGCGAACCACGGATGGGCATAGGCTAACTGCTTCAGCGCCACCTGCGCATTGGGATGCTGGGCCATGAAATCCTTCATCTCGGGCAGGTCGTAGGCCCCCTTGTTGGGCGCGAAATAGCCGGTGAAGCGGCTCCACTCACCCGCGACCTTGGGGCTGGTCAGCCATTTGATCAGGGTCCAGGCGGCCTCTTGCTTGGCCGGGCTCAACCCTTTCGGCATCATCAGCGAGGCCCCGCCGATCGCCACCGCGTGACGCAGATGGCCCGGCAGGAAGGCGACGCGGAAATTGTCCTTCATGTTGTCGCGCACGAAGGACAGCGCCCCGGTCGACAGCACCACCATCGCCGCCTTGCCGGCGAAGAAAGAGGTCGAGACGTCCTTGGCGTTGGTCACGCCCTGGGGCATCACCTTGTCCTTGAACACCAGGTTATGCATGAAGCGCACCGCACCCAGCATCGAGGGCTGATCGTAATAGACCTCGCCGCCGAAATCGGTGTTGTAGTATTGGCCGCCGTTCGACATATCCAGCGCCGAGACGATCCAGCCCAGATAGTCGTAATTGCCCGGCATCATCAGGCCGTACTGGCTGACGCTGTTGCCGTCGCGCTTGGTCAGCTTCTTGGCGGCGTCGGCCCATTCGGCCCAGGTCTGCGGCGGGTTGTCGGGGTTCAGCCCGGCCTCCTTGAACGCCTTGACGTTGAGATAGAGCAGCGGGGTCGAGTTCTGGAACGGCACCGCCCAGACATGGCCGGCGAACTCGGCATTGCCGTGCAGCGCCTGCCAATACTGGTCCATGAAGCTCTTGTCGGTCATGCCGTCGGCCTTGATCATCGGATCAAGCGGCTGGATCTCGTTGTTGATCTGGTATTCGAGGATGAAATTCGCCGACATGATCACCGCCGCCGGCGGGTTGCCGGCGCGGATCGCGGCGCGGGTCTTCAGGTTGGTCTCGTCATAGCTGCCGGTATAGACCGCGGTCGCGTCGATGTCGGGATGGGCCTTGTTGAAGGCCTCCATCAGGGACTTCATCTTGTTGGCCAGCTTGCCCTGCACGGGCACCGGGAAATACAGCTCGATATTGGTCGCGGCCTGGGCTGACTGGGCGGTCTGGCCAAGGCCGAACGCCAGCGCACCCGCGGCGGCCAGGGTTTTCCAGTGGATCATAGTCGTCGCTCCTATTTGACGCCTGAGAAGAGGAAAGAGTTCACGAACTGGCGCTGGAACAGCGCGAAGGCGATCATCAGCGGCGCGGCGACCAGGAAGGTGCCGGCGGCGATCACGCCCCATTGGCTGCCGCCCTCGGCGCCCTGGGTGAAGCTTGCCAGCCCCACCGTCAGCGTCTGGTGCGACGGTTTCGAGATCACCATCAGCGGCCACAGGAACTCGTTCCAATGGGCGCAGACAGAGACGATGGCGAAGGCCACCATGCCGGGCCGGGCCAGCGGGATCAGCACCCGCCAGATCACCTGACCCCAGCTGGCGCCCTCAACCAGCGCGGCCTCTTCGAAGTCGCGCGGGATGGTGCGAAAGCACTGCCGCATCAGGAAGGTGCCGAAGGCCGAGGCGAAATAGGGCGCCATGACGCCGGGCAGCGTGTCGTAAAGGCCAAGATGGGTGATGGTGACGAGGTTCGGCACGATCAGCACCACCGGCACGATCATAAGCTGCAACAGGAAGGCGTAGAACAGCACCCCCTGCCCCGGGAATTTCAGCCGCGCGAAGGCAAAGCCGGCCAGCGTGACGGTGACCAGCTGCACCGCCAGAATGCCGCCGCAGACGATCACCGTGTTCACGTAAAGCCGCGCGAAATCGGCGCTTTGCAGCGCGTCGCGGAAATTCGCCAGCGTCGGGCGGAAGTTGGGCCAGAGCGCGGCCATGTTCAGCGCGTCGCCGCTGTCGGGCCGAAAGGCCGCGATGATCATCCACAACAGCGGCGTCGACCACACCAGCGCCACCCCGCCCAACAGCGCGATGGCCAGATAGCGGCCCTCTTGCAGCGGATCAGCTTTCATAATGCGCGCCCCGTTCCAGCGATTTCAACGAGATCACCGAAAGCGACAGCAGCATCGCCAGCGTCACCACCGTGGCGGCGGCGGCCAGCCCGTAATCGTAGTTCTGATGCGCCTGCTGATAGATGTAGTAGAGTAGCAGATTGGTGCTGTTCGACGGCCCGCCCTGGGTCAGCAGCACGACATGGTCGATCTGGGTGACCGAATTGATCAGCGCGATGACGAAGACAAAGGCCAGCGTCGGCCCCAGAAGCGGCAGCGTGATCCGCCGGAACCGCGCCAGCGTCCCCGCGCCTTCCATCCGCGCGGCCTCATACAGGTCTTCGGGGATCGCCTGCAGCCCGGCCAGGAAGAACAGCATGTAATAGCCTGCGTTCTTCCAAACTGTCAGCCCGATCAGCGACCAGAGCGCGATCGAGGGATCGCCCAGCCAGTTGGTCTGCGACGCGCCAAACTTGGCAAGGTAGTAGTCCAGCAGCCCGACGCCGGGCAGGAAGACAAAGCTGAACAGCGCGGCGGCGGCCACCAGCGGGATCAGCACCGGAAAGAACACCACCCCGCGCAGCAGGGTGTTCAGCCCCGTGGCCTCTTGCAGCCCCACCGCCAGCGCCAGCGCCAGCGCGATCGCCGGCAGGATCGTGCCCGCCGCATAGACCGCGTTGTTGACCGCCGCCTGACGGAACCCGGGATCGGCGAACAGACGCTGGAAATTGCCAAAGCCAAAGGTCGTCTGCGTCGAGCCGAAGCTCTGGATGCTGAGCGACTGGATCAGCGATTGCAGCATCGGCCAGTAGGTGAACAGGATCAGGAACACCAGCGACGGTGCCAGCAGCGCCAGCGCGGGAAACACCCGGCCCCGCGCGCCGCGCCGTCTGGCCCGCCGCACCGGCAGGACCCTGTCATTCGTCGTCATCACGTCAGTCATCAGCCCCACCCCTCGGGCATTGCCCCTAGCCAACACCGCCTAGCAGCCGCCCGTGACAGAAACCCCGAAATCTGGTGAAGCTTTTTCGACAGGCGGGTGACGGTGGCGTCAGCAAATCGTCACCCGCCTGTCGCCTTCTGCCGCTATGAGACAGCCCGAGCATGGAGGCGCGAATGGCTGACTTGACCCTTGACGGCGTGCGGAAATCCTTTGGCGAGACGCCGGTGCTTCAGGCGCTGGATCTGGCGGTGCCCGATGGCGGCTTTTGCGTCGTCGTCGGCCCCTCGGGCTGCGGAAAATCGACGCTGCTGCGGCTTGTCGCCGGGCTCGAGACGGCCGATGCGGGCCGCATCCTGATCGGCGGGCGCGACGTGACGCGGCTGCCGCCAAAGGCGCGCAGCGCGGCGATGGTGTTCCAGAACTACGCGCTGCTGCCGCATCTGAGCGTGGCGCGCAACATCGCCTTCGGGATGGAGATCCGCGGCACCCCGCGCGCCGACATCGCCGCCCGCGTGGCCGACACCGCCCGCATTCTTCGGCTTGAAGCGCAGCTTGACCGCAAGCCGCGCCAGTTGTCGGGCGGCCAGCGCCAGCGCGTCGCCATGGGCCGCGCCATCGTCCGCGACCCGCAGGTGTTCCTGTTCGACGAGCCGCTTTCCAACCTCGACGCACAGCTGCGCGCCGAGATGCGCGCCGAGATCAAGGCCCTGCACGCCCGCCTCGGCGCCACCGCGCTTTACGTCACCCACGACCAGATCGAGGCGATGACCATGGGCGACATCCTGGTGGTGCTGAACGGCGGCCGCGTCGAACAGATCGGCCCGCCCGAAGAGATCTACCGCCGCCCCGCCTCGACCTTCGTCGCGCGGTTCATCGGCGCGCCGCCGATGAACCTGATCCCCAGCACCACCGCCGGATCGCTTGCCGCCGGGGCGCCTGCACGGGGCGAGACGCTTGGCATACGCCCCGAGCATCTGAAGCTTGCCCCCGGCGCCGGGGTCGAAGCCACCGCCCGGCGGATAGAGCCACATGGCGCGGACACGTTCATTCAGGCCACCACCGCCGAGGGGGTGGATCTTACGATCCGCCTGCCTGCGGGCAATGGCGTGCGCGCGGGGGACCAACTGCCGCTGCTTGCGCCCCCCGCGCATCTTCACCATTTCGGCGCGGACGGGCGCAGGATCGCCTAGGGTCAGGCCCCCGGGCGCCGCATCATTGCAGGCGGGGTCCACGGCAAACCGGGCGCCGGGTCATGCTTGCCCCGCATGGCGCCGCAGTCATCAAAGTTTTGCAAGAGCTTGATCTGCACGACACGGAGCGCGGGTAAATCCGCTGTTCATGAAGCAAGCCACCCCCCCTTCCCTTTCGGTACAGCCGGTCGCGGTTGCCCCCGGTGTGGTCCTGCACGATCTTTGCAAGGATTACGGCACCCAGCGTGCCATCGAAACCCTTGGCTGCGAGATCCGCGGCGGAGAGTTCACCGTTCTGCTCGGGCCATCGGGCTGCGGCAAGTCCACGCTCTTGCGCATGATCGCGGGCTTCGAGACGCCGACCGGCGGGCGGATCACCCTGGACGGACGCGACATCACTGCGCTGCCCTCCTCTCAGCGCAACATCGCGATGGTGTTCCAGAATTACGCGCTGTTTCCGCATCTTGACGTGGCCGACAACATCACCTTCGGCCTGAACGTGCGCCGCACCCCGAAGGCCGAACAGGCGCAAAGGCTGGACGGGGTCGCGCGGATGATGGGCCTTGCTGCGCTGCTTGCGCGCAAGCCCGCGCAGTTGTCGGGCGGCCAGCAGCAGCGGGTGGCGCTGGCGCGGGCCGTCATCTCGGGCCGCCCCGTGCTGCTGATGGACGAGCCGCTGTCGAACCTTGACGCCAAGCTGCGGGCCGAGATGCGGGTCGAGATCCGCGCGTTGCAGCGTCGGCTGGGGCTGACGCTGATCTATGTCACCCATGATCAGGTCGAAGCGATGACCATGGCCGACCGGATCATCCTGCTGAACGCCGGCCAGATCGAACAATCCGGCACCCCAGAAGAGATCTATTCGCGCCCCGCGACCCCTTTTGCCGCGCGTTTCATCGGCAGCCCGCCGATGAACCTTGTCGATGCGGCGGACCTGCGGATCGCGGCGCCGCCCGGCACCATCGCGGGCCTGCGCCCGGAAGAGATCGAGATCGCCGATGACGGCGACGGCCTTCCGGTGCGGCTTACCGGCCATGAATACCTCGGGGCGGACATACTGGTCTCGGTCATGGCGGGCACGGCGGCAACCGCCAGGCTGATCCTGCGCCGGCCGGCGCGGCTTGGCCTGCCCGAGGGCCCCGAGCTGCACATCCGCTGGGCCCCTGCCGCGCTGCATCTGTTTGATCCGAAATCCGGCCGCGCCCTGACCGCGGCGCCGGCTGCCACCGCGCCCGGGCATCGCGCCGCCGGGTGACACCTGTCCCTTCCCACAGACCTGCAAAGGATCCCTTCGATGAAATTCACCAGCCTGTCCAAGATGATCGGCGGCGCGGCGGTGCTGGCCGCCACGGCCGCCACGCCGGCGCTGGCCGTCGATCTGCAATTCTACTTTCCGGTCGCGGTGGGCGGTTCGGCCGCGCAGACGATCGAATCCCTGACCAAGACCTATGAGGCCGCACATCCCGACGTGCATATCAAGCCGGTCTACACCGGCAGCTACACCGAGACCGTGGCCAAGGCGATCACCGCGGCGCGCGGCGGCAACCCGCCGCAGCTGGCGGTGATCGGCGCGGCCGAGATGTTCAACCTGATCGACGAGAACATCGTCGTGCCCTTCGACGGCTATGTGTCGAAGCAAGAGGCCAAGGCCTGGTTCGGCGGCTTCTACCCGGCGTTCATGGCCAACAGCCAGGCCTTCGGCAAGACCTGGGGCATTCCGTTCCAGCGCTCGACTCCGGTGATGTACTGGAACAAGGACGCCTTCAAGAAGGCCGGGCTGGACCCGAACCAGCCGCCGAAGACCTGGGGTGAACTGGTCACCGACGCGCAGAAGCTGACGGTCCGCAACGCCGACGGCAAGGTCACCCAATGGGGCGTGCGGATCCCGACGGCGGGCTTTCCCTACTGGCTCTATCAGGGGCTCGCGATCCCGGCGGGCGTGACGCTGGCATCGAAGGACGGCACCCAGGTCAATTTCGACAGCCCCGCGGCGGTGAAAGCGGCGCAGTTCATGCTGGACCTGACCACCAGATACAAGGTGATGGAGCCGGGCACGCTGGACTGGGGCACGACGCCCAAGGCCTTCTTCACCGGCAACGCCGCGATCATCTGGACGACCACCGGCAACCTGACCAACATCACCAAGAACGCGCCCTTCCCCTTCGGCGTGGGCTTTCTGCCGGCCGACAAGCATTTCGGCGCGCCCACTGGTGGCGGCAACTGGTATCTGTTCAAGAAATCCACCGCCGAACAGAAGCAGGCCGCGGTGAAATTCGTGCAATGGATGACCGCGCCCACTCAGGCCGCGAAATGGACCATGGCCACCGGCTATGTCGCCCCGCGCCCGGCCGATTGGGACACCCCGGCGCTGAAGGCCTATGTCAAGAAGGTGCCCGGCGCCCTGGTCGCGCGTGAGCAGCTGAAATACGCGGGCCCCGAGCTGACCGTCTATCAGAACGCGCGGGTCACCCAGATCCTCAACAACGCGCTTGAGGCGATCATGTCAGGCCAGAAGCAGCCCGCCCCGGCGCTGAAGCAGGCCCAGGCCCAGGCCGACGCGGTGCTGCGCCCCTATCAGCAGTAACACCGCACCCCGGGGGGCTGGCCAACCCGCCCCCCCTTTCGACAAAGGCCCAA
Source organism: uncultured Albidovulum sp. (assembly GCA_913064775.1). Classification (GTDB taxonomy): domain Bacteria; phylum Pseudomonadota; class Alphaproteobacteria; order Rhodobacterales; family Rhodobacteraceae; genus Acidimangrovimonas. Next base: position 51,402 of record CAJYAD010000020.1, on the reverse strand, counting down.
GATGCGCCGCGAAACCCTTCATGCCTGGCTGCTGCTGCTGCCCGCCGCGGTGCTGCTGGCAAGCTTCACCCATATCCCGGCGATCGAGACGGTGGTGAATTCCTTCTTCTCGACGGCGCGGGGGATGCGGCCTTCGCATTTCGTCGGCCTTGGCAATTACCGCAATCTGATCGCCGATCCGACCTTCTGGCAGGCGATGCGCAACAACCTGCTCTACGCCGCGATCACCATTCCGCTGTCGATGGGCATCGCGCTGGCGATGGCGCTGCTGGTGCGGGGGCGGATCGGCGGGCGCGGCTTTCTGCGCATGGCCTTCTTCACCCCGACCGTGCTGCCGCTGATCGCCGTCGCCAATATCTGGATCTTCTTCTACACGCCGGGCTTTGGCCTGCTGAACCAGATCGGCGCGCTTTTCGGCCTGCCCAACATGAACTTCCTCGGCCAGGGCGCGACCGCGCTTTACGCCGTGGCCGCCGTGTCGGTCTGGAAGGAGGCGGGGTTTTTCATGATCTTCTACCTGGCCGCGCTGCAGACCATCCCACCCAGCCTGATCGAGGCCGCCCGGCTGGAAGGCGCCTCTTCCTGGCATGTGTTTCGCCGGGTGACGCTGCCGCTGATCATGCCGACGACGCTGTTCATCTCGGTCAATGCGGTGATCAATGCCTTCCGGCTGGTCGACCAGGTCTTCGTGATGACGCAAGGCGGGCCGGACAACGCCTCGACCCTGCTGTTTTACTACATCTATCAGGTCGGCTTTCAGTTCTGGGATACGGCCTATGCCGCGACCCTGACCGTGGTGATGCTGGCGATCCTGGTCGCGATCGCCATCGGCCAGTTCTTCCTGCTCGACCGCAAGGTGCATTACAGATGACCTTCGCCGCCCCAGCCTCTGCCCCAACCTCGGCCACCGCCGCCGCCCCCGTTTCGGCCACCCCCGGTGTCTGGCCGCGCCTTGACCGGGTGCTGATGAGCGCCGGCGCCTGGATGCTGGGCCTCCTCTGGATCGCGCCGCTGCTCTACGCCGCCTGGACCGCGTTCCACCCCTCGGCCTATGAGACCCGCTTTGACCTGCTGGCGCCGCTGTCGCTGGAAAACTTCCCGCTCGCCTGGAAACAGGCGCCCTTCGCGCGCTATTTCCTCAACACCGTGATCCTCGTCACCTCGATCCTGTCGGTGCAACTGGTCGTCGGCACGTTGGCCGCCTTCGCCTTCGCACGGCTGCGATTTGCCGGGCGCGGCATCCTGTTCGGGCTGGTGCTGGTGCAGATGATGGTGATGCCCGACATCCTGCTGGTGGAAAACTATCGCACCATGCGGATGCTGGGGCTGGTCGACACGATCGCCGCCATCGGGCTTCCCTATATGGCCTCGGGCTTTGGCATCTTCCTACTGCGCCAGACCTTCATGACCATCCCGCGAGAGCTGGACGAAGCCGCCCGGATCGAGGGTGTCAGCCTGCTGGGCCTGATCTGGCGGGTCTATGTGCCGCTGGCGAAACCCACCTATCTGGCCTTCGGGCTGGTCTCGGTCTCGGCCCATTGGAATGATTTCATCTGGCCGCTGATCGTCACCAACTCGGTCTCGTCACGGCCGCTGACGGTGGGTTTGTCGATCTTCGCCTCTCCCGACAGCGGCGTGCAATGGTCGGTGATCAATGCCGCGACGCTGATGACCTCGGCGCCGCTGCTGATCGGCTTTTTGTTGTTCCAGCGGCAATTCGTGCAAAGCTTCATGCGTGCCGGTATCAAGTAAGGGCGAACCCCATGCCCCTTTGCCGTTCTCGGCGCCCCGTTCAACGCCCTCCGCCCCATCCGCGCTGCGCGGCGCAGGTTCAGGCAGGCACCGGCTTGACCCCGATCACGATCGGATGAAGCCAAAGGAGCAAGGCGTAAAGAGCGATGCCCGCGATGACCCGCAATCCCCATGCCACGGGGTGCCGGGGCGCAGTGAACAGCGGCACGGTGCGGATCTCGGCGATGAGGCGGGCCCAGTCCTCACCCAGTTCACGCCGCTTGCGCCGATCGACAATCCGCCCGCCAAACGCCGCGAAGACCGCGAAACTTCCGAACAGGATGAAATGGGCAAGATCGCCGTTGGGGATCATGTGCCCGAAGGCCCAAAGCCCCAGTACCACCAGCAGCGGATGCCGAAAGAAGCGCACCACCCCCGGCGCATGCGGGTCGAAACGGGCATTGTTCACGCCACCGAAGGACAGCGGATTGGGCACTCCCAAGGCGAAGGCGGCAATCAGGCAGACCGCCAGCATGATCGTCAGCGTCGTCCATGATTGCCAGGGGGCCCAGTCCCAGAGCACCACAGTAGGTGCCCGCCCCGCCGCGACGATCAGCCAGACCAGCACCGACAGCGACAGCGACGAATAGCTCAGCAGGAAGCCGCGCCGCCCCAGCGCCGAGGTCAATCGCGCCCGGATCGCGGGCCGCATCGGCACCGAATGGCTGACGAAGAAGGCGATATACGCCGCGATGAACGCGCCCCAGCCCATCGGTCAGCTCGGGGCGTGGCGGCGTGCCACGGGAATGCAAAGGCAGGGGGACATCAGCTTATCCTTCTAGTGGCTCGGTCGTTTCTTGCCGGTTTTCGCGCGCATCAGGCAGGGGCCGTAGATCACCGCGAACCCTCCGAAAGCGCCAATCCAGCCAAGCCCGGCCAGATCGTAAAGCGGGGCCGCAAATTGCGGCAGGGCCCCCGCCAAGAACCGCGCCAGGACAGCTACAACCAAGGCAAGGTAGATCGCAACCGTGCCCGGGCCAGCCACCAGCGGCTGCCCGGTATGGCCCAGGGTCGCGCGGGTCATCACCGCCAGGGTCATCAGCCCGATCAGGCCGGCCATCCACAGATGCGTGGCGCCTGTGCCAAAGAGGCCCGGCGACAGGATCTCGGCCCCGGTCGCCAGCGCGCCGAGCGGCAGGAACGCATAGGCGACATGCAGCACCGCGACCAGCGGCTCGGCCAGGGTCAAGCGCCCCCGCCAACGCGCAAGCCGGACCAGATGCAGCGCGCCCGTCAGCAGCAGGACCGCGCCGGTGACCGCGGCATGCGGCGCGGCCAGCCACAAAAGAAGCGCCACCAGCAGCACGATCAAGACAAGCTTGTCGAAGCGCTGCATCGGCGGCGCCGGCAACCGGCTTTCGCCGCGCTGCACCAGCCAGTTGCGGGTGAAGGACGGCACGATCCGCCCGCCAATCAGCGCGACCAGCAGCACCGCAGCCCCGACCCCGAGGCGCAAGCCATAGCCTTCGGCGGCATAGTCGCCCTGCGCGGCTTCGCAATGAAACAGCCCGTCGGCCAGGGTGAACACGCTTAGCAGCGCCAGCACCGGAAGGTTGCGCCAGTTCTTCCCGGCGACGATCTCGCGCGCGATGGCAAGGGTGAAGATCACCGGGAAGGCCAGGTCGATCGCTGCGGCCAGCCCCATGGGCAACTCTGCCGACACCGCAACCGCCAGCCGTCCCGCCACCCAGATCCCGAACAGCAGCGCCAGCGGTCCCCCGACAATCGGCATCCGTCCGGTCCAGTTCGGCACCGCCGTGGTCAGGAACCCCGCGATCACCGCGCTGAGATAGCCGAACAGAAAGGCATGCGCATGCCATGAGACAGGATCGAAGGCGGTGGGAAGATCAAGCCGCCCGGTCAGCATCGGAATCCAGAGCACCATCGCAATCGCCGCCCACAGCGTCGCCCCCAGAAAGAACGGCCGGAAGCCGTGGCGAAAGAGCGCGGGACCATGCCAGGCGCGCATCCGATCGGTCGTCGTCATTGCGCGATCCTCCGGTTCGGGCCTTGCTTGCCCATCATTGGCTGAACAGTCAAAGCGACACCCCTGTCCGGCAGCTATGCCCCGGCAACACCAGATCACCGGTCAGCCCTGGCATCGCGGCGAGCGGTTGCGCAATTCCCCGCCCGCCTCGGCGGCGGATCCTCGCAAGAGCGATCAACGCCTCTGTCTTCAAGTGGCCTTCCGTCGCTCGGGCCGGCCGCGCGGGTTCGGGCGGCGGCTGTCGGTGCCGGGCCTGATACCGGCGTTCGATGTCGCGGGTAAGGGCTGCGGGGGTGCCAGTATGCGCCTGGGTTGTCACGCTCTGTCTCCTTCAGCGAAATCCCCGGGCTCCGCCGCCGCCATATGCAGCGAACGCGCGATGCGCTCAGCCCGCTCGATCACATGGGCGGCGCCCGCCGGAGGGCAGGTTTCAGCGGCGGTTTCGCGAAACAGCACAAGCCAGCGCTCGAAATGCGCCCAGGTGACGGACAGCCCCATATGGGCCTGCACCGGCGAGCCGTGATAGCGCCCGGTCATCAGCGCCACCGACGACCAGAAAGCGCACATGCGTTCGAGATGGGGCGCCCAGTCGGTGATCCGCGCCGCGAAGATCGGGCCAAGCACGGCATCGGTGCGGATCTTGGCATAGAAGCTGTGGACCAGTTCGCGCAGCACGGCCTCGTCCAACCCGGTCTCGGCCATCAGTTTGGCCGTGACCTCGGGCCTTTGGCTGGCGGGCGGCACTTGCGGATGAGAAGCCAAGGACATCAGCGACTCCGTCAATCGGGACTTGCGATCCGCTTTACGGATTGCAATAAGCATTGTAAATACCAATACCTGCGACAGATAGGCCGCCATGCGTCTCACGTCTTTCACCGATTACGGGCTGCGGCTGCTCATGCGGATGGCCAGCGCGCCCGACCGCCCGTTCTCGACCGCCGATTTCGCGGAAGAGTTCGGCCTGTCGCGCAACCACCTGACCAAGATCGTCCAGCGCCTTGCCAAGGCCGGAATTCTGACCACGCGGCGCGGCGGCGGTGGCGGCGCCGTGCTGGCGCGCGCGCCCGGCGATATTCGTCTGGGAGAGATCGTGCAACTGCTCGAGGACCGTCACGCGCTGGTCGAATGCCTCGGCGTGGGCGGCGGCAATTGTTCGCTCGACGGCCAATGCCGGCTCAAGGCCCGGCTGCGTCGTGCCGAAAGCGCCTTCATCGCCGATCTGAACCAGTCAACCCTTGCCGATATCGCCCTGACAGATCCCGCCGGGTTGAAGCTGTCGTTGTGATGCAAGCTGTTCGCGCCCGGGCGCGAACGGCGCAGATCACGCTTCGCGGCCCCCAGATCCCAGATCCCGCCCCCAGATCCCGGGGCTATATCCGTGGAAGATTTCCCACTATCATGCCGGACATGAAGACATTGGACCCGATGGACCGCAAAATCCTGATCGCATTGCAACGCAATGCCGATATCGCGCTGGAAGACCTTGGCGCGATGGTCGGCCTGTCGCGCAACGCGGTCTGGCGCCGGGTCAAGGCGCTGGAGGCCGCACAGGTGATCCGCGCGCGCGTGGCGCTGCTGGATCCCGACCAGCTGGGGCTGGGGCTGACGGTCTTCATGATGATCCGCACCGACCGTCACGCGCCGGACTGGCTGACCCGTTTCGCCGAGGCCACCCGCGACATGCCCGAGATCCTGGGCGCCTACCGCATGACCGGCGATCTGGATTACCTGATCCGCGCCCGGGTGGCGGATGTGAAGGCCTATGACGCGCTTTATCAGCGGCTGGTGGCGCGGGTGGAACTGGCCGATGTCTCGGCCAGCTTCGTTATGGAAGAGATGAAGGAAACGACCGAGCTGCCGCTCTAGTCCGCGCCGCCGGTTCCCGCCGTCAGGCTTCCTCGACCACCACCAGATCGCGCTCGGACGCGGCGCGCGCGTGGCTCAGCGCCTCCTGGTAGCGGGGGGAATTGTAGCAGGCCACGGCATCTTCGACCGAAGGAAAGCGCGCCACCACATTGCGCGGCCGGTCGCGCCCCTCCAGCTGCACATGGCGCCCGCCGCGGGCGAGGAACACGCCGCCATGTTCGGCGATCGCCTCGGTCGCGATCTTCGCATAGCGGCCATAGGCCTCTTCATCCGTCACATGGACATTGGCAATCCAGAGCGCACCCATCGCTTATCCTCCGATCATCGCTTCGACCGCGGCGATGGCCTCATTCGCCTTCGCCGCATCCGCACCGCCGCCCTGGGCCATGTCGGGCCGGCCACCGCCGCCCTTGCCGCCCAGCAGCGGCACCGCGGCGCGCACCATCTCGACCGCCGAGATCCGGTCGGTCAGATCCCCGGTCACGCCCGCCGCGACCGCCGCCTTGCCGCCGGTATCGGCGATCAGCAGCACCGCGCCCGAACCCAGACGGCCCTTCATCTCGTCGATCAGCGCCGGAAGATCCTTGCCAGACACCCCCGAAAGTACCTGAGATATCAGCTTTATCCCGTTGATTTCCTTGATTTCCGGCCCCGCCGCGCCGCTACCGCCCATGGCCAGCTCGCGCCGCATCTGGGCCAGCTCATTGGTCAGCGCGCGGCGCTCATCCAGAAGCGCCTGCACCCGGTCGATCACCTCGGCACCGCTGGCCTTCAGCACTCCCTCGACGCCGCTCAGCACCGCGTCGCGGCCGCGCAGCGCCGCCATCGCAGCCTCGCCGGTCAGCGCCTCGATCCGCCGCACCCCGGCGGAAGACGCGGTTTCCGCGGTCAGCGCGAAGGTCCCGATCTCGCCCAGCTGCGCCACATGCGTGCCGCCGCAGAGCTCAATCGAATAGGTCCGCGCGTCGCCGCCCTTGCCCGAACCTTCCATCGCGCCCATCGACACGACCCGCACCTCATCGCCGTATTTCTCGCCAAACAGTGCCTGAGCCCCCAGCGCGCGGGCCTCGTCCGGGGTCATGATCCGCGTCGTCACGGCGCCGTTCTGGCGCACCATCGCGTTCACCTCGCGCTCAACCTGGCCGATCTCTTCGGGGGTCAGCGGCTTGCCGTGCGAGAAATCGAACCGCAGCCGGTCGGGCGCGTTCAGCGACCCGCGCTGCGCGATGTGATCGCCAAGCGTGCGCCGCAGCGCCTCGTTCAGCAGATGCGTGGCCGAATGGTTGGCGCGGATCGCTCCGCGGCGGGCGTGATCCACCGCCAGCTCGGCACCCTGCCCCGCAGCGATGCGGCCCTCAGTCACCTCGGCCTGATGGATGAACACACCCTGGCTTTTCTTCGTGTCGGTGATCCGCGCCGCGCCGGTCTCGGTCTTCAGCAGGCCGGAATCGCCCACCTGGCCGCCGGATTCCGCATAGAAGGGCGTCTGGTTCAGCACGATCTGCACCGCCTGACCGGTCTCGGCCGCAGCCACCTTGGCGCCGTCGGCGACCAGCGCCGTGATCTGGCCCTCGGCCGTTTCGGTGTCATAGCCCAGAAATTCGGTGGCACCCGTCTGTTCGGCGATGTCGAACCAGACCGCGGCATCCTTGGTCTCGCCCGAGCCGGCCCAGCTGGCCCGCGCCTTGGCCTTCTGTTCGGCCATCGCCGCTTCGAACCCGGCAATGTCGACCGCGCGGCCCTGTTCGCGCAGCGCATCCTGCGTCAGGTCCAGCGGGAAGCCGTAGGTGTCATAGAGCTTGAACGCGGCCTCGCCCGGCAGCGGCGCGCCCTCGCCCAGGCGGCCCAACTCGTCCTCCAGCAGCCGCAGCCCGCGCGCCAGCGTCTGGCGAAAGCGCGTCTCTTCCAGCTTCAGCGTCTCCTCGATCATCGCCTGGGCCCGGCCCAGCTCGGGATAGGCCGCGCCCATCTGGCGCACCAGCGCCGGCACCAGCTTGTGCATCACCGGATCCTCGGCGCCCAGCTGATGGGCGTGCCGCATGGCGCGGCGCATGATCCGGCGCAGCACATAGCCGCGCCCCTCGTTCGAGGGCATCACCCCGTCGGCGATCAGAAAGGAGGTCGAGCGCAGATGGTCCGCGATCACCCGGTGGTGGATGCGGCCCGGCCCGTCCGGATCGCTGCTGGTCGCATGGGCCGAGGCCTCGATCAGGCTGCGCATCAGGTCGGTGTCGTAATTGTCGTGCTTGCCCTGCAACAGCGCGCCGATCCGTTCCAGCCCCATGCCGGTGTCGATCGACTGCGCCTTGAGGTCGATCATGCTGCCGTCCTCGAACTGCTCGTTCTGCATGAAGACGAGGTTCCAGATCTCGATGAAGCGGTCGCCGTCCTCATCGGGGCTGCCGGGCGGGCCGCCGGGGATGTGATCGCCATGATCGAAGAAGATCTCGGTGCAGGGGCCGCAGGGGCCGGTCGGGCCCATCTGCCAGAAGTTGTCGGAGGTCGGGATGCGGATGATGCGCTCATCCGGCAGGCCGGCGACCTTCTTCCAGATCTCGGCCGCCTCGTCGTCGGTATGGTAGACGGTGACCAGCAGCTTTTCCTTCGGGATGCCGAAATCGCGGGTCAGCAATTCCCAGGCGAAGGGGATCGCGCCCTCCTTGAAATAATCGCCGAAGGAGAAATTCCCTAGCATTTCAAAGAAGGTATGGTGGCGCGCGGTATAGCCCACATTGTCCAGATCGTTGTGCTTGCCGCCGGCGCGCACGCATTTCTGCGCGGTGGTGGCGCGGGTGTAATCGCGATGCTCGACCCCGGTGAAGACGTTCTTGAACTGCACCATGCCGGAGTTCACGAACATCAGCGTCGGGTCGTTGCGCGGCACCAGCGGGCTCGACGGCACCACCTCGTGGCCGTTGCGGGCGTAATAGTCGAGGAAGGTCGAGCGGATATCGTTGAGCGAAGGCATCGGGGCCTCATGATGTGTCAGGTCGCAGACGGGTTTAGCTGCGCGGGCGAAACCTGTCCACCACCGCTTGCGGATCAGGGGCGGGGCTTGGGGCAATCACTTCGGACCGGGCTGCGGGGGCGCTGCCCCCGGACCCGACCGTCAGTTGCGGCTTGCGGCAGAAGCGCTCGGCCCATGTCGGGGCGTAGCCTCCTGCGGAAAGCAAAGTGCCGAGATCCCATCGGATCTCGGCAGCCATGCCGTCCAGTGCTGTGGGATCCGGCCTGAGCGTAATCCTGTGGATCAGGGTGGCCAGATGCTCATGGGCCTGATGGACGAAGTCCGGGTGACCCAGGAGCTCCTCCAATCGTCGGAGCACCTCGGCGTAGGCCACGATCGGATCCGGCGGCGGGGCCTTGGCTTCGCGGCTCGCGGCCTCGGCGTTGGAGAGCCGGACCTCGGTCTCGGCGATCTCGGCCTCGATCTCCCCGATCCGGGCCTTCAACCGCTCGTAGGGCATGCCGTCCTCGATCGCCTTGAAGAGGTTTTCGAATTTGCTGCCGAGATCCTTGCGCTGCTTGCGCAGGCGTTTGAGCGGCTGGTCCGGGTCGGCCTTGCGCAGTTGCCTGTGCTCGGCCTTGATCGCGGCGTCAAACTTCTTGGTCAGCTCCGGCGTCAACAGCGCTTCGCGGAGGCGATTGCAGACACGGGCCTCGATACGGTCGCGGCGGATCGTCTTGCGGTTCGTGCAGCTGCCGTCGCGATTGCCCCGGCAGCCGTAGCGGGTTTTGCCGCGCATGACATAGGGCGCACCGCAGCAGTCGCAGACCATGTCCTTCATCTTGGATGAAAATACTCCACCGGGGGCGTCATCGCGTCGTAGCCAAGGACGCTGGGGCCGGTGGCGCAGCTATTGGAAACGGGAATGCCCCCGCCGACGCCCGCCAGAAGGACCCCCTGCCCCGGCCCGAGACTGCCCCCAATAGAACGAAGACGGCCGGGCACAAGCGCCCGGCCGTCTTCGTACCAGCGTCAAAGCCAGAGCTTACAGGTCGACAACCTCGCCGCTGTCTCCACCCGAAATATGCAGCCCGTGCGCGCTTCGGATCTTGGCTTCGATCTCTTGTGCGATGGCCGGGTTCGTCTTCAGGAAGGTCTTGGCATTCTCGCGCCCCTGGCCGATGCGCTCGTCGCCATAGCTGTACCAGGCGCCGGACTTGTCGACGATCGCCGCTTTCACGCCCAGATCCAGCACCTCGCCCATCTTCGAGATGCCCTCGCCATACATGATGTCGAATTCCACCTCGCGGAACGGCGGCGCCACCTTGTTCTTCACAACCTTCACCCGGGTCGAGTTGCCCGTCACCTCGTCGCGGTCCTTGATCGCACCGATGCGGCGGATATCCAGCCGGACCGAGGCGTAGAATTTCAGCGCGTTGCCGCCGGTCGTGGTTTCAGGGCTGCCAAACATCACGCCGATCTTCATGCGGATCTGGTTGATGAAGATCACCATGCAGTTCGACCGCCCGATCGAGGCCGTCAGCTTGCGCATCGCCTGGCTCATCAGCCGCGCCTGGGCGCCCATCTGATGCTCGCCCATATCGCCCTCAAGCTCGGCCTTGGGCGTCAGCGCCGCGACCGAATCGACCACCACCATGCTGACCGCGCCCGAGCGCACCAGCGTGTCGACGATCTCAAGCGCCTGCTCGCCGGTATCGGGCTGCGAAATCAGCAGCTCGTCGAGGTTCACGCCGAGTTTCCGCGCATAGATCGGATCCAGCGCATGTTCGGCATCGACAAAGGCGCAGACGCCGCCCTTCTTCTGATCTTCGGCCACGCAATGCAGTGTCAGCGTCGTCTTGCCCGAGCTTTCCGGGCCGTAGATCTCGATGATCCGCCCCTTGGGCAGACCGCCGATCCCCAGCGCGATATCGAGCCCCAGAGACCCGGTCGAGGTCGACTCGATTTCGGCCACGGGCTTGTCACCGCCGAGCCTCATGATCGACCCCTTGCCGAACTGCCGCTCGATCTGTGCCAGCGCCGAATCGAGCGCCTTCTGCTTGTCCATGTCCCGCTTTCCTTCGAAATCGAGGAGGTTTGCCGTCGCCATACGTCCGCTCCTTATTTCACAGCCCGCGCCCTGCGGCAATCACCGGGTTTGTTCCTGTCTTGTTCTAGATCCTTATGAGATCAAAACGGGAACAATTCAAGATATTTTTCTTCTGCCCAGCTTTCCCTACTTTCGGTTAATATATGCTTACTGCGGGCGGGCTGGCCCCAGCGCGACGACGGAAAAGGCAGGTATGCTGGTATTTTGGGAGCAACGGCTGGTGTTTCTGGCCACGCCGAAGACGGGCTCGACCGCGGTCGAGGCGGCGCTCGAATCGATGGCGGAGGTGGCGGTCGGGCAGCCACCGGCGCTGAAGCACACCACGCTGGGGCGCTATCGGCGCTTCGTAGGCCCCTGGCTGGAAAAGACCTCCGGCGCCAAGTTCGAGGTCGTCGCGCTGATGCGCGAGCCGGTCAGTTGGCTGGGCAGTTGGTATCGCTACCGCGGCCGCGCGGGGATCGAGGGCTCGCCGCGCTCGACCCGGGGGATGAGCTTTGACGATTTCGTCGCGGCCTATCTGTCGCAGCCGGTTCCCGAATGCGCCCGGATCGGTGCGCAAGCACAATTCCTGGGCGCCGGGCGCGCCGATTGCGTCGACCGTGTCTTTCGCTACGAGGCTATCGAGAGCTTCGTCGATTTCCTCGAAGCCCGAGTGAACCAGAGGATCGAGCTGCCCCGGCTGAATGTCTCGCCCCCGGGCGAGACGCCGCTTTCCGCAGCACTGGATGCCCGGCTTCGACAGGAACGGACCGACGATTTCGCGCTGTACGAATCGCTCGGTCACTGAGGGCCTCAGTGGATCTGCAACTGCACCGTCCGCGCCAGATCGGTCAGTGAAAAGGGTTTTGGCAGGAAGACCGAATTCGGGATCCTCGCCTGGGCGTCCGAGAAGCTTTCCTCGGCATAGCCCGAGACGAAGACGACCCGCGTCTCCGGCCGTTGCTTCAGCGCCTCGCGCACCCAGCTGGGCCCGTCCATCCCCGGCATGATCACGTCGGTGACGAAGACATCCACTGCCAACTCGGGATCCGAGAGCATCTCGAGCGCCTCTTCGGCGCTCTCCGCCTCCAGCACGGTATGGCCGCGCAGACGCAGCGCGCGCGAAGCGAAGGCGCGCACCGGCGCCTCGTCCTCTACCAGAAGGATCACCCCGCCATGCTGATGCAGCACCGGCGCCTCGATCAGCGGGACCGGCGGCGGCGCGGCCACAACCGGCTCATGCGCCGGGAAATAGAGTGAGAACGTCGTCCCGGCACCGGGCACGGAATCGGCGAAGATGAAGCCACCGGTCTGCTTGACGATGCCATAGGCGGTGGACAGGCCCAGCCCCGTGCCTTCGCCCGTGCGCTTGGTGGTGTAGAAGGGTTCGAAAATCTTGGCCAGCGCATCGGGGGCGATGCCCACGCCTTCGTCGCGCACGCGCACGATCACATAATCGCCGGGCGGCACCGAAGCGCGGTCGCGGAGCAACTCATCCTCAAGCTGGCGGTTCTCTGTCTCGATCCAGATCGCGCCGCCCTCGGGCATCGCGTCGCGGGCGTTCACCACCAGGTTCATCAGCACCTGTTCCAGCTGCCGCTTGTCGGCCCGGACCGGGCGCAGCCCCTCGTCATGGCTGAGGCTCAGCGTCACCTTTTCACCCACCAGCCGGTTGAGCAGATGGGTCAGATCCGAGAGTGCCTCACGCAGGTCGACGACCTCGGGCTTCAGCGTCTGCTTGCGCGAGAAGGCCAGAAGCTGGCCGACCAGGCTGGCGGCGCGGTTGGCGTTCTGATGCACCTGCACCAGATCGCCGTAATCGGGATCACCCTTTTCGTGACGCAGCAGCAGCAGGTCGCAATGGCCCGAGATCGCCGTCAGCAGGTTGTTGAAATCATGCGCGACGCCACCGGCCAGTTGACCGATCGCCTGCATCTTCTGGCTTTGCACGAATTGCGCCTCGAGCGTCTTCAGCTCGGTCGCGTCGTTGAGCACCGCGATCACGCCCGGACGCCCGCCCTCGACCATGCGGCGCAGGGCCACCTGCAAAAAGCGCTCATCGTCCGCGCGGGTGACACGCAGCACCTCGGAATGGTTGGCGCCCCGCCCCGCCAGCACGTCATCGACCCAATCCGCGACCGGGCGACCCAGGCCATCGACCAGATCGGCGAAGGCGGCCTCTTCGGCCTCTGACAGGCCCAGCAGATCCCGCGCCAGCCGGTTCGCCCCCCAAAGCCGCCCGTCCGAGGCGATCCGCCCCACCGCGACCGGCAGATCCTCTAGCCCCAGATTGCCGGGATTGCGCGCCTCGGCGGAACTGGGCAGCAGATAGATCTCGCGCCGCTCTCCCGCGCTCTCGACCTCGGCCACGATGGCGCGCAGCGGGCCCTCGGCCCCCGAGACCTCGGCTTCCTCGCCCGATTGCAGGGGCAGCCGCGCGAAGACCCTGTCCAGCGTTTTCGGGCGCGTGCCAAGGATGCGCCGCAGCGCCTCGTTCATGAACAATATCGTGCCGCTTTTCGAAGCGATCAGCATCGGCAGGCTCAACGCTTCGGCCCCGCGGGCGGCGCCAAGCTTGTCGAACATCTCTTCCAGCCGCCACAGGAAGCGTTGCTCGGCGATGCGGTGAACCGACAGGCGCACATGACCGCGACGAGTCACCACGTCCTCGCGCGCGTGGCCCATGATCGCGGCCTTCGATTGCAGCCGGTAGAGCACCGCGGAAGGGTTGGCGAAAAGATCCCCCAGGGCGCGCACCATGGTCTGCCCGCCCTGGGCGCCAAAGCGCGCCTCGGACGCGTGGTTCTGGAAATCGACCTGCCCGTCGGCATCGGTGCCGAACGTCGGGGCGACGTCGTCGGCGACGATCGCCATCACCTGCGCGCGCCGCCGCGCATGACCCGCGTCATGGCGCAGCACCAACAAGCGGATCGCCGCGGCGGTGACCGCCAGCGTGATGCCCACCGCCAGAAAGCTGTTGCGCACCATCACCTCGCCCGAAAGCGCGCTGGCGACCATGAAACCCGCAGCAAGGACCAGCAATAGCACCATCCGCGGCCGCAAGGTCAGGGCCGTACGGGTCAGAGCATCGGCAGCGGTCTGGGACAAGGTGTCCTCCTTAGGGATTCGTTTCCCTAGCATTCCGCGCAAAAAACATTAATCGCAGCTTAATGATGACACAGTTTCCGGGGCGCCCGCGCGCCGACATAGTGACGCGCGGGGTCGCGTAAAGGTTGATTAAATATAGACTTACTTTCGCGTCAAGAGAGCCAAGTAGAAGCCGTCCCCGCCCGCGAGCGGAGTGAAGCGACGCTGATGCGTACAGCTCCAGTCCGGATGGGCAGCCAGGAAGGCCTCAATCCGGCCACCATTCTCGGTCTCGATCAGCGAGCATGTCGCATAGGCAAGGCAACCGCCGGATGCAACGTAATGCGCTGTTTTATCAAGAATATCTGACTGGATTTCTTGCAGGTTCCGCAGCCGCTCGGGCGTCAGGCGCCATTTGGATTCGGGGGCCCGGCGCCAGGCGCCCGAACCCGAGCAGGGCACGTCCAGAAGCACCAGATCATAGGGCGCGCGGGCGGCGGCCTCGGGGCCGGTCAGCAGCTGCACCTCGGCGCCGGCGCGGGCGGCGCGGGCGGGCAGATCACGCATCCTGCCCGGATCGGAATCATGGGCGAAAAGCTGCTGGTCGGCGCGGGCGGCCAGCGCCAGCACCTTGCCGCCACCGCCGGCGCAATAGTCCATCACCCGCTGCCCGGGCCGCACCGGAAGCGCCGCGACCAGCGCCTGCGAGGCGGCATCCTGCAGCTCCACCAAGCCGCTGCGATAGGCTTCGGAATTGCGTATTCTACGTTCGTTTTCCGTCACTTCCAGCGCGGTCTCGGCCTGCGCGGCGGGGCGCGTCGCGATCCCTTCGCCGGCCAGGCTGGCCTGGGCCGCCGCCCGATCGCCGCGGGCGGTGTTGACCCGCAGATAAACCGGTGCGCGGTCGCGCAGCGCCTGCATCACGGCGGCGAAATCGGCGCCTAGGCTGGCTTCCAGCTGCGGCGCCAGCCAGTCCGGGCAATCAAGCCCAACGGCGCCCTCCAGTGGCACCGGGCGGGCCAGATGCGCCGCCTCCTCGGGGTGCAGCGAGGCGGGCGCATGGGCCTCGCCGGTGAACAGGGTGGCGGGATCGGTGCCCGCCTCGCGCAGCGCGCCCAGGATCAGGGCGCGACCGCTTTCGCCGCCACCCAGCGCGGCATGCGAGCGCCGCCGGCGCAGCGCGGTGAAGACCAGATCGCGCACCGCCGCCCGGTCGCCAGAGCCGGCAAACCGGCTGGCGCGGCCCCATTGGGTCAGCGCCTGCTCGGCATTGCCGCCCGCCGCCACGCGGTCGAGCACATCCATCGCCGCCGACAGCCGCGCCGCCGGGGTCATCGGCGCGCTCCCTGCATGAAGATCGCGGCGCAAGTCATTGCGAATACCACCAGATCAGCCGATCCGATAGTTCGGGCTCTCACGCGTGATCTGCACGTCATGGACATGGCTTTCCTTCAGACCGGCACCGGTGATGCGGACGAACTGGCAGTTCTTGCGCATCTCGTCGACCGTGGCGCAGCCGGTATAGCCCATCGCGGCGCGCAGCCCGCCGACCAATTGGTGGATCACCGCGCCGGCGGCGCCCTTGTAGGGCACCTGGCCCTCGATCCCTTCGGGCACCAGCTTGTCCGAGGCCGCGTCCTTCTGGAAATAGCGGTCGGCCGAGCCGCGCGCCATCGCGCCGAGGCTGCCCATGCCGCGGTAGAACTTGTAGCTGCGGCCCTGATACAGGATCACCTCGCCCGGGCTCTCGTCCGTGCCGGCGATGGCCGAGCCGACCATCGCGCAAGAGGCCCCCGCCGCGATCGCCTTGGCAAAATCGCCCGACAGCTTGATGCCGCCGTCGGCAATGATCGGGATGTCGCCCGCAGCGCCGGCGGTATCCATGATCGCGGTCAGCTGCGGCACGCCCACGCCCGCCACCATCCGCGTCGTGCAGATCGAGCCCGGCCCGATCCCCACCTTCACCGCATCCGCCCCGGCGCCAATCAGTGCGCGGGTGGCCTCGGCGGTGGCGACGTTGCCGGCCACCACCTGGATCTCGTTCGACAGCATCTTCACCCGTTCGACGGCCCGCGCCACGCCTTCGGAATGGCCATGCGCGGTGTCGATCACGATCAGATCGCAGCCCGCATCCACCAGCGCCTGGCTGCGCTCGAACCCGGCGTCGCCCACGGTGGTCGCGGCGGCGACGCGCAGTCGGCCCAGCTGATCCTTGCAGGCCTGCGGGTTCAGCACCGCCATCTCGGCGTCCTTCAGCGTTAAGAGGCCGGTCAGCTTGCCCTGGCCATCGGTGACCAGAAGCTTCTCGATCCGGCGTGCCTTCATCAGGCTGCGGGCCTCTTCGCGGTCGGCCGGTTCGGTCAGGATCGCCAGATTGTTCGAGGTCATCATCACCCGCACCGGGGTGCGGTCGTCGCTGGCAAAGCGCATGTCGCGGTTGGTGACGATACCGACGACACGGCCGCCGGGATCGACCACCGGAAAGCCGGTGACGTTGTAGCGCGCGGCCAGCTCCTTGGCGTCGGCCAGGGTCTGGTCGGGGGTCAGGGTGATCGGGTTGTAGACGATGCCGCTTTCGAACCGCTTCACCCGGCGGACCTCATCGGCCTGCTGTTCGACCCCGAGGTTGCGGTGGATCACACCGATGCCGCCGGCCTGGGCCATGGCGATCGCCATGCGCGATTCCGTCACCGTATCCATCGCCGAGGAAAGCAGCGGAATGTTCATCCGGATCGAGCGGGTGACATGGGTCACGGTGTCGGCGGTCGAGGGCAACACCGTGGAGGCGGCCGGAACCAGCAGGACGTCGTCGAAGGTAAGAGCCTCGCGAATCTCCATGGGCTTACTCCTGGGAGGTTTCGTTTGGCGGTTCCCTATTTCACGGGTGGGCCGGAATGAAAAGACCAAATGGCCCCAATGCGGCAATCAGGTGGCAAGGCACGGTTGCGGGCCATCAAGGCGCGGCGCGATCCCGTACCCGCGAAACCACTGGCGCCGGGGGTTTCACACCCCGTGGGATATTTTCACCAGAAAGAAAGCGCACCTTTGCTTTCATTGTTCCCCAAATACGCCGGGGGTGCAGGGGGCAGCGCCCCCGCCGCCGCGTTTAACCCTCTGAGTCGCGGCGGTGGAACAGCCGATCGGAGCCGATCTCCTCCAGGGTCTGGCGACCGGCTTCGGTACCGAAATGCTGGTTCTGGCTAAGACCCGGAAAGCGGTCGCGCACCTCGGCGGCCAGGTCGTCGGGCAGATGGGTCAGGGTCGCATCATTGACCATCAGGCTTTCGGCGGGGATGCCCTCGGCATAGATGATCTCATGCCGGTCGAAGACCAGGCTAAGGTAGTCGACGAAGCCGCCCTCGCGCAGGAAGACGCGGTCGTCGTCGACCAGATGCTTGGCCTGGACCAGCAGCTCGGCCGTGCCGGTGCGGCCCGCGCGGTTGCGCTGATACAGGAACATGCGGTGGTGTTGGCCGACGATCAGGTCGCCGGCATTGCCCAGCGTGCCGGCGGTGATGACCACCGGCGCAAAGGCCCCCACCGCGCGCAGCGTCGCCCGGCCGAGCCAGCGCAGCGGCTGCGCGCCGTGGTCGCGGGTCAGCACCCGCATCCCCGGCTCTAGCGCCTCGATCGGCACCTGACGGCCGTCGGCCAGGGCGATCTGGGTGCCCCGCGCGAAGGATATGCAGACGATATCGGCCAATCGCGCCTCGCCCGGGTCGGCGTCAGAGCGGATCAGCGTGTAATCGCTGCGCGGCGCCATCGGGCTGAGCGGCAGCGCATAGGCTTCGGACAGCGCCGTACGCCCGCGGCCGCGGTGGCGCAGCATCAGGATCTCGACCCGGTCGCCGTCGGGCGCCATCAGCGTCAGCCGCGACGACAGGGTCACCGGATCGCCCGGCGCGCCGACGCCGGACCCTGCGGTCACGGTCAGCCCGCGCCCGACCCCGGCGGACTCGGGCTGCAGATAGAGCCGCAGCGACTCGGCCTCGGGGTCCAGATGGTAGACATCACCTTCGCAGACCTCGTCGGCATCGCCGATCGCGTCGCCCAGATTGGCGCCGGACTGGACGAAGATGTCGTCGGCGCGGAACACATGGCAGGCGTAATGCGGCGGCGGCTGTGTCGCCCCCTGCCCCGCCGCAGCTGCCGCGCCGCCCGCCGATCCGTCGCCCTGCTCCATAGACCTCGCCCTGTCTCGCAAGACGGTTCTAGAGACCGATCGGCGCTGCGACAAGCCGGTGCGGCGGTCTGGCAGCCCGGGAAGCGGGGCCGCCCCCCGAAACGCGTGAACCGCGCGGGACGAAGCCCGTAGAAATGCCGGTGATCCGCGCCCCGCCAAAAGCTCCGCCAAAGACCCCGCCATTCAGATCCCGAACGGCCTGTCGGACAGGGCCGGCGTTCAAACTCTTGCAACCCGGCGGATCCCGGGGGCCGCGCGGCCTTCCCCACCTCGCCCGGCGGTGCTAGACCTTCCGCAAAACGGGAGGGTAGCCTATGGATATGGGAATTCGCGGCAAACGGGCGCTGGTCTGCGCCTCGTCGAAGGGGCTGGGGCGCGGCTGTGCCGAGGCGCTGGCGGCCGAAGGGGTCGATCTGATCCTGAATGCGCGCGGCGCCGAGGCGCTGGAGGCCACGGCCGAAGCGATCCGCAAGACCTACGGCGTCGCGGTGACCGCGGTGGCCGCCGACATCACCTCTGACGAGGGCCGCGCCAAGGTGCTGGCCGCGGCGGGCGAGGTCGACATCCTGGTCACCAATGCCGGCGGCCCGCCCCCGGGCATGTGGACCGACTGGAGCCGCGACGATTTCATCAAGGCGCTCGACGCCAACATGCTGACCCCGATCGCGCTGATGCAGGCCTGCCTGCCGAAGATGATGGAAAAGGGCTGGGGCCGCGTCGTCAACATCACCTCGCAATCGGTGAAGGCGCCGATCGCGGTGCTGGGGCTGTCGAATTCGGCCCGCGCCGGGCTGACCGGCTTTGTCGCCGGCACCGCGCGCCAGGTAGCGGGCAAGGGTGTGACGATCAACAACCTGCTGCCCGGCATCCACGCCACCGACCGCGCCGACGCGCTGGATGGCGGCGCCGCCAAGCAGCAGGGCATCAGCCTGGACGAGGCCCGCGCCAAACGCGCCGCCACCGTGCCGGTCGGCCGCTACGGCACGGCGCAGGAATTCGGCGCCACCTGCGCCTTCCTGTGCTCGGCCCAGGGTGGCTATATCGTCGGGCAGAACATCCTGCTCGACGGCGGGGCGATGAACGCGACGCTTTGAGGCGCCGCCTCAGCTACGTCAGCCACCCCGAGGTGGCGATCGACCCGGACCTGCCCGTGCCGGACTGGGGCCTTAACCCGCTCGGCCGTGGGCGGGTTAAGGCCCTGGCAGCGTCGGGCTGGCCCCGCGGCCCGGCACGGCTGGTGTCGAGCCCCGAGCGGAAGGCACAGCAAACCGCGGCGCTGCTTGCCCGCGGCGCGCCGTTCGAAACCCATCCCCGCACCGGCGAGATCGACCGCAGCGCCACCGGCTATCTTCCTCACGCCCGCCACGAGGCGCTGGCCGACGCGCTGTTCGCCCACCCCGCGCAAAGCGCCGAGGGCTGGGAGACCGCGCAGGCCGCGCAGAACCGGATTCTGTTGGCCTTTCATGAGGTCTCGGCGGTGCAGCAGGATGACCACCTCATTCTGGTGGGGCACGGCGGGGTCGGCACGCTCTTGTGGTGTGCCCTGACCCATCGCCCCATCGCCCGGACCGAAGATCAGCCGGGCGGCGGCCATGTCTGGAGCATCTCCCTGCCTGATCACGCGATCCTGCACCCCTGGCGCCGGTTCGAGGAGCTGATCCACGATGCAGAGTGATTCGAATCAGTCAAAGAATCACCCCCTGCCCGGCGATTCGGGCTTTGCTCTTCGGCGCAGAGCCAATAAATGAGAGCGATAGGTTGAAAAGGCGCGGCCCCCAGATGGCCGCGGAAGGGAGACAAAATGCTCAATAATATCGGCGTTCCCGGCCTCCTGCTGATCGCGGTCGTGGTGCTTGTGCTTTTCGGGCGCGGCAAGGTTTCGAACCTGATGGGCGAAGTCGGCAAGGGGATCACGGCGTTCAAGAAAGGCATGGGCGAAGGCGAGAAGGAGCTCGAGAAAGACGCGAGCACCGAGGCGCGCGACGTCACCCCCGAAAAGGAAAAGGACAAGGTCTAGGCCCGGCCGGGTGCGGATCGGCGGGCCCTTTCGGGGCCTTGCGGCATAGGCGAAGGCAGGCGGGTAAGACATGTTCGATATCGGCGGTTCCGAACTTCTGGTGATCGGCGTTGTGGCACTGATCGTGGTGGGTCCGAAGGACCTGCCCAAAATGTTCCACACGCTCGGCCAGTTCACCGCGAAGGCGCGGCAGATGGCGCGCGAATTTCAGCGCGCGATGGAAAATGCGGCGGACGAGGCCGGGGCTGGCGATATAGCCAATGACCTCAAATCCTTGAATTCCATGCGCAACCTTGGCTCCAACGCGCTGTCCGAGGCGTCCAAGCGACTGGGCACCTGGGACGAGAACAAGCGCTCGAACGCCGAGGGCCTGCAGCCCGACCCCGAAGCCCCTGCCCCCGCTGAGACCACCGGCGCCGCCGAGGGGATCAATCCCGACATCGCCCCGCCCGCACCCGACGCCCCCGGCCCCGCGACCCAGGCCTTGGCCGAGAAGCGCAAGGCCCAGGCCGAAGCCCGCGCCGCCTCGGCGGCCGAGGCGAAGCCGAAGGCCACCCGCGCCAAGAGCGCGGCCAAGACCACCAAGACGGCCGCGAAAGCCACGGCGCCCAAGCCCGCGGCCGCAAAAGCCGCCGGCACGAAAGCCGCCGCGACCAGGACCTCGCCGGCCAAGGCCGCCGCGAAAACCACCAAGACCGCCGCCAAGTCGGCCCCGACTTCCAAGACGGGGACTTCCAAGGCCGGAGCCCCCAAGACGGCAGCCCCCAAGACGGCGGCCTCCAAGACGGCGGCCTCCAAGACGGGGACTTCCAAGACCCGGACTTCCAAGACGGCGGCAACCAAGCCGGATGCCTCCAAGCAGGGTGACGCATGACCACCGATGAGATTGAAGACAGCAGCGCGCCGCTTCTGGAACATCTGGCCGAACTTCGCACCCGGTTGATCTATTCGGTGCTGGCCTTCGTGGTCGGCGTGGTGATCAGCTACACGGTCGCCAACCCGATCTTCAATTTCCTCACCCACCCGATCTGCGTGGCGCTGGCCGATCGCGGCCAGGATTGCAGCCTGCAGATGGTCAAGCTGCAAGAAGGCTTCTTCGTCGCGATCCGGATCTCGGCGCTCGGCGGCTTCGTGCTCGCCTTCCCGGTGATCTCCTACCAGCTTTGGCGCTTCGTGGCCCCCGGGCTTTACAAGAACGAGCGCGGCGCCTTCCTGCCGTTTCTGGTGGCCTCGCCCGCGATGTTCCTGGCCGGCGCCTCCTTCGCCTATTACGTCATCCTGCCGATGGCCTTCAGCTTCTTCCTGAGCTTCCAGCAGGGCGCCCCCCAACCGATCGGCGGCAACGCCGTCGAAACCGGCAAGGCCGCGGCCGACCACGCGGGCCACATGCTGGAAACCGCGGGTATCACCTTCCATGGCTCGATCGCCGAATATCTGGCGCTGACGACCAAATTCATCATCGCCTTCGGGCTGTGTTTCCAGTTGCCCGTGCTGCTGACCCTGATGGGCAAGGCCGGGCTGGTCACCGCCGAGGGGCTGGGCAGCGTGCGCAAATACGCCGTGATCGCCATCCTGATCCTCGCCGCCGTCATCACCCCCCCCGATGTGGTCAGCCAGGTGATCCTGTTCACCGTGATCTACGGGCTTTACGAAGTGTCGATCTTCCTGGTCCGCCGCGTCCAGAAGAAGCGCGAAGACGAGCTGCGCGAACAGGGTCTGTGGTTCGACGATGACGAGGCCGAAACCCCCGCCGAGGCCCCCTCGACCGAGGTCGCCGAGACTGAGACTGAGACCGAGACCAAGACCAAGGCCGAAACCGACAGCACCAAGTCCCGCCGCAAGCGCGACAATCATGACGATGCCGACGAATGGGAATGACGGGTTTGGGCGACAGGCAGGCAAGCGATCCGCTGATCCGCATTGCCGAGGCGCTTGAGCGCCTCAGCCCGCCCCCCCGCGGCGTGCCGCCCCTCGATGCCGCGGACGCCTTTGTCTGGCATGTTGCGCCCGACCGGCTGGCGCCGGTAGCGCGGGTCAGCCGGGTCGACATCGGCCTTCTGGTGGGGGTCGACCGGTCGCGCGATACGCTGCTGGAAAACACCCGCCAATTCGCCCGGGGACATGCCGCCAACAACGCTCTGCTGTGGGGCGCGCGCGGCATGGGCAAGTCGAGCCTGGTGAAGGCGGTCCATGCCCAGGTGGTGGCCGGGGGCCTGCCGCTGAAGATCGTCGAGATCCAGCGCGAGGATCTGCCTTCGGTCGCGCGGCTTCTGAACCTGCTGCGCGACAGCCGCGAACGCTTCGTGCTGTTTTGCGACGACCTGTCGTTTTCCCATGACGACCAGCATTACAAATCGCTCAAGGCGGTGCTCGACGGCGGCATCGAGGGGCGGCCCGACAACGTGATCTTCTACGCCACCTCGAACCGCCGCCACCTGATGCCGCGCGACATGATCGAGAATGAGCGCTCAAGCGCGATCAGCCCCTCGGAGGCGACCGAAGAGAAGGTGTCGCTGTCGGATCGTTTCGGGCTGTGGCTGGGCTTCCATCCCTGCACTCAGGACGAATACCTCGACATGATCCGCGGCTATTGCGCGGCCTACGGCGTCGAGATCGACGAGACCACGCTGCGCGCCGAGGCGATCGAATGGCAGGCGACGCGTGGCGCCCGCTCGGGCCGGGTGGCCTGGCAGTATTTCATCGATCTGGCCGGACGGCGCGGCGTGGCGATCTAGGCTGTCGGCGCCGGACGCGGGCCGCGCGTCGCCTGTCAATCGCCTGGCGCTCAGAAATACGGATCGGCCGTCAATCGCTGCGAAATCCACCAGATATTGCCCGAGGGGTCGCGCACGCCCCCCTGTCTGTCGCCATAGGGCATGTCGCCGACATCCATGATCTTTTCGGCGCCGGCGCCGGCGGCTTGCGCCATCGCCGCATCGGCATCGGCGACATAGAGGTACAGCGCCGCCCGGCTGGCCGGGAAGTCTTCGGACGCGTCACTGACCATGATCGTTGTCGTGCCGAACCGCAGTTGGCAATTGGCGATCCGCCCGTTCGGCGCCATGCTGCGCCCAACCTCGTGGGCCCCGAAGGCAGCTTTCAGAAAGCGGACATAGTCTTCGGCGGCCTCGGCGAAGATGTAGGGTGTCACCACCGCAAATCCTTCGGGCAGATGCATCGACTCTCTCCTTCAGCTTGCGACAGGCTGAACCCCTCGGGGGTAGAACTCAACAATAATGATCGCCATTGATCCCTGCGGAAGGCCCCGGCCCAGGTTTCCATTGGCACCCCGGGCGCAGAATGGGTAGACCGGGCGAAATGGTATGCCATCGCTCCCCCGGCTTGGCCCGAGGGCGGCTGGCAGATGAAAACGCGAAAAGGAGCGCCCAGTGACCAAGGTTCTGGCAATCGGCACATTCCCCGAACCGCAGCGCACCGCGCTGCAAGACGGCTTTGCCCCCGGGTTTCTGAAGCACCCCGGGGCGCTGGCGGCACGACCCGCAGAGGCGCGCGCGGGCGTCTCGGCGGTGGCGCTGCGCACGATCGCGCGGATCGACGGCGCGGCGATGGATCTGCTGCCCGATCTGAAGCTGATCGCCAATTTCGGCGTCGGCTATGACCAGATCGACGTCGCCGCCGCCACCGCCCGCGGCATCAAGGTGACCAACACGCCCGACGTTCTGAACGACGATGTGGCCGATCTGGCGGTCGCCATGCTGCTGATGCAGGGCCGGCAGATGGAGGCCGCCTCGGCCTGGATGCGCGACGGCAAATGGGCCTCGACCGGGCCATTTCCGCTGAACCGCAAGCTGTCGGGCGGACGCGCGGGGATCCTGGGACTTGGCCGCATCGGGCGCGAGATCGCCGACCGGCTGGCCGGTTTCAAGATGGAGATCCACTACCATTCGCGCACGCGGAAACAGACCCCCGGCTGGACCTGTCACGCCGATCCGGTGGCGCTGGCGGAAGCGGTGGATTTCCTGATCGTCGCGGTGGTCGGCGGCGCCGAGACCGAGGGCCTTGTCTCGGCCGAGGTGATCGCGGCGCTGGGGCCGCGCGGCATCCTGATCAACATCGCCCGTGGCTCGGTCGTGGATGAGGCCGCGCTGCTGGAGGCGCTGGAGGCCGGGCGTCTGGGCGGCGCCGGGCTGGATGTCTTCTGCAATGAGCCGAAGATCGACCCGCGCTTCTACGCGCTGCCCAATGTGGTGCTGCAGCCGCATCAGGCCTCGGCCACGGTCGAGACGCGGGGCGCGATGGCGCAGTTGCAGCGTGACAATCTGGCCGCCTTCCTTGCCGGCAAACCGCTGCTGACCCCGGTGAACTGAGCCAGGGCGCAGGCGCGACATCCCGGGACCAGACCGTACCGGTCCGGTCCGTTTGCGCGCTAGAGGATCACCCGATGTTCGGCCTGTCCCTCGGCCTCGACCTGCAAGCGATAGGTCAGGCCGTCTTCGGGACCGGGCGCGTCCATCTGCTGGCGCGCGCTGGTCAGGTAAAGCGTGCCGGGCGCGCCGAAGGCGGGACAGGTGGGGCGCTTGGCGGGCACGGGAAGGCTGAGCACTTCCCTACCGTCGGGGGCGTGGCAGGTAAGCTTGCCCTTGCCGTAATGGGCGCACCACAGCCGGCCCTCGGTGTCGACCACGGCGCCGTCGGGGCGGTGGGTCTTTGAGGGCAGCTCGACGAACAGCTCGGGCGCGCCCTTGGGCCAGCCCTGCGCGTCCAGCGCCTGACGCCAGATCCGGCCCTTGGGGGTGTCGGTGAAATAGGCGTGGCGCCCGTCGGGGGTGAAGCTGATCGCATTCGGGACATGGATCGGCGCGTAGAGCTGGCGGATCTCACCCCGGTAATAGCGGTAGATCGCGCCGGCATCGGGGACGGCGGTGACGCTCATCGTGCCGATCCAGAAGCCGCCCTGCGGATCGGCGCGGCCGTCGTTCGAGCGGGTCGCCGGATTGTCGGCCTCGAGCGGGCAAACCTCCTCCTCCGTGCCGCTTTCAAGATCGAAAAGCACCAGCGCCGTGGCCTTGGCCACCAGCAGCCGGGTGCGATCGACCCAGGCCCCGGCCGAGACGTAATCGTCGAATTGCCACATCCGGCGCTGATCGGGCGCGTCCCCGGGTCCCTTGGCGTAGAGCCGGTGGGCGTTGATGTCGAACCAGAACAGCTCTTGCCGCTCGGGATGCCAGAGCGGGCCTTCGCCCAGCGAACAGATCGTGTCGTCGAAGATATCGGTCATGAAGGCCTCCTACCTTGAGTTGCCGTTTCCTGGTCGGGCAGTGCCCTGACCCCCGCATCCCGATCATTGCCCATTTGGCGGCGGGGGCGCTGCCCCCTGCACCCCCCGAAGTATTTTGACCAAGATGAAGAGCGAAGAGCGCCTTCGGCCTTCATCTTGGCGGAAATACTCTGCGAACGCAGCACCCCGCGCTAACGTCCGGTCTTTGCCCGCCAGGCTTCGAAAGCGGCGCGGTGGTGATCCTGCGTCTGCGGGTAGAGGCCGATGATGCTTTCCCCCGCCTTCACCCGCTCGGCCACGAAATCCTCGTAGGCGGTCATCTCGACTGCTTCCGCGGCGATTTCCTCGGCCAGATGGGCGGGGATGACGATCACGCAATCGGCGTCGCCGACGAGGATGTCACCCGGAAACACCGGCGCGTCGCCGCAGCCGATGGGGGTGTTGATCTCAATCGCTTCGTGATGGGTCAGGTTGGTGGGGCTTGAGGGCCGGGAATGATAGGCCGGGATCTTCAGCGTGCCGATCGTGGCGGCATCGCGAAAGCCGCCGTCGGTGACCACGCCCGCCGCGCCGCGCATCATCAGCCGGGTGATCAGGATATCCCCGGCCGAGGCCGCGCGGGCGTCCTTGCGGCTGTCCATCACCAGCACATGGCCCGGCGGGCAGGTCTCGATAGCCTTGCGCTGCGGGTGCTCGGGGGAGCGGAATTCGGCCAGGGTATTGCGATCCTCCCGCGCCGGCATGTAGCGCAGGGTGAAGGCGGGGCCGACCATGTTGCGACCCTTGGCCGGGCCCACCGGATGCACCCCCTGGATCACCTGATTGCGCAAGCCCCGCTTGAAGAGCACGGTGGCCAGCGTCGCCACCGATACCCCGCCCAGCTTCTGCCTTGTGGTCTCGTCCATCGGCCCGGCCTCCTATCGCAGATCGTCGGGCAGCAGCCCTTCGGGGATGTTCTGGTAGCAGACCGGCCGCAGGAAGCGGCGGATCGCCAGCGTGCCGACCGAGGTGGCGCCGAAATTGGTACTGGCCGGATAGGGCCCGCCATGGACCATCACATCCGACACCTCGACGCCGGTCGGGAAGCCGTTCGCCAGCACCCGGCCCGCCTTGCGTTCCAGCACCGGCATCAGGCGGCGACCCAGCGCCGCGTCGCCCGCGTCGAGATGCAGGGTGCAGGTCAGCTGACCTTCCAGCGAGCCCGCGATCTGCAGCATCTGGTCGGCGTCCTTCGCGGCCACGATCAGGCCGAGCGGGCCGAAGACCTCATCCGAGAGCGCCTCGTTCGCAAGCCAATCCGCGCCCGAGACATGGAAGAGATAGGGTGTGGCTTGGCGCAGGTCGCAGACCGAGGTCAGCACCTCGCGCACGCCAGAGCCGCCGGCGACGCGGTCGCGGCCCTTGCGGTAGGCCTCGGCAATGCCATCGGTCAGCATGACCTGGGCGCCGGTCTCGGACAGCGCGGCGCGGGCGGCCTCGGCCAGCCCCGCGGCTTGATCCTCCAGCACCACGGCGATGCCGGGATTGGTGCAGAACTGGCCCGCGCCCATGGTCAGCGAGCCGGCCCAGCCCTTGGCAATCGCTTCGCCGCGCACCTTCACCGCCTCGGGCAGCAGGAACATCGGGTTGACCGAGCCGAGCTCGCCAAAGAACGGGATCGGCTCTGCCCGCGCGGCGCAAAGATCGAAGAGCGCACGGCCCCCGGCGAGCGAGCCGGTGAAGCCCACCGCGCGGATGAGCGGATGCTGGACCAGCGCCGTGCCGACCTCGCGCCCGCCGTCATGGACCAGGCTGAAGACGCCCGCGGGCATGTTGCAGGCCGTGATTGCGGCATGGATCGCCTCGGCCACGATCTCGGCGGTGCCGGGATGGGCGGGGTGGCCCTTGACCACCACCGGGCAGCCGGCGGCCAGCGCCGAGGCGGTGTCGCCGCCGGCGGTGGAAAACGCCAGCGGGAAGTTCGAGGCGCCGAACACCGCGACCGGGCCGATCGGGCGCTGGATCATGCGCAGATCCGGGCGCGGCAGGGGCTGGCGGTCGGGCAGTGCTTGGTCATGGCGCCGGTCGAGGTAGTCGCCGTCGCGGATATGGCGGGCGAACAGCCGCAACTGACCGGTGGTGCGGCCGCGCTCGCCCTCCAGCCGGGCGGCGGGCAGGCCGGATTCCTGGGTGCCGATCTCGGTGATCCGGGCGCCGCGGGCCTCAATCTCGTCGGCGATCGCCTCGAGAAAGGTGGCGCGGTCTTCGCGCGGGGAATAGCCAAAGCTCCAGAACGCTTCTTCCGCGGCTTGCGCGGCGCGGGAGACCAGATCCGGCGTGCCCAGAGAGAAGTCATGCGCGGGGCCCGATGCCGGGGCAGAGCGGAAGGTCGCGCCGCCGCCGACCCAGTCGCCGGCGATCAGGTGTTTGCCGTGGGGGGTGAACGTCATGGGGGTACCTCCGGTATCAGATCAGGGAATTGGCGCCGTGTTCCAACTTGTGGGACATCGCACCCGTCAGAAGATGTCCGGCTCGGCCGCGGGGCGGCCGAAATCGGTTTGCAGGAAGTCGAAATCGCAGCCCTCGTTGGCCTGGGTGACATGGCGCGAATAGATCCAGCCCCAGCCGCGCTCAAACCGCGGCGGCGGCGGGGTCCAGGCGGCGCGGCGGGCGTCCAGCTCAGCCGCGTCGACCAGCATGTCGAGCCGCCGCGCCGCCAGATCCAGCCGCACGATATCGTCAGTCCGCAGCAGGGCCAGCGGCCCGCCGACATAGGATTCGGGCGCTACATGCAGCACGCAGGCGCCATAAGAGGTGCCCGACATCCGCGCGTCGGATATTCGCAGCATGTCGCGAACCCCCTGCTTTATTAGTGCCTTGGGGATCGGCAGCATGCCCCATTCCGGCATCCCCGGCCCGCCGAGGGGGCCCGCGTTGCGCAGCACCATCACATGATCCGGCGTCACGTCGAGGCTGTCATCCTCGACCGCCGCCTTCATCTCGGGGTAGCTGTCGAACACCAGCGCCGGGCCTTCGTGGCGGTGGAATTTCGCGTCGCAGGCCGCCGGCTTGATGATCGCGCCATCAGGGCAGAGATTGCCGCGCAGCACCGCAAGCGAGCCCTCGTGATAGACCGGGTTCGAAAGCGGCCGGATCACGTCATCATCATGGACCTCGGCGCCCGCCAGCGCCTCGGCCAGCGTGCCCCCGGTGACCGTCAGACAGGTGGTATCCAGCCGCCCCGCGATCCGCGCCATCAACGCGCAGAGGCCCCCGGCGTAAAAGAAATCCTCCATCAGATAGCCCTGGCCCGAGGGGCGGATATTGGCGATCAGCGGGGTTTCGCGCCCCAACGCATCGAGATCGTCCAGATCCAGCGCCACGCCTGCCCGCCGCGCCATGGCGATCAGATGGACGACGGCATTGGTGGAACAGCCCGTCGCCATCGCCACGATCGCGGCGTTTCTGACCGAAGCGGGGGTGACGATGCGGTCCGGTGTCAGATCCTCCCACACCATGTCGACGATCCGCCGGCCAGAGGCCGCAGCCATGCGCGCGTGCCCCGAATCCACCGCCGGGATCGACGAGGCGCCGGGCAAGGTCAGACCCAGTGCCTCGGTGATCGCCAGCATGGTCGAGGCCGTGCCCATCGTCATGCAGGTGCCGGCCGAGCGCGCGATACCGCCCTGCAGGCCCTGCCATTCGGCGTCGGAAATATTGCCCGCGCGGCGCTCATCCCAGTATTTCCACGCGTCCGAGCCAGAGCCCAGCCTGCGCCCCGCATAGTTCCCGCGCAGCATCGGCCCGGCGGGGACAAAGATCATCGGCACGCCCGCGCTGAGCGCCCCCATCACCAGCCCCGGCGTGGTCTTATCGCAGCCGCCCAGCAGCACCACCCCGTCCAGCGGATGGGCGCGGATCATCTCCTCGACCTCCATCGCCAGCATGTTGCGGTAAAGCATCGAGGTGGGTTTGGTGAAGCTTTCATCGACGGAAAGCGCGGGCATCTGCACCGCGAATCCCCCCGCCTGGGCGACGCCGCGCTTCACCTCCTGCACCCGTTGCGGAAAATGCGCGTGGCAGGAATTCAGCTCGGACCAGGTGTCGAGAATGCCAATGACGGGGCGGTCGCGGAACTCTTCCTCGGCGAAGCCGAGTTGCATCATGCGAGAACGGTGGCCGAAGCTGCGCAGATCGTCCGGCGCGAACCAGCGGGCCGAGCGCAGGCTGGCGGCGTCGCGCGGTCGGTCCCTGGACATGATGCGCCCCCTTGCTTCGCAATTTTGTATGCGCAACCATTTGGCGGTGTCAATCATTTCGGCCTGACGGGTAGAGGTGCTGCAGGCGGGGGCGCTGCCCGTCGCCATTGTCACTCGGACCAATGGCGCTCCAATGGCGACTCCCCGGAGTATTTCATCCAAGATGAAGATCGTCGGGAAGGCGAGGCCGGGGCCGGGTACGGGCTGGAGGGGGTTGAGAGCCTGGGGTCGAGGCTCGCAATGTTTGCGCATCCACGGCGTGAGGCTTGCGCGGCGGAGCGTGAACGGGAACAGTTGCGAACCGCAGGCGGTCGGTGCGCGGCGAGAGGAAAGAGCGATGGGCGGGAACGGAGAGGCCGGGAAGCGGCGGCCGGTGCGGGGCGGCGTCACCATGGCGGCGGTCGGGCGCATCGCGGGGGTGTCGCAGGTCACCGTCTCGCGTGCGCTCAGCGATCCGTCAAAGGTGTCGCCCGCGACGCTGGCGCGGATCCGGGCGGCGATCCGCGCGACCGGGTTCGTGCCGAATGCGCTGGCGGGCGCGCTGGCCTCGCGCCGGTCGAACCTGATCACCGCGCTGGTGCCGTCGCTCACCAATATCGTCTATGCCGCGCTGGTGCAGGCCTTCGCCGCCGAGATGCGGCCGCACGGATATGAGATCCTGCTGTCCGAAACCGGCCATGATGCGGCATCGGAAGAGGCGCTGATCGCCGCGCATCTGTCGCGCCGCCCCGATGCGGTGCTGCTGACCGGCACCCGCCACAGCCCCGAGGCCCGGCGCATGTTGCTGGCCGCCGGGGTGCCGGTGGTCGAGGTCTGGGACATCACCGACACACCGGTGGACATGTGCGTGGGCTTTTCCCATGCCGAGGCCGGGCGCGCGGTGGCCGATTTCGCCCGCGCTGAGGGCCAGACCCGCGCCGCCACAATCACCGCGCAGGACGCCCGCGCTCATCGCCGCAAACAGGCCTTCGCCGCGCGCTTCGCACAGACCGGCGGCGCCCCGGTGACCGAGGTCAACTGCCCCGGCCCCGCCAGCCTGGCCGCCGGCCGCGCCGCGCTGGCCGAGGCGCTGGAGGCGCGGGGTTTTGCCGGCGGCGTGGTCTTTTGCAGTTCGGACCTATTGGCGCAGGGGGTGCTGATCGAGGCCCGCGCGCGCAGGCTGTCGGTGCCGGGCGATCTGGCGGTGATCGGTTTCGGCGATCAGGATTTCGCCGCCGCGCTGGACCCCGCGCTGACTACGGTGCGCGTCGACCGCGCCCGCCTGGGCCGGGTCGCCGCCGAGATGCTGCTGGATCGCCTCAACGACCGCACCCCCGCCCGCGCCATTTTCGATCTGGGCTTCGAGATCATCCGCCGCACCTCGGCCTGAGGGCCGCGCGCGCCGCTTGCGGCGGCCGGGGGCGGCGCCTATATAGGGACTGTCTCCCTCGGGGGACTATGGACATAAACGCGCTCGTAATACGCGGATCGGACCCGGGGGCGGTACCCGGCGGCTCCACCAAAAACCCTTCGTTGGGGGCGAATGGGGCCGAAACAGGATCGACGAACGTCTAAAGGGGTTATGCTTTGTCTCGGTGAGCTACCACCGATATCGGTGCAAAATGTACAGTTGCCAACGACAACCGTGCTCCGATGGCTCTGGCTGCGTAAGCAGTTCGAGTGATCGAAACTTAAGTCCTTGCGCTTAGCAGCGTAAGGCGGGGTTCGCAGGCACCTGGCAACAGAAGCCTGCACTTTCCCCTGCTTTCCGCCTGTGAAGACCGCGCGCGGCCCGCGCCCGGAAATTCCCCCGACCCACCCCCCCTTTTCTTCGCCCTCGAATCCCCTATGCTGGCCCGAAGTTGCCAAAGGGGACCAGGCGATGTCGCGCTCCATCGACTATGGAAATCTTATGCACCGGGCGATGCGATCGCTGATTCAAGAGGTGCTTGAGGACATCGCCGCGCATGGCTTGCCCGGCGCGCATCATTTTTTCATCACCTTCGACACCCGCCAGGACGGCGTCGAGATCGCGGATTGGCTGCGCCAACGCTATCCGTCCGAGATGACCATCGTCATCCAGCACTGGTACGAGAATCTCGAAGTCACCGATGAGGGGTTCTCGATCACCCTGAATTTCGGCAACCAGCCGGAACCCCTGATCGTGCCCTTCGACGCAGTGCGCACCTTCGTCGACCCGTCCGTCGAATTCGGCCTGCGTTTCGAGACCAACGACGAGGATGACGACGACGACGACGAGGCCGGCATGGTCGAAGACGCCGACGAAGCCGAGATCCCGCAAAAGGATGCGGATGTCGTAAGTCTGGACAGCTTCCGCAAATAGCTGCCCCCGATCTGCGGATCACGGCATCCCTCAGCTTGCGACGGGCGCCGCCGGGGCGCCGGAGACGCCAGTATACCTTGGCATACTGATTGATTTCCATGCCCGCCGGGTCTAAGACAGCGCCAAATCCCGCAAGAGAGGCCCGAGATGACCGAGACCCGTACTGAGACCGACAGCTTCGGCCCGCTGGAGGTTCCCGCTGACAAGTACTGGGGCGCGCAGACCCAGCGTTCGCTGATCAACTTCCCGATCGGCTGGGAAAAGCAGCCCGTCCCGATCATCCGCGCGCTCGGCGTGATCAAGAAGGCCTGCGCGCAGGCCAACCTGACGATGGGCGCCATCGACAAGACCGTGGGCGAGGCGATCGTCGCCGCCGCCTCGGAGGTGATCGGGGGCAAGTTCGACGACAACTTCCCGCTGGTCGTCTGGCAAACCGGGTCTGGCACGCAATCGAACATGAACGCGAATGAGGTGATCTCGAACCGCGCGATCGAAATGCTGGGCGGGGTGATGGGCTCTAAAAAGCCGGTGCACCCCAACGACCATTGCAACATGGGGCAATCGTCGAACGACACCTTCCCCACGGCGATGCATGTGGGCATCGCGATGCAGGCGCGCGACGTGCTGCTGCCGGGTCTGCGCAAGCTGCACGCGGCGCTGGTGGCCAAGTCCGAGGCCTTCAAGGACATCATCAAGATCGGCCGCACCCATACCCAGGACGCGACGCCGCTGACCCTGGGGCAGGAATTCTCGGGCTACGCGCATCAGGTCGCGATGGGGATCAAGCGGGTCGAGATGTGCCTGCCCGCGATCTATGAGCTGGCCCAGGGCGGCACCGCCGTCGGCACCGGGCTGAACACCCGCAAGGGCTGGGGCGAGGCCGTCGCGGCCAACATGGCCGAGATCACCGGCCTGCCTTTCGTCACCGCGCCGAACAAGTTCGAGGCCCTCGCCGCCCATGATGCGATGGTGATGTTCTCGGGCGCGCTGAAGACGGTCGCCGCCAGCCTGTTCAAGATCGCCAACGACATCCGTTTCCTCGGCTCGGGGCCGCGCTCGGGTTTGGGAGAGTTGATCCTGCCGGAGAATGAGCCGGGCTCGTCAATCATGCCGGGCAAGGTGAACCCGACCCAGGCCGAGGCGCTGACCATGGTTTGCGCCCATGTCATGGGCAATGACGCGGCCGTGGGCTTCGCCGGCAGCCAAGGCCATTTCGAGCTGAACGTCTTCAACCCGATGATGAGCTATAACGTGCTGCAATCCATGCAGCTTCTGGGCGACTCGGCCAGCGCCTTCACCGACAACATGGTGGTCGGCATCGAGGCCAACAAACCGCGCATCGAAAAGCTGATGAAGGAAAGCCTGATGCTGGTGACGGCCCTGGCCCCGACCATCGGCTATGACGCGGCCACCAAGGTCGCGAAGACCGCGCACAAGAACGGCACCACCCTGCGCGAAGAGGCGGTGGCGCTTGGCTATGTCGACGAGGCGACCTTCGACCGGATCGTGCGGCCCGAGGACATGATCGGCCCCAAGGACTGACCCATGGCCGAACTCGTCAACCTCAACAAGGCGAAGAAGGCCCGGGATCGGGCCGAACGCCGCGCCAAGGCGGACGAGAACGCGGTGAAATTCGGCCGCTCCAGGGCCGAGAAGGAAACCGAGCGCGCCCGGGCAGAGAAGG
Organism: uncultured Albidovulum sp.; assembly: GCA_913064775.1. GTDB lineage: Bacteria > Pseudomonadota > Alphaproteobacteria > Rhodobacterales > Rhodobacteraceae > Acidimangrovimonas. Next base: position 17,951 of record CAJYAD010000020.1, on the reverse strand, counting down.
CCCGGGCGCTGCTGGACGCACATAAGCGGGACGGGGAATGAGCGGCCGGCCGGTGAAACGCTCGCTGACCCTGCGCGGCCACCGCACCAGCGTGTCGCTGGAGGACGAATTCTGGCGCGCCTTCTGCACCATCGCTGACGAAAAAAATATTCCGATCAATGCGTTGGCCGCCGAAATTGATGCAACGCGCGAAGTTGATACCGGACTCGCCTCGGCGATCCGGGTCTTCGTGCTGAACCATTATCGGGGTTAACCGGGCGTTTACCTTGAGCGGGAAAGCTGTCGCGATGACTGAGCTTCGCGCCTTCGTTTCCCCCGATGTCTGGCTCATGCAGCTGTTCAGCGCGCGTGCGGCGCGCGAAGGCGGGGTGATCCGGCGCAAGGTGCGCGATGTGGAGCGGATCATCGGGCGTGATGCCTTCCTGCGTGAACTGGAACGGCGCGGCTACCACGCGGTCGAGAACGCGGGCCAGTTCGTGATCTTCTGCAACAACGAAGAGGTCCGCGTCCTGTGTTGAGCGCAAATTCCTTTTGAAGGAATTTGCCAAAACTCTTCTGAAGAGTTTTGGCCCCTTACGCCGCCACGCTTACCTGCACCCCGGCCTGCGACAGCCGCACAAACTGCATCCCCCGCGCCTTCAGCGCCCGGATCCCTTCGGCCACGCCCGCGCCCGCGCTCTTCTCGGGGTGGTTGATATGCGAGATCAGCACCGCCCCATCCTGCGCCCGGCGGTAGTTTTCGGCCACCTTCCGCGCCGGCAGGCTGGCCCCGTCATCGCCGTTGATCGAGAACCCGGCCAGACGGTAGCCCAGCCCCTCGATCTCGTGGATCGACGAGCGCGTATAAAGCGCCGTCGCCCCCCGGAACCATTTCGGCCGCGCCCCGCCCGCCGCCGCGATCAGCCGCGCCCCGCCCTCGACCTCATCGGCCACGCCGTGCGGCGAGCCGGCGGATGGCACGCCCCACAGCCGCACCGCCTCGTCGATGGCGGCGTGGTGGTGCAGGCCGTGATTGCCGATCTCGAACAGATCGGGGCGCGACAGCAGCGTCTTGAACACCGCGTGGTTGTGCGGCAGCCAGGGGCCGGCCACGAAGATCGTCGCCGCCACCTCCTCGGCCAGCAGCAGATCGAGGATGCGGTGATCGGTGGTGCCACCGCAGGCATCAAACGTCAGCGCGACGCGCGGGCCATCGGCCCCCGGGCCAAGCAGATGCATATGGGGTTCCAGAAAATCGCGCGGCCGCAGCGCCGCCATCGCCGGTGCCGCCAGCGCGGGCAGCACCGCCCCTGCCACAAAGCCCCGTCGCGTCAAGCCAGATCCGCTCATCTTGTCCTCTGGAAAACCGGTGTCGCGGCAGCAAAGCCACGAAATCGGGTTCGGCGCAATTCACATATTCGCAGCCGCGCGCGGGATCAGCCGCAGCCAGATCCCATCCGCCGCGCGCACTGTCAGATGCGCCACCGGCACCGGGTCGCGCCCCGCCACCCGCTCCAACCGGAAGGCGCGCAGGATCAGCGACAGGATCAGCGGCCCTTCCGCCATCGCGAAGCCGGCCCCGGGGCAGACCCGCGGCCCGGTCGAGAACGGAATATAGGCCTGACGCTGGCAGGCCTTGCCGTTCTCGGTCTCCCACCGCCCCGGATCAAAGCCGTCGGGATTGTCCCACAGCCGTTCATGCCGGTGCAGATGCCAGGGCGAGATCACCACCTGCGCCCCGGGCGCCACGGCCCGGTCGCGAAAGCGCTCCGCACAGGTGGCCTCGCGCACGAACATCGGCACCGGCGGATAGAGCCGCAGCGCCTCGCGAAACACTGCCCGGCTGACCTTCAGCGCGCCGAGCATCGAAAAGGCGGGGTGTTCCATATCCATTCCGGCCGCCTCGTCCGCCACCCGCTCCTGCCACTCGGGCGCCAGCGCCAGCAGATAGAGCGCCCATGCCAGCGCCGAGGCCGAGGTCTCATGCCCGGCGAGGAAGAAGATCGCCACCTGGTCGATCATCTCCTCGGTGTCGAAACAGGCGCCGGTCTCGGGGTCGGGGGTGGTCATGATCTTGGTAGCCAGATCGTCGGGCGCGCGGCCTGCGGCGATCTCGCGCGCCCGGGTGGCGGTCAGATCCTCGATCAATGCGCGGATGCGGGCGGCGGTGCGCTTGGTCTGGCGTCGGTGGAAGCGCGGCATCCAGGCGGGCAAGGGCAAAAGCGCGCCCAGGTTCACCACCGGCGCGGCCTGCTGGTGGGCGCGGAATTCGCGAAACACCGCCCCCGCCGTCGCATGTTCGATCGGGATCGAGAACAGCGTGCGAAAGATCACATCCGCCGTCGCATGCGAGGTTTCCTCTTCGATCTCAACTGGTTCCGGCCCGGTCTTCATCTGCAACCGCGCCACGCAGGCCTGCCCCGCGGCCCACATCGCCGGGAAGGTGTCGCGCAGGCGGCCGCCCTCGAACGCCGGGTCGATGATGCGGCGCTGGCGGGCCCAGGTTGCGCCATTGGTGACGAAGACCGACCGGCGCAACAGCGGCCGCAGACCTTCGCTTACCCGGCCGGATTTGGGGAAATCCATCGGCCGCGCCTTCAGCACCAGATCGACCAGCGCGGGGTCGTTGCACAGGTACGACCGAAAGAAGGGCGTGCGGAATTCGGCCATCCACGCGCGGTAAAGCCGCGCCGGCTGGGCCGACAGGATGTCCTGCCGAAAGAGCCGCAGATAGCGCCGAAGCGACACCTTGTCGGGCCGCGCGGCGGGTTTCGGGGGCATCTGCGACGTCATCGGCACCGCTCAGGCCGCCATCGAGGTGTGGCGCGACACCGCCCGCTCGATCCGGCTTTTTGAAGGCGGGCGCCCGGCGAAGCGCGCGCCCAGCGTCAGCGGACCTGCGGTGATGCGGAAATAATCGTAATCGCCGGGCCGGTCGAAGGCGCAAAGATATTGGAAATGCAGCCGGAAGAAACGCCAGCGCAGTTGCTTCCAGCGCGCCGGGCTGAGCGTCTGGGTGAAGGCGGCCGAGATCACCAGCGGCCAGCGCTTGCCCGCCGGCGCCACCCCGCTCACCGAGACCGGATCGCACAGCGCGAAGGCACAGCCGTCGCCCGGCGCGGTGACGTCGATCCAGCTCAGCTCGTCCCGCGCGGCCAGATAGTTCAGATCGGCGCGCAGCCGCTCGGCCTTTGGCAGGAAGGAAACCATCGGCACCACCTGCCCCAGCGTCAGAAAAGACAGCACGGCGCCCTGCGCCGGCACCCCGCCCGCGCGGATCAGATCGGCCAGGATCGACACCCCCAGATGCGCCCCCGAGGAATGACCGACCACCAGCACCTCGTCATAGCCACCCTGCAAGGCCTCGGCGATGGCCTGGCGAAAGCGGGCCATCCGTTCCTCCAACTCGGGCGGATTGGCACCGTTGGAACGCGCGGAATAGGCGTAGTCATGCATCAGGTAATAGGCGAACAGCTTGCCGTCACGGGCCTTGAACCAGCGCAGCACCAGCGGCACCAGCGCCAACCCTGCCGCAAGCCCCAGCCAGGCCCCGCCCAGCCAGAGCGGCGCCACCAGGGCGATCGCCGCCGCCAGCGCCGCCCCCAGCCCCAGCGCCAGCACCAGCTGCGCCAGCAGCATGAAGATCGGATAGAGCGCGGCGATGATCGGCCCCTTGCGCAGCCGCATCAGCCGCCACAGCGCACCCGAGCCGATATAAGCCCAAGCGGTGCGCAAAAGCTGCCCGTAGGTCGCGACAATCCCCGAATCCATCGAGTCGCGCACGATGTCGGACCAGACCAGCACCTCCATCTCGGCGACCACCGTTGCGTCCTCGATCCGGCTCTCGACCAGCCAGCCATAGCCGCCCTTCACGGGCTTCGGCCGCAGCATCACGCGGTAGCCCGACAGCGCCGCCTGCGCCGCGCCTTCCTTGCGGTACAGCTCTCGGTAGCGGCGGGGATGAATCGGGTCGTAGCCGGGGATGTAGAACACCCGCCGCCGCGCCACCCTTGTCTGATCCCTGCTATCCATCGCCTGCCCTCTTGGCGCGAAAGGATAGCCCGCGTTTCCGGCGAAAGTAAGCCGCATTGGGGCGCCTGCACCGCCCGCAACCCTTTTCATCTTGGCGGAAATACTCCGGGGGGTCGCCATTGGAGCGCCATTGGTCCGCGTGACAATGGCGACGGGCAGAGCCCCCGGCCGGCCTCAGCCGAATTGCGCGAGCGCCGGAAAGGCCTCGAGCAGCCAGTAGGAAAAGCTTGAAAGCCCCCCGGTCAGCATCAGAAGGCCCACGGTCCACAAAAGCAGGCCCATGACCCGCTCGATCCGTTCCATATGCCGCTTCATCCAGCCCATCACCCCCGAAAGCCGCGGGAAGAAGGCCGCGACCAGCACGAAGGGCAGCCCCAGCCCCAGCGCATAGACCGCCAGCAAGAGGGTGCCACGGGCCAGGTTCGCCTCGGAGGCGGCCAGCGACAGGATCGCCCCCAGCTGCGGCCCGATGCAGGGCGTCCAGCCAAAGGCAAAGGCAAGGCCCAGCAGATAGGCGCCAAAGACCGAACCGCCCCGGTCGCCCGCATCCATGCGCAGCTCTCGGTCCAGGAAGGGCAGCCGGTAGATGCCGATGAAATGCGCGCCGAACACCATCACCACGACACCCGCAAGCGTCGAGAACAGCCGCGCATTCGTCAGGAAGAAGACCCCGAAGGCCGAGGCCGCAAAGCCCAGCAACAAGAACACCGTCGACAGCCCCAGCACGAAGCCCAACGCCGCCGGCACGGCCGATCGGGTGCGCCCGTCGCGGCCCTGTAGCTCGGTCACCGAAATGCCGCCCATATAGGCCAGATAGGGCGGCACGATCGGCAGCACGCAGGGGCTGAGGAAGGACAGCACACCAGCCACCAGCGCGATCCCCATCGCGGGCAGCAGGCTTGCGTCGATCAGGTCCAGTCCGAACATCGTGTCTCCACTTCCCCTTTGCATCTACCCCAAGGCACGGGCGCCGTCACGGGTGGTGTTGTGACAAATCCGTGGACAGGGCACAGCGGCGGCCCTATGCCGCAGCCATGGCCAGACAGACGGGCACCAAGATCGAACAGCTGGACGCCGAGGGGCTGATCTGCCCGCTGCCGGTCCTGCGGGCGCGCAAGCGCCTGCTGGCGCTGGCGCCGGGCGCGCTGCTTGAGGTGCGCGCGACCGATCCCGCCGCGCGCGACGACATGCCGGCCTTCTGCACCCAGACCGGGCACGAATTGCTCGCCCTCCGGCAGGACGGCGCCGCCTGGGTCTTCCTGATCCGGCGCGGGCCGCGACGCGACGCCGACCAGACCCCGGAATGACAAACGCCGGGGCAAGCCCCGGCGTTCGATCTTTAGCGTCATTGGCGCAAGGCGGCGGCTTTAGCGCGCCCACCAACCCCGGCGCTTCGGTTTGCCAGAGGCGTCTTCGCCCTCATCGGCCTCGGCGCCGACCGTCTCGGGCACCGGTTCACGCTGCGGCTCGGGCTGCGGCTCGGGCGCCACCTCGGCCACCGGCGCCGGTTGCGGCGCGGCGGGGGCCTCGGCCGGCGTCTCGGCCACCGGAGCTTCGGCCACGGGGGCCTCTGCCTCGGGCGCCGGTTCTGCGGGCTTCTTCGTCCGGCTGCGGGTCGAGGACGAGCGGCTCACCCGTTTCTTCTTCGGCGCGGCCTCAGCCTCGACCTCGGTCGCGGGTACGGCCTCGGGGGCCGCCTCGGCGGCGTCAGCCTCGGCGGGGGCCTCTTCGACCTTCTTCTTGCGGCTGCGCGAGCGCGCGGGCTTCTTCTTCGGCGCGGGCTCGGCCTCGGCTTCCACCTCGGCTGCCTCGCTTACCACCGCATCGGCGGCCTTGGCGGCTTCGGCGGCTTCGACCGGGGCCTCTTGGGGCGCTTCAGAGGGCACATCGGACGGCACATCGGAAGCGGCCTCGGCCTCTTCCTGACCTTCCGACTGGTCCTCTTGACCGCCATTCTGACCGTTGCTGCCACCCCGGCGACGCCGACGACGACGGCGCTTCTTCTTAGTCTGCGGGGCCTCTTCGGCGTCTGCTTCGGCTTCGACCTCGTCCGCGACCTCAACCTCGGCCTCGTCGTTGACCTCTTCCTCGACCAGATCCTCGTCCTCTTCCTCGAGATCCGGCATCACCGAAGTGTCGATCGACACCACCGGCGTGGCCGCGACCACGCGGGTCGCCGTCTTGAACTTCTCGATCACGAAATCAGGGCTGATCAGCGAAGGATCGGCCTCGATCCGCACCGCCATGCCATAGCGCGCCTCAATCTGGGCGACATGTTCGCGCTTCTGGTTGATCAGGAAGTTGGCGATCGCCACGGGGGCCTTCAGCAGCACCTCCTTGGCGCGCTTGCGGGTGCCCTCTTCTTCCAGCGCGCGCAGGATCTGCAGCGCCAGACTGTCATCGGAGCGGATCAACCCGGTGCCATGGCAATGGGCGCAGGGCTGAGTGGTCGATTCCAGCATGCCCGGACGCAGGCGCTGGCGGCTCATCTCCATCAGGCCGAAGCCCGAGATGCGGCCGACCTGAATGCGCGCGCGGTCGGTCTTCAGCTTGTCCTTCATCTTCTTCTCGACGGCGGCATTGTTGCGCCGGTCTTCCATGTCGATGAAGTCGATGACGATCAGGCCGGCAAGGTCACGCAGACGCAGCTGGCGGGCGATCTCTTCGGCCGCCTCCAGGTTGGTCTTGGTCGCGGTGTCCTCGATCGAGCCTTCCTTGGTCGCCCGGCCAGAGTTCACGTCGATCGCGACCAGCGCCTCGGTCACGCCGATGACGATATAGCCGCCGGATTTCAGCTGCACGACCGGGTTGAACATGCCGCCCAGATAGGTTTCCACCTGAAAGCGGGCGAACAGCGGCAGCGGCTCGGCATATAGTTTCACGTTCTTGGCGTGGGACGGCATGATCATCTTCATGAAGTCCTTGGCCACGCGGTAGCCTTCGGCCCCCTCGACCAGAACCTCGTCGATCTCGCGGTTGTAGAGGTCGCGGATCGAGCGTTTGATCAGGTTGCCTTCCTCATAGATCGGCGCCGGGGCGATCGATTTCAGCGTCAGGTCGCGGATCTGTTCCCACATCCGCATCAGGTATTCGTAGTCGCGCTTGATCTCGGCCTTGGTGCGCTTGGCGCCCGCGGTGCGGATGATCAGGCCGGCGCCTTCCGGCACCTCGATCTCGGACGCGATTTCCTTCAGCTTCTTGCGGTCGGCAGCCAGCGTGATCTTGCGGCTGATGCCGCCGCCACGGGCGGTGTTGGGCATCAACACGCAATAACGACCGGCCAGCGACAGATAGGTGGTCAGCGCCGCGCCCTTGTTGCCGCGCTCTTCCTTGACGACCTGGACCAGCATGATCTGCCGGACCTTGACGACTTCCTGGATCTTGTACTTGCGCGGCCGCGGCTTGCGCGGCTGGCGGATCTCATCGGCCACGTCCTCTTCGGCGACGGATTCGATATCCTCGTCGACCTGATCGGCATGGTCCATGGCGCTGTAATCGTCGCCGTCGATTCCGGTCTCGGCCTCGTCGTCGGATCCCGCCTTGGCGGGGCTGTCCTCGGACTCGGAAGCGGCGGATCCGGCGTGTTCGACGATCAGCGCATCGGCGCCGGTCTCGTCGCCCAGATCGACGACGCCCATGCCCTCGATATCCGCGGTCTCGACCGCGTCATCGGAATTGGCGTTCTCGGCGCGGGCCGGCTTGCGGCCGCGGGTGCGGCGCTTGCGGGCGGGTTTCTTTTCCTCGTCATCCTCTTCCTGACGGGCATAGGCGCGCTCTTCCTCAAGCAGCGCCTCACGGTCCGCCGTGGGGATCTGGTAGTAATCGGGGTGGATTTCCGAGAACGCCAGAAAGCCGTGCCGGTTGCCGCCGTAATCGACGAAAGCCGCCTGCAGCGAGGGTTCGACCCGGGTTACCTTTGCAAGGTAGATATTGCCGGCGAGCTGACGCTTCGCCTCGGTCTCGAAATCGAATTCCTCGACCTTGTTTCCATCCACCACCACGACGCGGGTTTCTTCCGCGTGGGTGGCATCGATAAGCATTTTCTTAGCCATTGGGTTCCGTTGCACCGGCACAATCGTGTCGGCGCCCGGGGGGGCCTTGCGGCGTCTTGTCCCAGGGGCGCGTCAGATTGCGAGCGGTGTCTTGTTGAAGCGAGCGGGACGGCCGTCAATTGGCGATGCATGGCGGTGGCGCGGTCCTTCGACCAGCCCCCTGCCTGCAACGTGATGTTCGAGCGGTCCATCGCGGTCCTATCAAGGCGCCTGTCGGGCGCCCAACTAAAACGCCCGTTTTGTCATGGACTTGGCGGGCAAATTTTCGGCCTTTCGGCCATTCGGTCTGCTGGGTCTTCGCGCCATGGGCCCTGTGCCCGGCGTCTGTAACAGCAGCGAAACTGGTGACGCGGGCCGACCTTCAGGGGCCGGATACGCGTTCGAAGACCATAGCGGCGCTTGGGGATAAAACACAATGGGTGAAATGCGACGAGTTCGCGTCAAGCGCGAGTGCGGCAGGTCAGACGACCGCGAACGCACGTCCGGTCGCGCATCGAACGGCAGGGGGCCCCGGCCTGACACCGGCCAAAGCCCCCCCTTTCGTCAGACGTAATCGGCCCGGGTCAGGCCATATTTCGCCATCTTCTCGTTCAGCGTCCGGCGCGGCAGGCACAGCTCTTCCATCACGCCCACGATCGAGCCCTTGTGGCGCCGCATCGTATTGTCGATCAGCATGCGCTCAAACGCTTCGACATATTCCTTCAGCGGCTTGCCCTCGGTGGTCATCGCCGGCGCCTGAGCGTCGTCCTCGGGCATCAAGAGCGAGGTGATCGAGCCCGACCCGCGGCGGTTTTGCAGCACCGCGCGTTCGGCCACGTTGACCAGCTGGCGCACGTTGCCGGGCCAGGGCGCCTGCAGCAGCTGCGCGGCCTCTTGCGCGGTCAGTTCCGGCGCCTCGCAGCCGTATTCCTCGGCGAATTGCTCGGTCAGACGGGTGAACAGGGTCAGGATATCCTCGCCCCGGGTGCGCAGCGGCGGCAGGGTGATCTTCAGCGCCGCCAGCCGGTAGTAAAGATCCGGGCGCAGCGCGTCCTCGACCGTCTTGCCCTGGGAATGCTCGTTGCAGATCGCCACGATCCTGGTCTCGGCCGGGCTGCCCTGATCGTTGATGACGGTCAGCAGGCGCGCCTGCAGCCCCTGGCTCAGCGCCTCGACATCCTCAAGGCAGAGCGTGCCGCCGCGGGCCTCCTCGACCAAGGGCAGGCCCATGCCTTCCTCGGTCGGGCCGAACAGCCGCGTGGCCAGCCCCTCGTCGGCATAGGCCGCGCAGGAGAGCGAGACGAATTTCTTGCCGGCGCGCGGCCCGACCGCGTGCAGCGCATGCGCCACCAGGGTCTTGCCGGTGCCGGTCTCGCCGTCGATCAGCACATGGCCGTCGGCCTGGCCGAGATCGAGGATATCCTCGCGCAGCCGCTCCATCACCGGAGAGCCGCCGATCAGCTTCTTCATCAGCACGGTGCCGTCGGAAAGCTCCCGCCTCAAGGCCCTGTTATCAAGCGTGAGCCGGCGCAGCTGCGTGGCCCGTTTCGCCAGTTCGATCATGCGGTCGGGGTTGAAGGGTTTTTCCAGGAAGTCATAGGCGCCCATCCGCATCGCCTCGACCGCCATGGGCACGTCGCCGTGACCGGTGATCATGATCACCGGCAGCGTCGAATCCGTGCTCATCAGCCGCTTCAGGAAGGCCATGCCATCCATCCCGGGCATCTTGATGTCGCTGACCACGACGCCGGGGAAATCGGATCCGATCCCCTTCAGCGCCTCTTCCGCCGATGGATAAGCCACCGTGTCAAAGCCCGACAGCGCCAGCCACTGGCTGATCGACTGCCGCATGTCCTGTTCGTCATCGACAATCGCTATCTTCATGGCGCGCGTCATTATTCACCTCACTCGGCTGCCTCGGCATCCTTGTTCAATATGGGGAGCTGTACCTCGAATACAGCCCCGCCGCCCTCGGCGTTGCGGGCCGTGAGCCGTCCGCCCAGGTCGTTCACGATCCCTGACGAAATGGCAAGCCCCAGGCCAACCCCCTCTCCGGGACGCTTGGTGGTGTAGAATGGTTCAAACAAGTTTTCGAGATCGGCGATGCCGTAGCCGTTGTCGCGCACCGTCAGGGTGGCGGTCTCGCCGACCGACAGAAGGATGTCGATCTGTGGCTCGCGCGCGTCCTTGATCGCGTCCAGCGCGTTGCGCAGCAGGTTGATGATCACCTGCTCCAGCCGCACCCGATCGGCCATCACCATCACCGGCTGGCGCGGCAGCGTGCGGGTGATCTTGACCACCTTGTGCTTCAGCTGCGGCTCCATCATCGACAGGGCCGCGGACACCGAAACCTTCATGTCCACCGGCTCAAACGCCTCGCCGCCCTTGCGGGCATAGCTTTTCAGCTGACGGGTGATCGCGCCCATCCGCTCGATCAGATCGTCGATGCGCTGGAACGACGACAGCGCCTCCTCGGGGCGCTTGCGCTGCAGCAGCAGCCGGGCGCCGGCCAGATAGGTCTTCATCGCCGCCAGCGGCTGGTTCAACTCATGGGAAACGGCGGCCGACATCTCGCCCAGCGCCGCCAGTTTCGAGCTTTGCGCCAGCGTCTGTTCGGCCACCGCCAGGTCCTTCTGAACCTTCTCGCGCTCGGCGATTTCCCGCTGCAAGCGGGCGTTCAACAGGCGAAGCTCCGCCGATTCCTGCTGAAACAGCATCGACCGCGACCAGGCCTTGCGCGACAGCAGATAGAAGGCCAGCGCCAGAACGATCGCGAAGCCCATGATTTCGAGCGCCAGGAAGGCGTTCACCCGCTCGCGGATCGAATCGTAGCGGGTGAAGGAGATCAGCTTCCAGCCACGGAACGGGATCTTGGCCTCGTTGCGCATCACGCCTTCGCCGTGAACATAGGCGTCGGGCGGGAACTGGGCCCAATCGGCAGTGGCCTTGATCGCGCGCTCGATCGCCGAGGGCGCGTCGCGCACCGCCAGCGCCTCTTTCACCGACAGGCCGCGCCAGGAGGGTTCGGTCGACAGGATGATCTTGCCGGCGGTGTTGACCACGGCGACGGCATCGGCAAAGCCGGCCCAGGCGCGCTCGAACTTCATCAGGTCGACCTCGACCACGATCACGCCGACCGGCTTCTTGTTGTCCAGGATCGACCGCGAGAAGGTGAACTCATAGCCCCCGCTGTCGCGCTTGGTCGAGGTGAAGACCGTATCCTTGGCCCGCTGCGCCTCGACGAAGGGGGGCGAATTGCTAAGGCTTTCCTCCAGCCGGTTGCGGTCGGTCGCGGCGACCACGCGGCCGCGCCCGTCCAGCAGCAGGATCGAGGCGGCGCCGATTTCGGATTGCAGATTGATCAGCCGCTGCGAAGTGATCGAATAATCGCCGGTCTTCAGCGCCTCGATCAGCGACGGATCGCGCGCCAGCAACAGCGGCACCACCGAATTGCGCTGCAACTCGGACATGATGTTGCCGGTATAGAGCGCCAGCCGCAGCTCTGCCCGGTTGCGAGTGGTGTCGGTGAAGCGCTGGGTCAGCCAGTTGTTGGTGATCCAGACCGTACCGAATGCCACCACCAGCAGCATGCCGATGACCACCCGAACGCGCCAGCTGAATCGCTGGGGCGGGTGGTGATCCTGGTCCTGTGTGCCTTCGATCAGCGCCATGACAGGCAAGATACCGCGCCCGCGGCCCGACGCTCAAGCATCCTTGCGCGAGATCCGGCTCATGCCGGCGCCATTACGCCCAGCACATCGGCCAGCGCGCGGAAAAGCACCGCGCCGTCGGCGCTGCCCTGGGCCGGATCGACGGCGCGTTCGGGGTGCGGCATCATGCCCAGCACCCGGCGATTGGCCGACAGCACCCCGGCGATGTCGCCGGTCGAGCCGTTGGGGTTCTCGGCATAGCCAAAGGCGATCCGGTCCTCGCCGCGCAATTCTTCCAGTTGTTCAGGGGTGACGGTGTAATTGCCGTCGTGATGGGCGATCGGGATGCGGATCTCGTCGCCCTTCTGCCAGCCCCCGGTGTAGGCCGAGGCCGCGGTCTCGACCCGCAGCGTCACGGTGCGGCAGACGAATTTCAGCCCGGCATTGCGCATCAGCACGCCCGGCAGCAGGCCGGTCTCGGTCAGCACCTGAAAGCCGTTGCACACCCCCAGCACATAGCCGCCGCGCCCGGCATGCTCCGCCACCGCCCGCGCGATCGGCGAGCGCGCCGCGATCGCGCCGCAGCGCAGGTAATCGCCAAAGGAAAAGCCGCCCGGGATGCCGACGATATCGGTGCCCGCGGGCAGCGCCGTCTCCTTGTGCCAGACCCGCGTCACATCGGCGCCGGCGGCCGCGAAGGCCACGGCCAGATCGCGATCGCAATTCGAGCCCGGAAAGGTAATCACCGCCGCCTTCATCGCGCCCTCCGCACATGTCCTGAATGCGCGCCGCCTAGCACATTCCCCCCGCCCCCGCCAGCCCAAAGCGCCGCCGAAAGCGCCCGATGAGCAAGCCTGCCCCTGCCTCTTTCACTCTGGCCCAAATATCCCGTTTCACTCTGGCCCAAATATCCCGGGGGCGCAGGGGGCAGAGCCCCCGCCAGCGGCGCCCACCTCACACAGCAGCCTCACACCCCCGCACCCACCGCCTTCAGCGCCATATCGCAATAGATCGCCTCGACCTCGGCGCGGGCCAGCCGTCCGCCCTCGCGGTACCAGTTGGTCACCCCGGTCAGCATCGCAATCAGCGCCATGCTGGCCAACCGCGTGTCGGGAATGTGGAAACTGCCGTCGGCCTGCCCGGCGCGCAGGATCTCTTCCAGCGCGTCCTCGTAGCGGTGGCGTGACGCCTCGATGGTGCGGAAATTCTCGGGGGACAGGTTGCGCAGCTCCATATAGGCGATGAACACAGCTTCGGGCCGGGCCAGGTGAAAGCCGATGTGAAACCGCACGAAGGCCGCGAGCCGACCCTGGGGCGTGTCGCCCTTCGGCTCGGCCTGCCAGGCGGCCAGCAACTCCTCAAGATGGCTTTGCATCAGATCGAACAGCAGCGTCTGCTTGTCCGGCGTATAGAGGTACAGCGCCCCGGCCTGCACCCCCACCTCGGCCGCGATCTGGCGCATCGAGACGGCCGCGAAGCCGTGGCGCGCGAACAACGTCGCCGCCGCGGCCCGGACGCGAGGGCCGGTGGTCTGGGAATGCGATCCTGTCTTGCGAGCCATGGCGGAACCATAACTGAACATCCGTTCAGTTCAAGACGGGATGGCGGCGCACGGCCCCAAGGCCTTTGGGGGGCCCGGGGCCGTGCCGTTGAGTATTTGGACCAAGATGAAGCAGGTGCGCGGGAAGGGTGATAGGCCCTCTTGCCGGCGGGGGCGCGCCGCAGGCGCCATGGCACATTCCCACGCAGCCCCGCACTGGCGCTAGGCCCGCACTGGCGCTAAGGTCGCGCGACCCTCACAGCCGGACGCGGGAATGCTGCGACTGATCCTTCTTTGCTCTCTCGCCGCTGGCCTCGCCGGCTGCACCGGCTTTCCCAAGCTCGACGCCGCCGTCGGCCCCGAGGCCAGACAGGCGCCCTACCCCAAGCTCGCCCCCCTGGGACAGATTCTGGAGTGCCCGCCGCCGCAGGCTGCCGCGGCCAAGGATCCCACAGCCGGCCTCGCCGCCCGCGGCGCGGCGCTGCGGGCGAAGGCGCGCAAGCTTTACAACAGCCCGGTCCCGGGCGGCTGACCACGCGCCGCGTTGCACCGCAGGGCGCGACAGGCTAACAGACCCCGAAACACCCCCAGACAGCCCCTTCAGCGACGGAGCCCCCGATGACCGATCCCAAGAAGCCCGGCGCCCGCAAGCCCGGCCCCCTGCGCCTCGGGATCGCGGGGCTGGGGACCGTCGGCATCGGCGTGGTGAAGATCGTCCAGCGCCATGCCGATCTGCTGGCCAGCCGCGCCGGACGCCCGGTCGAGATCCGCGCCGTTTGCGCCCGCGACCCGGCCAAGACGCGCGACGCCGACCTGTCCGCCTATGCCTGGGAAACCGATCCCGTCGCCCTCGCCCGGCGCGACGACATCGATGTCTTCGTCGAGTTGATGGGCGGCAGCGACGGCCCCGCGAAGGCCGCGACCGAGGCCGCCATCGCCGCCGGCAAGGATGTGGTCACCGCCAACAAGGCGCTGCTGGCGCTGCATGGCCAGGCGCTGGCCGAAGCGGCCGAGGCCAAGGGCCTGTCGATCCGGTTCGAGGCCGCCGTCGCGGGCGGCATCCCGGTGATCAAGGTGCTGACCGAAGGCCTGGCCGCCAACCGCATCCGCCGGGTGATGGGGGTGATGAACGGCACCTGCAACTACATCCTGACGCGGATGGAGAACGCCGGCCTGCCCTATGAGGAAGTCTTCGAGGAGGCCCGCCAGCTGGGCTATCTGGAGGCCGATCCCACCCTTGACGTGGGCGGCATCGACGCGGGCCACAAGCTGGCGCTGCTGGCCGCCATCGCCTACGGCACCCGCGTGAATTTCGACGCGGTGGAATTGCAGGGGATCGAGCGCATCGCGATCGAGGACATCCGCGCCGCCGCCGACATGGGCTTTCGCATCAAGCTGCTGGGTGTGGCGCAGATGACCGGCCGGGGGTTGGAGCAACGCATGTCACCCTGTCTGGTGCCCGCCGACAGCCCGCTGGGCCAGTTGCAGGGCGGCACCAACATGGTGGTGCTGGAAGGCGACAGCGTCGGCCAGATCGTGCTGCGCGGCGCCGGCGCCGGCGAAGGCCCGACCGCCAGCGCGGTGATGGGCGACGTGATCGACATCGCCCGCGGCTTTGCCGAGCCGGTCTTCGGCCAGCCCGCCGCGACCCTGGCGGAGGCCGTGCCGGCCCAGGCCAAGGCGCCCGCGCCCTATTACCTGCGCATGACGCTGCTGGACAAACCCGGCGCGCTGGCCAAGGTGGCGGCGGCTTTGGGCGACGCCGGGATCTCGATCAACCGGATGCGGCAATACGGCCATGCCGACACCACCGCGCCGGTGCTGATCGTCACCCATCGCACCACCAGCGCCGACGTGGCCCATGCGATCGAACGCTTCGCCGCCACCGGCGTGGTCGAGGGCGAGCCGGTGGCGATCCGCATCGAAGAGGTCTGAGCCCGGGCCCTAGCCCACGCGCAGCACCGCCATGCGGATCAGCTTGGCCACCAGCAGCGCGAAGGGCGCGGCATGCAGCAGCAGATCGAAGATGTCGATCGGCCGGCTGAGCGTGCCCGCCGCCAGCATCTTCAGTTTTTCCCAGATATGCGGCTCGGGGACGAAGGGCGCCAGGCCCAGCGTCAGACAGGCCAGGATAAGCAGGCCAAGCGAAAGGGAATCGAGAAAGGTCGCGAGATTTGCCAAGGGGAGCCTCCGTTTGGCGCGAACCTGCCCGCCCGCCCCGGGCGGGGCAATGCGGCGGATTGACGGGGAATGGGCTAACGGCCCCAGCGGCTCATGACGTCGCCGCCGATCTGGATGACCTCCTGCAGGCGCAGGCGCGGGGCCTCGGCCAGCGCGCCCAGACCCATCGCGCCGATGCCGGGGCGGCCCTCGGCCCCCAGGACCAGGCCAGCGGAGAAAACCACCAGCTCATCCACCAGCCCCGCCCCCAAGAGCGCCGCGCCAAAGCTGCCGCCGCCTTCGCAGAAAAGCCGCGTCAGCCCCGCCGCGCCCAGCGTCTGCAACAGCGCCGCCGGATCAAGCTGGCGATCGGGTCCGGGCGGCACCCCGATCAGCGTTGCCCCCAGATCGCGCCAATGGGCGGCAACCTCGGGGCGGGTCTGATCGGGGTCGTGGGCCAGCCACAGCGGTGCCTCGGACAGGCTGGACGCCAGCCGCCCGGCGCCGGGCAGATCCAGCCGCCGAGCCGCCACCACCCGCACCGGCTGATGCGCCGCGCCAAGGCCGCGCACCGTCAACAGCGGATCATCCGCCCGCGCCGTGCCGCCGCCGACCAGCACCGCGTCATGCGCCAGACGCAGCGCATGCACATGGCGGCGCGCCTCGGCCCCGGTGATCCACTGGCTTTCGCCGCTGGCGGTGGCGATCCGGCCGTCGAGGCTGGAGGCCAGCTTCAGCGTCACCATCGGGCGGCCCTCGGCCACGCGGGTCAGAAACCCAAGATGGTCGCGCCGGGCGCTGGCCGCTTCCACGCCCTCGGTCACATGGATGCCGGCGGCGCGCAGGATCGCATGGCCCCGGCCCGCGACCCTTGGATCGGGATCGGACAGCGCGGTGACCACCCGGGTGACGCCGGCCGCCACCAGCGCCTCGGCGCAGGGCGGGGTCTTGCCATGGTGGGCGCAGGGTTCAAGCGTGACATAGGCGGTGGCGCCGCGCGCCGCCGCGCCGGCCTGGGCCAGCGCCACGACCTCGGCATGCGGCCGCCCGCCCGGCTTGGTCCAGCCGCGCCCCAGGATGCGGGCGCCTTGCACGATCACGCAGCCCACCGCCGGATTGGGCCAGCAATTGCCCTGACCGCGCCGGCCCAGCGTCAGCGCCAGCCGCATGAACCGGCTGTCTTCGGCCTGGGCCACCGGGCTATTCTTCCGGAGGAACGTCTGGGCGCAGCTCGGACACGAATTTGTCGAAATCGTCCGCGGCCTGGAAGTTCTTGTAAACGCTGGCAAACCGCACATAGGACACGGTGTCGATCCGGGCCAGGGTTTCCATCACGATCTCGCCGATCATCTTCGACGGGATGTCGCTATCGCCAAGGCTTTCCAGCCGCCGCACGATGCCCGAGATCATCTGATCGATGCGCTCCGGCTCGATCGGGCGCTTCTGCATGGCGATGCGGATCGAGCGTTCCAGCTTGTCGCGGTCGAAATCCTCGCGCTTGCCGCTGGTCTTGATCACCACCAGATCGCGCAGCTGGACGCGCTCATAGGTGGTGAAACGCCCGCCACAGGCCGGGCAGAACCGCCGGCGGCGGATCGCGACGTGATCCTCGGCGGGGCGGGAATCCTTCACCTGGGTGTCGATATTTCCACAAAAGGGGCAGCGCATCAGCTCTCCTCGGGGGGCTGTTGGTGTTATCCACAGGCACTATAGGACCTCCGCCAAACTTTGGGTAGAGGGTCTGTGAGGACACTAGATCAAGCCTTGCCGCCTGTCGCAGCCGAGACGCACCGGGCGGGACCCGGGGGCCTGTGCGGGGGTCGTTCGGGGGGTGCCGCAGTCGGGCGGGCGCCTCTGCATCGCCTGCTTAGCCGTAGGGCAGCATGACGCGGTCGGGGCAGAAGCTGCCGGTGATCTGGCCCACACGGAAGCCGCGCGTCTTCTTGAAGGCGCTGATCACGCCGGACGGCTGCACCTGATCGGGGCTGAGCGAGAAATCGACCCCCTTGCCCGGGGCACGCGGCGGCGCCGAGGTGCGGTAGATCCGCGTCTCGGACCGCTGGCCCAGCACGTTGGCGGCATATTCGCCGGCCGCGCACCAATAGGCATTGGCGCCGTCGGCCGGTCCGGGGCCGGGGTCGACGCGAAAGCTGCCCGGCCCGGTCGAGCGCACCCAGAGGCTGTTGGTAGAGAGGAAGGCGCCGGGGGCCTCGGCCCTTGGCTGTTGGGGCTGGCTGCAGGCGGCAAGGGAACCGACGGCAAGGATGGCAAGGGCAGCAAGGCGCATGGCGACCTCCGGGGTTGTGCTGCCCGTAGAGATAGGCGGGGTCGGGGAAAAGGCCAATGGCCGCGCAGCGGGCAGCACGCCGGGGCAGACCATCGGGGCCAGAGCTTCGGGCCAGATCGGGGGGGCCAGAACTTCGGGGGGGCGCCGAAAATCAAAAGGCGCCCCGCGGGGCGGCCTTCGCTTACTGATCCAGAAAGCTGCGCAGCTTGAGCGAACGGAGGGGGGGCTGGAGGTTGGTGAACGGCTTGGCCTCGCTGTGGAGGAGCTGGTGT
>CAJYAD010000019.1 GCA_913064775.1 uncultured Albidovulum sp. | reverse complement strand
CTCCCTTGCGTAGGGCAGCTTCGCGGTCGTGATCTGGTATTTGACGGACCGCGCCTTCTTCTCATTGATCTCGGCGGCCAACAGATCGCCAACGATCTGGCGGGGTTCGTGCTGGCGGCGGACGGCAACCGCCATGAGCTCGTCGTAGGTGGCACGCATGCCGTAGAGCTTGAGCTCGCCCATCGCGGCCACGATCTCTGCACGATCCATCATCCGGCCCTCCGCAGCAGGTCGTATCGGGCGCAGTCGGCCTTGGGTTCATGTGTCAGCTGTAAAGCTGGCGATGTGAGCAACAAGGGCGGCGGTTCCGGATCGAGCCTGCGAGACAAGATGTTAAGGATCACGTCGGCGGAATGGACCCCTTGCGAAAGGGCTTCGGCGCAAGCGGCCTGCACGGCTGGAACCCCGTCCGTCAGCACGGCGCCGAGGATCTTCACCATCTGCCGGTCCCCATCCGAAGACCCCTGCAGCTTGCGCCGGACCTGCTCAAGGGCTCCGGGCAGGACCCAGTCCTTGAACGGGGCGCCATTGCGCAGCGCACCGGGTTTGCGAAGCAGAACAGGCACATAGTGCCAAGGATTGTAGATCGCCCGGTCCCTTCCAAAGTGTCGGGGGTGATCGCCAACCAGACGGCCATCTTGCCGGATCTCGATCCGCTCGGCATAGGCGCGGATCTCGACGGGCCGCCCGACCGCCGTCGCCGCGACCGAGTATTTATTGTTGTCGAACCGCACGAGGCAAGTCTTCGACACCGCCGCTGGCAGCGAATGGAAGCCATCGAAACGGCCAGCATAGGGGACCAGATGCGGGCGCTCTTCCTGGAACACTTCCCAGACGGTCTTGTCCGGTATCTCGGGATGTTTGCTGCTCTTGGCCGAAGCGATGCATTTGTCCAGCAACCAGGCATTCAGTTCCTCGTAGCTTTTGACCCGGACACGGGGTGAGAAGAACCGCTGGCGGATCGTGCCAACCTGGCTCTCCACCTGCCCCTTCTCCCAGCCCGAGGCCGGGGTGCAGGCGACAGGTTCGACCAGATAATGGCTGGTCATCTGCACGAACCGCCGATTGTAAAGCCGCTCCTTGCCCACGAAGATCGTATCCACCGCCGTCTTCGCGTCCATTGTCCTCGGACCAATGGCGGTCAATGGACGCTGTCGTAGATCCCGCGGGTGCAGGTGCCCTTGAAGAAGGCGAAGGCCCGGTCATGGGCGTCGAACACCATCTCCTGTGTCTCGCGCGGATAGGCCCGCACAAAGAACATCCGGCTGTGGCACAGACGAACATGCGCCACCTTGATCGTCGTCGTGACGCCATCGATCAGCACGACTTCATGGCTCCAGTCGAACTGATAGGCTTCGCCGGGGGCAAAGCTCAGCGGCACGAAGGCCGATGATGCACCAGAACTCTGATCGCGCGACCAGACGGAGGCATAGCGGCGGACCGCATCGTAGCCACCCTCATAGCCGAGGCCACGAAGCTCCTCGTAGACCCGCATCAGCGTCAGCCGCTCCCGGCTCGCACGGGCGGCGTTGATCGCCAACAGCCGGTTCAGGTCGTCCAGCCAGGCACCCAGCTTGGGCCGGGGCTGAACTGCGCGCACATAGCTGAACTCGGTCAACCCGGTGCGGATCACCTTCCGCACCACCTTCTTCGACAGCTTCAGGTCACGGCAGATCGTCTTGATCCCCTTGCCCTCGATGAAATGTAGCCGCCTGATTTTTGCGATTGTCTCCACTACCAGCATCCCGCGCTCGCCTCCAAAAATCCCTCGGAAGCTCTATGGACCCAACTCTCTGCCGGTGGGGGCCCTTTTGGACGCCGATCACCCCGAAAGTGGGGTCCTTATTCCACGCCGATCAACAGGCGAGTGTGTCGATGCAAAATGTGGCAAACGCCGGGTGGTCCGGATCGAAAGCTGGTCCGAAGCAAGGCCCGGGAGTGTTTGGGACGATGTCGAGAGCGGGGCTGACGGTCAAGGCGGGCGCACTGGAGGGATTGGGGCCGAACTTCGCCGTCGGGTGCCGGTATCGCCTGACTGAAATTCATTTAATATTATGAAAATAAATGAAATTATTTGAATTCTGGCCCCTGTGAGCGATTACTGCCTTGTTTGTGAGCGCCCAAAACCCGGAAAATGTGTCTCAACAGGCTGTCGTTTCACGTTTCAGTGACAGGCCCAGCTTCCAGGAGGCCAGCGTGGGGCGCCGGGATTTGCAAGTTCGCAATTTGCTGCGCGAAGCCTGCCAACAGTTTGCAAATTTGACGAATTCCCCTTTGGTCCGCCCGGCTTTCCCGCTACTGTCCTGCGGTGCGAGGGGCCGCGACGGGGCGGTCCGGAGGAGCCGGAGAGATCGCCGATGAAGGATATCCTGCAGCAACTGGAAGACCGCCGCGCCGAGGCCCGGCTGGGCGGCGGCGAGAAGCGGATCGCGGCGCAGCATGCCAAGGGCAAGCTGACCGCACGCGAACGGCTCGATCTGCTGCTTGATGAGGGCAGCTTCGAAGAATTCGACATGTTCAAGGCCCATCGCTGCACCGATTTCGACATGCAGGACAGCCGCCCGGCGGGGGACGGCGTGGTCACCGGATGGGGCACGGTGAACGGCCGCATGGTCTATGTCTTTTCCCAGGATTTTACCGTCTTCGGCGGCTCTCTGTCCGAAACACACGCTGAAAAGATCTGCAAGATCATGGATATGGCGGTGCAGAACGGCGCGCCCGTCATCGGGCTGAACGATTCCGGCGGCGCGCGGATCCAGGAGGGCGTGGCCAGCCTAGCGGGCTATGCCGACGTGTTCCAGCGCAACATCATGGCCTCGGGCGTGGTGCCGCAGATCAGCGTCATCATGGGGCCCTGCGCGGGCGGCGCGGTCTATTCCCCCGCGATGACCGATTTCATCTTCATGGTGCGCGACAGCTCTTACATGTTCGTCACCGGCCCCGATGTGGTGAAGACCGTCACCAACGAGATCGTCACCGCCGAGGAACTGGGCGGCGCCTCGACCCATACCCGCAAATCCTCGGTCGCCGATGGCGCCTTCGAGGATGATGTCGAGGCGATGATGGAGGTCCGCCGGCTGATCGACTTCCTGCCCGCCTCAAACCGCGAAAAGCCGCCGGTGCGGCCGTTCTTCGACGCGCCCGACCGGGTGGAGCGCAGCCTCGACACGCTGATCCCCGACAACCTCAACCAGCCCTACGACATGAAGGAGTTGATCCTGAAGGTCGCGGATGAGAGCGATTTCTACGAGATCCAGGAGGATTTCGCCAAGAACATCATCACCGGCTTCATCCGGATCGAGGGCTCGACCGTCGGCGTGGTGGCGAACCAGCCGATGGTGCTGGCGGGGTGTCTCGATATCGACAGCTCGCGCAAGGCGGCGCGTTTCGTGCGCTTCTGCGACGCCTTCGAGATCCCGATCCTGACCTTCGTCGACGTGCCGGGCTTTCTGCCGGGGACGGGCCAGGAATACGGCGGCGTCATCAAGCACGGCGCCAAGCTGCTGTTCGCTTACGGCGAGGCGACGGTGCCGAAGGTGACCGTCATCACCCGCAAGGCCTATGGCGGCGCCTATGACGTGATGGCGTCGAAGCATCTGCGTGGCGATTTCAACTATGCCTGGCCCACCGCCGAGATTGCGGTGATGGGCGCCAAGGGCGCGGTCGAGATCCTCTATCGCTCTGAACTGGGCGACAAGGACAAGATCGCGCAGCGCACCAAGGATTACGAGGACCGCTTTGCCAACCCCTTCGTCGCCGCCGAGAAGGGCTTTATCGACGAGGTGATCCAGCCGCATTCCACCCGCCGCCGGGTGGCACGGGCCTTCGCCAGCCTGCGCGGAAAGCAGTTGCAGAACCCATGGAAAAAACACGATAACATTCCGCTTTAGGGGGCTTCGATGGCCGCGCTTGACGTCGTTACACTGGATATTCCGGCCGAGGCCCGCGATCCGCTGATCCAGGGTCTCGATCTGTCGATGTTCTCGAAGGCGGACCTTCTGAACATGCTGCTGCAGCGGTCGGAAGTGCTGTACGACGTGCCGCGCTATGGTCAGGTGATCAAGGCCTGGGGCGCCGGCGACAGCGCCCCGATCGAGGCGCAGATCGACCGGCTGGGCGACGAGATCGCGCGCCGCGTCGCGGGCGTCCTGCATGCCGAATACCGCGCCCTGCGCCCGGCGTTGAAGGATCTGACCCCCGGGCGACTGGCGGACATCGGCTGCGGCTATGCGATCTGGGATCTCTTCGCCTTTCGCGATCTGGATTGCGACATCGTGCTGATCGACATCGAAACCAACGCGCATCGCCATTTCGGCTATGCCGAGGAAGGCGCCGCCTATACCGACCTGGCGACTGCGCGGGCCTTTTTGCAGGCCAATGGCGTGGCCGAGGACCGCATCACCACGCTGAACCCCGAGCGCGACGATCTGGCGACGGGCGCGGGCCGGATCGATCTGGCGGTCAGCTTCGTCTCTTGCGGCTTTCACTATCCGGTCGCGACCTATCTGCCGTTCTTTCGCGACCAGGTGGCGCCCGATGGGGCGGTGCTGGTCGATCTGCGCGCGCGCCGGTCGGACGAACAGGTCTGGGATCTGACGGCTCTGGGCCGGATCGAGGTGCTTGCGGGCCATCCCAAGGCGCGGCGCGTGCTGCTGCGCAAGACCGGGTGAGGGCCATTATGCGAGGCGGGATCCTGATCGTCTGTGCGCAGCTTGCGGCCGCGCCGGTCTGGGCGATGGCAACCGGAGCGGCGGGGGACGCGGCACCGGTTGCGGTACCGGCTGCGGTACCGGCTGCGACACCGGCCGCGCCGATCGCCCTGCCGTCGGGGCAGGTGGTGACGCTTTTTCAGGTGATCTGGCCCAGCGGCGCCGAGACCCGGGGCGAACGCCGCCTGCGCTATCGCTTCGTCGCCCCGCGGATCGCGCGCGCCGCGCCGCAGCGGGTGGGGGCCCGCGCGGCCGAGGACGATCTGCTTTATCTCTGCAACCACTTCGCGCTGCCGGCGCTGCGCCGTGACGGGCGTCAGGTCGACGAGATCGTGATCACCCTGATGGCCCGTCCGGTGCCGTTCGGGTCGACCGATCCCGGGGTGCGCCAATTCATCGACACCTTCCTGGTCGAGGGTGATCATTGCCAATGGGAGGGTCTGTGATGGCACAGCATGGCGGCAAGGGGCCGCGCACGGCGCGCAAGCAACAGGGGAGCGGCGGCCATTCCGGGGCCGATATGGTCAAGCATCGCGGCATACCCAGCCGCATGTCCGGCACCGATTTCCAGTTCACCATCCGCCGCGCCGCCAAGGAAGGCGCCAGCCGCATCCTGCGGCGCGAGCGCTACGCCGACCGCCGCGCCGTCGACCGCGCCGCCGACCGGATGTTCCTGAGCGCGCTGTGGGAAGTGTTCGGCGAAGTGCCCTTTGAGCGCGGCAATCTCGACGCCGGGCGGCTGTCGTGGCTGTTCGGGCGCGAGGTGGTGGCGGTCGACGACCCGTTCGACCCGCAGGATTATGGCGCGCGTCTGCGCATCGACCGCGCCGCGGCCGAGGCAAGCTTTCCGCAGATCTTCGCCGAAGGCTTCGGGATGGAATCGCGCGACGAGGACGATTGGGACGGCGAAGGCGATTGGGACGCCGCCGACGACGCCGCCGACGACGGGGCCGACGACGGGGCCGACGGGGGGGCTGATGGCGGCGTCGATGAACGTCGGGGCGGAAGCGATGGCCGTGGGGGCGCTTCGGCATGATTTCGCGCAGCCTGCAGGCGAAACGGCAAGGATCAGCGCAGATTCCGGTGCTGGGGAATTTCGGCTTCCCACAGGCCCAGGCCTGCGACATGCTGATCCTTGAGGCGCGGCATACCCAATCCGTGGCTCTGATTTGTCAAGACCGTTACCCTTCCCCTACCCTAAGGCCAGACCCTCCCCGGGTCTGGCCGTCTTTTTATGACGGGATGCCGCCGGCACGGCTTTTCTGCGCGCGCAGGGAACCGCGCCGTGTCCGCCGGCGTTGCCATCGTGGAAATCAGGGAGGGGACCGGGGCAACAACCGTATCTCCCTGTTCGTTAACAATGAGGAGATGTCGAGATGCAGATCGCTTCCAACTTGCCTGTCAAATTCGGGAAATTCGCCATTGCGGCGGTGCTTGTCAGCTCGCTTGCCGGCTGCTTCCAAAACGATGCGCAGCGCGGCGTGGCCGGGGCAGTCGCGGGCGGTGCGATCGCGGGTGCGACCGGCGGGAGCGTCGGGACCGGTGCGCTTATCGGCGGCGCCGCAGGCGTGTTCTGCCGTGATGCCGGGGCCCAGGCCTGCCGCAACAAGTGACCTCACGCTGACGACCGGGCGGGCCCAGCCGCGCCCGGCATCGCCAAGCATGCATTATCATGACGCCATCGCGGCTGCTTGCCGCGGTGGCGTTTTGTATTTCGCGGAGGCGGCCGGGGCAGGCCGCCCCGCCAGTCGGGAAGGGCGCAGATGTTCAAGAAGATCCTGATCGCGAACCGGGGCGAGATCGCCTGCCGGGTCATCAAGTCGGCGCGCAAGATGGGCATCAAGACGGTGGCCGTCTATTCCGATGCCGACCGCGCCGCGCTGCATGTGAAGATGGCCGACGAGGCCGTGCATATCGGCCCAGCCCCCGCCAACCAATCCTATATCGTGATCGACAAGATCCTTGAGGCGGTCAAGGCGACCGGCGCCGAGGCGGTCCATCCCGGATACGGGTTTCTCAGCGAAAACAGGAAGTTCGCGGAAGCTCTTGAGGCGATCGGCGTGGCCTTCATCGGCCCGCCCGCCAGCGCGATCGAGGCGATGGGCGACAAGATCACCTCGAAAAAGCTGGCCGCCGAGGCCGGGGTTTCCACGGTGCCGGGCTACATGGGCCTGATCGGCGACGCCGAAGAGGCGGTGAAGATCAGCGGCGAGGTCGGCTATCCGGTGATGATCAAGGCCTCTGCCGGGGGCGGCGGCAAGGGCATGCGCATCGCCTGGAACGACGATGAGGCGCGCGAGGGGTTTCAATCCTCGAAGAACGAGGCCGCGGCCAGCTTCGGCGATGACCGCATCTTCATCGAGAAATTCGTGACGCAGCCGCGCCATATCGAGATCCAGGTGCTGGCCGACAAGCACGGCAATTGCGTCTATGTGAATGAGCGCGAATGCTCGATCCAGCGCCGCAACCAGAAGGTCATCGAAGAGGCGCCGTCGCCCTTCCTCGACGCCGAAACCCGCCGCGCCATGGGCGAACAGGCGGTGGCGCTGTCGCAGGCGGTGGATTACGCCAGCGCCGGCACGGTGGAATTCATCGTCGACGGCAACAAGAACTTCTACTTTCTCGAGATGAACACCCGTCTGCAGGTGGAACATCCGGTGACCGAGCTGATCACCGGCATCGATCTGGTCGAGCAGATGATCCGCGTGGCCGATGGCCAGAAGCTGCCCTTCGGGCAATCCGATATCGGCATCAACGGCTGGGCGATTGAATCGCGCCTTTACGCCGAGGATCCGTATCGCGGCTTCCTGCCCTCGATCGGCCGGCTGACGCGCTATCGCCCGCCCGAGGAGGTCGCGACCGAAACGGCGGCGGTGCGCAACGATACCGGCGTCTTCGAGGGCGGCGAGATTAGCATGTATTACGACCCGATGATCGCCAAGCTTTGCACCTGGGCGCCGACGCGCGCGGCCGCGATCGAGGAGATGCGCCGCGCCCTCGACGGTTTCGAGGTCGAGGGGATCGGTCACAACCTGCCGTTCCTGAGCGCGGTGATGGACCATCCGCGCTTTGTTTCGGGCGACATCACCACCGCCTTCATCGCCGAGGAATATCCCGACGGCTTCGAGGGCGCGGTGCCCGATACCGACCAGATCGCCCGCATCGCGGCGGCGGCGGCGGCGATGCACCGCGTGGCCGAGATCCGGCGCGCCCGCATCTCTGGCCGGCTGAGCAACCATGAGCGCCACGTCGGCGAGCATTGGGTCGTCTGCCTTGCGGGGCAGGAGGTCGAGGTACGGATCGCCGCCGACCGCGCCGGCTCGACCGTGACGATTGAGGGCCGCGAGTTGCGGGTGGAAAGCGACTGGACCCCGGGGCAGTCGCTGGCGCGGCTGACGGTGGGCGGCGCGGCCCTTGTGCTGAAGGTCGATGAGATCCGGGCCGGCTACCGCATCCGCAGCCGTGGCGCGGATCTGAAGGTCTATGTCCGGCGCCCGCGCGCCGCCGAACTGGCGCGCCTGATGCCCGAAAAGCTGCCGCCTGACACCTCGAAACTGCTGCTCTGCCCGATGCCGGGGCTGGTGGTGAAGATCAACGTGGCCGAGGGCGACGAGGTGCAGGAAGGCCAGTCGCTGGCCACTGTCGAGGCGATGAAGATGGAAAACATCCTGCGCGCCGAACGCCGGGGCGTGGTCAAGAAGGTCAATGCCGAGCCGGGCGCCAGTCTGGCGGTCGACGACGTGATCATGGAATTCGAGTGACGCGATGGATCTGGTTCTGCTTCTCGGCGCGCATCGCACCGGCTCTACCGCGCTTGAGCGGGTGCTGGCGCGCAATGCCGAGGCGCTGGGCGCGGCGGGGTTGACCTTCTGGCCGCAGGCCGAGTTGCGCCGGGATCGCGCCTTCAACGAGGCCTTCGCCCTGACCCGGCGTGCGGTGCGCAACCCCGCTGCGCGCGCGGCGCTGGAAGGGCTGAGCGGGCAGCTTGGCGCGCGGTGGCAGGCGGCGGCGCAAGCGATGCGCGGCGTGCTTCTGTCCGAGGAAAACATGCTGGGCCATATGGCCGCGAACCTGCGCCACGGTGACTTCTATCCCAGTGTGGCGGCGCGTCTGCGGGCCTATGCGGCGCTTTTGCCTGCGCCGCCGCGGCGCATCGGGCTGGGGATCCGCTCTTACGCGGAGTACTGGGTTTCGGCCTATCGCTACAGCCTGCCGCGCCACGATCTTGCGGAATTTTCCGTGCTGCGCGGGGCGCTTGCGGCGCAAAGGCGCGGCTGGTGCGATCTGGTCACCGACATCGCCGCGGTCTTCCCCGAGGCCGAGCTGCTGGTCTGGCCGCAAGAGGCGCTGGCGGCGGAGCTGCCGGCAATCGCGGCCCGGCTGATCGGCTATCCGCCCGAGGCGCCGGCGCTGGCCGCACCCACACGGCGCATCAACGCCGCGCCCCATGCCGGGGACGCCGCGCTGATCCATGCGCTGCGCCGCGACAGGCCCGGGCTGAAGGGCGCCGATCTGGCGGCCGCGCTTGCCCCGCTGCGTACGGCCGACGCGCCCGCGACCAGGCAGCCGGATCAGGATTTCACCGACGAGCAATACCGCGGCTTCGCCCGGCGCTATGCCGAGGATCTGGATGCATTGGCCGAAGGCCATGCCGGCGCGCGGCTGATCGCCCGGCCGGGGGACGAGGCGCCGCCGGACGGGTCAGGTGGCGAACAAAAGGTGCCGGCACGGCGCGGCACGGCGCGCATGGCCGCCCCAGCGCCGGAGCCGCGGCCAGGGGACGAAAGGGAAGCACGATGAGCGACAAGATGGACGACTGGAAGGCCCTGGCCCAGAAGGAATTGCGCGGGCGCCCGTTCGAGGATCTGACCTGGCACACGCTGGAGGGGATCGAGGTCAAGCCGCTCTACACCGCCGCCGACACCGAGGCGCTGGACCATATGGGCAGCCTGCCGGGCCTTGCCCCCTTCACCCGCGGCCCGCGCGCCACGATGTATGCCGGCCGCCCCTGGACCATCCGCCAATATGCGGGCTTCTCGACGGCCGAGGAATCGAACGCCTTCTACCGCCGGGCCCTCGCCGCCGGGCAGCAGGGGGTTTCGGTCGCCTTCGATCTGGCCACGCATCGCGGCTATGACAGCGACCACCCGCGCGTGGTCGGCGATGTCGGCAAGGCGGGTGTCGCGATCGACAGTGTCGAGGACATGAAGATCCTGTTCGACGGCATCCCGCTGGACAAGGTCAGCGTCTCGATGACGATGAACGGCGCCGTGATTCCGATCCTCGCAAGCTTCATCGTCACGGGCGAGGAGCAGGGCGTGGATCGCGCGGTGCTGTCGGGCACGATCCAGAACGACATCCTCAAGGAGTTCATGGTCCGCAACACCTATATCTACCCGCCCGAGCCCTCGATCCGGATCATCGCGGATATCATCGAATACACCGCCAACGAGATGCCGAAGTTCAACTCGATCTCGATCTCGGGCTACCACATGCAGGAGGCTGGCGCGAACCTGGTACAGGAGCTGGCCTATACCCTGGCCGACGGGCGCGAATATGTGCGCACCGCGATCAAGGCGGGTATGGATGTCGACAAGTTCGCGGGGCGGCTGTCGTTCTTCTTCGCGATCGGCATGAACTTTTTCATGGAGACCGCGAAGCTGCGCGCCGCGCGCCTTTTGTGGCACCGCATCATGTCGGAGTTCGGCGCGAAGAAACCCGGCAGCCTGATGCTGCGCACCCATTGCCAGACCTCGGGCGTATCCTTGCAGGAACAAGACCCCTACAACAACGTCGTCCGCACCGCCTATGAGGCGATGGCGGCCGCGCTGGGGGGCACGCAATCGCTGCACACCAATGCGCTGGACGAGGCGATCGCGCTGCCGACCGATTTCAGCGCCCGGATCGCGCGCAACACCCAACTGATCCTGCAAGAAGAGACCGGGATCACCAATGTCGTCGATCCGCTGGCAGGCTCCTATTACGTCGAAAGCCTGACGGCGGAGCTGGCCGAAAAGGCCTGGGCGCTGATCGAGGAGGTCGAGGAGATGGGCGGCATGACCAAGGCGGTGGCCTCGGGCATGCCCAAGCTGCGGATCGAGGAAACCGCGGCGCGACGCCAGGCGATGATCGACCGCGGCCGGGAGGTGATCGTCGGGGTCAACAAGTACCGCAAGGACAAGGAAGACCCGATCGACATCCTCGACGTGGACAACGTCAAGGTGCGCGAGGGTCAGGTCACGCGGCTTGCGCGCCTGCGCGCCGACCGCGACGAGGCCGCCT
The DNA here is from genome assembly GCA_913064775.1 of uncultured Albidovulum sp. Lineage (GTDB taxonomy): Bacteria > Pseudomonadota > Alphaproteobacteria > Rhodobacterales > Rhodobacteraceae > Acidimangrovimonas. The sequence goes on along the minus strand of CAJYAD010000019.1, from coordinate 67,622 downwards.
GTCAGGCCGCGCTGGAGGAACTGACCCGGCGCGCCGGCGCGGGCGGCAACCTGCTGGAGGCGGCGGTTGAGGCCGCGCGGGCCCGGGCGAGCGTGGGAGAGATTTCGATGGCGATGGAAAAGGTGTTTGGCCGTCACCGGGCCGAGGTGAAGACTTTGGCCGGGGTCTATGGCTCGGCCTATGAGGGCGACGAGGGCTTTGCGGCGATCCAGAAGGATGTCGAGGCTTTCGCCGAGGAAGAGGGTCGCCGCCCGCGGATGCTGGTGGTCAAGATGGGCCAGGACGGCCACGACCGCGGCGCCAAGGTGATCGCCACCGCCTTCGCCGATATCGGTTTCGACGTCGATGTGGGGCCGCTGTTCCAGACCCCGGAAGAGGCCGCCCAGGACGCTGTCGACAACGATGTGCATGTGGTCGGGATCTCGTCTCAGGCGGCGGGGCACAAGACGCTGGCGCCGAAGCTGGTCGAGGCTTTGAAGGAAGCGGGGGCGGAGGATATCCTGGTGATCTGCGGCGGCGTGATCCCGCAGCAGGATTACCAGTATCTCTACGATCACGGGGTCAAGGCGATCTTCGGTCCGGGCACCAACATCCCCGAGGCCGCGAAGAACATCCTGACGCTGATCCGCGAGGCGCGGGGCTGAGGGCCGGGCCGCCGGGCGCCGGGCGCCGCTTTGCGGGGTGAAGCGGGTGTTGGAATTGCGAGCTAGGAGGCGGGGGCGCTGCCCCCTGCACCCCCGGGATATTTGAACCAAAGAGAAAGCAGGAAGAGTGCGCTTTGCGCTTCTTTTTGGTGACGATGCTTCACGGGGGGTGGGCTGGAAAGCCCGGCTGATTTCCGGCGGCGTCCGTGGATCCTGGCTCAGGTGATCTTGGCCAACAGCGCGAGGAAGGTGTCGCGCTCGGCCTCGGTCAGGGGGGCGAGGGTGTCGCGGGTGATCGCATGGGCCTGAGACACGCGGGCCTCATAGAGGGCGCGGCCCTTGGACGAGGGGGTCAGGGTGATGCGGCGCTGATCGTCCGGGTCGCGCCCGGCGGTCACCAGCCCCTTGGCGCGCAGCCGGTCCACCACGCCCTTGATCGTTGCCGCGTCCATCGCCGTCTGCCGGCCCAGCGCGTTTTGCGACTCGGGGCCTGCCGCGCATAGTTTGGCCAGCGCGGCGAATTGGGTCGGGGTCAGGTCGGGGATCTGCGCCGCGAAGATCGTCAGATGCCGCTGCGTGGCGCGGCGCAGCACGAACCCTACCTGTCGATCAAGCACATATTCCGGGGTGTCACTTGCCATCCTGATCCGATCTTTTCGGTTCACCGCGACCTTCGCAAGCCCGAAATCGTGCATGGCCCCTGGGCGTCGCATTCCCGGCGACAGAGGCATTGACAGGGGCCGGGGGCGCGGGACTATGTTTGTATACGAACAATAAGCTGCTGGGAAAGACCCATGGCCCCTTATCATCGGCCCGAAACCCTGTCCGACGCGCTTGGCCTTCTGGCCGTGGGTGGGGCGGTTGCGGCGGCGGGCTGCACCGATCTGTTCCCGGCGACCGGGCGGGCGGCGCTGGCCGGGCCGGTGGTCGATCTGACCCGGGTGGCCGAGATGCGCGGCATCGCCGAGACGGCGGAGGGCTGGCGCCTGGGGGCGGCGACGCGCTGGTCCGAGGTGCTGCGCGCCCCGTTGCCGCCGGCCTTCGACGGGCTGAAGGCCGCCGCGCGCGAGGTGGGATCAGTCCAGATCCAGAATTCCGGCACTTTGGGCGGCAATCTGTGCAACGCCTCGCCCGCCGCCGATGGGGTGCCCTGCCTGTTGACCCTCGGGGCGGAGGTCGAGCTGGCCTCGGCCGGCGGCACCCGGCGGCTGCCGCTTTCGGATTTCATCACCGGCGTGCGGCGCACCGCGCTGCATCCGGGCGAGGTGCTGGTGGCGCTGCAGGTGCCCGCCGCCCAAGCGCGCGGGCGGGGGGCGTTTCGCAAACTTGGGGCGCGGCGCTATCTGGTGATCTCGATCGCCATGGTGGCGGCGCGGCTGGAAGTGTCCGGCGGCCGAATTGCCGCCGCCGCGCTGGCGGTGGGGGCTTGTGGGCCGGTGGCCACGCGGCTGCCCGCGCAGGAGGCCGCGCTTCTGGGTCTGGCCCCGCAAGACGCGGCGGCGGCGGTCAGCGCGGCGCTTTTGGCGCCGGCGCTGTCGCCCATCGACGATATCCGCGGCGGGGCTGACTACCGCATCGAGGCGGCGGTTGAGCTTTTGCGCCGGGCGGTGGCGGATCTGGCGGGGGAGGGCGCTTGATGAACCGCGAGACTGCGATGACCCACCTGCGGATCAACGGCCAGACCCATCCCGTCGCCGCCGATCCCGCCCGGCGCCTGAGCGATGTGTTGCGCGAGGATCTGCATCTGCGCGGCACCAAGGTGGGCTGCGACGCGGGCGATTGCGGCGCCTGCACGGTGCTGCTGGACGGCGCGCCAGTCTGCGCCTGCCTCACCCCCATGGCCCAGGCCGAGGGGTGCGAGATCCGCACAATTGAGGGGCTGCGCGGTGCGGCCCTTGGCGCCCTGCAGCAGGCCTTTCTGCGCCATGGCGCGGCGCAATGCGGGATCTGCACGCCGGGTATGCTGATGGCGGCGACGGCGCTGCTGGATGTGGTGCCCGCGCCCAGCGAGGAACAGGCGCGGGAGGCACTGGGCGGGGTTCTGTGCCGCTGCACCGGTTACGGGCGGATCATCGCGGCGGTCTGCGACGCGGGCCGGGCGCTGGCGGTGCCGCGCCCCGAGTCGGGGCAGGCCGTGGGCGCCGCGATGATGCGCCTGGACGGCATCCCCAAGGTCGACGGGTCCGAGATCTTCGGCGCCGATCACTGGCCCGAGGATGCGCTGGTGGTGCGCGCCGTCCGCTCGCCCCATTTCGCGGCGCGGTTCTCCTTCGGCGATCTGGAGGCCTGGGCTGGGGCGCGGGACGTGCGTGTCTTCACCGCCGCCGATCTGCCGGGCGAGAACTGCTTTGGCGTGATCCCGCCCTTCGCAGACCAGCCCGCGCTGGCCGAGGGCGAGGCGCGGCTGCGCGGCGAGGCGGTGGCAATCGTGGTGGGTGAGGCGGGGGTGATGGCTGCGCTCGATCTCGGCGATTTTCCCGTGAACTGGCAAGAGCTTGCCCCGGTGATGGACCCCTGCACCGCGCAGGGCGCCCGCCCGGTGCAGGCGGGCCGGCCCGACAACGTGCTGATCCGTGGCCGCGTGGTGCAGGGCGATGCTGCGGCGGGCCTCGCTGGGGCCGCCCATCTGGCCGAGGTCACGGCGCGGACCTCTTTCGTCGAGCACGCCTATATCGAGCCCGAGGCCGGGGTTGCCTGGCTGGACGGCGATGTCCTGGCCATTCAGGCCTGCACTCAGGCGCCGGTGATGGACCGCGACGATGTGGCAAAGGTGCTGGGGCTGGCACCTGACAAGGTGCGCATCATCCCGGCGGCGGCGGGGGGCGGGTTCGGGTCGAAGCTGGATGTGTCCTTGCAGCCGCTGATCGGGCTGGCGGCGCTGAAGACCGGGCGGCCCTGCCGGATGGTATTCAGCCGCACTGAGTCGATGCAATCCACCACCAAGCGCCACCCCGCCCAGATGCGCACCCGGATCGGGGTGGATGCGGCCGGGCGCATCTGCGGGATGGAATTTGAGGGCAGCTTCAACACCGGCGCCTATGCCAGTTGGGGGCCGACGGTGGCGAACCGGGTGCCGGTGCATGCTTCGGGCCCCTACCGCACCCCCAATTACCGGGCCGAGGCGGTGGCGATACATACCAACGGGCCGATCGCGGGGGCGTTCCGGGGCTTTGGCGTGCCGCAGGCGGCGGTGGCGCAGGAGGTGGCCTATGACGATCTGGCCGCGATGCTGGGGATGGACCGGCTGGCCTTTCGGCGCCTGAACGCGCTGGCCGAGGGCGAGGCTTCGGTCTGCGGGCAGGTGATGCGCGGCGTGGGGATCGGTGCCTGTCTGGATGCGCTGCGCCCCCGCTGGAAGGCGGCGCAGGCCGAGGTGGCGGCGTTCAATGCCGCGCATACGGGTGTGAAACGCGGCATCGGGGTTGCAAGCTGCTGGTATGGCTGCGGAAATACCGCGTTGCCCAACCCCTCTACCGTGCGGGCGGGGATCTCGCGCGACGGGCGGCTGTGGCTGCATCAGGGCGCGACCGACATCGGCCAGGGGTCGAACACGGTGATCGCCCAGATCTTCGCCGATGCGCTGGGCGTCGCGGTCGACGAGATCGCGCTGATCGGGCCGGATACCGCGCTGACGCCGGATTGCGGCAAGACCTCGGCCTCGCGCCAGACGGTGGTGACGGGGAAGGCGGCGCTGCTGGCGGGCCGGGCGCTGCGGGCCCGGATCCTGGAGCGCACCAACCGGGCCGGCGACGCGCGGATCAGCCTTGCCGCCGGCAAGGTGGTGGTGACGGATGCCCAGGGCCGGGCCGAGATCGCGCTGGCCGATCTGCCCGAGGCGGGCCATGGCTATGTGCTGATGGCCGAGGAAACCTACGATCCGCCGACGCAGCCGCTGGACGAGAACGGGCAAGGCGTGCCCTACGCCGTCTATGGCTACGGCGCGCATCTGGCCGAGGTTGAGGTGGATCTCGCGCTGGGCATGGTGCGGGTGGTGCGGATCACCGCGGCGCATGATCTGGGCCGGGTGGTGAACCCGCTGCTGGCGCTGGGCCAGATCGAGGGCGGCATCGCGCAGGGCCTCGGGATGGCGCTGATGGAGGAATATATTCCGGGCCGCACCGAGAACCTGCACGACTACCTGATCCCCACCACCGGCGACATGCCGGAGGTGGAGGCCATCCTGATCGAGGTGCCCGACCCCGAAGGCCCGCTGGGCGCCAAGGGGTTGGGCGAACATGTGCTGATCCCGACGGCGCCGGCGATTCTGAACGCGATCCGCGATGCGAGCGGCGCGCGGATCACCCATATCCCGGCGCTGCCGCACCGGGTGCGCGCCGCGATCCGGGAGTCCGGGCGATGAGGGCGGCAAAACTCTTCGAAGCGTTTTGCGGCTTCCTTGGAAGGAAGTTCTACGCCGCGCCAGAGGTGCGGGCCGATGACTGACCCCAGCCACGACAGCCGCGCCGACACTTCGGGCGGCACACCGCCGGGCGAGCGCCTGCGCGCCGAAAAGATCCGCTGCGACGCCTGCCCGGTGATGTGCTACATCGCCGAGGGCCGCGCCGGCGCCTGCGACCGCTACGCCAATGAGCGCGGCCGCATCGTCCGCTGCGATCCGGCCACCGTGCTTGACCGGCGGCTGGAGGCCGGGGCCGAGATCCGCCCCTTCCTGAAGGCCGATTGGGACGGCACGCTGTCAGATGCCGATCTTTTCGTCAGCGCCGTTGGCGCGGGCACGACCTATCCCGATTACAAGCCCGCCCCCTTCATCGTCAGCCGCGAGATCGAGGGCGTCGATGTCGTGACCGTGGTGACCGAGGCGATCTATTCCTATTGCGGCGTCAGGGTGAAGATCGACACCGACCGGCACCTTGGCGACGAGGGCGCGGTGGTGCGTGCGGATGGCGAGGCCGTGGGGCTGGTGACGACCTCGGAATATGGCTCTCAGATGCTGTCGCTGGGCGGGGTGGATCACCTGACCGGCGGCTCGAAGGCCGAGGGGCGGATGACGTGCGACATGCTGATGAAGCTGTGCAACCGCGAGGCGGTGGAACTGAGCATCGATGCCGGCGCCTCGGTCGTCGTGCAGGCGGGGCGGGCGCCGATTGTCGATGGCAGCCGCGAGGAACGGATGCGGGTCGGCTGCGGCTCGGCCACCATCGGGATGTTCGCGGCGCAATGGCAGGGGCTGGTGGATGAGGTGGTGGTGGTCGACGACCACATCACCGGCGTCGTCAGCGAACATCAGGCGGGCAAGGTGCTGGGCTGGCCCGACACGGGGATCAAGATCAAGGGCCGCCGCTCGACCCCCGGGCGCTATTTTCAGGTGGCGGCGCCGGGTCTGGGCTGGGGCGGCACTGATATCGACGATCCGCTGACGATCCTGGGGGCGTGGAATGCGAAGAAGGGGGCGCGGCCGGGGCTGTCGCTGCTGATGGTGTCGACCACCGGCGAACATGCGGCCTATTACGTGCTGGACGCGGATCTGAACCCGGTGCCGCAGCCGCTGCCCGGGGCGCTGGTGCCTTCGGTCGACCTCATTGCCGAGAATTGCGAACCGGCGCTGTGCACGGTGATGTTTACCGGCGGCGCGGGGGGCAGTCTGCGCTCTGGCGCCACGCGCAATCCGGTGCGGCTGACCCGCGCGGTGCAGTCGGGCCGCGCGCAGGTGACCTGCGGCGGCGCGCCGGCCTGGGTCTGGCCCGGGGGCGGCATCACCTTTCTTGTCGATGTGCTGACGATGCCGGAAAACGCCTTTGGCTATGTGCCCACGCCGGCCATCGTCGCGCCGCTAGAATTTACCCTCAGCCGCGCGGAATATGTCGCGTTGGGCGGGCATGAGGGGGCGATCCGCAGCCTGCGTGCGGTGCTGGAAGAGGGCGGCGAATACGGCGCAGACTGGCGCGCGCTGGGGCCCCCGCGCTGATGGGCGTGCAGGTGGCATATCTGCCCGACGGGGCGCGGCTGCATCTTCACCACGGGCCGATCGACCTGATCCTCTGGGCCGATACGCAGGCGAGGAAGGCCGCATATGCCTTTGCCGTCGAACGGTTTTCCGGGCTTCTGGAAGAGCTGGTCGCGGAATTGCCGCTGCTGCGCGCCCCAGCGCCGCAAAGCCCGGAAGGCCCGATCGCCCGGGCGATGGCGGCGGCGGTCGCACCCTATGCGCCACTATTCATCTCCCCGATGGCGGCGGTCGCGGGGGCGGTGGCGGATGCGGTGCTGGCGGCGATGGCGCGGGCGCCGGGCCTGACCAAGGCGCATGTGAACAACGGCGGCGATATCGCCTTTCACCTGACGCCGGGTACGCAGCTTGCGGTCGCCATCGCCGGCGCCCCCGCCGGGCTGCGCCTGGGCGCCGATCAGCCCTACCGGGGCCTTGCGACCTCGGGCTGGCGCGGGCGCAGCCATTCGCTGGGCATTGCCGACGCAGTCACCGTGATTGCCCGAACGGCGGCCGAGGCCGATGCCGCGGCGACGATGATCGCCAATGCCGTCGACCTGCCCGGCCACCCCGCGATCAGCCGCCAGCCGGCGCGCACGCTGGCGCCCGACAGTGACCTCGGCGCGCGGCTGGTGACGGTCGATGTCGGTCCGCTCTTGCCGGATGAGAGCGCCCGGGCGCTCGACCGCGGCCTTGCTGCGGCCCAAGCCTATCATGCGCGCGGACTGATCGGCGCCGCGCTTTTGTCGCTCAACGGCCTCACGCGTACCACCGGCGCGGCGCTGGCCCCTGAACCGGAGCTTCTGGATGACTGAATTCACCCTTCGCAAAACCATGATATTCCTGGAGGAAATCCATCATGAGGGCGGGCCGGAGGTCACCACGCCCCGTCAGCGCGGCGCCATTCTGGCCGTGGTGCATAACCCTTTCGCCGGCCGGTATGAGCCTGATTTGCAAGCCGCGATGGAGGTGCTGAAGCCGCTGGGCCTGATGATGACCGACCGGCTGATCGCCGCGATGGGCGGGCGCGACGGGATCGACAGCTACGGCAAGGGCGCGATCGTGGGGGAGGCCGGCGAGATCGAGCACGGGGCGCTTTGGCATGTGCCGGGCGGATACGCGATGCGCGAGCGGCTGGGCGAAAGCCGGGCGATCGTGCCCTCGGCGATGAAGGTGGCGGGCATGGGGGCGCGGCTTGACGTGCCGCTGGGCCATATCAACGCGGCCTATGTGCGCAGCCATTTCGACGCGATGGAGGTGGGCCTGCCCGACGGTCCCCGCGCGGGCGAGATCCTGTTCGCGCTCGCCATGGCGCGGGGTGGGCGGGTGCATGACCGCATGGGCGGTCTGGCCGTGGCCGATGTGAAGGGGCTGGACGGGCTGCGCTAAGGCCCGGGCACCCGCAGTCAGCCGGCGGGGACTCTGCCCCCTGCGCCCCCGGGATATTTCCACCAAAGTGAAAGCAAGGAGCACTCTTCGTTTTCACTTTGGAGAAAATATTCCACGGGGGTCCGGGGGTGTGAAACCCCCGGCGCCAAGGTCCGTGAAGCGCGCCTAGGGCAGCAGCACCGTTCCGCCCACCGTCTTGCGGGCCTCCAGTGCGCGGTGGGCCTCGGCCACCTGATCGAGCGGATAGCGCTGATCGACGCGGATCTTGACCTTGCCCGAGGTCACCATGGCGAACAACTCCTTCGCCATCGCCTGGCAGGTCTCGTGCCTGGCGATATGGGTGAAGAGCGTCGGCCGGGTGATCTGCAGCGAGCCGAGCGCGCCAAGGCGCCCCAGCTCGAACGGTGGCACCGGACCCGAGGCGTTGCCGAAGGAGATCATCATCCCCAGCGGCCGCAGGCTTTTGAGCGAGCCCTCGAAAGTGTCCTTGCCGACCGAATCCATCACCACATCGACGCCGCGCTGATCGGTGATCTCCTTCACCCGGGCCTCGAAATCCTCGGTCCGGTAGTTGATCACATGCTCGGCGCCGTGCTCGCGCGCCAGCGCGCATTTCTCATCCGATCCGGCGGTGCCGATCAGGTGGATGCCCTTCGCGCGCGCCCATTGGCAGGCGATCAGCCCGACGCCGCCAGCCGCGGCATGGAACAGCACCCAGTCGCCGGTCTTTAGCGGTACCGTGCGCTCGAAGAGATAGACCGCCGTCATGCCCTTCAGCATCATCGCCGCGCCTTCTTCGAAGGAGATCGCGTCGGGCAGCGGACAAACCTGGGTCGCGGGCATCACCCGTTCTTGCGTATAGGCGCCGGGCGGGCCTGCGGCATAGGCCGCGCGGTCGCCCGCTTTCAGGTGACTCACGCCTTCGCCCACGGCGGTGACGACGCCCGCGGCCTCCATCCCCAGGGCCAGCGGTAGGGCGTTGGGATAGAGCCCGGTGCGCTGATAGACGTCGATGAAGTTCAGACCGATCGCCTCATGCCGGATGCGGATCTCGCCGGGGCCGGGATCGCCCACCGGCCGGTCCACGAGCTTGAGCTGTTCCGGGCCGCCAAAGGCCTCGATGATCGCCGTTTTAGCCATGATGTCTTCTCCTGTCTGCATTGGTTGTAGTCGGCCGGAGGCCGGGGGCAAGCGGTGCCGTCAGAGCGCGGGCGGGCGGCGGCCCGGCCAGTCGGTGGCGCGGTGCCAGGCCTGGGCCAGGCGCAGAAGCGCGCGGTCGCCGCCGCGCGGGCCGATCAGCTGCATCCCCATGGGCAGGCCCTCGGCCCCGAAGCCCGCAGGCACCGAGATCGCCGGCAGGCCGATCAGGCTGACCGGCACAACCACTTCCATCCAGCGGTGATAGCTGTCCATCGCCCGGTCGCCGATCGCATGGGGCCAGTCCAGCGTCTTGTCGAAAGGCCAGAGCTGGGCCGAGGGCAGGATGAGGGCGTCGAAAGTCTCGAACAGTCCGGCGGCGGTGGCAAACCAGTCCGAGCGGATCACGCTGGCGCGGTGGGCCTCCATCGCGCTCAGGCTCAGGCCGCGCTCGATCTCCCAGATGGCTTCGGGCTTCAGCAGGGCGCGGCGGGCGGGGTCGGCGTGGTGGATGCCCAGCCGCGCGGCCACGGCCCAGCTGCGCAGCGTGGTCCAGCTGTGCCACAGCTTCTCGGCCGGGAAGGGTGGCGGCAGGGGGGTGACCTCGCAGCCCATCTCGGTGAAGGTCTGCTGCGCGGTTTCGCACAGATCCAGGATCCCTGGCTCCATCCGATAGGCGCCGCCCCAATCGCCCAGCCAGCCGATCCGCAATCCGCGCGGGTCGGTGTCGAGCGCCTGGGTGAAGGGTTCGGGCTGGATCCTGTGGGGCAGGCGCGGGTCGGGCTGCGACAGGGTTTCCAGCAGCGCCGCCATGTCTTCGACATTGCGCGCCATCGGGCCGTCGGTGGACAGCTGGTGCAAGAAGGTATCGCCCAGCGGATCCTGCGGCACGAGGCCGTAGGAGGGGCGCATCCCGTAGACATTGCAATAGGCCGCCGGGTTGCGCAGCGATCCCATCATGTCCGAGCCGTCGGCCACCGGCAGCAGCCGCGCGGCCAGCGCCGCCGCCGCCCCGCCCGAGGACCCGCCGGCGGTGCGCGCGGTGTCATAGGGGTTGGCGGTGGTGCCGAAGACCGGGTTGCGGCTGTGAGAGCCGAGGCCGAATTCCGGCACGTTGGTCTTGCCGATCAGGATCGCCCCGGCGGCGCGCAGGCGGCGCGGCAGCATGTCATCGGTGGCGGGGACGAAATCGGCGAAGAGCGGAGAGCCCCAGGTGCTGCGGATCCCGGCCACCGCCTGCAGATCCTTCACCGCCAGCGGCAGGCCGTGCAGCCAGCTGCGGCGCGGGGCGGCGCCGGCGGCGCGGGCCTCGGCCATCAGCGTGTCGCGGTCGCGCAGGCTGACGATGGCGGTGAGCGCGGGGTTCAGTGCCGCGATCCGGTCAAGCGTGGCGGCCATGACATCTTCGGCAGAGGTCTCGCCGCGTTCGATCCTCCGCGACAGCGCCAGGGCGCCGAGATCCGTCAAGTCTGCCATCGGGCCGCGCCTTTCCAGTGCTTTCGTGGCGGTACTCTGGCGGCGGGCGGGGGAAGGCGCAAGAGGGCGGGGAAGGCGCGCGCGCAAAGGACAAGGCCGGGGCGCGACGCGGCGTTGATCCGCCAGGCGAAGATCGCAGCCATCTGGCCAGGGCGCGTTGCGTTGACCATGTAGGACATTTGTCCTAATCTGGTCGCGAAACAATCTGGACGGCCGCCATGACTGCTGTTGGTACCCGCGACCTTATCGTCGAGAAGGCGGATGCTCTCTTTTACGAAGGTGGGTTTGAGGCCACGTCCTTCGCCGACATCGCCGCGGCGGTGGGCATCTCACGCGGCAATTTCTACCATCACTTCAAGACCAAGGACGCGATCCTGGATGCGGTGATCTCGCGCCGGCAACAGCGGACAAGCGAGATGCTCGACAATTGGCAAGCCAAGGGTGCGGCGCCGCGCGACCGTATCCTGTCTTTCATCCGTTTGCTGATCGCCAATCGCATCAAGATCATGGCCTTCGGTTGCCCGGTCGGAACGCTGTGCTCGGAATTGGCCAAGCTCGACCACGCCGCGCAACACCGTGCCGCGGAAATCCTTGGCCTGTTCCGTAGCTGGCTGACGGGCCAGTTTCAGGCCCTTGGGATAATCCGGCAGGCAGAGGCGCATGCGATGCATCTTCTGGTCTGGTCGCAGGGTGTGGCGGTCATCGCCGCGACGTTCCGGGATGAGGCCTTCATCCGACGTGAAGTCGCTGGAATTGAGGAATGGCTGGATGAGCTGTTGGTCGCGCCAGCCGTTGAGAATTAACCCAAGGAGCATGGATGTTCGTTACTTTTCTGAAGTTTGCCGATAATAGATCCGCTGCGATGGAATTCATGGCAGCGCATAACGACTGGATCGCGCAGGGGTTTGCGGATGGGAAATTCCTTTGCGCAGGGTCGCTGTCCCCGGCCGCGGGCGGCGCAATCGTCTCTCATAATGAGGGCCGTGCCGCGCTAGAGGCCCGTATCGCCACCGATCCTTTTGTGATCCATGGCGTCGTCTCCGCCGAGATCCACGAAATTGATGCGAAGCGCACGGTTCCGGCGCTCGACTTCCTGAAAGCCCCGGTATGAGCGCGCTCATACCCGGCCCCGACGGGCGGCCACGCTGCGGCTGGTGTGCCGCCGCGCCGGAATTCTTCGAATACCATGATCGCGAATGGGGGTTTCCGGTTGTCGACGATATCCGCCTGTTCGAGAAGCTGTGCCTCGAGAGTTTCCAGTCGGGTCTGAGCTGGCGCACGATCCTGAGCAAGCGCGAGAATTTCCGCGCAGCTTTCCAAGGTTTCGATTTCCGCAAGGTGGCATTGTTCAACGAGGCGGATGTGTCCCGGTTGCTTGCGGATGCCGGGATCGTGCGCCACAGGGGGAAGATCGAAGCCGCAATCAACAACGCTCGATGCGCCTGCGACCTGGTGGATTCCGAAGGCTCTCTGGCTGCGTTTATCTGGCGGTTCGAGCCTCAGGATGAGACCGCCGCCCCGCAAAGCCGCTCGACCTCGCCCGCATCGGTGGCGCTGTCGAAAGAGCTGCGAAAGCACGGGTGGAAATTCGTCGGCCCCACGACGGTTTATGCGTTCATGCAAGCTATGGGGCTAATCAATGATCACGCAGAAGGATGTGTGATGCGCGGCGAAATAGAGCGGGCAAGGGCGGCGCTGCAACCACCGTCCTGATGCAGAGCAACGCGCGTATTGGCTTGAACCGGACCCACTAGGGCTTTGCCGGGGCAAAGAAAAACGCGGCCCCGTCGGGGCCGCGTTCGGATCGTCTCGATGGCTTCCGGATCAGGCGGTGTGCTTGATCAGGAAGGTGTAGACGCCATTGGCCTCGCTGTGCTCCATCATCTCGTTGCCGGTGGTGCGGCAGAAGGCTTCGAAATCCTTCACCGCGCCCGGGTCGGTCGCGTCGATTTGCAACACCGCACCGGTCGCCATCTCCTTCAGCGCCTTCTTCGCGCGCAGGATCGGCAGCGGGCAGTTCAGCCCCTTGGCGTCAAGAACCTGATCGGCCATTTCGTTCGTTCCTTTTTCTATCTCAGATATAGAGGTTGATGTCGCTCTGGGCGGCAACATCGACCCAGCTTGCGGCGCCGCCGAGCGAGGGCCCGTCGATCATGTCTTCTTTCTTGTACTCGAAAAGGTCCATGGTCATCTGGCAGGCGATCATGTTGACATCGGCCTCAACCGCCAGCTCGCGCAATTCCTCGATCGAGGCCACGCCCTTCTTCTTCATCATGTTCTTCATCATGCTGGTCGTCAGCGAGGTCATCCCCGGCAGCGCCGCCACGATGTTCGGCATGGCCATGTGGCCGCCGGCCATGGGCATTTCCATCGCGGAATTGCCCAGCGGGTTGATCTTCAGGTTCAGGTCTTTCTTGAGCAGCGTCAGCCCGTAGAAGGTGAAGAACATCGTCGTCTCGATGCCCATCGCGGCCGCCGTGGTGGCCAGAATGAAGGGCGGGTAGGCCCAGTCGAGGGTGCCTTTGGTGACGATGATCGTCATCGACTTGGCATTGGAATCGTCGCGCATAGTCTCCTCCTGCCGGATGTTCCGGCGCTTGAATCGTCCCCCGGCCGGATCCTCTCCGTGCCGGTTATTCGCAACCTGCGAAAGAATCGGCGTCCATCTTCGCTTCATAAGGCGCGGCGACGTCGCTTCCCTTGGTCAGGCCGGCCATCTCGGTCGGATCGACCGGCTTGACCTTGACCATCCAGCCCTCGCCATAGGTGTCGGTGTTGGCAAGCGTCGGCGTCGCCACCAGATTGTCGTTCACCGCAATGATCTCGGCCTCGAAGCCCAACTTGGCGGGACCCACCCATTTGCCGGATTCGACCGTGGCGCAGGACTTGCCCGCCTTGATCGTCTTGCCGGCCTTCTTGGCGGTGAAGGCCACCAGCTGCCCGGCCATGCCGGTCGCAATCATGGTCATGCCGACCGAGAAGGTGCCATCGCCCTCGTCGCGGTACCAAAGGTTGTTCTCCACGTCGTAGAGAAGCTCATCGGGTAGGTTGCAGCCACGCACAACAGGCATTCAGGCCTCCATCGCTCCAGCGGTTTCGGGTTTGATCGCATCGGCCTGCCGGATCGGGCGGGACGAGCAGCAGAATTCGCCCAGGCCATCGGCTTGCAGCTTGCCGCCGATGAACAGGGCCAGGTGACGCACGACCATGGCGCCGACACGGATGGTGCGGGCGATGTCGCCCGCCGCCGGGTCGTGAAGGATCAGGTTGTGATGATAGACCGCCTCGCGGCAGGTCTCGCGGCAGGCATTGAAGCTGGGATTGCCCTTCGCGGCCTGGCGGTGCAGGGCGATCAGGCGAAAGCCTTCATGCTTGTCTTGCGTGGGGGCCTGGCCCTTGGCTTCCAGCCAGGTTTCCACGATCACCTCGGACATTGACAGCAGCTCGGCCGCCAATGCCTTCGCATTGGGGGCCAGTTCGCTGTCGGGCGCGGCGACGATCGCGTCGGCGCGGTTTTCGATGGCGTCGATGGTGAGGCCTTCGCTGGTCATCCCAGTCCCTTTTCCTTCAGCAGCGACCGGGGGTCCGAGAAGTTCTCGTGCACGCCGACCTTCTTGGCCGACAGTCCGAGCGCCATACCCAGCAGCTGCGTGAAATAAAGTATCTTGATATTCGTCTTTCTGCCAAGAACCTTTTCGGCCCGGATCTGGTGCATTTCCAGACCGGTGTGGCAGGTCGGGCATTCGGTAGCCACGACATCGGCGCCGCAAGCCTCGGCAGCGGTGAGGATATTCAGCACCAGCTTGGTCGAGGTGTCGCTGTCCGAAAGCGTATGCGCGCCGCCACAGCAGGCCGTCTTCAGCGGGAAATCGACGTTCTCGGCACCGGCGGCGGCGAGGATGTCGTCCATGTAATGCGGCTTTGAGGTCGACTCGCTGTCCGCTCCCTGATCCTTCTCGGGGAAGATGTGGCGCGGGCGGGTGTACATGCAGCCGTAGTAGTTGGCGACCTTGATACCCTGCAGCGAGTTCTTCACCCGCTCACGGATGCCCTCTTCGCCGATCGACTTCTTGATCCAGTCGAGCGCGTGGATGGTTTCCACCTTGCCCGCCTCATAGGTCTTGTGGCCGGCTTTCGAGCTGAGACGCTGGTTGACCTCTTTCGAGGTCTCGTCATGGCCCAGGTCGTATTCGGCCTTCTTGAGGTTGTGATAGCAGCCGTTGCAGGGCGCCATCACGGTGTCGAAGCCCATTTCCTCGGTGATCGAGAGGTTGCGCGCCGACAGGTAGGTCTGGATCTTGGGGTCAATGTTCTTGACCTCCATCGCCCCGCAGCAATTCCAGTTCTTGATCTCGACAAGATCGAGGCCCAGCTCCTTGCCGACCGCCTTGGTCGAGCGGTTGTAGGCATGCCCCGACCCTTCCAGCGCGCAGCCGGGGTAATAGGCGACCTTCTTGTATTTCATATCTCCGGCCATCACTTCGCTCCCTTGCTGCCAAGCCCCAGTGCCTTGCGGTTGGCGGCTTCCCGTTCTTCTGCATATTCGTTGATCGCGTCGCGCGCGCGGTTCCAGCCCTTGGTCTTGGGGCGGAACACCGTCGCGAAGCCCAGCTTCATCAGATAGAAGACCGGGAAGCGCTTGATCAGCCCGCCGACCATGGCGATCAGCCAGGGCTGGTTCAGCGGCTGGCCGGTGCGCTTGAAGAAGTTGCGCAGCACCAGGCCGTCCTCGATCTTGCCGCGGCTGATGACCTGCTCGGAAAACGCCTCGTCAAAGATCGTCGAGGGCGATTTCGGCGTGTGACCCTTGAGCTCCAGCCAATGCGAGGTGGCCTTCATCACGCCCTCGGGCACCACGTCGCGCGGGCAGGCGTAGGTGCATTTGTTGCACGAGACGCATTGCCAGATGATGTCCTTGTCGCGCAGCAACTCCTCTTCCATGCCCGTGCGGATCAGGTAGATCCAGTAGCGCGGGTTGAAATCGGCGTTGATCGCGTTGACGGTGCAGGAATTGGTGCACGAGCCGCATTGCCAGCAGCGGTGGATGTACTCACCACCGGGCAGGGCCGCGATTTCGTCCTGCAGGTTCTCGTTGTAATCGGCCACAGAGCGACCTTCGATGAAGGTCGACCAGTGACCCGAGACATCCACGCCCTCGATCACCAGTTCTTCGTGTTCGATCAGCTTCTCGGGCCGGATCAGGGACTTTTCGTGAATGGGCATCAGGTCTTCTCCTGGTGGGGCAGGCCTTTGGGGGTGCCTAGCACATGGGCGGTGCCGTCAATCAGCTTCAGCCGGGTCCGGCCGGTCTCGGTGTCGACGGCGTCGAGACCCAGCATCCGGCGGGTGTGCAGCATCTGGTCCGACGCGGTGGCGAATTCGGCCCGCATCAGGCTGCCGCCCCGGTCGTTGATGTAATCGGCATAGACATGGGACATCAGCAGATCGGAATAGAAGGGCAGGTCGCGAAACACGCCCTGATCGGTGAGAAAGCTTTCCAGCTCGGTCGCGAGCGTGCGGAAGGCAAGGTAGTCGTCGGCCACCGGGATCTTCGCGGTGGCGACATCTTCACAGAACCAGATCTCACGCAGGACGCCGCTCTTGACCTTGGCGTCCCAGACCCAGCGGCACATCAGCGGATAGCGCTCGGGGTCGATGAAATGCATCACCTCGGCCCCCAGATCGCGGACCCAGCGATGCGCCTTGTCCTCGGGAAAGCGGCCAATGAAATCAGCCAGGCGGCGGTCGGCGGTCGTGGTGTCCGACCAGCCGGCCAGCAGGCTTTCCAGCCGGACGCGCAGCGCCTCGAACCCGTTCTCGCCGATATAGGTGCCGACCTTGCGGCGCACCGGCGTGATGAAGGCGGCGAGGTCGAGGAATTCCACCTCGTTCAGATCCGCCACCCGGCCCTTGCCCAGCATCTCCTCGAACAGAGAGGCCTTGAGCGACAGCGCGGTGACGTAACGCTCAACCCCGCCGGTGGGCTCGGCCGCAGTGATCAGATGCTCGAACGCCCGGCGCAGGGTAGGGCCGGAGAGATCCAGTACCGGCGCCTCTGGGGGCGCCGGCTGGGGATCTTGTCTGCGTCTGAGCCCGAACATCACTCAGCCGCCGTTTCCACCGCATTCGCCGCGAAGCCGACTGCAGCCATGGCCGCGGCCGAGCCTTGCGCGATCGAATCGTCGATCGTTTCCGGGCCGGTGGCAGAACCGGCCACGAAGACGCCCGGACGCGAGGTTTCGCACAGGGTGGTGTAGGTGTTCTGGCGGTCGATGAAGCCGTATTTGTTCATCTTCACGCCGAAGACAGAGCTGATCGTCATGTTGTCGACATTCGGGTCCATGCCGACGGCGTGCACCACCATGTCGAAGGGGATCGAGATCGGACGCTTGACGAGCGTGTCCTCGCCCTTGACCAGCAGGCGCTTGCCGTCCGAAGTGACCTCGGCGATCCGGGCCTTGATGTACTTGACCTTATATTTCTCTTGCGAGCCCCAGTAGAACTCGCCCTCCATAAGGCCGAAGGTCCGGATATCCATGTAGTAGATGTAGACGTTGCTGTCCGGCAGCTCCTCGCGGATTTCCATCGCCAGGTTCGCGGACACGGTGCAGCAGATCTTCGAGCACCATTCGCGGCCGATCTGACGGTCGCGCGAGCCGACGCAGAGCAGGATCGCCACGCGGTCAGGCTTGCGCCCGTCCGAGGGGCAGCGCACGCCACGGCCGGACGAGATCATCTGTTCCACCTGGGTGGTGGTGACCACGTCGGGATAGGTGCCAAAGCCCCATTCCGGTTTGTTGATACTGTCGAAATGGGTGAAGCCGGTGGTCAGGATCGCGCTTTCGGCGTCGAGCTTGGTGCCGTCCTTCAGGGTGGCCACGAAGGCGCCCGGCTCGCCGGCGAATTCCTGCACCTGAGCGTTCAGATGCACGGTCACATTCGGGTTCTTCTCGACCCGGGTGACCATGGCGCCGATCGCGTCCTTGGCCCATTCATGCGAGGGCACCAGCTTGGCATAGCCCGACAGGATGGGCGCGCCACCAAGGCGGTCTTCTTTCTCGACAAGGGTAACCTTGCGGCCGGCGCTGGCCGCGGCGTGGGCGGCGGACAGGCCCGAAGGCCCCCCGCCGACGATCAGGATAGGTCCACTCACTTATCCGCTCCTGCAAGTGCTTTGGGTTTCTCATAGCCGGGGCCCGAGGTGATGGCCCGCTTCGGGTCGTAGAGGGTCTCGATCTTGCCGACCTTGACGTCCTCCAGATAGGCCACGAATTCGGCCTTCTTCTTCTCCCAGTCGATACCCATCTTTTCCAGAAGGTTCTCGAAGGGCGACGCATGCCAATGCAGCTGCGCCAGCTTGTAGGGATGGGCACCAAGCGCCAGGGCGGCGAACTGGCAGTCGGCCATCACTGGAAGGGCATAGACCTTGCCCACCGCCTTGCCGATCCACTGGTTCTTGTCGAGCGTGGTGATGCAGCCGGTGTCGTGGCCGACCATCACGTCCGATTTCGCCTCATCCACCGCGACCTTGATCTTGCGGTCGATGGCGAAGGAGCGGGTGAATTCGCGCTCGCCGATGATGTGGCGGAAGCCGAAGCCGCAGCAATCGTACCAGGTGGAATAGTCGATCACCTGGGTGCCGAGAGTCTGCAGCAGGCCGGTGGTCACCGCGACGCGGTTGCCGTCCAGCACATCGTCGTCATAGATCACGTCCTCGGGCACCATCTTGTAGACATGGCAGGCCGGGTGCACGGTCGAACGGATGTGCGAGACGTCGATTTCCTGGTAATTCTTCAGCCGGTGGCGCATGACGTGCAGCCATTCAGAGTAGTGCACCAGTTCTTCCGGGATCAGGAGCTTGCCATCGACCAGACGGCCCAGCTTGCCCAGGATCTTGGTGACTTCCTCGCGCAGTTCGGCGGAATGGATCAGGAAATGACGCATTTCCTTGTAGTTGCCGAACGAGGTGCCGCAATGGACGAGGGGATAATAGGTGCCCTCGGGCAGCCCCTGCGACTTAGCCGACACATAGGCCTGATGGTAGTTGCGCAGGAACACCGCCGCCAGCGACACGACGTTGCCGATGCCCGAACCGTGGTAGTTCCACGCCGTGCAAGAGGTCTGGTCGGTCTCGTCGAGGTAGTTCAGCTCCATCTTGTTCATCAGCCAGAGCACCGAGCTGGGGTAGCCCGGGATGTTGCCGCACTGGCCGCAGGACTTGTGGTGCCACAGGTTGTTGGTCGGGATCTTCTTGTCCCAGCCATAGAGCGTCTTAGCCATGATCGGCTGGTGCTGCTGTTCGGTGATCCGGTGGACCTTGATCTGGCCCTCCTTCTCGAGCTGCCACATCTCGTCACGGACATCGACCTTGCGCTCTTTGTTGGTCAGAAGTGCGCGTTTGTCGATCTTCGCCTCGACCCAGTCGGTCGCCCGGCGGGCCTCGTCGCGGCTGAGGTTCGAAGGTTGCCATTCAGCGCCGAAGCCGCTGAAGGCGCCTTTACCGTTGTCATCGCTTGCCATCGCAGGGTCTCCCTTGATCGGCGCCGGGGGCTGGCCGCCCCGCACGGCGCGGCGCTTAGTCGTCGTCGTCCTCGTCGTCGTCCTGCTCTTCGAGCCAGTCTTCCCACTCTTCGCGCTTTTCCTCCATCACGTCGGAGACCACGTCGAAGAGATTTTCGTCAACGGTTTCAAGCTGATCCAGGACGCCGGTGGCCTCCCAGATGGTGTAAAGCTCAACCGAGGTCTTCAGGTTGACTTCCCAGGCCGTGTCCAGCGTGTGCATGGTCGGCATCGGGATCGCCTTGCGCAGGATCATCAGCGGCGCGTCCACCTTGGCGACGTTCGGGCCCCAGTCGGGGAACGCCTCCTTGGTGATCATGTTCGGCGCCAGCTGGTTGCCGGTGGAGACCACCTTCAGAAGCACGCGGCTGAACGGCCGCAACACTTCCTTGGCGCTTTCCATGCCGTGCTTGATCGCCACTTCGCGCATGATCATCACCAGGCCGCCGGGCGAGTTCTCGAACGGGCAACGGGCGGCGCAGGTGTAGCACTGGGCGCAGGCCCAGATCTTTTCCTGCATCGCGTCGTAGATGCCTTCGAGGTTCTCGGTCCAGAGCAACTGGACGATCTCGCGCGGCGAGTAATCGTAATAATGCGCGGACGGGCAGGTCGCGGTGCAGATCCCGCAGTTCAGGCAACCGTGGATCTCGGATTCGTAAACCATGTGCCCACGAATATCGTCGAAGATCTCTTCGAGCTTTTCGTAGGGTATGATCGGCTTTTCCGACACCGGGTCGCTGATCTGGGGATCAGGAAGTTTCGCGTGAACCGTCACCGTGGCCTCCCTTCGGCGAGTGTCAACGTATGGGGTGACGCGTCAGTAGGTCAGGACCTTGGCGTCGTCGTCTTCCATGATATCTTCGATGACCTTCGCACCGCCCACGATGCCTTCGCATTCGGGGATCAGGTCGTCGGCGGTCATGTCGAAGAGATCGAGATTGGGCGAGCAGCAGTAGAACTTTACCCCCGCCCCATGGGCATCCTTGATGAAATCATAGACGGTCTTGGGCGACCCTTCCTTGACCACCAGCTTCTCGGCCACGCCTTTCTTCATCAGCGAACCGGAGGTCGCGGTGCAGATCACCTCTACCTCGTAGTCCATTGCTGCGGCGACGGTGGCCTGAAAAAACGGCGCACCAAGTTCCTCGCCATTGCGCGGATCGGTGTTGACCATCACGATGATCAGTTTGCTAGCCAAGGGCTCCTCCCAGAGTTTTTCACGGGGCTGGCCTGTACGGCTCTTCTCTCCCCAAGGTCATATGTCGTAGAATAGATGCAAAGATTTGAATAAGCAATGGCGTCTTCGCGCCAAATTCACATCCATCCCACATGTTTTACCAGCCCGACCATCAACCCGGTCAAAGACTCGCCGATTTCCTTCTGTGCGTTGGTGAGGTCTTGCAACGGCGACACGCAATCCTCGGGGGTATCAGTGAATTCCATGATCAGGTCTTCCATCATACCACGTTTCATTCCCGGGTGGCCGAGAAATCCAAGTGATTCGCCGATGGCGAAGACCAGCGGCGTGCCGTCCGGGCCGGTGGCCAGAACCTCGGCCTCCTTGGGCAGGGCGGGCGCGTCGCGCAGATAGCAGCCCATGCGAAAGCTTGCGGGCATGTGGCCGCCAAGGGCATCGGGGCGCGTCGCGGTGGCGGTGGGCACCTCAAAGCGCAGCGGCGCCTCTTTCGCGCCGCCGCCCGCCGCGGTCGACAGAAGCACCGCCCCCAGTTCGACCCCGACCACCGGCAGCCCGGCCTCAAGGAAGGCGCGGATCAGGCGCAGCTCATGCCCGAGAGAGGGCAGGATATGGCCCGAGACCACCCCGTAAGGCCCGCCGCCCAGCAGCATCATCCCGTCGAACCCTTCGGCCGAGGTCGGCAGCATGCCGCCCGAGGTGAAGGGTCGCTTGTAGATGAATCGGATGTTCCGACCCTCGAAATGATCCTCCATGAGGCCGAGATACTCGGACTCGGTATGCTGGATCACGCAGATGGTCTTCATTCCGTCTCCTCTACCTCTTGTCAGGCGTGCCGCACCGGGCCGCAGTCTGAATCGGTCCGCGCAGACTTCCCGGTCGCGCCGCCAAAGTCAAATACACATTCCTATGAATGAATAAATTTGGCGGTCGAGCGCGCAGGGTTGCGGCCTTGTCGCGCCGGGAACGCGCATAGGGCCGGGCGCCCCGATGCGCGCCCCGCTTGCGCAACCGGCTTGCCCGGCCCCCCCCCGTGTGGCGCGCCCGTTCGGCTGCGGTCCGGGCATGATTTTCGACCCCGCAGGCAGAAACGTTTGCCATTGCATCTAAAAATTGGAATATATGAGACTCAGGACTGGCCCCGCTTGGCCCGGAGACGACAGAAAGGCCAAGATGCCCGCCCGTTTCATCAGTTCCGAGATCTACCGGGCGACCGGCTACAGGGGGAATCACCCCCTGGCGATTCAGCGCATCGGGTCGGTGCTTACGCTCTGCGAACAGCTGGGCTGGCTGCCCGGCGGCTATGAGGACAGCGAGCGCGCCAGCCGCGACGAGCTGCTGAAATTCCACACCCCCGACTATATAGACGCCATCGTCACCTGTGAGCGCGAGCGCCGCGTCTCCGAGGCGGTGCGCGAGCGCTACAAGATCGGCACGCTCGAAAACCCGGTCTTCGAAGGGCTTTATGAGCGCGCCAGCATGTCGGTCGGCGGATCGATCCAATGCGCGCGGCTGGCACTGGACTCGGGCGTGGCCTATCACCCGTCGGGCGGCACGCATCACGGGATGCGCGATCACGCCTCTGGCTTTTGCTTCTTCAACGATCCGGTCTTCGCGATGCTCACCTTCCTTGAGGCGGGGCTGGAGCGCGTGCTCTATGTCGATCTCGACGCCCATCACGGCGACGGGGTCGAGGTGGCGCTGGCCGGTGATCCGCGCGTCATGACGATCTCGATGCATGAGGAAAACCGCTGGCCCTGGACCGGCACGCTGGAGGATCGCGCGGGCGGCCGCGCGCGCAATCTGGCCGTGCCCGGGCGGATGAACGACAGCGAATTCGACTATCTGATGGCGCATGCGGTGCTGCGGCTGGCACGGAATTTCGCGCCGCAGGCGGTGGTCATCACCTGCGGGGCCGATCCGCTGGCGGGCGATCCGCTGTCGTCGCTGGAATTGTCGAACACCGCGCTTTGGGATGCCGTGGTCGCGCTGACGCAGGTTGCGCCGCATACGGCGGTGCTGGGCGGCGGGGGCTATAATCCCTGGACCGTGGCGCGCTGCTGGACCGGCCTTTGGGGTCGGCTTGCGGGCTATGAGATCCCCAGCGAATTGCCGGCCGAAAGCCGCGCCTTGCTTGAAGCGCTCGACTGCGATCTCGTCGATGACGAGGACGACATGCAGCCGGGCTGGACTACCACGCTTGCCGATCCGCGCAATGATGGCATGATACGGGAACGTTTCCGCGAAATTGCCGAGGCGGTGCTGGCGCCGGAGGAAGAAGTGGCCTGAGCGCCACGAAGGGAGGAACGCATGTCTGACTGGCTGAGCCGGATCAGCGAGATCGAAGAACTCGAGGACGCCGAATTCGACGCCGCCCTCGTGGCCGAGATGGAGCGCGCGGCGCCGCAGATGCTGGATCGTCGGATCCGGTTCTCAACCCCTACTTTCAAGGAATACGATTCGACCGAGGTGAAGGGTTGCGGCAAGAACTCCTTCCCGGCGTTCTCGATCACCGCGGGCGGATGCGCGCTGGATTGCGATCATTGCCAGGCGAAGATCCTGGAGCCGATGATCCCGGCGACCAAGCCCGAGATGCTGGACCAGAAGGTGCGCGACCTGATCCTGATGCAGGATCTGCAGGGCTTTCTGCTGTCAGGCGGCTCGAACCGGCGCAACGAGATACGCTATGAGCGGTTCTATCCGGTGATCGAGGGGCTGAAGCGCGACTTTCCGCACCTGAAGGTGGCGATCCACACCGCGCTGACCGATGAGGCCGGTGCGAAGCGGATGGAATCGGCTGGCGTCGACACCGCGATGATGGATGTGATCGGCGCGCAGGAGACCATCAAGCAGGTCTATCACCTCGACCGCCCGGTGGCGGATTTCGAGGCCACGCTGGCGGCGCTGACCGCGACCACGATGGAGATCTCTCCTCATATCGTCGTCGGTCTGCATTACGGCGAGATCCTGGGCGAGGCGAACGCGCTGGACATCGTCGCGCGCTATCCGGTCAACGCGCTGGTGCTGGTGGTGATCATGCCGTTCTACGCCAAGCCCGGCACCTTCAAGACGCCCTCGACCCATGATATCGGGCGGATCTTCCTAGAGGCGCGGACGCGGTTGCGCGACAAGCAGGTGCTGCTGGGCTGTGCGCGCCCCGCCGGGATGCACAAGCGGGTGGTCGACGCCTATGCGGTGATGGCGGGCCTTGACGGCATCGCCTTCCCGGCCGACGGCGCGCTGGGGGTGACCCGGGCGATCGGCCGCGACTGGCATCAGGAACATGCCTGCTGCTCGATCAAGATCGGCGCGGATATCGGCAGCGGGCGGGTCAAGATCCCGTCCTGCGCGGCATCATGACCGAGCGGGTCGATATCCTTGTCTGCGGGCTGGGTCCGGCGGGCGCGGCGGCGGCCGAGGCGGCGGCGCGCGCCGGCCTCAAGGTGCTGGCGGTCGAGCGCAACGCGCGCCCCGGCCTGCCGGTGCAATGCGCCGAATTCGTGCCCCAGATGATCGGCGCGGATGTGCCCGACGTGCGCGCCAGCCGCGTCCAGGACATCGCCGAGATGGAAACCTATGTCGGCGGTGAGCCCGCCGATGTGACCCCCGATTTTCGCGGCTACATGATCGACCGCGCGGCCTTCGATCAGGCCTTGATCGCCAAGGCGCAGGCGGCGGGGGCCGAGTGCCGTTTTGCCACGCCGGTGCAATCGATCGCACGCGACGGCATGGTCACTGCGGGCGGGCAGGAGATTACCGCCACGCTGATCATCGGCGCCGATGGGCCACGCTCGCCCGTCGGGCGCGCGGCGGGGCGGCCGAATGTGGATCTGGTCGAGACCCGGCAGATCACCGTCGATCTGCTGCGCCCCCATGCGGCGACCGATATCTTCCTGCGCCCCGAGATTGTCGGCGGCTATGCCTGGCTGTTCCCCAAGGGCGCGGTCGCGAACCTTGGCCTTGGCGTAGTGCCGGGGCGCAAGGCCGATCTGAAATCGCTGCTGGTGGCGCTTCATGCGCAGCTGGTGTTGGAAGGGCGGCTTGGTCGTCGGGTGCATCACACCACCGGCGGGCTGATCCCGGTGGGCGGTATCGTCGGCCTTGCCACGCGCATCGGCGCGGTGCCGGTGCTGCTGGCGGGCGACGCGGCGGGGCTGACCAATCCGGTCACCGGCGCGGGGATCAATGCCGCGGTGATCTCGGGCCGGCTGGCGGGAGAGGCGGCGGCGGCGCTGCTGGGCGGTGACGCTGGCGCGCTGGAGGATTACGCCGAGGAGGTGAGCGACACGTTCGGCCCCTCGGTCGCGCTGGCGGTGCGGCGGCGCCGCGCGCTGGTGGAAACTTATCGGGGGACGGCGATGCCGGGGCCGGGCGCGTTGCGCGACGGCTGGATTGCCTATCCCCAATACTGGACGCGAGACAGGATGGGCATCGCCCACAAGGAAACACGGATGGCGGAGGAAACAGCATGACCTGCATGAAACCCGAGAATGCATTGCCGGGGGCCGTGGGCGCCGGGGGACTTGATTACAACGCCTATGACCAGATGCAGCCGCGCCTACCGGGCAAGACGGCGGCGCCCTTCAGGAACGGCAAGCCGGTGAAGGACGCCAACCTTGCCCCCGAGGGCCTGTATCGCCCCGACTACCGGGTGATGACGCCCAACATGCGCTCGCCCGAATACGTCCAGATGTCGACGGCGGCGGCGATCACCCTGGGGCTGGTCAAGGGCGACATGTACCGCTGCTCGTGCACGCGCTGCCTGAACCTGCTGCTGACCTATCCCGAAGGCTGCCGCGCCAACTGCGCCTATTGCGGTCTGGCCCGCCACCGCGAGGCCGAGCGCAACTATGCCGACCGCAACTTCATCCGCGTGGATTGGCCGGCCGTCAGCATGGACGAGATCGTCGATCTGGTTGCCGCAGATGTCGAGGGCTCGCCGTTCCACCGGATGTGCATCTCGATGATCACCCATCCGAATTCCGACGAGGACACGGTGACGGTGCTGAAGAAATGGGTGAACAAGATCGATCCGGATGCGATTCCGATCTCGATCCTGTCGAACCCGACGACGATGGACCGCAACGACGTGCAGGTACTGCGCGATCTGGGATCGGACATCTTCACCGTGGCGCTGGACGCGGCGACGCCGGAGCTTTTCGACCGGACCCGGGGCAAGGGCGTGCAATCGCCCCATACCTGGAAGAAATACTGGGAAGTCATGCTGGAGGCCCGCGATATCTTCGGGCCGAAGAAGTTCGGCGCGCATGTCATCGTCGGCATGGGCGAGACCGAACACGAGGTGATGAAGGTCGTGCAGGACATCGTCGACCTTGGCGGCCACAGCCACATGTTCTGCTTCTTCCCTGAGAAGGGCAGCCTGATGGACCACCTGCCGGCGACGCCGCGCGACCAGTGGCGCCGGGTGCAGCTGGCGCGGTATCTGGTGGATTACTGCGGTGTGAACGTCTCGCAGATGAAATTCGACGAGGAAGGCCGGATCAGCGATTTCGGCATGCCGGAATCGGAGCTGTCGGCGATCATCGACGCGGGCATCGCGTTCCGCACCTCGGGCTGTCCGGGCAAGTTCGCCGATGACATCTCGGCCTGCGACCGGCCCTATGGCGACAGCCCGCCCTCGAACATCGCCTCTTACCCGTTCCCGTTGAAGGATGTGGATGTCCGCAAGGTGCGCAGCCAGCTGAATATGTCGCGTGCGGGCGAATCCTACGAGGAAGGCGAAGAGTTCGACCTTTGAAAGCGGGGGGGCGCTGCCCCCCCGCACCCCCCGGAGTATTTTTGCCAAGATGATGGGGAGGGAGATTTTTTTCGGGAGGATTTGAGATGACAAAAGTATTTCGCGTGATTGACACCGGGCTGCGCGGCTGCCGAGAGCAGATGGCTTTTGATCAGGCGCTGATCGAGTGCCACAAGGAGGGGAAGATCCCCGACACGCTGCGGTTCCTGAGCTTTCCGCCTTCGGTTCTGGTCGGCCGCCATCAGGCGATCAGTCAGGAGCTGAACCTGCCCGCCTGCCGCGAGGCCGGCGTTGGCATCGGGCGGCGGATCACCGGGGGCGGGGCGCTTTATCTTGACGAGGGGCAGTTCGGCTGGGAGCTGATCTTTTCCAAGCAGACGCTGGGGCTTTCGAATCTGGGCGATGTGGCGCGGGCGCTGTGCGAGGCCTGTGCGGCGGGCCTGTCGAAGTTGGGCGTCGCGGTGAAATACCGCCCGCGCAACGATCTGGAGGTCGAGGGTCGCAAGATCGGCGGCACCGGCGGCTTCTTCGACGGCGACACGATCTTCTATCAGGGCACGGTGCTGGTCGACATGAACGGGGCGCGGATGGCCTCGCTTCTGAATATCCCGGCGGCGAAGCTGGCCAAGCGCGGCCAGACCAGTGGCGCGCAGCGGGTGGTGACGCTGACCGAGCTGTTCGATGGCACGCCGCCGCCGATCAAGGAAATCAAGGAAGCGGTGATGGAGGGCTTTCGCGAGGGGCTGGGGATCGACCCGCAATGGGGCGCGATCACCGCCGCCGAGGAAGAGATGGCGCGCCAGATCTATGACGAGGAAATCGGTCAGGATGAGTTCGTCTATTCGATCGACGATCCGTCGCAGCCCTCGGACGTGCGCTCTGGCGGGTTCACCGGGCAGGGGGGGCGGATCGCGGCCCATGTCCGGCTGGAGGGGCCCTTGCAGAACCGGATCCGCGAGATCGTGGTGACGGGGGATTTCTTCGTCACGCCGCCTTCGACCATCCTGGATCTGGAGGCCGCGCTGCGCGGTGTGCCGCTGGATGATCTGGAGGCCGAGGTCGAGCGATTCTTTGCCGAGACGAAGGTGGGTCTGCTGACCGCCGCGCCCGCTGATTTTTCCCACGCGATCCGCAACGCGATCGAGGGCGCGGAGGTTTACGAGACCGCCGAGTAAGCGCCGCCGCCCTTAGCCCGCCAGCGCGCGGGCAAGGGCGTTCTGGCGTTCCAGCAGGCGCGGCAGGTCGAGGGTGACAAGGGTGCTGTCACGCACCACCTGACGGCCCTCGACGAACAGGTGGCGCACCCGCGTCGGGCCCGCCAGAAGCAGCGCCGCCGGATCCCAGGAGCCGGCGCTTTCCACCCCGCTGACGTCCCACAGCGCCAGATCCGCGCGCAGGCCGGGCACGATCTGGCCCAGATCGGCGCGGCCCAGAACCTCGGCGCCGCCGCGGGTGGCCAGATACAATGCCTCGCGCGGGCCCATCGCGTCTGCGCCGCGCGACACGCGTTGCAACAGCATCGCCTGGCGCGCCTCGGCGATCAGGTTGCCGGCGTCGTTCGAGGCCGAGCCGTCCACCCCGATCCCTACCTTCACGCCCGCGTCGCGCATCTGCCGGACAGGCGCGATCCCCGATCCGAGGCGGCAGTTGGAACAGGGGCAATGCGCCACCCCGGTGCCGCTGCGCCCGAACAGCGCGATCTCGGCCGGGTCCAGTTTCACGCAATGGGCGTGCCAGACATCGGGGCCGGTCCAGCCAAGATCCTCGGCATATTGGCCGGGGCGGCAGCCGAAATGCGCCTGCGAATAGGCGATGTCCTCGTCGTTCTCGGCCAGATGGGTGTGCAGCATCACCCCCTTGTCGCGGGCCAGAAGGGCGGCGTTGCGCATCAATTCCCGGCTGACCGAGAAGGGCGAGCAGGGGGCAAGGGCCACCTGCACCATGGCGCCGGGGGCGGGATCGTGGAAGGCGTCGATGACGCGGATCGAATCCGTCAGGATCGCGGCTTCGGTCTCGACCAGGCTGTCGGGCGGCAACCCGCCCGCGCTTTCGCCGATCGACATGGCGCCGCGGGTGGCGTGCAGGCGCAGGCCGACCTCTTGCGCGGCGGCGATGCTGTCGTCAAGCCGCGCGCCATTGGGGAAGATATACTGATGGTCGGCGCTTAGCGTGCAGCCCGACAGCGCCAGTTCGGCGAGGCCGGTCAGGGCGGCGACATGCATCTCTTGCGGGCCCATCCGCGCCCAGATCGGATAGAGGGTACGCAGCCAGCCGAACAGCAGCGCGTCCTGCGCCCCCGGCACCGCGCGGGTCATCGACTGATACAGGTGATGATGGGTGTTGATCAGCCCCGGCGTGATCACGCAGCGGCTGGCGTCAACCACCTCGCCCTTGGTGGTCAGGCCCTGGCCGACGGCGGCGATGGTGCCGCCCTTCAGCAGGATATCGCAATCGGCAAGCGCGTCGCCCGCGTCGTTCATGGTCAGCACGCTGCGCGCGCCACGCAAAAGGGTTTCGGTCATGGGATCCCCACACAGGTACCTACCCCCTTCGTTCTGTGTGAGACGCACCGCCGGAAAGAGGCCAAGAACGCGGGCGCGGAGGGTTTGCTATCAGGCGAAGGGGGAGGGCGGCAAGAGGTGCAGGCGACGGGGGCCAAGGGCGCGCTTGCCCAGGGCCCGCGGACTAGGCGTTCAGCAGCGCCAGCGCCTCGGCGTGTATCGCGGGATTGGCGGCGGCGAGCGCCCGGCCGCCCATATGGGCCGGGCCGCCCTGCCAGTCGGTGACGATGCCGCCGGCGGCCTCGATCACCGCGATCGGCGCCTGGATGTCGTAGGGCTGCAGGCCCGCCTCGATCACCAGATCGATCTGGCCGGCGGCCAGCAGGGCATAGGCATAGCAATCCATCCCGTAGCGGGTCAGCCGGGCGCCGCGCGACACCCGCTGAAAGGCGGCGCCGTCTTCGGGCGTGCCGACCTCGGGGAAGGTGGTGAAGACGATCGCCTCGGCCAGCCGCCGGGGGGGGCGGGTCTTCAGCGTGACGGTGCCGCGCGGGCCGGTCATCTCTGCCAGGCCCGGCGCGCCGATGAAGCGCTCGCCGATATAGGGCTGGTCGATGATGCCCAGAAGTGGCCCCTCGGCATCCGACAGCGCGATCAGCACGCCCCAGGTCGGGGTGCCCGATAGATAGCCCCGCGTGCCGTCGATCGGGTCGAGCACCCAGGTCAGCCCCGATGTGCCCGCGCTGGCGCCGGTTTCCTCGCCCAGAACGGCATCTTGCGGGCGCTGGGCGGCCAGTATCGCGCGCATCCGCGCCTCGGCCGCCCGGTCGGCGATTGTGACCGGGTCGAAGCCGCCGTCCAGCTTGTTGTCCGCACCAAGACCGGGGCTGCGGAAATGGGCCAGCGTTTCTTCGCGTGCGGCGTCGGCCAGTTGATGTGCCAGCGTCAGCGCGACTTCGCATTGCCCATCCGTCAATCTTGACATGCCCGGTCTCCCCGCTTGGCCCTGCCGCCGCGTTACCGGGGCACAGGATCAGGGTCAAGCGGTTCAGGCTTTCAAGCGACGTCGTCGCTTAGCGAGCGGGCCAGATCAAACAGGCGGCGGCGCTGCTGCTCGGGGATGGCGTAGTAGGAGCGCACCAGTTCCAGCGCCTCCTTGTCGGCGAGAATGTCGCCCTCCACCTTGCCCTGGGTTTCGCGCTGCTCGTCGAGCCCTTCGAAGAAGAAGCTGATCGGCACGCCCAGCGAGGCCGATATATCCCACAGGCGCGAAGCGCTGACGCGGTTCATGCCGGTTTCGTATTTCTGGATCTGCTGGAACTTGATCCCGACCTGATCGGCCAACTGCTGCTGGGTCATGCCCACCATCCAGCGACGGTGCCGGATACGCTTGCCGACATGCGCGTCAACGGGGTGCTTCATGGTCTTCCTCCGGAGTGTCGAATGAATCGAATTGTCGTACCTAATATGAACTACTTAGCAATTTCTGTTCCATCTTTGCCGGCAAATGCCGTGGATGAGAAATCTGGCGGATTCTATACTGAATATCCGTTACAGGGTCACTGATTAACATGGAAACCGCCAGCCAAGAGATCGCGGCCGCCCCAAAAACTGACACCAAGAACAACACTTCCCCAGCATGTTCGCATTTTGCAACTCAATTCGCAACTTTGGCGGGAGTCAGGCGCAAAATGCAACCATGAGACGGCATCGCTCGGCGGTCCTCCGGGCACTGGCCAAGGCGCCTTGCGACGGCTAGGTTTTCGCACCAACAGGGAGGAAGAGATGCGCGCTTTTCAGGTCACCGAATATGGCAAGAGCCCCCAGATCTCCGAGGTGGAGGTACCGCAGCCGGGGCCGGGAGAGCTGCGGCTGAAGGTGGCGGCCTGCGGGCTGAACTTTGCCGATCTGCTGATGGTGACGGGCGAATATCAGGAACGCCCGCCGCTGCCCTTCGCTCTGGGGATGGAGATGTCGGGCACCGTCGAGGCGCTGGGCGAAGGCGTCAGCGGCCCTGCGGTGGGCACCCGGGTGGGCGCCTTCGGTGGCCGCGGCGGGCTGGCGGATTACGCGGTGGTGCCGGCGGATCGCTGCGTGCCGCTGGCCGATACGATGTCCTTCGACGAGGCCGCGGCCTTCCCCGTGGCCTATGGTACCAGCCATGTGGCGCTGTCGCACCGCGCGCGGCTGGCCAAGGGAGAGACGCTCTTGGTGCTGGGCGCGGCGGGCGGCGTCGGCCTGACCGCCGTCGAGATCGGCAAGCTGATGGGCGCGCGGGTGATCGCCTGCGCCCGCGGCGCGGCGAAGCTGGAGGTCGCGAAGGCCGCCGGGGCCGATCATCTGATCGACAGCGAAGTCGACGACATCCGCCAGGCGGTGAAGGATCTGGGCGGCTGCGACATGGTTTACGACCCGGTCGGCGGGCCGCATTTCATGGCCGCCCTGCGCGCCACCCGCCCCGAAGGCCGGTTGATCACCATCGGCTTCGCCAGCGGCGAGGTGCCGCAGATCCCGTCGAACCTGCTTCTGGTCAAGAACCTCACCGCGATCGGCTTCTACTGGGGCGGCTACATGGGTTTTCGTCCCAAGGTGGTCACCGACAGTCTGGCCCAGCTTTACCGCTGGCATGAAGAGGGGCGGCTGCATCCGCATATCAGCCACCGTCTGGCGCTGGAGCAGGCGGCCGAGGGGCTGGAGCTGCTGCGCAGCCGCCGCTCGACCGGCAAGGTTGTGATCACGATCTGAGCGCGCGGAAGGTCTGGCGGATCAGATCGGCGGCCAGGGCCACCACATCTGATCCGGCCGGCTTCGGCGTGTAAAGGTTGATCCGCGTACGCGCCAGATCGGGCAGGGCGCCGCCGTGCTGGATGCGTTCCAGATATTTCGGCTCGGCCCCCTCGACCAGCGCATGCACCGCCAGATCGGCGCTGACCGAGGCCTCGATCGAACGGGTCGAATCCGATTCCACCGCCATGATCCAGTCGATCCCGGCCCGGTCCAGCGCTTCCTGGATGCCGACGCGGAAGATGCAGTTGTGCTCAAATGCCAGGGGCAGGGGGCGCTGGCGCCAGGCCTGCCCGCCCGGCGCGCCGATCCAGATCAGCGGCAGTTCGATCAGGGTCTCGCCCTCGGGGCCGATGGTATTCTCGGTGGTCAGGATCAGGTCGCAATCACCCCGCGCGAACAAGGCCTTGAGCCGCCGGGTGTAAGAGGAAATCAGCGTCACCCTGATGCGCGGATACTCGGCATGGAAGCGCTTCAGCACCGTCGGGATCGCCGGATAGATGATGTCCGAGGGCACGCCGATCGTCACCTCGCCCTCAAAGGCCCGGCCGGTCAGCCGCGCCACCGCCTCGTCGTTGGTCTGCAAAAGCCTGCGCGCATAGCCCAGCATCTGCTCGCCCGCGGCGGTCAGCGCGACGCCTCGCCCGGCGCGGTCCAGCAATCGCACGCCCAGAGAATCCTCCAGCCGCTTGATCTGCATCGACACCGCCGATTGCGTGAGGTTCAGAAAGCCCGCGGCCCGGGTCACACCGCCGGAATCGGCGACCGCCGCGAAGGACCGCAGCGCGGTCAGATCAAGGTTGCGTATCATATCACCCTTTGTGATGTATTATTTCAAAACCATTCATTTTACATATTTAAAGGATCTCCCCATATTATCAACATCAAGAATGAAACATCACACGATCTTCACAATTTACGAAGGATTACGCCGATGACGACCTCGCTTCACACTTCGGGCCTTGCTATCGGCGGGGCGCGCGCGACCAACCCGCTGACCCACCTGATCCGCTTTGCCGGCCAGGCCCTGGCCCTGCGCCGCGAACGGACCCGGCTGGCCCGGCTCGACGATCGTGCGCTGGCCGATATGGGCGTGACCCGGACCGAGGCTTTGACCGAAGCCGCCCGCCCGGTCTGGGACGTCCCGACCTACTGGCGAGGCTGAGCTCGGGGCCCCCGAGTCCCCTTGCGGCCCCGGCTGTGACCCCACGCCGCACCGTCATGCACTCACAATCGCGGGTTTGCGCGGGCGGGCGGGGCGTTTGGAAACGCTTTGTCCGCCCGAAGTGCTTGAAATAGGCGCGCAGCTTCCCGATATTGAACTCAGATAAAAGGCTCTCCGCCGGAGGGCCGCTTCGGGGACACAGATGGAGGCTTTCCATGGCTGACTATGAGACGATCCGCCCGGCTGGGGCTGGCGCCCGCGCCGGCGCGCAGATCGACGAGGGCCTTCGCGCCCACATGAACAAGGTCTACGGGCTGATGTCGATCGGCCTGTTGATGACGGGGGCCGTCGCTTGGGCCGTGGGCACCACGCCCGCTCTGATGAGCGTGTTTCGCAACGTGGCCACCGGCCAGATGACCATGCTGGGCTGGGGCGCGATGTTCCTGCCGCTGGTCATGGTCTTCGCCTTCGGTGCCGCGATCAACCGGCTTTCCTACGCGGGCGCGCAGCTGTTCTTCTACGCCTTCGCGGCCGCGATGGGCCTGTCGATCAGCTGGATCTTCATGGCCTTCACCGGCATCTCGATCGCCCAGACCTTCCTGGTCACCTCGATCTCCTTCGCGGGGCTCAGCCTCTACGGCTACACCACGAAGCGTGACCTGTCGGGCCTCGGCACCTTCCTGATGATGGGCCTGATCGGCATCCTGGTGGCCTCGGTGGTCAACATCTTCCTGCAGTCGAGCGCGCTGATGTTCGCGATCTCGGTGCTGGGCGTGCTGATCTTCGCGGGCCTCACGGCCTTCGACACCCAGTCGATCAAGACCCAGTACATCCAGATGGCCGAGTCGGGCGATCAGGAATGGCTTGGCAAGTCGGCGATCATGGGCGCGCTGCGGCTCTACCTCGACTTCATCAACCTGTTCATGTTCCTGCTGCAATTCATGGGCAACCGGAACTGAACCGACCTGAACTGACCGCAAGGGGCCGGGGGGACACCTCCGGCCCCTTTTGCGTGGCGCCCCCTTTCATTGTTCCCCAAATACGCCCGCGGCGTCTGGCGTCGGTCCCCCGGCTCGCCTAATCTCGCGCCATGACTGTTCCCGCCCTTACCTTTTCCGAAGACCAGGCCGAAGCCTGGGACCGTATCGCCGATCTGCTGCGCGGCGCGGGCGTCGACGTGGATGCGGGCGACGTGACCCCCGACAGCTCGGGCGTGGCCAGCGTGTTGGCGGTGGTGGGCAAGGCGGGCTCGGGCAAGACCATGCTGCTCGCCCGGCTGGTCGACGGTCTGGTTGAGGCCGGAGTCGACATCGTCTCGGGCGATTATGAGGGCCGCCGCCGGCGCGAACGCCGCACCCTGGCGGTGCTGGCGCCCACCAACAAGGCCGCCAGCGTGCTGCGCAACCGCGGCGTGCCGGCGACCACGATCCACCGCATCCTCTACACCCCGGTCTACGACCCGGAATATGAAAAGATCGCCGAATGGCTGGCCGGCAACGGCGAGCGCCCGGTGGTCGAGGGCCTGACCGATGCCGCGCTCGACCGCGCCAAGGCGTTCTACGACTCGGTCAAATCGGTGCCCGGGGCGCTGGCGACGGCGGGGCTGCGGGGATCGGATTTCATCAAGGGATGGAAGCGGCGCGAAAGCCCGCTCGACATCGGCTTTGTCGACGAATCCTCGATGCTTGACGACAAGCAGTTCGAGGATCTGAAAGAGATCTTTCCGACGCTGGTGCTGTTCGGCGATCCGGCGCAGTTGGCCCCCGTCGGCCAGTCGGGCGAGATGATCTTTGACAGCTTCACCCCGGCCAACAAGCTGGAATTGCACCGCATCCATCGTCAGGCCCAGGACAATCCGATCCTCGACCTGGCCCATGCGCTGGCCGATCCGGCGCTGGAGTTCAGCGATTTCGAGCAGATGATCCGAGAGGCCGCCGCCCGCGACGACCGCGTGGTGATGGCCGAGCGGGTCGAGGCCGAGCTGATGGCGCGCTCGCCGGTGCTGGTCTGGCGCAACGCCACCCGGATCCGGCTGATCCACGCCTTCCGCGCCGCCTATGATGCCCCGGCCGACGCCCTGCTACCCGGAGAGCCGCTGATCTGCGACGGCATCGAGCTGCCGTTGAAGCACCGCAAGAAGCGCATCGATCTGGAGGCGCGCGGCCTGATCAAGGGGGCGCAGGTGATCTATCTGGGCCCCGGCAAGAAGCCCGGCTTTTCGCGGCTGCATGTGATCGGGGCCGAGGATCCGCGGGTTTCGGCCGCCTCGATCGTCAAGATCGAGATGCCGGATGAGGAAGAGCCCTTCATCCCCTATGCCGCGCGCATGGGGGCGGCGTTCCTGCACGGCGCGGCGGTGACGATCCACAAGGCGCAGGGCAGCCAGTGGGACAGCGTGCAGGTCTTCGCGCCCGACCTCTGGGCCGCCTCGCGGACGGGCCGCAACGAGGCCGGCGTGGCGCTGTGGAAGCGGCTTGCCTATGTCGCGATCACCCGGGCCGAGCAGCGGCTTCTCTGGGTGGTGCGCAACCGCCTCGGGCGCCCCGCGACACCGCTGACGATCGAGGATCTGAAGGCGCCCGCCCCGAAGCTGGAGCTGACGGCAGAGGAGGCGGCCGAGGCCTGACCCCCGCCGCCCGTTTCGCCCCCAGCCCACCGCCAGCCCACCGCCCGCGTGAAGGATCAAGCGCCCGCCCGGGCTATAGCCTGCGGCGACAGGGGCGCTTCACCCCTTGCTGGCCTCCAGCGTGTCCTCGAAGGTGCGCAACCCGGTGCGCGGCGCCTGCACCAGCACCGCCATGTTGCCGGGCTTGTGCGCATTGCGCAGCATCTTGGTATGGGCGCGCGGGATCTCGGCCCAGGGGAAGACTTCGGACATGGCCGGGTCGATCCGGCGTTCCATCATCATCCGGTTGGCGGACGAGGCCTGCTTGAGATGCGCGAAATGCGACCCCTGCAGACGCTTCTGGTGCATCCACATGTAGCGCACGTCGAAGGTGCAGTTGAAGCCGGTGGTGCCGGCGCAGATCACCACCATGCCGCCCTTCTTGCACACCAGCGCCGAGACCGGGAAGGTCGCCTCGCCCGGGTGTTCGAACACCATGTCGACGTTCACGCCCTTGCCGGTGATGTCCCAGATCGCCTTGCCGAACTTGCGCGCCTCTTTCAGCCAGGTGTTGTATTCGGGCGTATTCACCGTGGGCAGCTGCCCCCAGCAGGCGAAATCCTTGCGGTTGATCACCCCCTTGGCGCCCAGCGACAGCACGAAGTCGCGCTTGTCCTCGTCCGAGATCACCCCCACCGCATTCGCCCCCGCCGCGTTGATCAGCTGGATCGCGAAAGACCCCAGCCCCCCCGAGGCGCCCCAGACCAGCACGTTCTGGCCGGGCTTCAGATCATGCGGTTCATGCCCGAACAGCATCCGGTAGGCGGTGGCCAGCGTTAGCGTGTAGCAAGCGCTTTCCTCCCAGGTCAGGTGGCGCGGGCGCGGCATCAGCTGCTGCGCCTGCACGCGGGTGAATTGCGCGAAGCTTCCGTCCGGCGTCTCATAGCCCCAGATCCGCTGGCTGGGAGAGAACATCGGATCGCCGCCGTTGCATTCCTCGTCGTCGCCGTCGTCCTGATTGCAGTGGATCACCACCTCGTCGCCGACCTTCCAGCGGTTGACCTTGTCACCCACGGCCCAGACGATCCCCGCCGCGTCCGACCCGGCGATGTGATAGGGTGCGCCGTGGCCGTCGAACGGGCTGATCGGCACGCCGAGGCCGGCCCAGATGCCGTTGTAATTCACCCCCGCCGCCATCACCAGAACCAGCACCTCATGGCTGTCGATCGTCCATGTCGGGACCACTTCGACCTGAAAGCTGTCCTCGGGCTCGCCATGGCGGTCGCGGCGGATCGCCCAAGCGTACATCCGCTTCGGCACATAGCCCAGCGGCGGCATTTCTCCGATCTCGTAAAGATCCTTCTCGGGCGCGTCGTACGGCGCGATGCCGGGGGTCTTGTCCAGGGCCATCGGAGCCTCCTTCACATGCTGCGGTGCAGAACCGGATGCCTGCTCTGGACCGAATTAAAGGCCGATACGCAATATTGCAATATGAAGACTGCATGGTTTTGTAATTTTATGTCGCGCCTGTTGTCGCAGAGAGTGCGGTTGCGGCGTCGGATCCTGCATTTTCTGCGGCTGCATCCAGGTGCTGCTGCACCGGGGCGGCATAGAAGGCCAGCAGCGGCGCGGCCCGGCGGCGGGGGGTGATGGTCTGGCCCCGCACCCGCACCAGCCCGCGCCGGGCCAGCGCGTCGAGGCCCATCCGCGCCCCGGTGGCCGGGTCGGCGCCGGGCAGGCGCAGGGGCGCGCCGTGGGCACGCAGACGCTCGGCGATCTCGCAGGCCCGGGCCTCCAGCGCCTCGCGGGTGGTGGCGCCCGCGGCCAGTGCGGCGGCGGCCAGCGGCACCGGCAGGATCGGCACCACGGCGCGGACCTCTTGCATCAGGCGCGCGGTCAGGGCCTCGGTCGTGGGGCTGTCGGCTTCGACCAGGAAGCGGCTTAGCGACAGCGGCGGGCCGAAGCTGACGGCGGCATAGCCCAGCCGCATGTCGCGCCGAAACAGCGCACCGATCAGCCGCCGGATCAGGAAGCGCAGCGCCGCGAGGGGGCGGGCGCGGAACCGCCGCTCGCCCGATTGGGCGGCGCTGACGAGGATCTGATCCTCCAGCACCCGGTCATAGCCGAAGGCCACCGGCATGAAGACCACATCGCGCCCGCCGCCTGGGGTGAAGCCGCTGACGATATAATGCAGCAGGCCCATCCGCGACGGCCCGACCCGGCCATCGAGGCTAAGGCCGCCTTCGGGAAAGATCGCCTGGGTCACGCCCTCGGCGGTGGCCATCTGGACGTAACGCGCCAGTACCTTGCGGTAGAGGATGTTGCGCGATCCACGGCGGATGAAATAGGCGCCCATCGCGCGGATCAGGTGGCTCAGCGGCCAGACGCGCGCCCATTCGCCGACCGCATAGCTGAGGGTCGAGCGTTCGGCGGAAAGCCAGGTGACCAGGATGTAATCCATGTTGGAGCGGTGGTTCATCACGAAGATCACCGTGGCCTTGGGGTCGATTGCGGCGATCGCGGCGGTGTCGAGCCGGCCGATCCGCACCCGGTAGAGCGCCCGGCTAAGCCAGCGCGTGACCCGCGCCGCCACGCCGAAATAGATCAGCGTGGAAAAGCCCGGCACGATTTCACGAGCGTAGCGCTTGGCCTCCTGCGCGGCGACGGGTTCGGGCACGCCGGTTTCATGCGCGTGTTCGGCCACGGCCTCGGTCACCTTGGGGTCGTAGATCAGGCGGTTGATCCGGTCCTGCCGGGCCATCAGCTTGAAAGGCTCGATCGGGCGCTGCAGGCGGGTGTTCAGCCGTGCGACGGCCTTTTCCATGCGCTTGCGCAG
Source organism: uncultured Albidovulum sp. (assembly GCA_913064775.1). Lineage (GTDB taxonomy): Bacteria > Pseudomonadota > Alphaproteobacteria > Rhodobacterales > Rhodobacteraceae > Acidimangrovimonas. The sequence goes on along the minus strand of CAJYAD010000019.1, from coordinate 29,629 downwards.
GAACCAGCGCATCGACGGCGCCAGCACGCGGTCCAGCGCACCGATCGCCGCCAGCAACAGCGCCAGCACCACCAGCCAGATCGGAAGTTCGATATATCCCCCCATCGGCGCAGGTTTACAGGAAGCACGGGCGGGGTAAATGCTATGCGTCAATTCGCCGGAACTTGGCCGCGCTCTGCCGTCCGGACGCGCGAGCCTGCGGGCAGGCGCGGGCGCGGCCCTTGCCGCCGGGGTTTCCGGCAGCATGCCGCATTGCAGCGAATTGACGAGACATTTTCTGCCGCGTATGAACATATCCGCGAAACAAAATTACAATACGCGATTCCCGGAGGCCCCAGATGACCGACGCACAGCCCCTCAAGGACAAGCCCTGGCTGTTCCGCACCTATGCTGGGCATTCGACGGCGGCGGCCTCGAACGCGCTCTATCGCGGCAACCTCGCGAAGGGGCAGACGGGCCTTTCCGTGGCTTTCGATCTGCCCACCCAGACCGGCTATGACAGCGACCATGAACTGGCGCGGGGTGAGGTCGGCAAGGTCGGCGTCCCGATCTGCCATCTGGGCGACATGCGGGCGCTGTTCGACCGGATCCCGCTGGAACAGATGAATACCTCGATGACGATTAACGCCACGGCGCCCTGGCTGCTGGCCCTGTATATCGCGGCGGCGGAACAGCAGGGGGCGGATATCGCCCGGCTTCAGGGCACGGTGCAGAACGACATCATCAAGGAATATCTTTCGCGCGGCACCTATATCTGCCCGCCGAAGCCCAGCCTGCGGATGATCACCGATGTCGCCGCCTACACGCGCCAGCACCTGCCCAAATGGAACCCGATGAATGTGTGTTCCTACCACCTGCAAGAGGCCGGTGCGACGCCCGAGCAGGAACTGGCCTTTGCCCTCGCCACCGCGATCGCGGTGCTCGACGATCTGCAGGGCAAGGTCGATCCGGCGGATTTCCCGGAGATGGTGGGGCGGATCAGCTTTTTCGTGAATGCCGGCATCCGCTTCGTCACCGAACTTTGCAAGATGCGCGCTTTCGTCGACCTCTGGGACGAGATCTGCCGCGACCGCTACGGTGTCGCGGATGAGCGGATGCGCCGCTTTCGCTACGGGGTGCAGGTGAACAGCCTTGGCCTGACTGAGCAGCAGCCCGAGAACAACGTCTACCGCATCCTGATCGAGATGCTGGCGGTCACGCTGTCGAAGAAGGCCCGCGCCCGGGCCGTGCAACTGCCCGCCTGGAATGAGGCGCTGGGCCTGCCGCGCCCCTGGGATCAGCAATGGTCGCTGCGGATGCAGCAGATCCTGGCCTATGAGACGGACCTGCTGGAATACGACGATCTGTTCGACCAGAACCCGGCGATCGAGCGCAAGGTCGCGGCGCTGAAGGACGGCGCGCGGGCGGAACTGGCGCAGATCGACGCGATGGGCGGCGCGGTGGCGGCGATCGACTACATGAAGGGCCGGCTGGTCGAGGCCAACGCCGCCCGCATCGCCCGGATTGAGGCGGGCGAGACGGTGGTGGTCGGCGTCAACCGCTGGACCGAGGGGGCCGAAAGCCCGCTGACCGCCGGCGAGGGCGCGATCCTGGTGGTGGATGCCGAGGCCGAGGCCGATCAGATCGCCCGGCTGACCGAGTGGCGCACCTCGCGCGATGCGGCGGCGGTCAAGGCGGCGCTGGCGGATCTGCGCGCGGCGGCGGCGTCGGGCGCGAATATCATGCCGCCCTCGATCGCGGCGGCGAAGGCGGGTGCCACCACCGGCGAATGGGGCGACACGGTGCGCGCGGCCTTCGGGCTTTACCGGGGGCCGACGGGCGTCAGCCGGGCGCCCTCGAACCGGACCGAGGGGCTGGAGGAGATCCGCGCGGCGGTCGATGCGGCCTCGGCCCGGCTGGGGCGGCGGCTGAAATTCCTGGTCGGCAAGCCGGGGCTCGACGGCCATTCCAACGGCGCCGAGCAGATCGCGGCGCGGGCGCGCGATTGCGGCATGGACATCAGCTATGAGGGCATCCGCCTGACCCCGGCCGAGATCGTCGCGGCGGCGCAGGCCGAGGGCGCGCATGTGGTGGGCCTGTCGATCCTGTCGGGCAGCCATCTGCCGCTGATCGCCGAGGTGATCGAGCGGATGGCGGCGGCGGGCCTTGCAAAGGTGCCGGTGGTGGTCGGCGGCATCATCCCCGAGGCCGATGCCGAACAGCTGCGCGCGCTGGGCGTCGCCGCCGTCTACACGCCCAAGGATTTTGAGCTGAACCGCATCATGTTCGACATCGTGGGTCTGGTCGAGACCCGCCCGGTGGCGGCGGAATGACCCGCCGGGCGGTGCGCGCCCGCATCACCGGCCGGGTGCAGGGCGTATGGTTTCGCGGCTGGACCTGCGAGGCGGCGCAGGCTCTGGGCCTTGACGGCTGGGTCCGAAACGAGGCCGACGGCGCCGTCACCGCGCTGATCGCGGGGCCCGAGGCGCAGATGGCGCGGATGCTCGAGGCGCTGCACCGGGGCCCCGAGGCCGCGCGGGTCGAGACGGTGGAGACCGAGATCGCCGAAGATCCCGGCGCCGTGGGTTTCGAGATCCGCCGCTGAGGGGGGCGCTGCCCCCCTGTGACCCCCCGGGATATTTATGCCAAAGAGAAAGCGAAGGCTTCCGTTCATTGTTCTTCAAATACGCACGCGGGCGTTCAGATCTCGATCACGCCCGCCTCGGTCACGATCAGATCGAGGGGCTGATCGGTCGGCTCGGTCGGCACCTCATCGACCTCTTGCGCCGCGAAGGCATAGCCGATGGCCAGAGTCGGGCGCTTCGCGCGCAGCCCCTCCAGCGTGCGGTCGTAGAAGCCGCCGCCATAGCCCAGACGAAAGCCGCGCCGGTCGAAGGCGAGGAGTGGCACTATGAGGATTTCCGGTTCGATCCATGCGCCGGTTTCGGGGATCAGGGCCCCGAATTCGCCGCGGATCATCAGCGCCTCGGGGTTCCAGGCGCGGAATTTCAGCGCCTGGGCCGGGCCGGCGATCACCGGTACGCCGACCGGGCCCGCATGGGCGGCCATGGCGGGCAGGGGGTCGAGTTCCGTGCGCATCGGCATGTAGCCGGCAAGCGGTTTGCCCGCGTGGGGCGCCAGCACCTGCGCCAGCCGGGCGGGGGCGGAGCCGGGGCCCTCGGCGAAGGCCGCCTTGCGGCGCGCGAAGGCGGCCTTGCGGGCGGCGGCCTTGAGGTCTGCCAGGGTCATAGCAGGACGATCGAGGCGAGCCAGAGGAAGGAAAAGAAGCCCACCACATCGGTCACCGTAGTCACGAAGGCGCCCGAGGACAGCGCCGGGTCGAAGCCCAATTTTTCCAGCCCCAGCGGGATCAGGATGCCGGCCAGCGCGGCGGCGAAGAGGTTGATCACCATCGCCAGCCCAATCACCAGCCCGAGGATCGGTTGATCAAACCAGAAGTAGCTGATCACCCCCATGATCACGCCGAAAAAGACGCCGTTCGCCACCCCTTGCAGCATTTCGCGCCAGATCACCCGACCGACGTTGGAATAGGTCAGGCTGCGTGTGGCCAGCGCCCGCACCGCCACCGTCAGCCCCTGCGTCCCGGCGTTGCCGCCCTGCGAGGCGACGATCGGCATCAGCACCGCCAACGCCACCATTTTCGAGATCGTCCCCTCGAAAAGCGAGATCACCGACGAGGCCAGGATCGCCGTCAGAAGGTTCACGAACAGCCAGGGAAAGCGCTGCTTCGCGGTCTCGATCCAACTGTCCGACAGGCTGCCCTCGCCAACACCGGCAAGGCGCAGGATGTCCTCTTCGTGTTCCTCGTCCAGCACGTTCATCGCGTCGTCGATGGTGATCACGCCGACCAGCCGGTCGTTCTGGTCCACCACGGGGGCAGAGATCAGGTGGTACTGGTTGAACAGATAGGCGACCTCGGCCTCTTCCTCGGTGGCGCGGATGGTGCGAAACAGCTCCTCGGCGATCTCGCGCAGCTTGACCGAGCGGCGTGACGACAAAAGCCGACCCAGCGTCACGTTGCCCACCGGCTTCATCCGCGGATCGACCAGGATCACGTGATAGAACTGGTCGGGCAGCCAATCCTCGGCGCGCAGGAAGTCGATGGTTTCGCCCACCGTCCAATGTTCCGGCGCCACCACCGTCTCGCGCTGCATCAGGCGGCCGGCGGAATATTCCGGGTAGGACATCGCCTGCTGCACGGCGACCCGGTCGGCATCGTCCAGCGCGCCAAGGATGATTTCCTGCTGCGGCTCTTCGAGGTCTTCGAGAATATCGACGACATCGTCGGAATCGAGTTCTCGGATCGCCTCGCCCAGCACCTCTGGGGGCAGGGCTGCGATCACCGATTCGCGGATCGAATCGTCCAGTTCCGACAGGATGTCGCCGTCGATCTCGCCCGACCACAGGGTCAGCAGGTCGGTCCGTTCGCCCGCGCTCAGCTGTTCCAGAAGGTCGGCGATGTCGGCGGCGTGCAGCGGGTCCAGCAGCGCGTTCAGCCGCGCGGTATCGCCGGTCTCGACCGCGTCGAGGATTGCGTCGCGGCGTTCGCGACCGACGCCATGCAGCTCTTCTTCGCGGTGGTCTTCCGCAGGGGATGTCTCGATCGTCGTGTCGTCGGCCATCGCGCCCCCCGATTTGAAGTTTTCCGTCGGATTGGCCGGACCCTAGCGGAAAGTGTTTCATCGAAACAGAGGCCACGGGAAAATTTACCCCGCCGCGAAAGCCGCATAGATTGGCCGGCGGACATGCGCGAAGGCGCCAAGCGGAGAGTGACGATGGCAGAGCTGATCCTGGGCCAGGTGCTGAGCTACGGGGCCGATCCCTTTGCCGAGGGGCCGGGCGCGGCGCGGCACCTGACCCACGGTGCCGTGCTGGTCGAGGGCGGGCGCATCGCGGCCGTGGGCGCGGCCGATGATCTGCGCGCGGCCCACCCCGGGGCGCGCGTCACCGACATGGGGCGGGCGCTTTTGTCGGCGGGGTTCATCGATGCCCATGCGCATTATCCCCAGACCGCGATCATCGCCTCCTGGGGCAAGCGGCTGATCGACTGGCTGAACAGCTACACCTTCCCGGAAGAAATGCGCTTTGCTGATCCCGCCTATGCGCGCGAGGTGGCGCGCCGCTATTTCGATCTGACCCTGTCGAATGGCACCACCACGACGGTCAGCTATTGCACGATCCATCCCGCCAGCGTCGAGGCCTATTTCCAAGAGGCCCAGGCCCGCGGGTTGCGCGCGCTGGGCGGCAAGACCTGCATGGATCGCGACACCGCCCCCGACGGCCTGCGCGACACCGCCCAATCGGCCTATGACGAGTCGAAGCGCCTGCTTCAGGCCTGGCACGGGCAGGGCCGGCTGTCCTATGTCATCACGCCGCGTTTCTCGCCCACCTCGACGCCGGAACAGCTGTCGGCGCTGGGGGCGCTTTGGGCCGAGCACCCCGAGTGCCTGATGCAGACCCATCTGAGCGAACAGCAGGATGAGGTCGCCTGGGTGAAGTCGCTTTATCCGGAGGCGCGCGATTACCTTGACACCTATGAAGCCCACGGGCTGCTGGGGCCGGGCGGTCTGTATGGCCATGCGATCCATCTGGAGCCGCGCGAAATCGACCGCCTGCACGAGGTCGGCGCCAGCCTGATCCATTGTCCGACATCGAACAGTTTCATCGGCTCGGGGCTTTTCGACATGGGCGGGATGGTGGCCGCCGGGCTGAAGGTCGGGCTGGCCACTGATACCGGGGGCGGGTCGTCGTTTTCGATGCTGCGCACCATGGCCGCGGCCTATGAGGTCGGCCAGCTGCGCCACAACCCGCTGCATCCGGCGGCGCTGTGGTGGCTGGCGACGCAGGGCTCGGCCCGGGCGCTGGGGCTGGACGACAGGATCGGCAACCTCGCCCCGGGGATGGAGGCCGATCTGGTCGCCGTCGATCTGACCTCGACCCCGGCAATTGCGCAGCGGGCCGCGCGCGCCGGGGATCTGTGGGAGGCGCTGTTTCCCACGATCATGATGGGCGACGACCGTGCGATCGCCGGGGTCTGGGTGGCCGGAGCACGGGCGAAATAGGGCGCCGAAATAGGGCGTCGCGGGGCGGGGCCTTGGGGGGCGCGCTCAGATCCGGGCTGGACATGATCAAACGTTTGTTTAATCATCTGTTTGAATGAGAGGGTCCATGCCCCGCACCACCGCCAAGACCCGCGCTGACGGCACTCGCCCAGGGGAAACTGGACCCGAGGCCACCCGCGCGGCGCTGATCGCGGCGGGGCTGCATCTGTTCGGGCACAAGGGCTTTGCCGCCGCCTCGACGCGCGAGATCGCGGCGCGGGCGGGGGCCAATGTGGCGGCGATCGGCTATCACTTCGGCTCCAAGGCGGGCCTGCGCCTGGCCTGCGCCGATGAGGTCGCTCGGCGCCTTGCCGGGTTGCTGTCGGGGCTTGAGGGCACCGCCCCCCCGGCCACTGCGCAAGAGGCCCGCCTGCGCCTGCAGGTCGGGCTGCGCGCCATGGTCGGCTTCCTTGCCGCAGCGCCCGAGGCGGCCGATCTTGCCGCTTTCCTGTTGCGCGAGATGAATGATGAAGACGGCGCGCTCGATCGGCTTTACGACAGCATCGTGTCGCCCCGGCATGGCGATCTGTGCCGGCTTTGGGGGCTGGCCACCGGCACCGACCCCGACAGCGAGGACACCCGCCTTTCGGTCTTCGCGATGGTCGGCCAGATCGTCTATTTCCGCATCGGACGCCCGATCATCCTGCGCCGCATGGGCTGGCAGCAGATGGAGGCCGGGCGCCTGAGCGCCATCCTGATCCGCCACCTCAACGCCGCGCTCGACGCGGCCTTAGCCGAGGGGAAAGCCAGATGATCCTTTGTTCCGTTCCGGTGCTTAGCGCCTTTCTGTCGGCCTGCGCCGCGCCGCTGCCGCTGGCCACCGGCTATGTCGAGGGCGATTACGTGCTGGTCGCCCCGGTCGCGGTGGCCCAGGTCGAGGCGGTGAAGGTGCGCCGGGGCGAGCATGTGAAGGCGGGCGCCGTGTTGGCGATCGCCGAACACCGCGACGCCGAGATCGCGCTGGCGCAGGCCAACGCGGGCCTCGTGCAGTCGGAAAGTGAGCTGGCCAACCTGCAGGAAGGCCGCCGCCCGCAAGAGATCGCGGTGATCGCGGCGACGCTGGCCTCGGCCAAGGCGCAGGCGAAGGAGGTGGCGAAGGAGGTCGCGCGGCTGACCAGCCTCAACGATCGCGGCATCACCAGCCAGGCGCAGCTCGATGACGCGACGACCCGGCTTGATGTGGCCCGCGCCCAGGTCGCCCAGGCCGAGGCCAATCTGGCAGTGGCCCGGTTGCCGGCGCGCCCCAAGCAGATCGAGGCCGCCGAGGCCGCGGTGGCCCAGGCCCGCGCCCGGCGCGACTCTGCCGCCTGGCAGCTGTCGCAGCGCACCCTGATCGCGCCCAAGGCCGGCACCGTTTACGATATCCTGCGTCGCACCGGTGAAATCGCCGGACCGCAGGCGCCGGTCATTTCCTTCCTGCCCGACGGGGCGGTGAAGCTGCGGCTTTACTTCCCCGAACGCGCGGTCGCCCGGATCCGCCCCGGCAGCGTGCTGAATGTCCATTGCGACGGCTGCGGGCCGGGCGAGAAGGCGACTGTCTCCTATGTCTCGGACAGCCCCGAATTCACGCCCCCGGTGATCTATTCGCTGCAGAACCGCCAAAAGCTCGTCTATCTGGTCGAGGCCCGCCCCGACGCGGGCGCCGTCCTGCTGAAGCCGGGCCAGATAGTCGATGTGGATCTGCCGGGGGTAAAGAAGTGAGCGCCGCCCCCGCTGTTTCCGCGCCCGCCCTGGCCCCCGCCATGCCCGACACGGCCCACCCGCCCGCCATCGACGTGAGGGGGCTGGTCAAGCGCTATGGCGACCGGACCGTGGTGGACAATGTCTCGATGCAGGTCGAGACCGGTGAGATCGCGGGCTTTCTGGGCCCCAACGGATCGGGCAAGACCACCACGATCCGGGTGATGTGCGGGCTGCTGACACCCGACGCGGGCGAGGGTCAGGTGCTGGGCCACGACCTGCGCCGCGACGCCCGGGCGATCAAGCGCGAAGTCGGCTACATGACGCAGAAGTTCAGCTTCTATGAGGATCTGTCGATTGCCGAGAATCTGGCCTTTGTGGCGGGGCTTTACGGGCTGAGACCGGTGAAGAAATACGTCGCCGACACGCTGGCCGATCTGGGCCTGACCTCGCGCCAGAACCAATTGGCGGGCAGCCTGTCGGGCGGCTGGAAGCAGCGCCTGGCGCTGGCCGCCTGCATCATGCACCAGCCCAAGCTTTTGCTGCTGGACGAACCCACCGCCGGCGTCGACCCCAAGGCGCGGCGCGAATTCTGGGATGAGATCCACCGTCTGGCCGCGGGCGGCATGACGGTGCTGGTCAGCACGCATTACATGGACGAGGCCGAGCGCTGCCACCGGATCAACTATATCTCCTACGGGCAGCTGGTGGCGCGCGGCACGGTGGCCGAGGTGGTCGCGGGGGCGGGCCTGACAACCTATGTGGTCGAGGGCAAGGCCGGCGCCGACATGATCGCGCTGGATGACCGGCTGCGCGCCGCGCCCGGCGTCGAACAGGTGGCGCCCTTCGGGGCGGTGCTGCATGTGGTGGGCCGCGACGCGGGCGCGCTGAAGGCCTCGGTCCTGCGGATCGCGGAAGAGGCGGGGGTACGGGCGACACCGGCGGAAACCAGTCTTGAGGACGCCTTCATCCACTTCATGCACGGCGCGAAGGACAACATGGCATGAGCCGGATCCTGTCGCTCCACCGCCTCAGCGCGATGCTGGTGAAGGAAACCATCCAGATGAAGCGCGACCGGGTGACCTTTGCGATGATGCTGGGCATCCCGCTGCTTTTGCTGATCCTGTTCGGCTTCGCGATCAACACCGACCCCAAGCATCTGCCCGCCGCGCTGGTTGCCCCCACCCAGGACCGCTACACCCGCGCCATCGTCACCGCGCTGGAGATGACGGGGTATTACCATTTCACCTATCCCAACGTCTCGGCGGCCGAGGCCGAGCGGCTGATCTCGGACGGGACGGTCAGCTTCGTGGTCACCATCCCGTCGGATTTCGGCCGAAGGGTGGCGCGCGGCGATCATCCGCAGATCCTGATCGAGGCCGACGCGACCGATCCGGCGGTGGCCTCGGGCGCGATCTCGACGCTGGGCACGGTGGCGGCGCAGGCGCTACTGCGCGAGGAAGGCGCCCAGGCGCAGGCGGCGGCGCTGGCGGCCAGCCAACTGCAGGTGGTCGTGCACAAGCGCTACAACCCCGAGGGCATCACCCAATACAACATCGTGCCCGGGCTTCTGGGGGTGATCTTGCAGATGACCATGGTGATGATGACCTCGATGGCTCTGACCCGCGAGACCGAGCGCGGCACGATGGAGAACCTGCTTGCCATGCCGGTCTCGCCGCTAGAGATCATGCTGGGCAAGGTGCTGCCCTTCCTCGCCGTGGGCGCGGTGCAGGTGGCGGTGATCCTGGTGGCGGCGAAACTGCTGTTCCATGTGCCCTTCGTGGGGGCGATGTGGCTTTTGCTGCTGGGGGTGCTGATGTTCGTGATGGCGCTGGTATTGCTGGGCTACACGATCTCGACGCTGGCGCGAAACCAGATGCAGGCGATGCAGCTGGCGTTCTTCTTCTTTCTGCCGTCGATCTTGCTGTCGGGTTTCATGTTCCCGTTTCGCGGCATGCCCGAATGGGCGCAATGGGTGGGGGAATTGCTGCCGCTCACGCATTTCCTGCGGCTGGTGCGCGCGGTGATGCTGAAGGGCGCGGATCTGGCGACGGTGCAGCCGCAGATCGGCGCGCTGCTGGCCTTCATGCTGGTGTTCTCTTTGCTTGCGCTCAGCCGCTTTCGCCGGACGCTGGACTGAGCTAGATCAGCCGCATGAGAGCATTGATCCAACGGGTGAGCGCCGCGCGGGTCGCGGTGGACGATCGGCTGACGGGCGAGATCGGCCCCGGGCTTCTGATCCTGATCTGCGCGATGCAGGGCGATACCGAGGCCCAGGCAGACGCTCTGGCCGCGAAGATCGCCAAGCTGCGGATCTTCAAGGACGAGGCGGGCAAGATGAACCGCGCGCTGCTCGACACCGGGGGGGCGGCGCTGGTGGTCAGCCAGTTCACCCTGGCCGCCGATACCACGCGCGGCAACCGGCCCGGCTTTTCCACCGCCGCGCCGCCCGAAGAGGGCCGGCGGCTTTATGAGTATTTCTCGGGCGCCCTGCGCGGCCTCGGGATCGCGGTGCAAAACGGTGAGTTCGGCGCCGACATGGCGGTCAGCCTGACGAACGACGGCCCCGTCACGATCTGGATGGATATGTAAGAGGCTGGGGGTTTCACACCCCCAGCCCCCCGTGGAGTATTTTCCCCAAGATGAAGGGCAGAGGGCGTCCGTTTTCTTTCATCTTGGCGCAAATACTCCGGGGGTCCGGGGGCAGCGCCCCCGGCGCCGGCCGCGCAACCTATGCCTTCACCACCAGTTCACGCGGCACATTGGCGAGGCGGTCGACCCCGGTCTCGGTGATCAGGATGCTTTCGGTCATCTCGAAGCCCATGTCCTGCAGCCAGAGCCCGGTCATGAAATGGAAGCACATCCCCGGGACCAGTTCGGTCTTGTCGCCGCGGCGCAGGCTCATGGTGCGCTCGCCCCAGTCGGGCGGATAGGACAGGCCGATCGAATAGCCGGTGCGGCTGTCCTTCTCGAACCCGTGCCTGGCCAGCGTGTCGAAGAAGGCCACCGCGATATCCTCGCAGGTATTGCCGGGTTTCGCGGCGGCAAGGCCTGCCTCCATGCCCTCCGAGACCGCCTTCTCGGCGTCGCGGAAGGCCTGGGTGGGTTCGCCCAGAAACAGCGTGCGTGACAGCGGGCAGTGGTAGCGGCGGTAGACCCCGGCGATCTCGAAGAAGGTGCCTTCGCCGCGTTGCAGGGGGCGTTCGTCCCAGGTCAGGTGCGGCGCGGCGGCCTCGCGCCCTGAGGGCAGCATCGGCACGATCGCCGGATAGTCGCCGCCGATCCCCGGCACGCCGCGCAAGGAGGCGTCGTAGATCTCGGCCACCAGATCGCATTTGCGCATGCCGACCTCGGCCACGTCGCGGATGCGGGCATGCATCGCCTCGACGATGCGGGCGGCCTGACGCATATGGGCGATCTCGGCCTCGGACTTGACCGCGCGCTGCCAGTTCACCAGCCCGGTGCAATCCGAGAAGGGCGCGTTCGGCATGTTGCGCGAGAGGCTGGCGAAGGCGGCCGCGGTGAACCAGTAATTGTCCATCTCCACGCCGATCCGCGCGGCGCCGTGGCCGCGGTCGATCAGCTGGGCCGAGAGGTAATCCATCGGGTGGCGCTCGGTCGACTGGACGTAATGGTCGGGGTAGGGGATCAGGCTGGATTCCGCCAGCCAGGCGGTCAACTTGGCGCCCTCGGCATCCATGCCGCGGCCGAACCACAGGGGCTCTCCCTGCATCGTCAGGATCACCGCCTGGTGGACGTAGAAGGACCAGCCGTCATAGCCGGTCAGCCAATGCATGTTCGACGGGTCGGTGACGATCAGCAGATCGACCCCGGCGTGATCCATCGCGGCGCGGGTCCGGGCGATACGGGCGTCGTATTCGGCGCGGGTGAAGGGGGGCAGGGACATCTCGTTCCTTTCGCGATTCTCGCGTCGCAGCTTCCGTCCGGGCGGGCGGAAGGGCAACCCCTGCCGGTGGCCTGCGAAACGGTCTGAAACCTGCGTTCACATCCTGTGATCGGCGCCCCGCTTGCAGGGGGGCGGCGTCCGGGCCAGTTTCTCGCGACAGCATGGGCAGGAAAGGGTTTCCATGACGACCACTCGCAAGACCGTCCTGCAGGAGTTGGCGCGCAGGATCCTGGCCACCGGGGCTAGCGGGCCGCTTCGGGTGGCGATCGATGGGCGCACCGCCTCGGGGAAAACCACGTTTGCCGACACCTTGGCCGAGACGATCGCGGCCTTGGGGCGCCCGGTCATCCGGACCTCGATTGACGGGTTTCACCGCCCGCGGGCGGAACGCTACGCACGGGGGCGCATGTCGGCGGAGGGGTATTATTACGATGCGCGCGATCTGGGGGCGATCAAGGCGCTTCTGCTCGATCCCCTGGGGCCCGGGGGCGACCGGCGCTATCGCACGGCCAGCTTCGATCTTGAACGCGACCAGCCGATCGATCAGCCGCCCAGCTTGGCGCCCGAAGAGGCCGTGCTGATCGTCGATGGCACCTTCCTGATGCGGCCGGAACTGGCCGGGGTATGGGATGTCACGGTCTTCCTGCGCACGACCGAGGCCGAGGCCGAACGGCGCGGGCTGGGGCGCGATGCCGACAGGCTGGGTGGCACTGCCGCCGCGCGGCGGCTCTATGCCGAACGCTACCGCCCTGCCTTTGCCCTGTATGACCGGCTGTGCGGACCCTGCGCGCGGGCCGATATCGTCGTCGACAACACGGACCTCGCCCGTCCGGTGCTGTCGGGCTGAGGGCCCCAGCTTGGCCTAGCGCGGGAAATAGGGGCCGAGGTTGGCGCGCAGGCGATCAAGCGGGGTGGCGCCGCTGGCGTCGGGGACGAAGGGCTGGCCGGTGATCGCCTCATAGGCCTGGATATAGACCTGGCTGGTCTTTTCGATCATCTCGGCGGGGATCTCGGGGATCGGGTCGTGATAGGGATCGCAGCGCGCGCCGACCCAGGCGCGGATGAAATCCTTGTCAAAGCTGGGCGGGCGGGTGCCGTTTTCCAGCGCGGCCTGATAGCCATCGGCGATCCAGTAGCGAGAGCTGTCCGGGGTGTGGATCTCATCGGCCAGCAGGATGCGGCCCTCGGCATCGGTGCCGAATTCGTATTTCGTGTCCACCAGGATCAACCCGCGTTCGGCGGCGATCTTCTGGCCGCGGGCGAAAAGCGCCAGCGCATAGGCCGAGGCCTGATCCCATTGCGCCTGTGTCAGCAGCCCCTCGGCGACGATTTGTTCGGCCGTCAGCGGCTCGTCATGGCCGCCGTCGAAGGCCTTCGAGGTGGGGGTGATGATCGGCTGCGGCAGGGCCGCGTTGTCGCGCAGGCCCTCGGGGAAGCTGTGGCCGTACATCTGCCGCTGGCCCTGCTTGTAGAGCGTCAGGATCGAGGTGCCGGTGGTGCCCGCAAGATAGCCGCGCACGATCACCTCGACCGGCAGGATGTCCAGCCGCCGGCCCACGACGACATTCGGATCGGGATAGTCGAGGACGTGGTTGGGGCAGATGTCGGCGGTTTTCTCGAACCAGTAGCGCGCCGTCTGGGTCAGCACCTGGCCCTTCCAGGGAATGCAGGCGAGAATCCGGTCGAAGGCGCTGATCCGGTCGGAAGAGATGATGATCCGCCGCGGGCCGTGGGTGGCGTCGGCGGGCAGGTCGTAATTGTCGCGCACCTTGCCGCGGTAGAAATTCGGCAATTCCGGGATCACGGCGTCTTCGAGGATGCGCATCTGGGGCCTCCGGGTCTGGGTTGCTTCCCTATCGGATGCAGTCGGGGGGGTGTCAATGCCTGCGCGGGGCAGGGGGTGCGGCGGGGGCGGGAAATTCCGCAGCCTTGGGGGCGGGGGATGATCTCTCCCCCGGCCCGGCCCGGCCCCCTTAGTGCTCCGGCGCGGGGATGAACTCTCCGTCGTCGCCGGGTGGCAGGCGAAAGCGGCCATGGGCCCAGTCGCCGGCGCGCCAGGCCTCTTTCGCGGCCTCGATCTTGTCCTTCGAGGACGAAACGAAATTCCACCAGATATAGCGCGGCCCCGACAGGGTCGCGCCGCCCAGCAGCATGATCCGCGCGCCGGCCTCGCCCGCCTTCACCGCGATCCGGTCGCCGGGGCGGAACACCAGCATCCGCCCGGCCGCATAGGTCTCGCCGCCCACCGTGACGCTGCCCTTGAGGATATGCACGCCCCGGTCCTCATGATCGTCGGGCAGCGGGATCGCGGCGCCGGGGGCCAGTTCGGCATCGGCGTAGAAGGTCTCGGACGGCATGTCGAACGGCGCCCGCGCGCCCCAGCCGGTGCCCAGGATCAGCCGCAGTGTCTTGCCCTCGCCTTCCAGAATCGGCAGATCGACCTTCGGAACATGCAGGAAATCCGCGGTGCCCTCTTCGCGGTCCTCGGGCAATGCCAGCCAGGTCTGGATGCCCAGCATCTGGCGCACGCGATCGCGCTCGCCCTCGTCGGTGCGCTCGGAATGGGTGATGCCGTGGCCCGCGACCATCCAGTTCACCGCGCCCGGCTCGATCCATTGATCGGTGCCGAGGGAATCGCGGTGATGCAGCCGGCCCTGCATCAGATAGGTCACCGTGCCCAGCCCGATATGCGGATGCGGGCGCACGTCGATGCCCTGACCGGTCAGGAACTCGGCCGGGCCCATCTGGTCGAAGAAGATGAACGGGCCCACCATCTGCCGCTTGGCCGAGGGCAGGGCGCGGCGCACCTCGAACCCGCCCAGATCGCGGGCGCGGGGGACGATCTCGGTCTCGATCCGGTCGACGGCGTCGCCCACGGGGATGTCGGGGTCGAGTGCGGGGTTCCAGCTCATGTCGGTCTCCTTTTCGCCTGGGCTCTATATAGCAGGGGTGTCCTGTGCGTCAGCTTGTCGGGGCGCAGGGGGTTTGCGCAGTGGCGCACAACCCGCAGGCGCGTGGCGGGCGCCCGCCCACCGGGAAATTCCCCCGTACCCCGGCGCGGGCGCCAATCCGCCTCTGGCGGGAGGCGATGCGACGCCCTAGTCTGGCGCCAAACCGAGGAGTTTCCGATGCGCTGCGTATTCGTCCAGTTCCGCTGCCACCCCGGCAAGACCTATGAGGTGGCCGAGGCGGTCTATGACCGAGAGATCGTGTCCGAGCTGTTCTCGACCTCGGGCGATTACGATCTGATCGCCAAGGTCTACATCCCCGACGGCGAGGACGTGGGGCATTACCTGTCGGGCCGGCTGTTCGACATCCCCGGCATCAGCCGCACCCTGACCACGATCACCTTCAAGGCGTTCTAGGGTGGCGGATCCCGCCCTTGGCCCCATCCCCGGCACCCTGATCGTCACCGGGGCCAGCGCCGGGATCGGCCGCGCGGTGGCCGCGCTGTTCCTGCGCGAGGGCTGGAACGTGGCACTGCTGGCCCGGCGGCTGGACCGGCTGCAAGAGATCGCGGAAGGCCAGCCCCGCGCCCTGCCGCTGGCCTGCGACGTGACCGATCTGGCGGGGGTCGAGGCCGCCTTTGCCGCCACCGCCGCGCGTTTCGGGCGGCTGGACGTGCTGTTCAACAACGCCGGCCTCTTCCCGCCCCAGGCCACGATCGATGAGGTCCTGCCCGAGGATTGGACCCAGGCGCTGGCGGTGAACCTGTCGGGGATGTTCTATTGCGCGCGCGCGGCCTTTGCGCAGATGCGCGCGCAGGTGCCGCAGGGCGGGCGGATCATCAACAACGGCTCGATCTCGGCCCATGTGCCGCGCCCGGGCTCTGTCACCTATACCACGACGAAACATGCGATCACCGGGCTGACACGGTCGCTGTCGCTGGACGGTCGGGCGTTCGATATCGCCTGCGGGCAGATCGACATCGGCAATGCCAGGACCGAGCTGTTGCAGGAGGTCATCGACCGCGCCCGCGCCGCCGATCCCGACGCGGCCGTGCCGCCGACGATGGATGTGGCGCATGTTGCCGAGGCGGTGTTGAACATGGCCCGGCTGCCGCCCGAGGCGAACGTCCAGTTCATGACGCTGATGGCGACGAAGATGCCCTATATCGGGCGCGGTTGACCGTTTTCGCCGGGCAAGGGCGCAAGCCGCATGGCTAGCACCGCAGGTGCTGCCGCGTACCTAGCGCCGCAGCAGTTGGAACGCGGCCGAGGCCAGCCAGCCCGCGCTGATCGCGATGAACAGCGACAGGATGCCATAAAGCGCCGGGCGGTCCGCCGAAAGGTTGAACAGCCACCGTTCGATGCCAGCCTTGCTTACCTGGATCGAGGTCTGGGACATGTCGATCACCTTGCGATCCTGGGTCAGGAAGATGCGCAGCTTGTACGCGCCCTCGGTCAGGTTCGCGGGCAGTTGCACCCGGGTGCTGAAAAGCGTGTTGTCCTTGAACTTCACCGCCCCGATTTCGCTTTCGTACTTGCCTTCCTTGGTGCGGATCTTGATCAGCGCGTCGATGAATTTCTTCGGATGCTGGGCGGTCGCGGTGCCGCCGATCTCGCGGATCGCGAGCGGGACAGAGATGTGGTAACGCAGATCTTCGGTATGCGAGATCACGCTTGAAACCGGCGCCGTGGTCGACACCGAATAGAAGCTGGGCGCGCTGTCGACACGCACCGACTCGTGGTTCGCCCAGATCCCCAGCATCCGTGCCTTCTTGCGCACGATCAGCGGCTCGGACGGGCCTTCCAGCGTGATGATGATATTCTGCGTCACGCCCTTGGGGGGCGGCGCGTCGCGCGCGACGGCGCCGTAAACCAGGATGTCGGAGCCGTCGAAATTGGCGGTGATCGCCACCTGATCGCGGCTGACCCCGGTCACCAGTTTCTGGGCGCTGGCGGCGGTGGCGAAAAGGGCGAGGGCAAGGGAAAGGAGGAGCCGGATCATCACGCGTGCCCCACCACATTGATGTTGTAGAGATCCGCCGGATGCAGCACCAGCCCCAGGAAGATCTTTACGCAGACCGCAAGCACCAGAAGCGCCAGCAGGATCCGCAGCTGTTCGGCCTTCAGCCGCAGCCCGATGATCGCGCCGATCTGCGCCCCCACCACGCCGCCGACGATCAGTAGCAGCGCGAGCACCAGATCCACCGACTGGCTGGTCAGCACATGGGCCATCACCGCATAGGCGGAGATGAAGATCACCTGAAACAGCGAGGTCCCGACGACCACCTTGGTGTTCATCCCCAGCATGTAGATCATCGCCGGCACCAGGATGAAGCCGCCGCCGACGCCCAGCGTGGTGGTCAGGAAGCCGATGAACACGCCGATGAAGATCGGTGGCAGGATCGAGATATACAGACCCGAGGTGCGGAACTTCACCTTCAGCGGCCATTTCTGCAACTTGGAATGGCCCCGGCGGCGCGGCGCCGCGGTCCTGCCCTCGCGTGCCTCGCGGCGGTTGCGCAGGATCGCGCGCAGGCTTTCCTGGAACATCAGCGTCCCGATCAGCCCCATCAGCACGACGTAAGAGACCTCGACGAACAGGTTGATATGGCCCAGGCGTTCCAGTTCCCGAAAGACGTAGATGCCGACGGTCGAGCCGATGAAACCCGACAGCAGCATCACCGTGCCCATCCGGAAATCGACCGTGCGGCGCTTGAGATGCACCATCACCGCCGAGACGGATGAGGCCACGACCTGCACCGCGCCGGTCGAGACCGCGACGGTGGGCGGGATGCCGATGAAGAAGAGGGCAGGGGTGATCAGAAAGCCGCCACCGACGCCGAACATGCCGGACAAGAGCCCGACAATCCCGCCAATGCCAAACAGAAGGAAGGCGTTGACAACGACCTCGGCGATGGGAAGGTAGATCTGCATAGCGGCCCCGCGACGCGGAAAGTTGCGCTCTGATGCACTGGCTCGGCGTTGGAGTCAAACCTTTGCATCCGTGAATATGTGGAATTCAGAGTCAACTTCGCAAATAACGTCGCAGGACCCTTTCCAGTTTCGCCGCGCCCAGTGGCGCGATCGCCTTGGTCTGGGCGTGGCTGATCTCCTCGTCGGCCATGCCCGCGCCCATGTTGGTGATGGTCGAGATCGCGGCGACTCGCAGCCCCAGAAACCGCGCCAGGATCACTTCGGGCACGGTCGACATCCCAACGGCATCGGCCCCAAGCGTGCGGATGGCCTTGATTTCAGCGGGGGTTTCGAAGGTGGGCCCCGAGAACCAGGCATAGACGCCTTCGGGCAGGGGCAGGTTTTCGGCGCTTGCGGCGGCCTTCAGATCGGCGCGCATCGCGGCGTCATGGGCATCGGTGAGGGGCACGAAACGGGCGTCGCTCGGCTCTCCGATCAGGGGATTGGTTCCCGAGAAATTGATATGGTCGTACAGCAACATCAGCCCGCCGGGGGGGATGTCGGGGCGCAGCGACCCGGCGGCGTTGGTCGCGATCAAGCGCTCGGCGCCCAGGGCGCGCAGCACTTCAAGCGGCAGGCGCATCGCGTCGGGACGACCGGATTCGTAGTAATGCGCGCGGCCGGCGAAGACGGCGACGCGGGTGCCTTCCAGATCGCCCACCACCAGCTTTGCGCTGTGGCCCGAGACGCCGGCATGGGGAAAGCCGGCCAGATCGTCATAGGGGATCGCGACGCCGTTGACCGCATCGGCCAGATGGCCCAGGCCGGACCCCAGGATCAGCCCCAGCGCGACCGGCGCGGCGCCGGCCCGCGCCCGGATCAGATCGGCGAGGGCTTCAGCGCTCTTTGACATAGGGTTCGCCTCCGGCACGCGGCGGGATCGCCTTGCCGACGAAGCCGGCCAGGATGATCACGGTCAGGATATAGGGCAGGGCTTCCATCACCTGATTGGGGATGTGAAGCGGGCCGATGTCCAGCGTCTGATAGCGGTAGGAGAGTGCCGCGAAGAAGCCAAACAGCATAGTCGATCCCAGCGCGTACCAGGGCCGCCACTTGGCGAAGATCAGCGCCGCCAGCGCGATATAGCCACGCCCCGCCGTCATCTCGCGCCCGAACCCCGAGGCCAGCGAGGTCGACAGATAGGCGCCGGCGGCGCCGGTCAGCAATCCGCAGATCAGCACCGCCGAATAGCGCAGCCGTATCACCGACACGCCGGCCACGTCGACGGCGGCGGGGTTTTCGCCCACCGCGCGCAGTCGCAGCCCGAAGCGGGTTCTGTAAAGCACCCACCAGGTGGCGGGAACGCAGAGGAAGGCGATGTAGACCAGAATGGTGTGGCCCGAGATCAGGTTCTGATAGATCGGCCCGATCCCGGGGATGGCGCCGATCGCCTTGGCATAGGGCAGGGTGATCGGCTCGAACCGGCCGCCGGGGCCCAGCGACGGCGTGGCGCCGCCCTGTTGGAACCAGCTTTGCGCCACCAGCACGGTCATCCCGGACGCCAGGAAGTTCAGCGCCACGCCGGAGATCAGCTGATTGCCGCGGAAGGTGATCGAGGCCAGCCCGTGGATCAGCGAAAACAGCATCGCCGCGCCGATCCCGGCCAGCAGCCCCAGCCAGGAATCGTTGGTGACATAGGCCACCGCCCCCGACATCATCGCGGCGGCCAGCATCTTGCCCTCCAACCCGATGTCGAAAATGCCCGCGCGCTCGGAAAACAGCCCCGCGAGGCAGGCCAGAAGCAGCGGCGTGCCCAGCCGGACCGAGCTGTCGAGAATCTCTATGATCGTCGCGTAATCCATCACGCGCGTCCTTTCTGGACCCGAAGGAACAGTTTCTCAAGCGGCATCCTGACGACATTGTCCAGCGCCCCGGTGAACAGGATCACCAGCGCCTGGATCACGATCACCAGCTCGCGCGGGACATTGGCCCAAAGCGCCAGCTCGCCGCCGCCCTGATAGAGAAAGCCGAACAGCAGCGCCGCCAGAAACACCCCGAACGGGTGGTTGCGCCCCATCAGCGCCACCGCGATGCCGATGAAGCCCGCCCCTTCCGAGGCGTTCATGATCAGCCGGCCGCTTTCGCCCATCGTCGAGTTCACCGCCATCAGCCCGCCCAACGCGCCCGAGATCAGCATCGCATACATGGTGATGCGCACCGGACGGATGCCGGCGTAACTGGCGGCGGGTTCGGATTTGCCGAAGGCGCGGATCTCATAGCCCAGGCGGGTGTGCCAGATCAGCAGCCAGACCAGCACGCAGGCGGCGACCGCCAGCAGCAGGGTGACATTGGCCGGCGTGTGCCTGGCGAAGGGAATGCCGAAGACGCCCAGCATCTGGTGGATCGAGGGCAGGGTGGTCGCGGCGGGAAAGCTGGCAGTCGAGGGATCCATCGCGCCCTCGGGGCGCAGCACGTTGACCAGCAGGTAGTTCAGAAGCGCCGAGGCGATGAAGTTGAACATGATCGTGGTGATCACGATATGGCTGCCGCGCTTGGCCTGCAGCCAGGCCGGGATCGCGGCCCAGGCGGCGCCCAGCACCGCCGCGCCGACCGAGGCGCCGATCACCGCCAGCCACCAGTTCGGCCAGGGGATGAACAAGCACATCAGCGCCACGCCCAGGCCGCCCATCGTCGCCTGGCCCTCGCCGCCGATGTTGAACAGCCCGGCATGCGAGGCCACGGCAAAGCCCAGCCCGGTCAGCATGAAGTTGGTGGCGTAATACAGCGTATAGCCCCAGCCATAGGTGGACCCGAGCGCCCCCGACACCATGATCTGGATGGCTTTGAACGGGTTTTCGCCGATCGCCCACATCACCAGCCCGGACAGGAAGAACGCGATCAGCAGGTTCAGCAGCGGAACCAGGACCACATCGGCCCAATGCGGCATTCGTTCCATCAGGCGACCTCTTCGTCCGGGGCGCCGGTCATCCCGGCCATCAGCATTCCCAATTCGCGCTCATTCGTCTGGTCGGGCAGGCGCTCGCCCATGATGCGGCCGTCGAACATCACCGCGATCCTGTCGCTCAGCGACAGGATCTCGTCCAGCTCGACCGAGACCAGCAGGATCGCCTTGCCGGCATCGCGCAGCGCCACGATCTGCTGGTGGATGAACTCGATCGCGCCGATGTCGACGCCGCGCGTCGGCTGGCCGACAAGCAGCAGGTCGGGATTGCGCTCGATCTCACGCGCCAGCACGATCTTTTGCTGGTTGCCGCCCGAGAAGTTCTTCGCCGCCAGCTTCGCATCCGGCGGGCGGACGTCGAAACGCTCTAGCTTGGCCTGGGCCTCGGTCAGGATCGCGGCATTGTCCATCAGCAGGGCGTTCTTCTGATAGGCCGGATAGTGGTGATAGCCGAAGGCGACGTTCTCCCAGGCGGAGAAATCCATGATCAGGCCGGTGTATTGGCGGTCCTCGGGGACATGGGCGATGCCCGCGTCGCGGCGCGAGCGCGCATCAGCCGGGCGCCCGACCAGCGGCAGGTCGCGGCCGTTCAGCACGATGCGGCCGGTGGCGTCGCGGATGCCGCCCAGAACCTCCAGCAACTCTGACTGGCCGTTGCCGGCGACCCCGGCGATGCCAAGGATCTCTCCGGCGCGGATCTGCAGGCTGACGCCTTTCAGGCGCTCGACGCCGGCGCGGTCGCGGACATGCAGATCCTCGACCTCGATGATTGTGCGGCCGGGCTGGGCGGGGGTCTTGTCGACCCGCAGCAGCACCTTGCGGCCGACCATCATCTCGGCCAGCGCGGTCGGGCTGGTCTCGGCGGTCTTCACCGTCGCGGTCATCTCGCCGCGGCGCATGACGCTGACGGTATCGGTGATCTCCATGATCTCGCGCAGCTTGTGGGTGATCAGGATGATCGTCTTGCCCTCGCGCCGCAGGTTGGCGAGGATGCGAAACAGGTGGTCGGCCTCGGCCGGGGTCAGCACGCCGGTGGGCTCATCCAGAATCAGGATCTCGGCCTGACGGTACAGCGCCTTGAGGATCTCGACCCGCTGCTGATGCCCGACCGAGAGGTTCTCGATCTTCGCGTCGGGATCGACGTTCAGCTCATATTCCTTGGCAAGGTGCAAAAGCTCCTTGCGGGCCTTGGCCAGCGAGGGGCGCAGAAGCGCACCGTCCTCGGCGCCGAGGATCACGTTTTCCAGCACGGTGAAGTTCTGCACCAGCTTGAAATGCTGGAACACCATGCCGATGCCGGCGCGGATCGCGGCCTGGCTGTCGGGGATCTGGGTGGGCTTGCCGCCGATCAGGATCTCGCCGGCGTCGGCCTTGTAGAAGCCGTAGAGGATCGACATCAGCGTCGACTTGCCGGCCCCGTTCTCGCCGATGATGCCGTGGATCGTGCCGCGCCGGACCTGGATCGAGATGTCCTTGTTGGCCTGCACCGGGCCGAAGGCCTTCGAGATGCCGCGCAATTCGATCGCCAGCGGCGTTGCGCCGGAAGCGTCTGGGGCGGCAGTTGCCTGCCGCCCCGTCGTGGTGTTCATCGCCATCTGTCGGGCCTAGTCGATCTGAACCGGGCATTTGTTGTCGGTCATGTAGTCATGGACCTTGATCTTGCCGTCGATGATCTCTTTCTTGGCCGCGTCGACCTTCGCCTTCATTTCCGGCGTGATCAGTTTTTCGTTATATTTGTCATAGGAATAGTCGACGCCGTTGTTGGCAAGACCCATCACCTTGACGCCCGGCTTGACGTTGTCGCCTTCCATGAAGGCGTTGTAGACGGCGACGTTCACGCGCTTGACCATCGAGGTCAGCACATGGCCCGGGTGCAGATAATCCTGGTTGCTGTCGACGCCGATGCCCAGCTTGCCGGCATCCGCCATGGATTGCAGCACACCGATGCCGGTGCCGCCCGCGGCGGCGAAGATCACGTCGGCGCCCTGGCTCATCTGCGCCTTGGCCAGCTCGCCACCCTTCACCGGGTCGTTCCAGGCCGAGGGCGTGGTGCCGGTCATGTTGCCGATGATCTTGTCTTTCGGCGCAACCGCCTTGACGCCCTGGGCATAGCCGCATTCGAACTTGCGGATCAGCGGGATATCCATGCCGCCGATGAAGCCCACGGTGCCGGTCTTCGAGGCCATCGCCGCCAGCATGCCGACAAGGTACGAGCCCTGTTCCTCATGGAAGACGATCGATTCGACATTGGGTTCCTTCACCACCGAATCGACGATGACGAACTTGGTCTTGGGATAATCCGGTGCCACCTTGTCGAGCGTGTCGGCGAAGGCAAAGCCCGTCATTACGATCGGGTTGGCGCCCATCTGCGCCAGCTGGCGCAGGGCCTGGCTGCGCTGAGCCTGGGTCTGGATCTGGAATTCGCGGTATTTCTTGCCGGTTTCCTTGGCCCATTTCGCGGCGCCGTGGAAGGCGGCCTCGTTGAAGGATTTGTCGTACTTGCCGCCGATGTCGTAGATGATGGCGGGCTCGGCAAGTGCAGCGACGGCACTCAGCGCAAGCACCGCGGCGGCGCCGAGGGTGGTTTTCATCATGGTCATGAATGTCTCCCGGTTGGTGTTGGGGCGGCGCCTTGGATGGGCCTGCCCAAAGAGGCGCGATCCGATCAGCGTTCGGATCCTCGTGGAATAAGGCCGAAACGGCCCGACAAGATCAAGGAACATTTTGCGTGGGGGGGGCGATAATTTTACCGACAGGTCAATTTTTGAACAGCTCACACGCCTGTCACCGGCGCGGCACCCCGGATTGCTGGACGATGGACGTCCCAAGCAGAGCGCGGGCAAACGCCGCGCCCGGCCGTCACTTCAGCGGGCGGCGCAGGATCAGCGCGTCGATCTTCGTGCCTTCGGGGGTGGTGTAATATCCGCGGCGCGCCCCGGTCTGTTCCCAGCCGGTGGCGGCATAAAGCGCGCGGGCCGGGGCGTTGTCGGCGGCGACCTCCAGAAAGGCAGTCTCGGCGCCGCGGTCGCGGGCCTCATCGGTGAAATCCTCGACCAACGCGCGGCCGGTGCCGTGGCGGCGGTCCTCGGGGGCGACGGCGAGGGTCAGCAGTTCGGCCTCACCGGCGATGGCGCGGCCCAGCACGAAGGCCTGCGGGCGGATCTTGAGGAAGCTGCCGGGCATCGCCAGCAAGCTTGCGAATTCGCGCGCGTTCCAGGGGCGCGGGGTGGTGAAGCTGCGCGCGTGCAGGGCGGCGAGCGCCTCGGGGCCGGCCTCGGGTTTCATGGCAGGATCACCGGCGGCGGGTCTGAGGGCGGGGCAGCATCGGCGCCGCGCAGATAGAGCGGCGCCGGGCGCGGCTGCGGCGCGTCCATGCGGCTGGCGGCGATGCGGGCGATGGCGGTGGCAAGGGCGCGGGGGTCTTCCAACTCGGCCAGGCGGGTGCCCTGCGCCTGTTCCAGCGCCGCGTCGCGCGGCATCAGGGCGGGGGCGCCGCCGGGCAGGCGTTGCGCATAGACCGCGCCGCGCCGCGCATCGACCAGCGCGGTGACGGGGCCGTCGCGACCCTCGGCCAGTGCCTCGAAGCTGCTGATGCCGATCGCGGGGATCTTCAGCGCCAGCGCCAGCCCGCGCGCCGCCGAGACGGCGATGCGGATGCCGGTGAAATTGCCCGGCCCGACGCCGACGCCCAGGCCCGCCAGATCGCGCCAGGTGACACCGGCGGTTTCCAGCATTTCCTCGAGCAGCGGCATCAGCCGTTCGGCCTGGCCCTTGTCCATCGCCTCGGCCCGGGCGGCAAGGATCCGGTCGCCGGACAGCAAAGCGGCCGCGCAATGCGCGGCCGATGTGTCGAAGCCCAGTATCAGCGGGCCGTCTGCCGGATCAGGCCGCAACCGGGCGTACTTCCAGCACTTCGGGGATGTAGTGGCGCAGCAGGTTCTCGATCCCCATCTTCAGCGTCAGGGTCGAGGAGGGGCAGCCCGCGCAGGCGCCCTGCATGTGCAGATAGACGATGCCGCGCTCAAACCCGTGGAAGGTGATGTCGCCGCCGTCCTGGGCCACGGCGGGGCGCACGCGGGTGTCGAGCAACTCCTTGATCTGGGTCACGATCTCGCTGTCGGGGCCGTCCTCATGGCTTTGGTGACCGCCGGCGGCTGCTTGGGTGAGGGCGACGTCGCCGGACTGGTAATGTTCCATGACCGCGCCCAGCACGGCGGGCTTGAGGTGATCCCAGTCCAGCGCATCGTCCTTGGTCACGGTGATGAAATCTGACCCCAGGAAGACGCCGCGCACGCCGTCGACGGCGAACAGGCGCATCGCCAGCGGCGAGGCCTCGGCCGCGGTGGGATCGGTGAAATCGGCGGTGCCTTGACCCAGGACCTCGCGGCCGGGCAGGAACTTCAGCGTCGCGGGGTTGGGGGTGGATTCGGTCTGGATGAACATGGGGAAATCTCCGACTGTTACACTCGGATATGCGCCTCGGCGCGCGAAGAGTCAAGTTCTGGAATGGTTCCAAGCCGGGATGAGCCGGGTGCGGGCGGGGGCGCCGGTTGGGGGTGCTGCCCCCGTCGCGCGGCGCGCGCCTCCCCCGGAGTATTCTTGCCAAGATGAAGCGCGGGGCGGGGAAGCGGGATGCGGCGCTCTCGGCGCTAGACTCTGGCGCGGTGAGGGGAATATCTAGGAACATGTCCCTCCCGACCGGCTTCCTTGACGAACTGCGTGGCCGCCTCTCCCTGTCGCAGGTGGTGGGGCGCAAGGTCATGTGGGACGCGCGCAAGTCGAACCAGGGCAAGGGCGACTTCTGGGCGCCATGCCCGTTCCATCAGGAAAAGTCCGCCAGCTTCCATGTCGATGACCGCAAGGGATTCTATTATTGCTTCGGCTGCCATGCGAAGGGCGACGCGCTGAGCTTCGTGCGCGAGACCGAGAATGTGGGCTTCATCGAGGCGGTCGAGATTCTGGCGCGTGAGGCTGGCATGCCGATGCCTGAACGCGACCCGCAGGCGCAGCAGAAGGCCGACCGGCGCAGCCAGCTGATCGAGGTGATGGAGCAGGCGGTGCAATATTACCGGCTGCAGCTGAAGACCGGTCAGGGTGCGGCGGCGCGCGACTATCTCGACCGGCGCAAGCTGCGCGACGCCGCGCGCGACCGCTTCGAGATCGGCTTTGCCCCCGAGGGCTGGCAGGGGCTGTGGGATCATCTGCGCGCCAAAGGTGTGGACGAGGCGCTGGTCCTTGAGGCGGGGCTGGCGAAGGCGTCGACCAAGGGCAAGCAACCCTATGACACTTTTCGCAACCGCATCATGTTTCCGATCCGCGACGCGCGCGGCCGGGCGATCGCCTTTGGCGGCCGGGCGATGGATCCGAACGACAATGCCAAATACCTGAACTCGCCCGAGACGCTGCTGTTCGACAAGGGCCGCAGCCTCTACAACCACGGCCCCGCCCGCGAAGGCGCCGGCAAGGGCCAGACCCTGATCGTGGCCGAGGGCTACATGGACGTGATCGCGCTGGCCGAGGCCGGATTCACCGCGACCGTCGCCCCGCTGGGCACCGCGATCACCGAGGATCAGCTGCGGCTTTTGTGGCGCATCGCGCCCGAGCCGGTGATCGCGCTGGATGGCGATACGGCAGGGCTGCGCGCCGCGATGCGGGTGATCGACGTGGCGCTGCCGCTGCTGGAGGCCGGCAATTCGCTGCGCTTTTGCCTGATGCCCGAGGGGCTGGACCCGGACGACCTGATCCAGTCGCAAGGGGCGGGGGCGATGCAGAAGCTGCTGGATCAGGCGCAGCCGATGGTGCGGCTTTTGTGGCGGCGCGAGACCGAGGGGCGCGTCTACGACAGCCCCGAACGCCGCGCCGCGCTGGACAAGACCCTGCGCGAGACGCTGAAGAAGATCGCCGACCCCTCGATCCGGCATCATTACGGCGAAGAGATCAAGGCGCTCCGGCAGGAGCTGTTCGGCCAGGGTCGCGAGGGCGCGCGCAAGCCTTTCCAGCCGTTCCAGCCCTGGCCGCGTGGGCAGGGGGGGCGCCCCGGGGCAAAGTGGCAGCCGCCCGCGCCGCCGATGCCGGGAACCAAGGCCTCTTATCTGGCCACCGCCGGCGAGGCGGGGGGGGAACGCCTGCGCGAGGCGCTGATTCTGGCCTCGTTGATCACCCACCCGGAGCTGATCGAGGTTTTTGAGCATCAGCTGGAAGAGCTGGAGCTGACCGGCCCGGGCCATGCCGTGCTGCGCCGGGCGATCCTGCGCCACGCCGGGGTTCCGGACCCTGCGAATTTTAGGGATAAAATCGCGAGCGAAGCCGGCGACGCCCTTGAAACGCTGTTCTCGCTTGGCCATGTCATCACCGCGCCGCCTATCCTGAAAACCGACGATGCCGAACTTGCCCGTATGTGTGTGGCTGAGGAACTTGCCAAACTTGACGCCCGCCGCGGCGTCCGCAAGGAGATCGAGCACGCGGTCGAGGATCTGGGCGGGCTGGCCGATGAGGGCGTGACCTGGCGGCTGGGCCAGGCGGCCGAGGCGGTGCAGCGGGCAGGGCGATCTCAGCTAGAGGATTCGGGCGATCTGGGCGAGGACCGCGACGCGTTGTCGAAGCAGTTGCAGTCGCTGATCGACGGTCAGGTCTGGAAGAAGAAGAAATGATGGATCGGAATGCCGAAAATGGCCGAAAGCGTGAACAGGAGCCGGGCGCGGGGCGCGAATCGCTTCGCCCGGGCGGGCGGCGCGCAAGCCGTGTGCGCCCTGCCTGATTGCGGGCAATCGGCGCCCGATTTGTGGCCTGATACGCGCGCGACGCGCGTGGTGGGCGAAGAAATGGCTGCCGCGACCTTTCCGTCCCTGTGATTCGCCCTATTGATTCGCTACAACATTCCGAATGATTCGATCGAAAGACCCGAATCATCCGCCTGCATCGAGGAGAGCCCATGGCACCGAAGGACACCGACGACGCCAAAACCGAGGAGCAGGACTCTGACGTTACGCTCGATATGAGCCAGGCGCAGGTGAAACGGATGATCGCCGACGCGAAGGAGCGCGGCTACATCACCTACGATCAGCTCAACCAGGTTCTGCCGCCCGAGCAGGTCTCGTCCGAGCAGATCGAGGACGTGATGTCGATGCTCTCGGAAATGGGCATCAACGTCATCGAGAACGAGGAAGCCGACGACGACGACGCCGACCAGTCCAAGGGCGAGGTGGTGGAAACCTCAACCTCGCGCGAGGTGGCGGTCTCGACCAGTTCCGCCGAAGCCCTCGACCGCACCGATGACCCGGTGCGCATGTATCTGCGCGAGATGGGCTCGGTCGAGCTTCTCAGCCGCGAGGGCGAGATCGCCATCGCCAAGCGCATCGAGGCCGGCCGCAACACGATGATCGCGGGGCTTTGCGAAAGCCCGCTGACCTTCCACGCCATCACCATCTGGCGCGACGAGCTTCTGAACGAAGACATCCTGCTGCGCGATGTGATCGATCTGGAAACCACGTTCGGGCGTTCGATGGACGAGGAGGAGGACGAAGTCCCCGCCGTCGACGGGGTGGCGCAAACCGATTCCACGGCCAAGCGCGACGAGCCCGAGCTTGACGCCGACGGCCACCCGATCAGCAGCGACGACGATGAGGACGAGGACGACCAGTCCAACATGTCGCTGGCAGCGATGGAGGCCGCGCTGAAGCCGCGCGTGCTGGAAACGCTGGAGCAGATCGCCCACGATTACACCTCGCTGTCCGAGATGCAGGATCAGCGCATGTCGGCCACGCTGAACGAGGACGACAGCTTCACCCTGGAGGCCGAGCAGGCCTATCAGACGCTGCGTTCCGAGATCGTGCTGCTGGTGAACGAGCTGCACCTGCACAACAACCGGATCGAGGCGCTGATCGATCAGCTTTACGGCATCAACCGCAAGATCATGTCGATCGACTCGAACATGGTGAAGCTGGCCGATCAGGCCCGCATCAACCGGCGCGAGTTCATCGATGAATACCGCGGCTACGAGCTGGACCCCGCCTGGCTGGACCGGATGGCCGAGAAGGACGGGCGCGGCTGGAACGCGTTGATCGACCGCTCGCGCGACAAGGTCGAGAATTTGCGCGCCGAGATGGCCCAGGTTGGCCAGTATGTCGGCGTCGACATCAGTGAATTCCGCCGCATCGTGAACCAGGTGCAGAAGGGCGAGAAAGAGGCGCGTCAGGCCAAGAAGGAAATGGTCGAGGCGAACCTGCGTCTGGTGATCTCGATCGCCAAGAAATACACCAACCGCGGGCTGCAATTCCTTGATCTCATTCAGGAAGGCAATATCGGCCTGATGAAGGCCGTGGACAAGTTCGAGTATCGCCGCGGCTACAAGTTCAGCACTTATGCGACCTGGTGGATCCGTCAGGCGATCACCCGCAGCATCGCCGATCAGGCGCGCACCATCCGTATTCCGGTGCATATGATCGAGACGATCAACAAGCTGGTGCGCACCGGCCGCCAGATGCTGCATGAGATCGGCCGCGAGCCGACGCCCGAAGAGCTGGCCGAAAAACTGCAGATGCCGCTGGAAAAGGTCCGCAAGGTGATGAAGATCGCCAAGGAGCCGATCAGCCTTGAGACCCCGATCGGTGACGAGGAAGACAGCCAGCTTGGCGATTTCATCGAGGACAAGAACGCCGTCCTGCCGCTCGACAGTGCCATTCAGGAGAACCTGAAGGAAACCACGACGCGGGTTCTGGCCTCGCTGACGCCGCGTGAGGAACGCGTGCTGCGGATGCGCTTTGGCATCGGCATGAACACTGATCACACGCTGGAAGAGGTCGGCCAGCAGTTCTCGGTCACCCGCGAACGGATCCGCCAGATCGAGGCCAAGGCGTTGCGCAAGCTCAAGCACCCCAGCCGGTCGCGCAAGCTGCGCAGCTTTCTGGATCAGTAAGCGAAGGGCGCCCCGCGGGGCGCCTTTTGATTTTCGGCGCCCCCCCGAAGTTCTGGCCCCCCCCCACCCTCCCCCCCCCCCCCCCCTCGCGCCCCCACCCCCTCCTCCCCCAGCTCCCCCCCCCCTTCGCCTCCTCCCCACCCCCTCCACCCCCCCGCCTCTCCCCCTCCCCGACTCACCCCTTCTGCCGTCTCCACCCTCCCG
>CAJYAD010000018.1 GCA_913064775.1 uncultured Albidovulum sp. | reverse complement strand
ACGCCATCCTTGCATTCATGCGTGAGACCATCCCGCAGGAATGGCGAAAATTCCGCAACAAGGTGTCAGACAACTTCCGCGTCATCACCCACGAGAACTTTCGGGTTTTGACGTAGAGGCGGTATAATAAGAGCCGTAGGGCAGCAAAAGCCCGCGACTGACGCCGACGAAGATCTGCTGGTATTCCTCGGCCGCGGCCTCGGGCGTGGTGTCACGGGCGGTGGTCGCCAATGCGCTGATCGCCTGCCCCAGTTCCGATCCGTCGCCCTGCAATCCCGCCACGCTGGCCAGCGCCGCCCCGTCCAAGGGCCCCGAGAACAGCCGCGCCAACAGACGGTAAAGATCGGCGCGAAGCTGATCCGCTTCATCCGCCTTGGGCTGCACGGCTGCGATCTGCGTCACGGAACATCCTCCTGACGCGACTATCACTCTTTTTTGATCATGAAATCAAATCAAAACTCTTGCGCCGCGCCAGAAACGCCTTAATGGGCGGCGCCGTCGGACGCATCGCGCCGCGGGTCGAGCGGTGCATGCGTGACGCCGCCACCGTGGATCGCGCCGCGCAGCCAGGCCAGCACCTCCGCCGCGTCGGGGGGCAGCAGAACGGCGGCGCCGGCGCTGAAATCCTCCCATTCGGCGCGGTGGCCGGGGCGCAGCGCCGCCAGCACCGGAATGCCGCGCAGGCAGGCCTGTTCGGCCACCCCGCGCAGGCCCTGGCCCTCGGCCTCGGCCTTGCCGAAACGGTTGAGGATCAGCGCATCGGGTGCGGCCCCCGCAGGCGCGTCAAGCTGCGCCATCAGCGCCCCCGCCGCCGCCGCCAGCGCCCCGGGATCAAGCCGACAGCCCGTGGCGCCCGCGCCCAGATCCTGGGTGATGCGCAAAAGCGCGCCATGCGACAGATCCGCGACATGCAGCCGGGTGGGCGCGCCGTCCCCGGCGGCGATCTGGCGCTGGATCAGGCCGGCGATGCGGTAGCCCTCGGCGCGCAGCAGGCTTGCGATATGGTCCAGAAGCGCATCCACCGCGATCCCGCGCGGGCAGAGCACCGCCGCCACATGCAGACGCTCTGGAATATCCTCTGGCAGCTGCTCTGGCTTGGTCATCGCCCCCGGCCCTCCTGCGTGCCGCGACACCAGCGTAGCGCAGCGCCCGCTATGGCGCCATCCTGTCCAAAGCCGAGGCCGCTACCCACCCAGAGCCGCCCCCAGCAGCCGCGCGCAGGCCCGCGCGGTGCGCCCCGCCCCCTCCAGCCGCCCGTTCCAGCCGCTGAGCGAGACCGCCGCGATCCGGTTCGAGGCCGCGAAGCCGGCAAGCGCGCGCAGGGTTTCCTCCAGCCCCGGCCCGCCCGGCACCGGGTAGTTGTTGGCGGGCACTTCGCGCGCGTCGACCACGTCGTTGTCGATATGCAGATGCACCGGGCGATCGAAGGCCAGCCCCGCCAGATCCCGCAGCCCGCAGCGGTTCAGATCCGATGCCGCGACGGCCTCGGCCTCCAGCGGATCAAGATCGCGGGCATCGACCAGCCAGACATCGGCCTCGGGCACCGGGATCAGCCCGCTTTCGCGCGCCAGCGCCAGATCGCCCCGCCCCACCATCATCGCCAGCGGCATGCCGCCCAGAAAGCCCGAGGGCGAGGTCTCGGCGGTATTGAAATCGCCATGTGCGTCAAGCCAGACCAGAACCGGCGCCAGCCCCGCCTGTTGCAGCCCGGCCATCACCGGCAGGCTGGCGCCGCAATCGCCCGCCACCGAAACCGGCCGCGCCCCGCGCCCCGCGGCGCCCCGCACGAAGGCGGCGATCGGTCGGTGCACCCGCCCCAGCGCGGCGGGGCTGCGGTCGGTCACGGCCTGTGGAGCGTTCAGATGAAAGGGCAGCGTCGCCGGCACGGCCTGCGCGAGCACGGCATCGTGCTGGTCGAAGAAATAGGGCGTGACGATCCAGGCGTTTTCCATCGCCCGACGCTAGGGCCGGCTGCGGGGCGAAGACAAGACTTGTTCGCCCAGTGGCGCGGGTCGCTTGCAGGTGGCGCGGGGCGTATTTGGGGAACAATGAAAGGCGAAGCGTGCCCGGCCTTGCCCCCCGCGCCTTGCATGTGGCGCGCGCTCGGCGTAACCCGTCCGGGCATTTTGCGCCCCGCGCGCGCAGCCATTCCGACTGGGGAGAGACCACATGATCCGGCTTGACGTTTTCTGGGATCCGATCTGCCCCTGGTGCTATATCGGCAAGACCCTGCTTGACCGGGCGCTGGAAAGCCGGCCCCAGCATCCTTTCGCGATCGCCTGGCATCCGTTCCAGCTGAACCCCGACATGCCGCCCGAGGGGCGCGACCGGCAAGCCTATCTCGAGGCCAAGTTCGGCGGGCCGGAGCGCGCCCAGATGGTCTATGGGAAGATCGCCGAGGCCGCCCGTGCCGCTGGCGTCGGCATCGATTTCGAGCGCATCACCCGCACGCCAAACACGCTCGACGCGCTGCGGCTGACCCATTGGGCCGAGATCGAGGGCAAGCAGAGCCTGGTTGCGGGGGCGCTGTTTCGCGCCTATTTCCGTGAAGGCCGCGATATCGGCGACAAGGTGACGCTGGCGACCATCGCCGGCAGCATCGGCATGGATGCCGCCGCCACCCTGCGCCTGCTGGAGGGCGAGGCCGATGTCGATGCGATCCGCGCCCGCGACGCCCATGCCCGCGCGCGCGGGATCGACGCGGTGCCGACCTTCATCATCGCCAATCAGCACGTCCTGCCCGGCGCGCAGCCGGTGAAGCTGTGGCAGCAGGTGATCGACGAGATCGGCACCCTGGGCGATCTGGACGAACAGCAAGAGGATGACCGGCAAGAGGGTGCGGCGGCGGATTCCGGCGGATGACCGAGGCGGTTCTGACGCGGCGCCCCCCGCGCCCGGCGCTGTCGTCAGGGGAATTCATCGCGATGATCGCGATGCTGTTCGCGACGGTGGCGTTTTCGATCGATTCCATGCTGCCCGCCCTGCCCGAGATCGCCGCCGAGCTGACCCCGGGCAACGAGAACCGCGCCCAGCTGATCCTGACCGCCTTCATCCTGGGGATGGGGGCGGGCACCTTCGTGGCGGGGCCGATCTCGGACGCGATCGGGCGCAAGCGGGCGATCCTGGGGGGCGCTTTGCTGTATACGCTGGGGGCGGTGCTGGCCTCGATGGCGCAGACGCTGGAGCTGATGCTGGCGGCGCGGCTGATCCAGGGGCTGGGGGCTGCGGGGCCGCGGATCGTGTCGCTGGCGCTGGTGCGCGATTTGCATTCCGGGCGGCAGATGGCGCGGATCGTGTCGATCGCGATGATGATCTTCACCACCGTGCCGGCGATCGCCCCGGCGCTGTCGACCGGCATCATCGCGGTGTTCGGCTGGCGCGGCATCTTTGGCGCCTTCATCCTGTTCTCGCTGATCTCGGCGGCCTGGCTGGGCCTGCGCCAGCCCGAGACCCTGCCGCCCGAGGCGCGCCGCCCGCTGAACGCGGTCAAGCTGTGGCAGGCGGTGCGGGAGGTGCTGGGCCATCCCGTCGTGCGGGTCGCGATCGCGGTCCAGGCGCTGGCTTTTGCCGCGCTGTTCGGGACGATCTCTTCGGTGCAGCAGATCTATGACATCACCTTCGGCATGCGCGGCAGCTTTCCCTATTGGTTCGCGGCCACGGCGCTGATTTCGGCGGGGGGCAGCTTTCTGAACGCGCGGCTGGTGGTGCGGCTGGGCATGCGCCGCATGGTGGCGCTGGCGCTGGGTTTCCAGCTGGTCTTCTCGGCGGTGATGACCCTTGTCTTCGCCACCGGCATGCTGCCGGCCGGTCTGGCCTTTCCGGGCTTCTTTCTGTGGATCACCGGGATCTTCTTCATGGTGGCGCCGGTGCTGGGCAACCTCAATGCGCTGGCGCTGGAACCGATGGGGCATATCGCGGGCACGGCGTCCTCGGTCACCGGGGCGCTGGGCACGGTGTTCGGGGTGCTTCTGGGCGCGCCGATCGGGCTGGCGTTCAATGGCACGCCGGTGCCGCTGATGATCTCGGTCTCGGTGCTGAGCGGGCTGGGGGTTTTGCTGATGCGCCGGATCGCCCGGGTGGATTGAGGGGTGGTGGCGGGGGCTCTGCCCCGTCGCCAGTGACGCTCGGACCACTGGCGCTTCCAATGGCGACCCCCCGGGATATTTGGGCCAGAAAGAAAGCAGGGAGCGGTTTGTGCTTCGCCCGGGGGGCGGGCTCAGCCCTGCGCCTTCTTTGCCGGGCGGGGCACCTTTTCCGCCAGATCGCGGGCGATGGCGAAGGCGCCGCGGATGCGGTCGGCATCGGAGGCCCAGTCGCGGCGGATGATCACCTTGTTGTCCTTGACCTTCGCCAAGCCGTTCTGTGCCTGCAGATATTCCACCAGCCCCACCGGATTGGCGAATTTGTCGAGGTGGAACTGAATCGTCGCCCCCTTCGGACCGCCATCCAGCCGCGCGATGCCCGCACGTTTGCACAGCGCCTTGATGCGGACGATCAGCAAGAGCGTGTTCACCTCTTTCGGCAGCTTGCCGAAACGGTCGATCAGCTCGGCGGCGAAGCCTTCCAGTTCCACCTTGGTTTCCAGCGACGACAGCCGCCGGTAAAGGCCCAGCCGGACGTCGAGATCGGGGGCGTACTCCTCGGGGATCAGCACCGGGACGCCGAGGTTGATCTGCGGTGCCCATTGGTCGCCCGGGGTGGACAGCCCGTCGATCTCTCCGGCCTTGATCTTGGCGATCGTCTCTTCGAGCATGTTCTGGTAAAGCTCATACCCCACTTCCGAGATATGGCCGGATTGTTCCTCGCCCAGGATGTTGCCCGCGCCGCGCAGGTCGAGATCCTGCGAGGCCAGCGTGAACCCGGCGCCGAGGCTGTCGAGGCTGCCCAGAAGCCGCAGCCGCTTCATCGCCTGATCGGTCAGCGGCGTGCGCGGTTTCGTGGTCAGGAAGCAATAGGCGCGGGTCTTCGAGCGCCCCACCCGGCCGCGGATCTGGTAAAGCTGCGACAGCCCGAAACGGTCGGCGCGGTAGATGATCATGGTGTTGGCGGTGGGGATGTCGAGGCCGCTTTCGACGATCGTGGTCGACAGCAGCACATCGTATTTGCCGTCGTAGAAGGCGTTCATGCGGCTGTCCAGCTCACCCGCCGCCATCTGGCCATGGGCGACGACATGGGTGACCTCGGGGACATGGTCGCGCAGGAATTCCTCGATCTCGGGCAGGTCCGAGATCCGCGGCACCACGAAGAAGCTTTGCCCGCCGCGGTAATGTTCGCGCAAGAGCGCCTCGCGCAGGGTGACGCTGTCGAACTCGCTGACATAGGTGCGGATCGCCAGACGGTCGACCGGTGGCGTGCCGATTATGCTGAGATCCCGGACACCTGTGAGAGAAAGTTGAAGTGTCCGCGGGATCGGCGTGGCGGTCAGCGTTAGCACATGAACGTCCGAGCGCATCTCCTTCAGGCGTTCCTTGTGGCTGACGCCGAAATGCTGTTCCTCGTCGATCACCATCAGGCCGAGGTTGCGGAAATTCACCGCCTTGGCCAGCAGCGCATGGGTGCCGATGACGATGTCGACGGTGCCGTCGGTCAGGCCCGCGCGGGTGGCGGCGGCCTCCTTGGCGCTGACGAAACGGCTGAGCTGGCGGACCTGCAGGGGAAAGCCGCGGAAACGCTCGGCGAAGCTTTTGTAATGCTGACGCGCCAGCAGCGTGGTCGGCGCGATCACCGCGACCTGCATCCCCGACATGGCGGTCACGAACGCCGCGCGCATCGCCACCTCGGTCTTGCCGAAGCCGACGTCGCCGACCACCAGCCGGTCCATCGGGATGCCGCGGCCAAGGTCGTCCAGCACATCGCCGATGACAGTCAACTGGTCGTCGGTCTCTTGATAGGGGAAGCGGGCGCTGAAGGCCTCCCAGGCGTGATGCGGGGCTTCCAGCACCGGGGCGTGGCGCAGCTGACGCTCGGCCGCGATGCGGATCAGCCGGTCGGCCATCTCGCGGATGCGTTCCTTCAGCCGCGCCTTCTTGGCCTGCCAGGCGCCGCCGCCCAGCTTGTCGAGAAGACCCTCTTCATGGCCGTATTTCGACAGCAGCTCGATATTCTCGACCGGCAGGTAAAGCCTTGCGCCTTCGGCATATTCCAGCGCGATACATTCATGCGGCGCGCCCAGGGCGGCGATCGTTTCCAGCCCCGTAAAGCGGCCGACGCCATGTTCGACATGGACCACCAGATCGCCGGGGCCCAGGCTTTGGTGTTCGGTCAGGAAATTCTCGGCCCGGCGGCGTTTCTTGGCGCCGCGGATCAGCCGGTCGCCCAGCACATCCTGTTCGGCGATCACCGTGAGATCCGGCGCCTCGAACCCGTGTTCCAGCGCCCAGACCACCAGATGCAGCCCCTTCGGCGTGATCCCCCGGGCATCCGAAATCTCGGCCGCGCCGCCCAGGCCCTCATCCTCCAACAGCCCCTTCAGGCGTTCGCGCGCGCCCTCGGAATAGGACGAGATGACCACCGCGCCGCCTTCACGCTTTGCGCGAACATGGGTCGCCAAAGCGCCGAAAAGGCTGATGTTTTCCTGTTGACGTTCGGGCGCGAAATTACGCCCTATGCGGCCGCCCGCGTCCAGAACGCCCGGCCCCGGACTTTGCGCCAGCGGGCTGAGCTGGATCACCCGGCGGTCGCCAAGCTCCGCTTCCCATCCGGCATCGTCGAGGTACAGGCTGTTCGGCGGCAGCGGTTTGTAGACGGTATCCAGCCGGCCCTTGGCGCGCAGCGCCTCGCGCCGTGCCTCATACTGGTCGGCGATGCCTTCCCAGCGGCTGAGGCGCGCGGCCGTGATCTGGTCGTCAAGCATCACCGAGGCGCCGGGGAGATAGTCGAAAAGCGTTTCCAGCCGTTCGTGGAAGAACGGCAGCCAATGTTCGGCACCGGCGGATTTGCGGCCCGCGCTGATCGATTCATAGAGCGGATCGTCAGTGCCCGCGGCGCCGAATTCCAGCCGGTAGTTCTGCCGGAAACGGGTGATCGCGGCCTCGTCTAGGATCACCTCGGTCACCGGGGCCAGTTCCACCAGGCTCAGCTTTTCGGTGGTGCGCTGGGTGGCGGCGTCAAAGCGGCGCGCGCCGTCCAGAACGTCGCCGAAAAGATCCAGCCGGACCGGCCCGCCCTGCCCCGGCGGATAGATGTCGATGATCCCGCCGCGGACCGCGTAATCGCCCGGCTCGGACACGGTCGAGGCCTGGGAGAAGCCCATCCGCACAAGGAAATCGCGCAACGCGGCCTCATCAATGCGGTGGCCGACCCGGGCGCTGAAGGAGGCCTTGCGCAGCACCTCGGCCGCCGGCATCCGCTGGGTCGCGGCGGTCAGCGTCGTCAGCAGCACGAAGGGCCCCGGCACGCCATGCGCCAGCGCCGCCAGCGTCGCCATCCGCGCGGCCGAGACCTCGGCGTTGGGCGAGACGCGGTCATAGGGCAGGCAATCCCAGGCCGGCAGCGTCAGCACCACCGCCTGCGGCGCGAAGAAGGCCAGCGCCGCGCGCATCGCCTCCAGCCGTTTGTCGTCGCGCGCGACATGCAGGACGGGGCCGTGGGCCTCCATCTCGCGCAGCACGAGGCGCGCGTCGAATCCTTCGGGCGCGCCGCCCAATGTCAGATGCGTCGTCATGCTGGCTGACCTACCCGCACGGCGGCCGGTGTCAATGCTCATATGCGCGGCTCCCGGCGCCTCAATGGCCCAGCACGCCTACCGACATGTTCCAGTACATGCCCCACATCGCGGTGACGAAGATCGAGATCATGCCGATCACCTGGGTCGCCAGCCGGTGCCGCATCAGCCGGCGGTGCAGGGCGTCGCCCGCCGCCTCGGCCGCCTCGACGCGCAGGGCAGTGCGGACCGACAGGATCCCCACGATCGCCATCGGCCCCAGAAGCAGCAGCACCGCCTGGGCGAATTCGATCCGGTAGCCGAAGCCCAGCACCGCCAGCGTGGTCAGCGCGAAGCCGGCAAAGCCGATCAGCCACAGCCCCGAGACCCGGGCGATATGCAGGATGCGGGTGGCGTTGATGCGCGCCAGCGCCTCCAGATCCACCTGCGCCTGGCCACCGTGGCGGCGGGCGCGGGTGATGCTGTCGAAGGGCACGCCGATCACCCAATGACTGGAGGTCGACCACAGCACCGCAAGCGCGATCCAGTACCACAGGTTGGAAAACGACCGCAGGTCGATCAGCTCGGAAAGCGGGATGGGAAGATGCACGGAAAGGGCCTTGGCTGGGTTTCGGCGGACATTAGCCGGGTGGTCTGCGAATTCCTACCCTTGAGATGGCCCGCGATCCATGCGACGTCAGGTGTGTTGCAGCAAGACCGGAGGCCGCCATGCGCCCCATCCAAGCCCCCTACCCGCTGACCCGCCACCGACGCACCCGCGCGACGCCTGCCTTGCGCGATCTGACGCAGGAAAACCGGCTGTCGGTGAAGGATCTGATCTGGCCGGTCTTCGTGCGCGAAGGCGACGGCGTCGAAGAGCCGATCGCCTCGATGCCCGGGGTGAACCGGCTGTCGGTGGACCGGGTGGTCGAGGCGGCGCGCGAGGCCGCGGATCTGGGCATCCCGGCGATCTGCATCTTCCCCTATACGGGGATGGAGGCGCGGACCGAGGATTGCGCGCTGGCGTGGAGCGCCGACAACATCTCGAACCGGGCGATCCGGGCGGTGAAGGCGGCTGTGCCGGAGCTGGCGGTGATGACCGACATCGCGCTGGATCCCTACAACATCAACGGCCATGACGGCTTTGTCGTCGATGGCAAGATCCTGAACGACGAGACCGTCCCGGCGCTGGTGAAGATGGCGCTGGCGCAGGCCGAGGCCGGCGCGGATATCCTTGGCCCCTCGGACATGATGGACGGGCGCATCGGGGCGATGCGCAGCGCGCTGGAGGCGGCGGGCCATCACGACGTGACGATCCTCAGCTATTCGGCCAAATATGCCTCGGCCTTTTACGGGCCGTTCCGCGATGCGGTGGGGGCTGCGGCGGCGCTGGCGGGTGGCGACAAGAAGACCTATCAGATGAACCCCGGCAATTCCGACGAGGCCCTGCGCCTGATCGAGCGCGACCTGCGCGAGGGCGCCGATATGGTGATGGTCAAGCCCGGGATGCCCTATCTGGACATCTGCCGCCGGGTGAAGGACACGTTCGGCGTGCCGACCTATGCCTATCAGGTGTCGGGCGAATACGCGATGATCCGGGGCGCGGCCGACAATGGCTGGATCGACGGCGAGAAGGCGATGCTGGAAAGCCTGCTGGCGTTCAAGCGCGCCGGCTGCGACGGGGTGCTGACCTATTTCGCGCCGCAAGTGGCGCGGATCTTGGGCGGCTAAGCGCCCGACCGGCCGCAACCCGACCCACACAGATGCGCGAGCGCCCGCCGACCGGGGTCTCAAACACGTGACAGAACGGGCGATTTTCCCTATGATTGGTAGAAAGGGCCGCTATAAGGCCCATATGTCGCCCCCGCGTGGGCTTTCGAGCGAGGCACAAGACAGATGAGCATCACATCGCGACGCGCATTTCTTCTGGGCACGGGGTCGCTTCTGACCCTGTCGGCCTGCGGCAATGGCATCGGCAGCGACGGCGCGGCCCGGATCGACGCCCGCGTGGCGGCGACGAAGCAATTCCTGATCGGCCATTACCCCGGGGTCAAGTCGCTGATGGATAAGGCGGCGGGGGTTCTCTACATGCCGCTGATGACCGAGGCCGGTTTTGGCATCGGCGGCGCCTTCGGGCGCGGCGCGCTGCAGATCAACGGGGCGACGGTGGATTACTATTCGGCCACCAAGGCCTCGATCGGGTTCCAGATCGGCGCCCAGCAATATGCCCATGCGCTGTTCTTCATGACCCCCGATGCGCTGGCGAGTTTCCGCGCCTCGAACGGCTGGGCGGCCAGCGCCAACATGGCCTATGCGGTGCAAAATCAGGGCGGCAGCCTTGGCGTTTCCACCACCACCGAACAGGCGCCGGTGATCGCGCTGGTCTTCGGCCAGACAGGGCTGATCGCCGGGGCCTCGCTGGCGGGCGTGAAATATACCCGGATCATTCCGTAAGATCCCGGATTCGCGACGAAAATCCACGCCCGTGCCGGTTCATGGCGCGGGCGTTTTGCGTTGCGGGCGCGGCGGCGGGGGCTCTGCCCCCTGCTCCCCCGGCGTATTCGAGGAACAATGAAAGGGCGCGTCAGCCCTTGGGTTTGGTGACCCTCGGCGTGAGATGGGTGATACCGACGGCGCCCGCGCGCGCCAGCGCCGGATCAAGCGACATCGGGATATAATCGCCCCGGCGCCACAGCTCGCCCAGATCGTCATAATGGCGGCTGAGGGGATGGCCGCTTTCGCCGGTCGAGATGATGAAGACCGAGCTGTCGGGGTCGGCGAAATCATAGACCCCGCGATAGCCCGGCCCGTGCACATCAAGGAAGGGATCGGGCCCCGAGGCGCTGGTCTCGCCGCGGTTCAGCGTGTTGTCGCCGCCGCTGACCGATTGGCGGAGGTTCACGAAGTAATGCAGGAGCGGCACCTTGCCCAGCACCGGGTTGTCCTGCGCCGCCTGATGCGCGTCGCCCCAGCGCCAGTTCTTCAGGTCGGAGCCGTAGTGGTTCTTCAGATAGAGCAGCGCATCGTCGAGCGAGATCCGCGCGATGTCGGTGCAGCTTTCCTTCTTCGTGCTTTGCACGATGTCGCACCAGGCCGAGGCGCCGTCGGTGTCGCGAAACACCCGTTCGATGAACACCGGATCGGGGCGGGCGAAATCCTTCGCCAGCGGGCCCAGTTCGTCCGAGATCAGGCGCTTTTGCAAGAACAGCATCCAGGCCGCGTAGATCAGCGGCTCGGGCATGTGTTCGTTCATGTCGCCGTTCCATTCGGCCAGCATCTTCAGCGCCTGCTGGCGCATCGCCTTGGGCGTGCCGGGGGGGGCGTCCTCGCCCTGATACCACAGGTTCTTGGCAATCAGCGGCAGCAGCGACCGGGCGGTGAAGCTGACGGTATCCAGCTGCGCCTCGATAAAGCTTTCGCGGGTCTGGACCTGATGGTCCTTCATCAGCTTCAGCCAGCGCTGGATGCGTTGGGTATCGCCCCAGTGGAAGGTGATGTTGAGCGGGAACGGCCGGTCGACGATCTTGTTGTTGGTATTGCCGAGGATCCCCGAGGTCGGGTTCACGAAGCTGGGGTCGTCGGAATAGGGGAAATGCCCGTCCCAGCGGTCGCGCGGCAGCCACCCGGGGGTGGGCATGCGGCCCTGGGTGTCGTTGCCCGGGTCGCGCTTCGGGATCCAGCCGATCATCTGCATGGCGATGCCGTGCTTGTCGGCCAGCATCAGGTTCTGCGCCGGTGCGACGAACAACGACCCCGCCTTGATGCCCTCGGCGATGTCATGGGCCTTCATCAGCCGGATCATCGCCGTCATCGTGGTGTCCTTGTCGGTCAGCGCCGTCCAGCTGAGCGAGGCCACATGTCCCGCCGGGGTGATCGAGGCGAGGTCGAAATCGTTGCCCGGCAGCACCGGGCCGTTTTCCGTCCAGCGCAGGGTCAGGGTCACCGGCGCCTGACCCTTGATGCGCACGATCGAGCGTTGGGTTCGGAAATCCTTCCAGCCCTGCGGGGTGAGGTATTGTTGCGCGTTGTCGGGATTGATCTTCTCGATATGGACGTCCTGATCGTCGAGATAGGTCGTCGTCAGCCCCCAGCCCAGATCCTTTGAGCGGCCCAGCAGAACCAGCGGCATCCCCGGGATGGTGGCGCCGATTACCCCGCCTTCGGTCAGCTGCAGCTGGGCCAGGTACCAGATCGAGGGCGCGGTGAAATCAAGATGCGGATCGTTGGCCAGAAGCGAGCCGCCCGCCGCCGCCCGGCTGGGGGCCGCCGCCCAGGCGTTCGAGGCGCCGGCAAAGGCGGGCGCCTGCACCGGCGACAGCGGGCTGGTGGGAAATTTCACCGCCGCGTAGTCCTTTTTCACGCCGGGAAACAGGCTGGCGTAATCGGGCAGCGCCGCGACCGGCTTCATCGGGTCGTCCGGCATCAGATCCTTCAGGCGCGCCGGCGGCAGGATCAGCGAGGCACGGGCGCGCAGGATCTCTCGTTGCATGGCGCCGGTCATCTTCAGCTGCATCAGCTTCAGGATCGCCAGCGAATCCGCCGGCTGCCAGGTGGCGATCTTGTTCGAGAACAGGAAGAATTCCGGCGCCCCCCGCCCCAGCGCGTCGCGGTTGACGACGTCGATCCAGGCGTTGACGCCGCGCGCATAGGCGGTCAGCGCGGTCTTGGTCTGGGGATCTTGCACGCTGTAGCTGGCGGCGGCCAGATTGTAGAGGTCGAGGCGCCGCATCAGGCTGTCGATCTTCAGGGTCTTGGCGCCGAAGATCTCGGACAGGCGGCCCTCGGCGGTGCGCCGCAGCAGCGTCATCTGCCACAGCCGGTCCTGCGCCTGCGCGAAGCCAAGGGCATAGAACACGTCGGCATCGTTCTTGCCGAAGATATGCGGCACGTCATTGGCGTCGCGGATGATCTCTACGGGCTTCTCGATCCCTGCAACCTTGTAGGAGGCGTTGTAATCGGGAATCGAGCGGGTGAGGAACCAGTATCCGACCCCGACGGCCAGCATGGCCAGAACGAGGAGAGCGGTGAAGATTCGCAAGGCCCAGCGGAAGGCGGTGAGCATGTAGGACCTGTTCCTGACGTCGGGGAGGGGTTATCAGGGTTCCGAACCTAAACGATTGCAGCACAGGGGGGAAGTCATGGCGCGTATCGCGTTTCTGGGACTGGGTGTCATGGGATATCCGATGGCGGGGCATCTGGCGGCGGCCGGACACGCGGTGACGGTCTACAACCGCACCAGCGCCAAGGCCGAGAAATGGGTGTCCGAACATGGCGGTACGTTGGGCAAAACCCCTGCGCAAGCAGTGAAAGACGCCGAATTCGTGATGGCCTGCGTCGGCA
The DNA here is from genome assembly GCA_913064775.1 of uncultured Albidovulum sp. Taxonomy (GTDB): domain Bacteria; phylum Pseudomonadota; class Alphaproteobacteria; order Rhodobacterales; family Rhodobacteraceae; genus Acidimangrovimonas. Next base: position 70,207 of record CAJYAD010000018.1, on the reverse strand, counting down.
ATGACGACGACCTGCGCGAGGTCTGCTCGGGCGCGGGCGGGGCGTTCACGGGAATGTCGGCGGGGGCGATCTTCGTCGATCACACCACCGTGTCCGCCAAGGTGACGCGCGAATTGGCCGCGGTCGCGGCGGCGGCGGGATTCGGCTATGTCGACGCGCCGATCTCGGGCGGACAGGCGGGGGCCGAGAATGGCGTGCTGTCGGTGATGTGCGGTGGCGATCAGGCGGCCTATGACAAGGCCGAGCCGGTGATCGACGCCTATGCCAAGATCTGCCGCCGGATCGGCGGGACCGGTGCCGGCCAGACCGCGAAGATGATGAACCAGATCTGCATCGCCGGCCTGGTGCAGGGCCTGTCCGAGGCGCTGGCCTTCGGCGAGAAGGCGGGCCTTGATGGCGCCGCGGTGGTCGAGGTGATCAGTCAGGGCGCGGCCGGGTCGTGGCAGATGGCGAACCGCTACAAGACCATGCTGGCGGGCGAGTTCGAGCACGGCTTCGCCGTCGACTGGATGCGCAAGGATCTGGCGATCTGCCTGGCCACCGGCGAGGAATTGGGCGCAGCCCTGCCGGTCACCGCGCTGGTCGATCAGTTCTACAAGGACGTCCAGTCGATGGGCGGCGGGCGCTGGGATACCTCGTCGCTGATCAAGCGGCTGAAGGCCTTCGACGGCTAAGGCCCCCGACCGCGACAGCAAGGCGGCGCCGGGCGGCGACAAGGCCCCGGCGCCGCTGGCGTATTTGGGGAACAATGAGAGCAGGTGCGCGCAGGCCCAGGCGCACGAAAACCCGGACGCGCGCGGGCCCGATCGATCAGAGGTCGCGGAAGGCCTGTTCCTGACGCGGGGTCCAGCGCAGGGTAAGGCGGTAGCCGCTGTCGGTTTCGGCCTCGTCCACGACCACGCCCTTTTCGTGCAGCCAGGCGCGGCGCTTGCCCTCGGCGAAGGTCAGATCCAGCACGCGCTCAATCCGTTCCTCGGCAAGGCCGGCCTCGATCTCGGACAGAAGCGCGTCGACCCCCCGCCCGGTCAGCGCCGAGATCGCCCGCACACCGTCGCTGCGCGCCGCCTGCACCTCCAGCGCCTCGCGCGCGGGTTCGGCAAGCTGGTCGGTCTTGTTCCAGACCTCGATCAGCGGCACCTCCGGATCGAGGCCCAGACTGCGCAGGATGTCGGCCACATCGGCGGCCTGTCCCTCGGTCTCGGGATGCGAGATGTCGCGCACATGCAAGATCAAATCGGCCTCCAGCACCTCTTCGAGTGTGGCGCGGAAGGCGGCGACGAGCTGGGTCGGCAGATCCGAGATGAAGCCCACCGTGTCCGACAGGATGGCGTCGCGGCCATTGGGCAGCTTGATGGCGCGCATGGTGGGATCGAGCGTCGCGAAGAGCATGTCCTTCGCCATCACCTCGGCCCCGGTCATGCGGTTGAAAAGCGTGGATTTTCCGGCGTTTGTATAGCCGACCAGCGCGACGATCGGGAACGGCACCTTGCGCCGCGCCGCGCGGTGCAATTCGCGCGTCTTCACCACTTTCGACAGCTGCCGCCGGATCCGCGTGACCTGTTCGTCGATGGCGCGGCGGTCGGCCTCGATCTGGGTCTCGCCGGGGCCGCCGACAAAGCCAAGCCCGCCGCGCTGGCGTTCGAGGTGGGTCCAGGCGCGCACCAGGCGGGTGCGCTGGTAAGACAGCGCCGCCAGTTCCACCTGCAGCACGCCTTCTCGGGTGCGGGCGCGGTCGGCGAAAATCTCCAGGATCAACCCGGTGCGGTCGAGCAGCTTGACCTTCCAGTCGCGCTCCAGGTTGCGCTGCTGCACCGGGCTGACGTGGCCGTCGACCAGAACCAGATCGACCTCGGCCGCGGCAAGCTTCGCCTTCAGTTCGTCGACCTTGCCGGAGCCGAACAGCTTGCCCGGCGTGACCTTGGGCAGGCGCACGATTTCGGCGCCGACCAGTTCCAGCCCGGGCAGCGCGGCGGCCAGAGCGATGGCCTCTTCCAGCGCGCGCGCAGCCGAACGGCTGCGGCGCTCCGAGGTGATCTCGGGATGCAACACATAGGCCCGTGTCCGGGGCGCGCGGGTTTCGGTCTGGGTCAAGATTTTTGCCTAAGCGGCGAGGTCAATCTTCGCCGTCGTAAAGGTTGATCGGCTGTCCCGGCATGATTGTCGAGATCGCGTGCTTGTAGACCAATTGCGACTGGCCGTCCCGGCGCAGCAGCACGCAGAAGTTGTCGAACCAAGTGATGACGCCTTGCAATTTTACGCCATTTATCAGGAATATAGTAACTGGAACCTTATTCTTGCGGACGTGATTCAGAAACGCGTCCTGCAAATTTTGTTTGTCGGCGGCCATGTGTTCTTGCCTTTTGTTTCTTAGCGCCGGTCGTCGCGGCGTCCCTCTTACGCGGCCGAGAGCCCCCCCGGCGAGCCGAGTATCGCGCGAGATTCGCGGAGATTCCAGACCAAAAAACAGTCCGTTACGGACCTATCCTCGACGGGGCTTCCACAACCGTCGCGAAAGGCCCCTTCGCCGGGGTCAATTGCGCCACGAATCGGGCGCGAGCAACGCGATGATCGCCAGCGTCTCAAGCCGCCCCAGCACCATCGCCCCCGCAAGGATCACCTTCGCGTCGACCCCAAGTGCGGCATAGCTGAGCGGCGTCTCGGTGGCCACCGTCGCCAGCGGCCCGGTGGTCGACAGCGCGGCGACCGAAAACACCAAGGCCGGCTCAAACGCGATCCCGGTCAGCGTCAGCAGCGCCATCACCAGGATCACCGCAAGGCCGAACAGCATGAAGAAGATCCAGGCGACATAGGCGCCCTCGCGCCGCAGCCGCCGCGCCAGCGTCCCCGACCCGCCGATCGAATTCGGGTGCACCAGCTTTTCCATCTCGCGCTGGCCGTGCTTGAAAAGCGCATAGATGCGCAGCAGCTTCACCCCGCCCGCGGTGGTGGCGACGCCGCCGCCCATCAGCGACAGGCCCACCAGGATCAGCCCCGGCGCGTTCAGCCCCGACCAGGTTTGCGCGGTGTCCCAGCCGTTGGCCTGAAAGCCGGTGGTCGACAGGAACGACAGCACCGTGAAGGCGCTGGCCCAAAGCGCGCGCAGCGCCTGGATCAGGTGGTCGGGGGTGCGGGTCTCGTAGGCCGCGGTCCAATGGCGCAGGAACAACAGAAGCGTGACCACGATCACCACCGTCGCGCCCAGTCGGAATTCGGGATCGGTGCGGATGTCGCGCCGGCCCTCGACCTGGCTGACGCCGGGCAGCGAATGGCGCGAGATCGCGAAGATCAGGAACAGGAAGATCAGCATCTCGCCCGGGATGCCCGATTTCGACCCCGCCATCCCGCCCACCGGAGAGATGCCCGAGGTCGACAGCGTCGACATCGCGTGGATCAGCGCCACAAGCGAGGGGTCGCCCGCGATCAGCAAGCCGATCCACAGCAACAGCGTCAGCCCGCCATAGACCGGAAACAGCACCAGCGTGTAGCGCATCAGCCGTTCCGACGGGTCGGCGACGCGGGTGATCTGACCGCCCACGCCGCGGCCCACGGCGCCGCCCGACAGCACCTCGAACCCGCCCAGGTTCAGGGGTGCCAGCACCGCCAGCGCCGCCAGCAGGATGAAGAAGCCGCCGCCCCAGCCCACCAGCCCGCGCCACAGATGCACCGAGGGCGCCAGCCGGTCGGGGGCGTAAAGCGTGGCGCCGGTGGTGGTGAAATCCGACACCATCTCGAACCAGGCATTGGCAAAGCTGGTATCGGGAACGGCCTCGGAAAACGGGAAGGCCATCATCACCGGCAGCACCAGATAGGCACCCAGAAGCGCGGCCAGATGGCTGCGCGCGGCGTTGCGCGGGGTGTAGTTCGAGGTCGCCACACCCAGGATCGCGGTCAGCACCAGAAACAGGATCGACGAATAGAAGAAGGCCCGCGAGGTGAAGAAATCATGCAGCACGAAGGCATGGACCGCCGGCAGCAGCATCGCCAGCGCGGTGATCCCCATCAAGATCACCAGAAGTGGCAGATCGAGAAGCCGGCCCATCTTAGAAGAAGTCGACCGAGACCTGCAGGAGGCGCTCGACCTCGGGCACATCCTTGGCCATGGCGAAAATGGTGATCACGTCGCCCTCGTCAATCCGCAGATCGCCCGAGGGTTTCAGCAGCACGTCCCCCTTCATGACCGCACCGACCAGCACACCTTCGGGAAAGTCGATGTCGCGGATCACCCGCCCGGCGATCGGCGAGGTGGAAAGCACCTGCGCCTCGATCACCTCGGCTTCGGCATCGCCGATCGAATAGATCGCCCGCACCCGGCCATGGCGGATGTGGCGCAGGATCGAACTGACGGTGGTGGCGCGCGGGTTGATATAGGCGTCGATCGCCAGCGGGCCCATCAGCGGCACCAGCGTCGGGTCGTTGACCAGCGCGATCGCCATCGGACAGCCCGCCTGCTTGGCACGGACCGAGACGAGCAGGTTGGTCTTGTCGTCGTCGGTGACCGCCAGCACCGCATCGGCGCGTTCGATATTGGCCTCCATCAGCAGGTCGGCATCCATGCCGTCGCCGTTCAGCACGATGGTGCGTTCCAGCGCATCGGCGGCGCGTTCGGCGCGGGCGCGGGATTTCTCGATCACCTTGGCGCGCACCCGGTCGGTGCGTGCCTCCAGCGCGCGCGCCACCGCCAGACCCACATTGCCGCCGCCGATGATGACGATGCGTTCCTGCTTTCGCGTCGTCTTGCCGAAGATCTCAAGCGTGCGGTTCACGTCCTCGGTGTGGCTGAAGACATAGACCTGATCGCCGGTGAACAGCTGATCGCCCGGCTCGGGCGCGAACAGCATGCCCTCGCGCCGCACCCCCACGACGATCGCGCGGAGCGTCGAGAACAGATCGGTCAATTGCCGCAGCGGCGTGTTCAGCACCGGGCAGTCTTCCTCCAGCGCGATGCCCAGAAGCTGGGCGCGACCGCCAAGGAAGCTTTCGGTGTCAAACGCCGCGGGCGCGGCCAGGCGCTGCAGCGCGGCTTCGGCCACCTCGCGTTCGGGGCTGATGACCACGTCGATCGGCAGATGGTCGCGCCGGTACAGATCCGAATAGATCGCGTCCAGATAGCTCTGCGCCCGCAGCCGCGCGATCTTGCGCGGAATGTCAAAGACCGAATGGGCCACCTGACAGGTGACCATATTGACCTCGTCCGAATGGGTGGCGGCGATGATCATGTCGGCATCCGCCGCCCCGGCCCGCTCCAGCACATCGGGATAAGAGGCAAAGCCCGCGACCCCCTGCACGTCGAGCGTGTCGGTGGCGCGGCGCACCAGATCGGCGTTGGAATCGACGACCGTGACGTCGTTGTTCTCGCCCGAAAGATGCCGCGCGATCTGCCAGCCGACCTGACCCGCGCCGCAGATGATGACTTTCATGCCTGGTTCCCCGCCTGGCCTGCCTGAACGGCGGTCCGATCATTGGCAGATGGGGCGGCGCGGGTCAATCGAGAGCGCGCTCCCGAACCGCTGCCCCGGCCCCTGCCCCAGCGCTGGTCTTCATCTTGGTCCAAATACTCCGGGGGTGCAGGGGGCAGAGCCCCCGCCACTGATCCCGCCGCCGAGCCCGCCACCGGCCCTTACTCGTCCTCGTCCTCAAGCCGCGCGACCCTGGCGCCCGCCTTGGCCGAGGTCACCACGCCCAGCGACTTCAGCTTGCGGTGCAGCGCGGAACGCTCCATGCCGACGAAATTGGCGGTGCGGCTGATGTTGCCGCCGAAACGGTTGATTTGGGTCAGCAGGTATTCGCGCTCGAACAATTCCCGCGCCTCGCGCAGCGGCAAGGTCGCCAGCCCGCCCGACAGGCTTACCCGGCCATCGTCCTTCGGCGCTTCGTCCTGCCCCGGCAGTTCGCGCGGCTCGATCGGGCCGCCGCCCTCGCCCAGGATCAGCACCCGCTCGATCACGTTGCGCAGCTGGCGCACGTTGCCTGGCCAGCGCATCGTCTGAAGCAACGCCACCGCCTCGTCGCTGACCTCGCGCAGCGGCAACCCCTGGGTCTTGTTGAACATCTCGACGAAATGCGCCGCCAGTTCGGGAATGTCCTCGCGCCGGTCCTCCAGCGAGGGCACGGCGATCGGCACCACGTTCAGCCGGTCGAACAGCTCCTGCCGAAAGCGACCCTCGGCGATCTCATGGGCCAGATCTCGGGTGGTCGAGCTGATCACCCGCAGATCGACCCGCACCTTGTCGGTGCCGCCGGCGCGGTTGAATTGCTGCTCGACCAGCACCCGCAGGATCTTCGACTGGGTGCCCAGCGGCATGTCGCCGATCTCATCGAAATAGATCACCCCGCCGTGGGCCTGCTCCAGCAGCCCCTTCTCCAGCCCGCGCTCGGGGGTTTCGCGGCCAAACAGCACCTCTTCCATCCGCTCCGGCTCGACCGAGGCCGACGAGACCGAGATGAACGGCGCCCCGGTGCGGTTGGACTGGGCGTGGATGAAGCGCGCGGCCACCTCCTTGCCGGCGCCGGACGGCCCCGTCAGCATCACCCGGCCGTTCGATTTCGTCACCTTTTCCAGCTGCGCTTTCAACGCCTTGAAGGCGGGGGAAGAGCCCACCATCTCGGCCGAGGTGACATCGCGGCGGCGCAGATCGGAATTCTCGCGCCGCAATTGCGAGATCTCCATCGCCCGGCGCACCACCACCATCAGCTGATCGATGTTGAACGGCTTCTCGATGAAATCGTAGGCGCCCTGCTTGATCGCCGCCACCGCGATCTCGATATTGCCATGCCCCGAGATGATCACCACCGGCACATCCGGATTGTCGCGCCGCACATGTTTGAGGATGTCGATCCCGTCCATCTTGCTGTCCTTCAGCCAGATATCCAGAATCATCAGCGCCGGCGGCTCGGCATTGAGTTCGGCCATGCAATCGTCAGAGGACCCCGCCAGCCGGGTTTCAAAGCCCTCGTCACGCAGAATATCCGAGATCAGTTCGCGAATGTCGCGCTCATCGTCGACAATCAGGATCCCACTCATGTCACCTCATCCTCCGGTTTCGGACCGAGGGGGTCGTCCGCTGCCCCCTCTTGATCCGCATCTTGTTCCGCATTTTCCGCAGTATCTTCTGCAGCGGCCCGCCCCTTCAAGGGCAGCCGCACCTCGGCCAGCGCGCCGTGATGGGCGCTGGCCTCGAACGGGGGCGCATCGGCCAGCAGCAGCGTCCCCCCGTGTTCCTCAATGATCTTCTTGACGATGGAAAGCCCCAGCCCGGTGCCCTTGGCGCGGGTGGTCACATAGGGTTCGAACAGCCGCGTGCGGTCCTCGGGCAGGCCGATGCCATTGTCCGCCACGGTGATCAGCGCCACATGGTGATCTTGCGAAAGGGTCACGCGGATCTCTGGCCGGTAGTCAGCCGGTGGCGACTTTTCTTGCAGGCTTTCAATGGCTTCTCCGGCGTTCTTGATCAAGTTTGTCAAGGCCTGGGAAATCATCGTCGCGTCGATCTCGGCCAGCATGGCGGCCTGCGGAAGGGTGGCGGTGATGCGCACCCCGGGCAGGCCGCTTTCCTGCAACACCACCGCATCGCGCACCAGCCGCACAAGATCGTGTTCGCGGCGCTCGGGTTCGGGCATCCGGGCGAAGCGGCTGAATTCGTCGACGATGCGGCGCAGATCGTTGGTCTGGCGCACGATCACGTCGGTATATTGATCCAGCAACTCGGCATCGTCGCCCAGCCGCGAGCGGAACTTGCGCTTGATGCGCTCGGCCGACAGCTGGATCGGGGTCAGCGGGTTCTTGATCTCATGCGCGATGCGCCGCGCCACGTCGCCCCAGGCCGCCATCCGCTGCGCCGAGACCAGATCGGTCACGTCGTCGAAGGCGACCACATAGCCCTCTAGCCGGCCCTCGCGGGTACGCCGCCGCGCCACCCGCACCAGCAGGCTTTCGACGCGGCCCAGACGCGAGACGCGGATTTCCTCTTGCACCACTTCGGCGGCGCCCTGCATCAGCCGGTCGAACACGGCCTCGAATTCCGGCACCACCTGGGCCAGAACCGCGCCATGTTCGGCCCCCGGCTCGATATCCAGATGTCGCAGGGCCGAGCGGTTGGCGAAATCGATCCGGCCACGCGCATCCAGCCCGATCACCCCCGAAGTGACCGAGGACAGCACGGAATCGAACAGCCGCCGGCGGCGTTCGGTCTGGCGGTGGCTGTCCATCAAGGCCTCTCGCTGGCCCTTCAGCTGGCGGGTCATCTGGTTGAAGATGCGGCCCAGCATGGCGATCTCGTCATCGCCCTCCTCTTCCAGCACCTGCACCTCCAGATCGCCACCGCCGATCCGCTGTGCTGCCCCCGCAAGCCGCCCCACCGGCCGCGCCAGACGTTCGGCGAACCACAGCCCCAGCCAGATCGCCGCCAGAATCAGGATCAGCGCGAAGCCCAGATAGAGCAGCCCGAATTCGAACAGCAGCCGGCCGCGATCACGCTCCAGCTGCTGATAGAGGTGCACCGTCTGCTTGGTCTCGTCGAGCAGCTTGATCAGCCCGCCGTCGACCACCCGGCTGACATAGAGATAGCGGTTCACATAGGGCTTCAGCTCAACCAGCGCGCGGAATTCGTTGTCCTTGAGATCCTCGATGATGACGGTCTTGCCAGCGCGCGCCTCGGTCAGGGCCTTAGGCGTGGGCGCAGTGTAGTTGAACAGATAGGACCGGTCGCCCCGGGCGCGGATCTTGGCGGCGCCGTCGATCACGAAGGCGGCGCGCAACCCGCGCTGGATATGCGACTGGCCCTGGGTCAGCAATTGGCGCAGCTCGCCGTCGTCGAGGAAGAAATTCTGCCGCTTGGCAAGGTCAAGGAACGCCGCCAGCGCATCGGTATCCTCGATCAGATCATGGCGGTGCTCGCCCTCATAGGCCTGCGCGGCGGCCAGCGACGCCCCCACCGCCTGCCGCACCCGGGTGGAAAACCAGCCCTCAAGCCCGACATTGATGGTCAGCCCGGCGAAGACCGCGACCAGCACCGTCGGCACCAGCGCGATCAGCGCGAAGACCCCGGTCAGCCGCAGGTGCAGCCGCGAGCCCGCCGATTGCGAGCGCCGGTCGGCGATCAGCGCGATCACCCGCTGCGCCACCAGCGCCGCCACCACCAGAACATAGATCAGATCGCCCAGCAGCGTGATCCGCAGGATCGGCGATTGCGCGCCCTCGTTCAGCGGCCCGAGCGCGACAAAGGTCATCAGCGCCAGCACCGGCCCCAGCGCCACCAGCGCAAAGGTCATCGCCGTCTGAACCCGCCGCTGCCTGCGCAGCCGCGAGAGACGCTGAAAGGTTACTGCGCGCATGGCCCGCTGCACAGGGTTGGCCCCCGATTCTGGGGCGACTTGCACCCCGACCGCCATATTTCGTGGTTTCTTGTCCGGCTATAGCCGAAGCGCCACGCCTCTGTTGCGCTTTTACATCAACTTCCGGCGGCGTGTCACGCGAATATCCAGGTCGGTGATCTTCTTGCGCAACGTATTGCGGTTGATGCCAAGAAGGTCGGCGCATTTCGCCTGATTTCCGCCGGTTGCGTCCAGCGCGATCTCTATCAGCGGCATTTCCACCTCTTTCAGCACCCGCTGATAGACACCGGGGGGCGGCAGGTTTCCGCCGTGCAGATCGAAATAGCGCCGCAGATGCTTGGCGACCGAGGCCGAAAGCTTGTCAGCCTCGCCGCCGCCCTTCAGCGGTTCCATCGCCGGCTGGCTGCCCAGAACGGATTCGACCTCGGCGCGGGTGATCTCTTCTTCCGGAGAGGTCACCGACAGCCGGCGCAGGGTGTTTTCCAACTGACGCACGTTGCCGGGCCATGAATAGGCGCGCACCAGATCCATCGCCTCGCCCGACAGGCGCCGGGTCAGGCCGATCTCGCGCTCACCCCGGCCCATGAAATGCTCGGCCAGCAGGGGGATGTCGTCGACCCGCTCGCGCAGGCTCGGCACCGCGATGGTGACCCCGCCCAGGCGGTAGAACAGATCCTGGCGGAAGCGTCCGGCCTCGATCTCGGCCATCAGATCGGCCTGGCTGGTGGCCATCACCCGCGGCGCGCTGTCGCCCAGAGCATCCAGCATCCGCACGATCCGCGCCTGGGTCTCGCTGTCGTAATCCGAGACCTCGTCGAACACGATCGAGCCGCCCTTGGCCTTGGAAATCAGCGTCGACGGCCCGTCCATCCCGGTCAGATCAGCGGCGCTGGCAACCACGAAGGGCAAGCTCCTCCGGTCCGAGAAATCATGGATCGCGCGGGCAATCAGCGACTTGCCGGTGCCGCTTTCGCCGGTGATCAGCACCGCCAGATCGGTGTTCATCACCCGCGCCACCAGCCGGTAGAGCGCCTGCATCTGCGCGGTGCGCCCGACCAGCGGCAGATCCTCGCCCACGGTGTCGCCGCGCGCCGGCGCGGTGGATTTCTTCGTCGTGACCCGGCGTTTCTGATCCAGCGCCCGCGCCGCCCGCTTCATCAGATCGGGCAGATCGAAGGGCTTGGGCAGGTAGTCATAGGCCTCGGCCTCGGCCGCCTGGATCGCCGTCATGATGGTGTTTTGCGCCGAGATCACGATCACCGGCAGGCCCGGGCGCTCCTGCCCGATCTTGGGCAGCATCTCCAGCCCGTTTCCATCGGGCATCATCACGTCCGAGATCACCAGATCGCCCTTGCCCTCCTCGACCCAGCGCATCAGCGTGGTCAGGCTGGAGGTTGCATGCACCTTGCAGCCCGCACGCGTCAGCGCCTGGGTCAGCACCGTGCGGATGGTGCGGTCGTCATCGGCGACAAGAACAGTGCCGTCCATATCAGGGGGTCTCCGTTTCTCGTTGGTCTTTGGGGGCGACGGGCAGGGAAATCTTGAACACGGTGCGCCCGGGCACCGAATCCACGGCGATCCAGCCGTCGTGGTCGGAAATGATCTTCGACACCAGCGCCAGGCCCAGCCCGGTGCCGTTCTCGCGGCCCGACACGAAGGGCTCGAATATCTGTTCGGCGATCTCGGGCGGCAGGCCGGGGCCATCATCGATGATCTCGACCTGCAGCGGCAGCGCATTGCCCGGCCCGTCCTTGCGGCGCAGACGCAGGGAATGCTCATAGAAAGTATGAATGCGGATGGTTCCGCCTTCCTTTCCAGCAGCTTCCGAGGCGTTCTTCAACAAGTTCAGGAAGACCTGCAACAGCTGATCCCCATCCGCCCAGGTGGATGGCAGCGAGGGGTCGTAATCCTCGATCACCTGCATGTTGGCGGCGAAACCGACCACGGCGGATTTGCGCGCCCGGTCCAGCAGGTCGTGGATATTCACTGCGCGCTTGTCCGGCGGGCGCAGGTTGCCGAACTGCTCGACCTGCTCCAGAAGGGCGACGATGCGGCGGGTTTCGACGACGATCAGATCGGTCAACTCGCGGTCCTCGGCGGTCAGCCCCATCGACAGAAGCTGCGCCGCCCCGGAGATCCCGGCCAGCGGGTTCTTGATCTCATGCGCCAGCATTTCGGCCATGCCGATGGCCGAGCGCGCCGCCGATTTCACGCTCATCGCGCGGCCCAGCCGGTCGGCGATGTCGCGCGGGCTGATCAGCAGCAGCAGCACCTCGCTGTCATCGGTCAGCGGCGCGATCTGGATGTTGCACTGCACTGGCCGGCGGTCACCGGTGCCGACGTCGACATCGTGGATGAACATCGCCGCCTGGTTTTCGCGGGCGCGGGCAAAGGCCTCTTCCAGCGGCGCGTCGATCGCCAGGCGCTCAAACGCCAACTGCCCGCGCAGCGACTTGGCCGAGGTATTCAGGAAGGCCTCGGCGGCGGGATTGATATCTTCGATCTTGCCGCTCGGTTCGATCAGGATCGCCGGCAGCGGCAGGCTTTGCCAGACCACCCCCTTGATCGGTTGCGCGGCAAGGCTCATGCCGCCGCCCTTTCGCGCGAGACAAGCGCCCCGCGCAGCAGCGCAAGCACCTGCGCGGGCGCCTCCGCCGTCAGCACCAAGCGCCGCAGCGCCGGGTCGGCGCCCTCCAGATACCAGCCCAGATGCTTACGCGCGACGCGGCGCCCCAGATCTATGCCGTAGAACCTTAACATCGCTTCGTAATGCCCTGCCACCATGTCATAAAATTCCTCACCCACTGGCGGGCGCGGCGCCGGGGTGCCAAAGCAGCCATGGGCGATCTCGGCCAGCCGCCAGGGCGCACCCTGCGCCCCGCGCCCCACCATCACCCCATCGGCGCCCGAGGCCGCCAGCGCCTGCGCCGCGCTGGCCGCATCGGTAATGTCGCCATTGGCAATCACCGGGATTGTCACCGCCCGCTTCACCGCCCGGATCGCGGCCCAATCGGCCTGCCCCTTGTAGAACTGACAGCGCGTGCGCCCATGGATCGTGACCATCGCCACCCCCGCGCCCTCGGCCCGGCGCGCCAGCTCGGGCGCGTTCAGCAGGTCGTCGTCCCAACCCAGCCGCGTCTTCAGCGTCACCGGCACCTGGACCGCGCCCACCACCGCCTCGATCAGCCCCTGCGCATGGTCAAGATCGCGCATCAGGGCCGAGCCGGAATAGCCATTGGTCACCTTGCGCGCCGGGCAGCCCATGTTGATGTCGATGATCTTTGCACCCTGCCCTTCGGCATAGCGCGCGGCCTCGGCCATCCAATAGGCCTCACGCCCCGCCAGCTGCACCGCCGTCGCCGCCTGGTCAAAACCCAGTTCAGCCCGCGCGCGGGCCAGCGGCCTCGCCTGCACGACCTCTTGACTGGCGACCATCTCGCTGACCACCAGACCGGCGCCGAAAGATCCCACCAGCTGCCGAAACGGCAGGTCGGTGATTCCGGCCAGCGGCGCCAGAAAAACCGGCGGATCGAGAGTGATGCCTGCCAATCGAATGGCCATTTGCCTAATCCTTGAGCGTTATCTTCGGGCTACCCCGTCACACCCTTCAATACAATCAGAGCAGCCGGACCACACGGTCAAATATCGGCGTTCGCCCAATTATTAGGCAGGTATTCGGGCGTGGCTGCTGCATTGTCACGCGCCGCGCCATCGCCTAGACAGGCCAGAACCGCCGATGGAGGCAACCGGAGCGCCGCCATGACCTCAGCCAGCCCCCCCGCCGCACCCGAGACGGCTGTCATCATCGTCGCCGCGGGGCGCGGGCTGCGCGCGGGCGGTGGTCTGCCGAAGCAATGGCGCGATCTGGCGGGCCGTCCGGTGCTGGCGCATACGCTGGCGGCGTTTCGCCACGCGCCCGGCATCTCGCGGCTGATTCTGGTGCATCACCCCGACGATCGCCCCCACGCCGCGGCGCTGACCCAGCCCGAAGACCTGCTGGTAGAGGGCGGTGAAAGCCGTGCCGCATCGGTGAAGAACGCGCTGGAAGCCCTTGCGAGTACGCACGTTTCTCGCGTCCTCATCCATGACGGCGCGCGCCCGCTTGTCGGCTGCGATCTGATCGCGCGGATGCTGGCGGCGCTGGACGGCGCGGTCGCGGCCGCCCCCGCGCTTGCCCTCACCGATGCGCTGTGGCGCGGCGCCGGGGGCCGCGTGGCCGATACCGTGGCGCGCGACGGGCTCTGGCGCGCGCAGACCCCGCAAGCCTTTCATTTCACGCCCATTCTCGCCGCGCACCGGGCCTATCCCGGCGGCGCCGCCGATGATGTCGAGGTCGCCCGGGCCGCGGGACTTGACGTGACCATCGTCGAGGGCGAGGAAGATAATCTGAAACTGACGGTCGCGGCGGATTTCGCCCGCGCCGAAGCGATCCTGAGGGGGCGCGGCATGGAATTCCGCAGCGGCAATGGCTTTGACGTCCACGCCTTCGGGCCGGGCGATCACGTCTGGCTGTGTGGCGTGAAAATTCCGCATACACAGGGGCTTGTGGGCCATTCCGATGCCGATGTCGGCATGCATGCGCTGACCGACGCGCTTTATGGCGCGCTGGCCCAGGGCGATATCGGCCGCCATTTCCCGCCCTCGGATCCGCAGTGGAAGGGCGCGGCCTCGCATATCTTCCTGGCTCATGCGATCGGGCTGGCGCGGGGGCGCGGCTTCCGGCTGGCGAATTGCGATGTCACCTTGATCTGCGAGCACCCGAAGATCGGCCCGCATGCCGCTGAAATGCAACGTGAATTATCCCGCATCATGGAGGTCGATATGGACCGTGTCAGCGTCAAGGCCACGACGTCGGAAAGGCTGGGCTTCACCGGACGCGAGGAAGGGATCGCGGCGCTTGCCACCGCCCTTCTGGTGCCGGCATGAGCCGCGCCATCGCGATCTTCTTCGGCGTGGGCCTGTTGCGCCCCGCGCCGGGCACCTGGGGCTCTTTCGTCGCGCTGCTGATCGGCTGGGCAATCGACGTCTGGCTGGGCTTTCCGGCGCTGGTGCTGGCCTTCGTGATCGCCACCGCCGCCGGCTTCTGGGCCTGCGGACGCGAACTCGCCGGCCGCCCCGGAGAGGACCCCTCCGAATTCGTCATCGACGAGGTCGCGGGCCAGTGGCTGGCGCTGCTGTTTCCGGCCTATGGCTTCTGGATGATCGGGCATCAGATCGTCTGGCCCGGCCCGATCTTCGCCTTCCTGCTGTTTCGGCTGTTCGACATCTGGAAGCCCTGGCTGGTGGGCCGCGCCGACCGCCGCCACGACGCCGCCGGGGTGATGCTCGATGACCTCTGGGCCGGGCTGTTCGCAGGCGTCGCGACGATCGCGCTGGCGGCGGCCTTCCACGGGCCGGTGCTGCTGTGGCAGATGATCCACGGATGAGCCGCGCCGCCCGCCTTCTGGCCGCGGCCCGGGACGCAGGCGCGCTGATCGCCACCGCCGAAAGCTGCACCGCCGGGCTGATCGCCGGGGCGATCACCGAGGAGGCGGGTTCCTCGGACATCTTCGATCGCGGCTTCGTCACCTATTCCAACGCCGCTAAGCAGCAGATGCTGGGGGTCGGCGCCCGGACGCTGGCCACCCATGGCGCGGTCTCGCAGGAGGTCGCGCGCGAGATGGCCGAAGGCGCGCTGGCCCGGTCCGATGCCACCCTTGCCGTCGCCGTCACCGGCATCGCTGGCCCCGGCGGGTCCGAGCAAAAGCCCGAAGGCCGGGTCTGCTTTGGTCTGGCGCAAAAGGGTCAGACCACCCGGACAGAGACCGTCGATTTCGGCGCGCTCGGTCGCTCGCAGGTGCGCGCCGCAACGGTAACGCATGCGCTCGATCTGCTGCTCGGCGCACTGAAGGCCTAGGCCGCATACAGATCCCACACGCCGCGCCAAAAGCGCCCGTCATGGACCGTCGCTCCCCAATTTCTTTCTGGCCCAAATATCCCGGGGGTGCAGGGGGCAGCGCCCCCGCCGCCGACCGCGCACCCTGCCTGCTCAGCTCACCCGCCGGGCACGCATCCTTGCGATCTGGGCCACGATCCGATGCGGCGGGACGGTGCGGAAGATATCGCCCATCATCCGAAAATCGGCCTTGATCCCGGGCCAGCGGCCCATCTTGGCGCCCTTCAGCGGGCTGCGCACGCCGCGCCAGCGCACCACCGAGATCCGCAGCCCCTGGCGCAGCGCCAGGCTGTTCAGATGCACCTCGAAGCCAAAGCGCGGCAGCGTATCAAGCGCCACGATCCCCTCTTCAAGCACCGCGCGCGGCAGCACCCGCTCACCCGAGATATAATCAAGCCCGATCCAGTGCCACGGCCGGGGCGCATTGTCGCGCAGGCTGATCGACATCTCGGCCCGACCGGCGCGAACCGGCGCTGCCAGCGCCGCGACGTGTTCCGCCGTCAGGCCCAGAAGATCGCCGTCAATCAACATCAACAGCGGCGCGGAAGCCTCTGATATGCCAATGGATAAGGCCCCGGTCTTGCCTCGGTTCGGGCTGAGCCGGATCAGCCGCGTGTTCGGCGCGGCCTCGATCAGCGCGGCGACCAGATCGCCGGTGCCGTCGGTCGAGCCGTCGTCGATGACAATCACCTCATGCAGATCGGGATGGCCCGCGACGGCGGCCAGC
Source organism: uncultured Albidovulum sp. (assembly GCA_913064775.1). Taxonomy (GTDB): domain Bacteria; phylum Pseudomonadota; class Alphaproteobacteria; order Rhodobacterales; family Rhodobacteraceae; genus Acidimangrovimonas. The sequence continues at coordinate 54,215 of CAJYAD010000018.1, read as the reverse complement.
ACGGCGGCGATGCGCGGGGCCTCGTTGTGGACCGGGATGATGCAGGAAATCTGGGTCATGAGCGTTTCAGCCAGCGGTGGGTGAACCAGGTGACGGCGGCCACGACGATCAGTGCCAGCAGCACCATCGAAGCCTTGAACAGATAGCCGTCAATCGCCTTGTAAGCGTAGCCCAGCGAATAGCCCAGCACCACGAAGAAGGCGCTTTTCGGGATCGTCGCGACCAGGTTCCAGCCGAGGAACTTGGCCACGTTCATATGCGCAGCCCCCGCCGCCGCCAGCACCAGCATCCCCGCCGAATGGGTGATCTTGCCAATCACCAGCGTCCGGCCACCCTTGTCGCGGAAATGCTCTTTCAGCTTGTCGATGCGGCTGTCGTCCAGATGCAGCCGGTGCTGCCATTTGGTGCTGAGCCAACGAGAGCCGTTGCGCCCCAACTCATAGAACAGCATGTCGCCGATCAGATCGGCCGCCACCACCACCGCGAAGACGGCATAGACATCCATCAGCCCCAGCTTGGCCAGATAGGCCCCGATGACCGAGACGATCGGCCCCTCGGCCACCGCCAGCACGAACAACAGCAGCAGACCATGCGTCTGAACCAGTTGCAGGATGGTGGCCAGGCTGATCATGGCCTATTTCGCCGCGCTCAGCCCGTCGGCGCCGGCCTTGTCCATCTGGTTGCCGCGCCAGGTAAAGCCGCGCCCGGCCCAGGCCGCGACCCAGATCGCCGGCAGCAGCAGATCGCGCAGCATCCACATCGCCAGGTCGCGCGCGCCGTGCGGCCAGCCCGCCTGACGCGCAAGGCCCCATTCCGCCGCGAACCAGACCGCCGCCAGCGTCGGCAGGCACAGCCAACTGGACGCGCCCATCGCCGCCATCGCCGCCAGCGCCAGCGCGGGCGGCAGCACGCCGGTCAGGATCTCGGCCAGGAAGAGCAGCGGAAAGCCCAGCCGCCGCACCCGCGCCCACCGCAACTGCCGCGACCAGACCGCGCCAAAGCCGCGCCGCCCGATCGGCTGCGGGAAGGGTTCGGGCGCCAGCCGCACGTTCAGCCCCTGCCCCCGCACCAGCTTGGTCGAGGCCACGTCCTCGGCCATCTCGCCGCCCAGCCGCGCCAACCCGCCGCCGGCCTCGGCCACCGCGCGGCGCCAGAACAGCATCTTGCCCTGCGCAAAGCCAAGCCCCAGACTATCGGCCAACAGCTGCCAGCGCGCCTGATAGGTGTTCAGAAACCCGCATTCCAGCGCGCCCCAGGCGTTTTCCGGCCGGATGCCGGCGGGGGGAGAGCTGACCAGCCCGGTGCGCTCATCGAAACAGGCGACCGAGCTGCGCAGGAAGTCCGGCGGCAGCAGCACGTTCGAATCCGACATCACGATCCAGTCGTGACGCGCCGCGTTCCAGCCCTTGACCAGATTGTTGAGCTTGGGGTTGCCGCTGATCGGATCGGCGCCGATCAGCAGCTTCGCGGGCACCTGCGGATGCGCGGCGATCAGCTTTTGGGCCAGCGGCACGGCGGGATCGTCAGCGGATTCGACGCAGAAGATCACCTCATAATCGGCATATTCGAGCGTGAAGGAGCTGTTGAGCGTCTCTTCCAGCGCATATTCCAGCCCGCACAGCGGCCGCAACAGCGATACCGGCGGCTGCCCGGCGCGCGTATCGGCCCGGCGCGCGCGCACCAGCCGCAGCGATACAAGCGTCACACTCAGCAAGTGAAGTCCCAGCGCGGCCAGCACGAAGAACGTCAGGATCGTGACGGTCACCCCCATCTCAGGCGACCCAGCCCGGCGCGTCCTCGGCCTTGGCCAGATCGACCGGTTCGGCGGCGGGGGCGGCCACGCCGGCCCAGCGAAGCAGTTGCAACGTGCCGTCGCGGGCTTCGGTCACGGCGGTGAAGCTGTCGATCCAGTCGCCGCAATTGGCGTAGATCACGCCGAATTCCTCGTGCAGGGCGGGCTTGTGGAAATGGCCGCAGATCACCCCGTCGAAATCGCCCTCACGGGCCAGCCGGGCCAGCCGTTTCTCAAAGCGATTGCCGTAGCGGATCAGGCTGTTGAAACGCAAAAGCGCGCGTTCGATGACGATGAAATCCTCCATCCCCAGCAGCTTGCGCACCCGGTTCACCAGCGACGACAGCCCCCGCAAGGTGCTGTCGACATGCGCGCCCAGCAAAGAGATCCAGCGCGCCCGCTTGCGCTGGAAGATGTCGCATTGGTCGCCATGCAGCACCAGATATTCGCGCCCGTCGATAGCGCGGTGGCGGATCTGCTCGACCACCTCGATCTGGCCGAAATAGATGCCGTAATGGCGGCGCAGGAAGGCATCGTGATTGCCGGGCAGATAGACGATGCGGGCGCCGGCCTCAGCGAAGTCGAGGATCAGCCGCACCGCCATGTCATGCGCCGGCGTCCAGTTCTTGCCGATCGGCACCCAGCTGTCGAAGATGTCGCCGACCAGATAGATCGTGTCGGCGCTGACATGGGTGAGGAAATCCACCAGCGCCTCGATCCGGCAGCCGCGCGCGCCCATGTGCACATCCGAGATGAACAGAGCACGGAAATGGCGCCGAGGCCGTGTCGGAACCGGGCGCGGCGCGTCCGGGCCCGCAAGCAATGCTTCGAAGGTCGCCCTGTCGTCCCTCATGCGCCTACCTCTATCTTGTTGTCACACCCCGCGCATCCCCGATATCTGGCCCGATATCCGGAAGTTCCGCGTACGCGCGCTGCTTGTCTCAGGCGCACCACACAGGAGTGTGACATTTGCGCCCGGATCAGGCCCGGGATGTTCCATCGCGCGCTTTTTCGCGACATTTCTTAAATCCATTCCAGCAAAGCGCGCGCTTCACCCCAAACCTCTTTCCTCTCATGCAGGTGCATCAGTGTGCTTGCAAGCACCTGACCGCAATCTCACAAATGTTTAATATTTGTTGCCATGCTGCAGGCTGCACCCTTTTAACCCGGTCGCGGCCCGATCGGTTCCCGGCGGGGAATGCGGCCTTGCAAGGCCCAAGGCGGGGGCTCTGCCCCCTGCACCCCCGGGATATTTATACCAGAGTGAAAGCAAAACTGAGCGCTTCAGCTTTCACTTCGGCTCAAATTTCGCACCGGGGGGGCGCCCCCGGCACCGCGCCCGGCGGCCCTTTGTCAGACCGGAGCCCGGGTCAGTTTCGGGGCCAGATTTTCCAGCATGCCAAGGCATTGCGACAGCTGATCCAGTGCCACATATTCGTCGGGCTTGTGCGCCTGGGCGATCGAGCCGGGCCCGCACAGCACCACCGACATCCCCAGCGCCTGAAACAGCCCCGCCTCGGTGCCGAAGGGCACCGTCTCGGCGCCGTTGAAGCCGGTCAGCTCGGCCACCAGATCCCGTGCCGCGTTCGCCTCCATCGGCTCCAGCCCCGCGACCTCGCCGATCACCTCGGTCTCGACCGCGGCCTCGGGGCAGACCGCGCGCATCAACGGCAGCAATTCCTCGGCCACATAGGCGGCGAGGTCGGCCTTGACGAAATCGGCATCCTCCCAGCGCACCGGACGCATTTCCCAGGCCACCTCGGCCAGCCCCGGGATCACGTTATGCGCATGCCCACCGTTCAACGCGCCCGGGTTGATCGTGGTCCAGGGCGGATCGAAGCGGCTGCCCTGCGGGGCGCGCGATTTCAGCCTCTCGCGCAGTTCCAGCAGTCGCGCGACATAGCGCACCGCATATTCCACCGCGTTCACGCCGCGGTCGGGGGCCGAGCCGTGGCCTTCCAGCCCCGAGAAGCGGGTGGTGTATTCGCAGCAGCCCTTGTGGCCCTCGATGATCCGCATTTCGGTCGGCTCTCCGACGATGGCAAGCGCCGGGTGCAGGCTGCGTTCACGCAACGCCGAAGTCAGGGACGCGCCGCCGATGCAGCCGACCTCTTCGTCATGGGTGAAGGCAAAGTGGACGGGGCGGCGGTTCTCCTGCGCGGCATAAAGCGGCGCCATGGCAACGCACGCGGCGATGAAGCCCTTCATGTCGCAACTGCCGCGGCCATAAAGGCGGCCTGCGCGTTCCTCCATCGTGAAGGGGTCCGAGGTCCAGGCCTGATCGGCCACCGGCACCACATCGGTATGGCCCGAAAGCACGATGCCGCCGTCGCCCTCGGGGCCGATCGTGGCGAAAAGGTTGCCCTTGGTGCCGGTGGGATCAAGAAAGATCTCGCAGCGCGCGCCCGCCGTTTCCAGCCGCTCCGCCAGCCACGCGATAAGCTGCAGGTTCGACTCGCTCGACACCGTGGGATGGGCGATCATGTCGGCCAGATAGGCCTGGGTGGTCTCGAGGTAGCTCATCAGGGCGCTCCTTGCTTGGCGGATGCGGATTCGGTCACGCAGAGTGGCACGGAATAGGGCCAAGGTTTAGCCCCCCTGTCGCGGGCCAGGATGGGCGGGGCCTAGCCCGCCGCCGGGTGAAATCTGTCCGCCGGGGTGACGCCCGAAGCGCCCGCTTTGCTTTCACTCTGGCCCAAATATCCTGGGGGTGCAGGGGGCAAAGCCCCCGCCCTTGCGCGGCGCAGTCCCACCGCGCGCCGCGCGGCGACATCGCGTCACGGCGCATTTTCCGGCGCAGGCTAGTGTCATCCGTTCGTCCGGTGATGTAAGCAGGACGCAACAAGATTCGACGGGAGAGAACAAGCATGGCGGGCTCGGTCAACAAGGTCATTCTTATCGGCAACCTCGGGGCCGATCCGGAGGTACGCGATTTCCCCTCGGGCGGGAAAGTGTGCAACCTGCGCATCGCGACATCGGAAACCTGGCGCGACCGCACCTCGGGTGAGCGGCGCGAGCGCACCGAATGGCACCGCGTCGCGATCTATGCCGAGCCGCTGGTGCGGGTGGCCGAGCAATATCTGCGCAAGGGTTCGAAGATCTATCTCGAGGGTCAGCTGGAAACCCGCAAGTGGCAGGACCAGTCCGGCCAGGACCGCTTCACCACAGAGATCGCCCTGCGCCCCTATCGGTCGGAACTGACCATGCTCGACGGCCGCTCTGAGGGCGGCGCGGGCGGCGGCGCGCCCTCGGGCGGTGGCTACGGCGGCGGCGGCGCGCCTTCGGGCGGCGGTTACGGCGGTGGCGACCAGGGCAGCGGCGGCGGCGGCACCGGTGGCGGCGGGCGCAGCGACATGGATGATGACATCCCGTTCTGAGACGGTCCGCGCGGCCAGACACCAGAGGCCAGACGCCGGCCCAACACAGGGCCGGCCAACTGCCAGGGCCCACAGACGGCGGGGCGCGGCGCTAGGGCTGCCCGCCCCCTGCCCGCCCTTCGGGGATCAGCAGCGACGCATCGCCGTACGAGAAGAACCGGTACCGCCGTGCCACCGCATGCGCGTAGATCCGGTCGACCACATCCTTGCCCATCAGCGCCGAGACCAACATCATCAGCGTCGATTTCGGCAGATGGAAATTGGTCATCAGCGCATCGGTCACCCGGAACCGGTAGCCCGGATAGATGAAGATATCCGTGGTCCCGCGCCAGGGCTGCATCCGCCCCGCTGCATCCGCCGCGCTCTCAATCAGCCGCAACGCGGTGGTGCCAACCGGGATCACCCGCCCCCCCGCCGCGCGGGTCGCGTTGATCTGGGCGGCGGCGGCCTCGGTCACCTCGCCCCATTCGGAATGCATGCGGTGGGTGGTCACGTCCTCTACCTTCACCGGCAGGAAAGTGCCCGCGCCGACATGCAGCGTGACCTCGGTAAAGGCGACACCGCGTGCCCGCAGCGCCTCCAGCAACCCGGCGTCGAAATGCAGCGAGGCCGTCGGCGCCGCCACCGCCCCGGCGTGACGGGCAAAGACGGTCTGGTAATCGTCCATGTCCTGCGCATCCGCCGCGCGGCGTGCCGCGATATAGGGCGGCAAGGGCATGGCGCCCGCCTGCGCCAACGCCGCGTCGAAATCCTCGCCCGTCAGGTTGAAGCCAAGCACCACCTCGCCCTCGGCGCGGCTCTCGACCCGGGCGCTCAGCGCGTCGGAAAAGCGGATCTCGTCGCCCGGCTTCAGCTTGCGCGCGGGCTTGGCCAGCGCCAGCCAGGCGCCCCCGGGCCGGGGTTCCAGCAGCGTCACCTCGACCCGCGCCACGCCCTCGCCCGGGGCGGCGCCGTCGCGCGCACGCACCCCCGTCAGCCGCGCCGGGATCACCCGGGTGTTGTTCAGCACCAGCCGGTCGCCCGGGCCCAGCAGATCGGGCAACTCGTGCACCTGCAGATCGCGGATCGCGCCGCCCTCGGCCACCAGCAGCCGCGCCGCGCTGCGCGGCCGCGCCGGACGCGTGGCGATCAGCTCCTCGGGCAGATCAAAATCGAAATCGCTCAGTTTCATGGCGCCCCTATCGCGCGGAAGCCCGCCCACCGCAAGAGCGGCATTCGCCAAGAAGCAGCCCCGCTTTCATTGTGCCCCAGATACGCAGGCCCCGGCGCGCGCCCTAGTTCGGCAGCTTCGCCGCGGGTCGGCGGAACAGATCGCGCAAGAAGCCCGGCGCCAGCACCGACAGCGGATTGACCGACACCTTGGGATGCGCCGAACTTCCCCTCAGCGCATAGTTGAAGCCAAACAATCCCTCGCCCGCGCGCGACACCAGTTGCCCGACGCCGTTCAGCAGATAGATCGGCGACACCACGCCCTGAATGTCGAACGCCTTGTTGGCGAAATCATAGGTGCCCGCCGCCGACACCCCCAGCGACGCGCCGGTGGCCGATCCCTTCTCGATCTCGACGCCCTGCGGCGTCAGCTTGAAGTGCGCGCCGACATCGGCAAACACCAGCCCCTGACCGTTCAACTGCTCAAGCAGCCCGACCACGCTGATCGCGCTGAGCAGATCGGCCAGCGCCGGGGCGTCGCGCACCTTGATGTTGGACACCTGCAACTGGCCGTCATATTCGCCCTTCTGCGGTCGCGGCATCAAGGTCATGTCCAGCGTCCCGCCATAGAGGCGCGCGGAAATCCCCGCCGCGCGAAACACCGCGCCCGCGTCCTGCGACGTCACCCGCACCGCGCTGCGTGCGCCGGCGCGCGGGCTGGCCGGCGCCACCACGCCCTGCACCTGTGCCGCGCCGTTCACCTTGCCCGCGAAGCGCCCGTTGAAGCCGCCCAGCGTGGTGAAGGATCCGGTGAACCCCGCCAGCGCCAGCGTCTTGCTGATCTGCAGCGTGTCGAGGCTTAGCGTGATCGGCACCGCCTCGGATTTCACCGCACTCGCGCCCACCGGCAGATGCGACAGATCAATCCGCCCGCCCGGCACCGTGATCGCCACCGGCCGCCCCTTGCCGCGGCCCACCAGATCGACCGGCGCGTCCAGCCAGTCGCCGGCCTGAACCCGGGTCAGATGCACCGCCTTCAGCGTGCCGTCGGGGTTGATCACCACATCGCCCTGCGCCCGCAACCCCGGCGCCTCCAGCAGCAGCTTCGAGATCTCGGGCGGCTTGCCCAGCGTACCCGCCACCTCTAGCCGGCCGGGGGTGGCGGCGGGCTTGTCCCAGCCGATTTCCGGGATCGCCACCCGCAACCCCTTCAGCCCCGAGCGCAGGGTGAAGCGCGGCGCCTGCCCCTTGTCCAGCGCGAGCCGCATCTGCCCCTGCGCCGCCCCCAGGACCGAGCCCTTGGGCAGGCCGATGTGGAAGGCGTCAACAAAGGCGGGCGACAGCGTGACCTCTCCGGTCACCTCGGAATGGCCCTTGAATTTCGGCCCGAACTTCTGCGCCCAGGCGCCATCGAAGGCCACCGGGCCGAGCTTGCCCGGCCCCCAGATCTTCAGCCCCGCATTGTCGGCATGCAGCTGCAGCCGGGCCGAGGTCAGCTCTCGCTTCGGCACGACCTTGTCCGAGCGCACATCGGTGATCGTGCCGGTCACGTCATAGCGCACGTCTGGCAGATCGATCTTGTCCTTCAGCGGCAGCTTGATGACGGCGCGCATCTGCGCCCGGCCCTCAGCCAGATCGACCGGCTGGCCGGCCTTGCGCAGGAATTCGAACGGCGGCTCATCCAGCAGCGACAGCGCGGCGGTGACCGAGCTGTTGGTATGCAGATCGACGATCGCCGGGGCGGGTTTGCGGGTGATGTCGGGCACCTGAAAGACCGATCCCGCCACATCCACCACGCCCCCCTTGGGCGGCGTCACATGGCCCTTGCGGATCACCATCGTGTAGCGGTCGCCGTCGATCGTGGCATAGCCCTGGCCATCCTCGACCGGCGGCAGCGTCTTGATCACCCGCACATCGGCGCCCGAGAAATCATATCCCAGCGCCAGTTCCGGCTTGGTGCCCGGGTCGATGCGCAGCCCCACGTTAACATTGGTCAAAAGCCCGGTCAGCACGTTCTCGGCCAGCCATTCGCGGGTCTTGTCGACCACGCTGACCGGCCAGAGCGCCAGCAGCTGGTCGTGGCGGATCGCGTTGACCTTGGCGTCCAGCGCCACCTTCAGCCCCTTGGGCGTTGCCGTCATCCGGCCATGCGCATCGATCCGGCGCTTGCCCTCGATCAGCGCCAGCTGCCCGACCTGCACGTCGAACGGATCCAGCCGCAGCCGCAGATCCAGCGCGCCCTGGGAAAACCGCACCGGCTGTTCGAACAGACCCTCGGGATCCACCATCACCTTGCTGAACTTCACCTGCGACAGAAAGGCCTGCGGCACGCCGTTCTTCATGTCCTCCAGATAGGCCTGACCCGAGGCATGGATGCGCAGGATCCGGCTGTCGACCGAAGCCTCGGTGATGGTCACCTTCTGGCTTTCGGGATGATAGGTGAAATAGAGCGTGCCGTGCTGGAAGGGCACCGGCTTGACCTGCTCGCCGACGATCAGCGCGCCGCTGCCGATCTGCAACTGCCCCTCCATCGGGCCCAGATCGCCCTGAGGATCGACCGAGGCGCGGAAATCGCCCGAGATCGGCGCCCGGATCAGCTTCATCCAGGCCAGCGCCGGCGATTGCGCGGCAATGTCGCGCGACGACACCCCCGTCACCCGCGCCGACATCCGCGCGGCGGGAGATCCCTTTTGCGTGACGAAAGTGAAGACCGCGCGCGCCGGCTCCTCGCTGCCGCCGGCAAGGCCAAAGCCCACCTCCAGCGACACCTGCCGCGCGTCCTGCACCAGCGTCGCGCGACCGTCGCTGAAATTCCAGATCCGGTTCGCGCGCCGGTCGTCCAGCGTGATCGACAGCGCGTCGGCGTCGATCCGGGTCAGGCGCGACAATTCGGGCAGGGTGAAGACGTTGTCGATCCGGTCCAGCACCTCACCCACCGATTGCAGCCCCGGCCCGCCGCTGCCGATCCCCTGCCCGACGGCCAGATCGATGCGGCCATCCTCGGCCCGCTTCAAGGTCAGGCTGGCGCCCGAAATCCGCAGCCGCACCGGGCGGATCCTGCCATGCAGCAAGGGATCGAGCGCCAGCGACACCTGCACCTCGGGCAGCGCTACCACCGCATTGCCGGAACTGTCGAGGAAGCTGACATCGCGCAGCCGCACCCGGGGCACATGGTTCTGATCCAGCACCACCGCCGCGCTGCCGATGCTGACCCGGCCGCGCCCGTCGAGCATCTGGTTCAGCTGCCCCTGCACCCGGGCGACGACAAAGGCCGGCGCGACCAGCGGCTTGCCGGTCACCACCATCAGCGCAAAGCCCCCGGCCCCAGCCAACAGCACCACGCTCAGCAGCATCCACAGCCCGAAGCGCCCGCGCCGGCGCCGGATCTCGTCGGCCGAGGTGGTGCGGCGGCGGCCGGTGTCGCTGTCTTCCCCCTCGCCCGCGCAGGCCGGCACCGCTCCGCCCGGCGCCGCCCTTTCGGGCGGGTCGCTGTCTGGCGCGGGGTCTTGTGGGGTGTCGTCCAAGGCTGCCCTGTCGGTCTGGATCTTCGCTGCCGGCTTGTCTTTATCTTCTCGCGAAGGCAACTAAAACACAAAGCCTTCTCATGGAGACGACATGACCCAGCCCGCGATCGGCGACAAAGCCCCCGACTTCACCCTGCCCCGCGACGGCGGCGCCGAGATCACGCTGTCGGCGCTCGCCCCGAAACAGGTGGTGCTGTATTTCTATCCCAAGGACGACACGCCCGGCTGCACCACCGAGGCGCTGGACTTCACCGCCCGCGCGGCAGAGTTCGACGCCGCCGGCGCCGTGGTCATCGGAATTTCCAAGGACAGCGTGGCAAAACACGACAAATTCAGCGCCAAGCACGGGCTTGGGGTGATCCTGGCCTCTGACGAGGCGGGCGATGTGTGTGCGCGCTACGGCGTCTGGGGCGAGAAGAAGTTGTACGGCCGGATCTTCCAGGGCATCACCCGCGCGACCTTCCTGATCGGCGCCGACGGCTGCGTGGCGCGGGTCTGGCCCAAGGTGAAAGTCGCCGGCCACGCCGAAGAAGTGCTGGCCGCGGTGCGCGGCGCGTGAGCGGAAAATCGCTGACCGAGCGCGCCGTCGAGGTGCTGACCACGGCGGACGGCCGTGAAAAGACCCGCATCAGCCATGCCCATGCCGCGGATTGGCAGGCGGCGCGCGCGGCGGGCACGCCGCTGGAGGTGGGCACCGCCCGGCCACCGCTGCGCCCCGCCCGCCCCGCGGCGCCCGAGCTGCTGGCGCCACGCGACGTGCCGCGCCGCCGCCCCGGCACCCCCGCCGGGCGGACCGCGCTGCTGCACGCCGTCGCGCATATCGAGCTGAACGCCGTCGATCTGCATTGGGACGTGATCGCGCGCTATGGCGACGCCGGCATGCCGATCGGATTCTACGACGATTGGGTCAAGGCGGCGGCGGAGGAATCGAAACATTTCAATCTGGTTTGCGATTGCCTCGAAGCGATGGGCAGCCATTACGGCGCCCTGCCTGCCCATGCCGGCATGTGGCGCGCGGCCGAGGATACCGTCGATGATCTGGCCGGTCGCATGGCCGTGGTGCCGATGGTGCTGGAGGCCCGCGGCCTCGACGTGACCCCCGGGATGATCGCGATCTTCCGCAAGGCCGCCGCCACCGGCGACGCGCCCGCCGCCCAGGCCGTCGCGGCGATGGAGGTGATCTATGCCGAGGAAGTCGGCCATGTCGCCTATGGCTCGAAATGGTTCAACTGGCTCTGCGGGCGCGCCGGGCTGGACCCCAAGGATGAATTCCACCGCCTTGTGCGGCACTATTTCCACGGCGCGCTGAAGCCCCCCTTCAACGAGGAAAAGCGCGCCGAGGCCGGCCTGCCGCCGGATTTCTACTGGCCGCTGGCCGATCAGGGGGTCTAGGAGGCCTTGGGGCGCCGGGGGTACCGGGGGCCATGGATCGCGCGAAATCGACCCGGATCGGCAAGAATTTGCCTAAACCCGGCCCGATGCTCGCGATCCCGCCGCCGCTTTGGTCATAAATCTTGCCCCGAGGGGCGGGCTCGGGCATTCAGGTTCCCAAGCCGCGACATGGGGCCCGTCAGGGCGCCACGGGGGGACCGCGCGGCAGGGCAAGACGAAAAACCATGGGGACAGAGTATTGACGGGACGGATCCTACACCGCCTGAACCACGCGTTTTCGCGCCACTTGCCGGAACAACGCCTGTTCCTGAGATCCGACTCTGAGACCCGCTTCATCCGTCTCACGCCCGTCACCCAGGCGATCGCCCTGGGCACCGGCGGCGCGGTGGTCGCCTGGACGATCGTGGCCTCGGCCATCCTGATGATGGATTCGCTGGGCGCCGGCAATGCGCGCGAACAGACCCGGCGCGAGCAGATCGCCTATGAGGCCCGGCTGAACGCATTGTCCGCCGACAGCGAGAAACGCACCGAAGAGGCCCGCAGCGCCCAGGCGCGGTTCAACGTGGCGCTCGAACAGGTGTCGCGGATGCAATCGGCGCTGCTGGCGTCTGAAAACCGGCGGGCCGAGCTGGGAACCGGCATCGACGTGATCCAGAAGACCCTGCAGAACGCGATCGAGGAACGCGACGCGGCAAGGGCGCAGCTGGCCAAGGCGCGCGCCACGCTGGTCGCCAAGACCGGCACCACACACACCCGCGCGGGCCAGGCCAAGGACATGGAAGAAACGGTGGCGATTCTGTCCACCGCGCTGTCGCACACCGCCTCCGCCCGCGACACCGCCGACAACGACGCGCAAGCCGCCAAGAAAGAGGCCGACAAGCTGGCGCTCGACAAGCGGCTCATGCAAGAACGCAACAAGATGATCTTCTCCAAGCTCGAGACGGTCATCTCCACCACCACGAAGCCACTGGATACGCTGTTCAAGAAGGTCGGCATCTCGCCCAAGACGGTGCTGGGCGAGGTCAAGCGCGGCTATTCCGGCACCGGCGGCCCGGTGACCAAGATCAGCATGGCGACCTCGGATCCCGCGACCGAAGCGGAAGAGGCGCGCGCCAACAAGGTGCTGGACGGTTTCGACAAGCTGGTGATGCTGCGGCTGGGCGCCAACCAGATCCCGCTGGGCCTGCCGCTGCACGCGGCGTTTCGCTATTCCTCGCCCTTCGGCTGGCGCAAGAACCCGATGGGCCCGGGGCGCGACTTCCACCCCGGTCAGGACATCGCCGCCAAATGGGGCACGCCGCTTTACGCCACCGCCTCTGGCGTGATCGTCATCGCCGGCTGGGTGCGCGGCTATGGCAATCTGGTGCAGATCAAGAACGCCTTCGGGCTGTCCACCCGCTTTGGCCACATGTCGCGCATAAGGGTGAAGGTGGGCGAAAGGGTCTCGCGCGGGCAAAGGATCGGTGATATGGGATCGACCGGACGGTCGACCGGACCGCATGTGCACTATGAGGTGCGCCAGGGTGATAAACCCGTCAACCCCATGACCTACATCAAGGCTGCAGCATATGTTTTCTAAAAGCAGGATCAACGAACCCGGGCCCAAGACCGCCGAGCCCGAGAAAATCGAAACCCCGGCCCCCGCCGCGCCGAAACCTGCCAGCGATTTCGCGCCCGCTTCGACCCCGAAGCCGAAGGCCGCGCCGTCGGTGCTGTCGTCGGATCTGACGGTGACCGGCAACCTGAAAACCTCTGGCGACATCCAGGTCGAGGGCGTGGTCGAGGGCGACATCCGCGCGCATCTGCTAACCGTCGGCGAAGGCGCCACGATCCGCGGCGAAGTGGTGGCCGATGACGTCGTGGTCAATGGCCGCATCGTCGGCCGGGTGCGCGGCCTCAAGGTGCGGCTGACCTCGACCGCCCGGGTTGAGGGCGACATCATCCACAAGACCATCGCGATTGAATCCGGCGCCCATTTCGAAGGCTCGGTCCAGCGTCAGGACGATCCGCTGCAGGCCAGCGGCAAGCCCGCCGCCGCAGCCCCCGTTGCAGCCCCCGCCGCCGCGCCGAAAGCGGCCGAGGCCTCGAAAGGCTAAGGCCAGACCGGCGCAACCGGCGCATAGAAAACAGGCATCACCCCCGGGTGGTGCCTTTTTTCATGGCGGCAGGAAAAGGGTGGGCCGAAGCCCCATATTCCGCCCGTCCGCGCCCGAGGGTCGGCTTGCCAAGCCCCCGGGCCAGCGCGAAACTGGCTGCATGAGCGCCCCCGACAGCCCCGCCCCCCAGCCCAGGACCATCCCGCGCCCGCTGCGCGCCCGGCTGGAGCAGATCCTTGCCTTGCTTTACCCCGACACCGACCCCGCGACGCTGAGCGCGCGGGTGATCGACGCCTTCTGGCCCGACGCGCGCGCGCCCCGCCGCCGCGCCCGGGTGCCGGGCAACACGCTGTGGGACCAGCGCGACAATTACGTCATCGCCTATGGCAACTCGATCACCGACGGGGTGCACAAGCCGCTGGACCTGCTGCGCCATTTCGCCGAACGCTACCTGCGGCCGGGCATCCGCGGCATCCATGCGCTGCCCTATTTCCCCTTCACCTCGGATGACGGCTTCGCGGTGACCGATTACCTCGCGGTCAATTCCCAGCTTGGCGCCTGGGAGGATATCAACCGCATCGGTCAGGAATTCCGGCTGATGTCGGATCTGGTGCTGAACCATTGCTCCAGCCAGTCGCATTGGTTTAACGAATACCTCCAAGGCCATGCCCCCTATGACAAATTCTTCCGAGAGGCCGACCCCGACGCGGATCTGAGCGCGGTCGTCCGCCCCCGCGCCCATGCGCTGCTGCGCAAGGTCGAAACGGTGAACGGCCCGCGCCATGTGTGGTGCACCTTCAGCCACGATCAGGTGGATTTCGACTTCGCCAACCCCGAGGTGCTGCTGACCTTCCTGCAGGTGCTGCGCCAGCATGTCGACATGGGCGTGCGCACCGTGCGGCTGGACGCGGTGGCCTTCGTGTGGAAGGTCGAGGGCACCCCCTGCATCCACCTGCCCCAGACCCATGCGATCGTGCGGCTGCTGCGGCTGCTGGCCGATCACGACCCGGTGCCGATTGTCCTCATTACTGAAACAAACGTTCCGAATGCCGAGAACCTGTCCTATTTTGGCAACCGAAACGAGGCCCATGTCGTCTACAATTTCTCGTTGCCACCACTGATCTTGCACGCACTTCTTAATGGAACCTCGCGGATCTTGCGCAAATGGCAGATGGCGATGCCGCCGGCGCAGCTTGGCTGTGCCTATCTGAACTTCACCGCCTCGCACGACGGCATCGGCCTGCGCCCCGCCGAGGGCCTGATCCCGCCCGAGGAGATCGACGCGATGATCGCCGCCGTGCAGCGCTTTGGCGGCCTCGTGTCGATGCGCAAGATGGCGGATGGGACCGCAAAGCCCTATGAGGTGAACGTGGCGCTGTTCGACGCGCTCCGCGGCACCTGCGCGGGGGCGGATGATCTGCAGATCCCGCGTTTCCTGTGCAGTCAGGCGATCGCCATGGCGCTGGAGGGCATCCCCGCCTTCTACATTCATTCGCTGATCGCCACGCTCAACGATCCCGAGGGGGTGGAAAAGCTGGGCTACAACCGCGCGATCAACCGAAAACGCTGGGATTACGACGCCTTGCGCGTCCTTCTTGATGCGCCGGACACGCCCAACCGGCAGGTGCTGGACGCGATGATGCGGATGATCCGGATCCGCTGCGCGCAGCCCGGCTTTCACCCCAACGCCACCCAGTTCACCCTGCATCTGGGCGATGAGATCTTCGGCTTCTGGCGCCAGAGTCTGGATCGCTCGCAATCGATCTTCGTGATCAACAATGTCACCGACACCGAGGTCCGCATCCCGGCGCTGGCGCTGAACCTGATCGACGGGCACAATTGGTACGATCTGCTCTCGGACGAGGCGATAGACGAGACCCGCGGCGAGATCCCGCTGGCGCCCTATCAGTCGCGCTGGATCACCAACGGCGCGCCATGAACACGCGTCCCCTCGCCATCTTCACCGATCTCGACGGCACGCTGCTGGATCATGAAACCTATGACTGGCACCCCGCCGCCGCCTGCCTCGCGCGGCTGCGGCAGGCGGGCATTCCGCTGGTGCTGGCCTCATCGAAAACCGCGGCGGAAATCGCGCCGCTGCGGGCCGCGCTCGGCTTTGCCCATTGCCCGGCGATCGTCGAGAACGGCGCCGGCATCCTGCCCCCCGGCCGCGACCGCCCCGGCGAAAGCCGCAGCCATCCACGCCTGCGCGCCACCCTCGCCACCCTGCCGCCGTGGTTTCAAGGCTTCACCGATTGGGGCGCGCAAGCGATCGCCCACCGCACCGGCCTTGCGCCCGAGGACGCGGCGCGCGCGGCACAGCGCGATTTCTCGGAACCCGGGCTTTATACCGGACCCGAAGCGCAGCGCGCCGCATTTCTGGAAAAACTGGCGGACGCCGGGATCCAGGTGGCCCAGGGTGGGCGCTTCCTGACACCGTCCTTTGGCGGCAGCAAGGCCGGGCGGATGGCGGAACTTGCGGCCCGAATGCCCGGCCCGCCCACCACCATCGCGCTGGGCGACGCGCCCAATGACGCGGCCATGCTGCGGGCGGCCGATTACGCGGTGATCGTGCCCAACCCGGCGCATGACGGCCCCGGCCTCGCCCCCGACGGCACCCGCATCCGCCTTGCCCCCGCACCGGGGCCGGCGGGCTGGGCGGCGGCGCTGGACGCGCTGCTGGCGGAATTGACGGATTGAACGGAAAGGACTTGGCTTGGCGGATTTTCATCAGACCGGCAGCGTCGCGACGCTTCACAACCTGCACCAGCGCCCGATCGCGGAGCTGGAGCGGCGCCTCGACCTGATCGCCGAGACCCGCAAGATCACCCTGATCCTGCCCTCGCTGTTCTCGGAGCTTGAAACCCCGGCGCTGGAAGGCATCGTCGACGAACTGGCGGGCGCCGGCTACATCAACCATATCGTCATCGGCCTGGACCGCGCCGATGCCGATCAGTTCGCCTTTGCGCGCGACTTCTTCTCGCGCCTGCCGCAGCGCCACGACATCCTGTGGAACGACGGCCCGCGCCTGCGCGCCATCCACGACGGTCTGAGCGCCGCCCGCCTTGCGCCGGAGGAGCCGGGCAAGGGCCGCAACGTCTGGTATTGCATCGGCCACACGCTCGCCTCGGCCAATTCCGACGTGGTCGCGCTGCATGATTGCGACATCGTCACCTACAAGCGAGAGATGCTGTCGCGGCTGGTCTATCCGGTGGCAAACCCCGAGTTTCCCTATCAGTTCTGCAAGGGCTATTACCCCCGCATCGCCCAGCACAAGCTGAACGGACGGGTGACGCGCTTGCTGGTCACGCCGCTGCTGCTGACCTTGCAAAAGTGTTGCGGGCCATCGGATTACGTCGAATACCTAAAGTCGTTTCGCTATCCGCTGGCGGGCGAATTCGCGATGCGCACGGCGATCTTGCCGGACATGCGCATCCCGTCAGATTGGGGGCTGGAGATCGGCGTGCTCAGCGAGGTCTGGCGCAACCTGTCGCGCCACGCGGTCTGCCAGACCGACATCGCCGAGCATTACGACCACAAGCACCAGCCGCTGTCGGAAGAGGACGCCTCGCGCGGCTTGTCGCGGATGTCGATGGACATCTGCAAGGCGCTGTTTCGCAAGCTGGCGACGGATGGCGTGACCTTCTCGACCGAGCGTTTCCGCACCATCAAGGCCACCTATTACCGGATCGCGCTGGATCTGGTCGAGATGTATTACAACGACGCCAAGATGAACGGCCTCTCGGTCGACCGCCATACCGAGGAGAAATCGGTCGAGCTGTTCGCGGCCAATATCGTCGAGGCCGGGAACGTCTTTCTGGACAACCCGATGGAGACGCCGTTCATCCCGAACTGGAGCCGCGTGCAATCGGCCAATCCCGACATCCTGCGCCAGATCCGAGAGGCCGTGCAGGAGGACAACGCGGCCTGACAAGCGGCGGGCCGGTCGCGCGCCGCCCTGACGGCAGAGCGTCGCCATTCACGGGTGAAATATCAGCCTGTGCCGCCACCCTGACCGGGATTGGCGATGCGCCAGCCGCTCGCGCCCAAAGCGCATGTCGGGGCGGCAAGGGGATTTACCGGCCCCAAAGGCAGCCCCGGATGTGCCCGGCGGGCGCCCCCGTGCCTTAGCGCGCGGCTTTCTCATCGACCGCGCCGGCCAGGGCCTCGGCGCGGGCGGCGATCTCGGCGAGGGTGTCGGTCACCTCCTGCGGGATCACCGGCACTTCGACCCGCTCGGCCGCCGGCGCGGGACGGGCCTGCAACTGGGCCACTTGCGCCTCCAGCTCGGCCAGGCGGCCCCGGGCCTCGCGCAGCTGATCCTCGGCGCCAGCGGTCTTGTCGGCCAGCATCAGCCCCGCCATCAGCAGCATCCGCGCCTCGGGGATACGGCCGGTCTGCGCCAGAAGCACCTGCGCCTCGGTGTCCAGCATCTGTGCTGCGGTGCGCAGGAAATGCTCTTCGCCCTCCTGACAGCCTACCAGAAAGCTGCGGCCACCGACCTCGATCTCGATATCAGGCATTGCCATTCTCCCCGGTCGCGGCTTCGCGGGGGGCGGCGATCCGGCCCAGCAAAGGCTCCAACCCGCCCAGGATCTCGTCCATCTCGGCCATTTCGGCGGCGCGCGAGGCCCGCAGCGCCTCCAGCTCGGCCAGCATCGACTTGTTGATCAATTGCGGCTCAACCATGCCCTCCTGCATCGCCTCTCGCAGGATGCGGATGGTCTCACGCAGGTGGATGTTGGTCTTCTTCATCCGCTGCAATTCCAACCCCTGGACATCAAGCTGCCGGGTCATCTCTGCCACCTTGCGCTCCAGTGCGGCGACGCCGGTTTCCTGCTTTTCCTTCACCGCCTTGACCCGGTCGGAAAGCTGCGCGCTGGCCGCGCGTTCGGCGGCCAGCTGGGCCTGAAGCTCGGCAATCTCGGCCTCACGCGCGCGCAGCTGTTCGGTGGTCTCGGGGTCGGTGGCGTCCTGCGCGCCGAGGCCGGTCCCGGCGGGCAACGAGTCAAGCCCGCGTCCGATCCGTTCCAGCGCGGCGGTGATGCGCCGTTCAAGCTCCGCGATGTCGCTCATCAGCCTCGTCCTCCTTGCCAGCGGCGGCGCCGACGTCAGCCCCGTCACCCGGGGAAAGCGAAACAGGGCCGCGAATCGGCCGCGCCTCGCCCCCGGGGGCGATGATAGACCAAAGCCGGCCCGGATTTCGCCCCCAGAAATTTCCTTACAGGGCGATAAGAGTCAATAACCGCAGAAGACTAGCCCGCGAAGTTCAAGTTGGGCAGGTTTTCGCCGGGCCGCAGCCTCTGCTTCGGGCGCCCAGAAGCCGGGCCGGCGCCCGCCCGGCCACGATACATCCTATGCGTGTACTCGACCGTCATGCCACAGCAGCGGCCTCCGACCCGGCGCCGAGTGCCCCCCACAGCCATCGTCGCCCTGACCAACGGCATGCCCAAAGCGCGCTCCTTGCATTCTTTCCGGCGAAAATATCCCGGGGGGTCGCCATTGGAAGCGCCGTCGCCAATGGTGCTCGGACCAGTGGCGCAGCCATTGGCAACTCCGAGCGACACTGGCGACGGGCAGCGCCCCCGCCAGCCGAGACACCCATTCCAAGCCCCGCCTGATCCGACCCCGACAGCCCAACAGCAACGTCGCACCAAGACCAAAACAAAGAGCCGCCCGCAGGTTTCCCCCGGACGGCCCTCATGCTCGCGTCAGCTGAAAATCAGCCGAGCATTTCCTTGACCTTGGCGACCGTCGCCTCGGGGGTGATGCCGAACTTCTCATAAAGCACCGGCGCCGGGGCCGAGGCGCCGAAGCCCTCCATCCCGATGAAGGCGGCCTTGGCCTCGCGCCCGCGCTCGCCCAGAAGCCAGCGGTCCCAGCCCATGCGCCCGCCCGCCTCGATCGCCACGCGCACCGGACCGGCCGGCAGCACCTTCTTGCGATAGGCCGCGTCCTGCGCCGCGAACAGCTCCATCGACGGGACCGAGACCACGCGGGTGCCGATCCCGGCCTCTTCCAGCATCTCGCGTGCCTTCATCGCAATCTCGACCTCCGACCCGGTCGCCATCAGGATCGCCTGACGCTTGCCGGTGGCCTCGGCCAGCACATAGGCACCCTGGGCGGTCAGGTTCTTGGTCGTGTGCTTCACCCGCACCGTGGGCAGGTTCTGCCGGCTCAGCACCAGCACCGAGGGCTGGCGATCCGAGGTCAGCGCGATCTCCCAGGCTTCGGCGGTTTCCACCGTGTCGGCGGGGCGGAAGGTCAGGGTGTTGGGCGTGGCGCGGCAGATCGCCAGATGTTCGACCGGCTGGTGGGTCGGGCCGTCCTCGCCCAGGCCGATTGAATCGTGGGTCATGACGAAGATGCTGGGCGCCCCCATCAGCGCCGCCAGCCGCATCGCGCCGCGGGCGTAATCGGTGAAGCACATGAAGGTGCCGCCATAGGGGCGCATCCCGCCATGCAGCGCCATGCCGTTCATCGCCGCCGCCATGCCATGTTCGCGGATGCCGAAATGGACGTAGCGGCCCTTGCGGTTCTCAGGGCCGAAGATCCCCAGACCCGCCGTCAGCGTGTTGTTCGAGCCGGTCAGATCGGCCGAGCCGCCGATGGTTTCCGGCATCGCGGGGTTCACGACCTCCAGCACCATTTCCGAGGATTTGCGCGTCGCGACCTTGGGCTGCGCCTCGCTCATCTGCTTTTTCAGCGCGCGGATCGTGGCGGCCAGCTTCTTCGGCGCCTCGCCCGCGATCACCCGGTCGAATTCGACCTTGCGGGCCCCTGTCAGCGCGCCAAGACGCGCTTCCCATTCGGCGCGCACGGCGGCGCCACGGCGACCGATCGCTTCCCAGCCCTGCTTGATCGCGGCGGGGATCTCGAAGGCCGGCGCGGTCCAGCCGTAGATCTCGCGCACCTTGGCGATTTCCTCGGCCCCCAGCGGCGAGCCATGCGCGCCCTTAGTGTCCTGCTTGGCCGGGCTGCCGAAACCGATATGGGTCTTGCAGTCGATCATCACCGGGCGGTCCGAGGTTTTCGCCTCGGTCAGCGCGCGGTCGATGTCTTCGGGGTCATGGCCGTCGCAATGCAGCACCTTCCAGCCCGAGGCGGCAAAGCGCGCGCGCTGATCGGTGACATCGGACAGGCTGATGCGGCCGTCGATCGAGATGTCGTTGTTGTCCCACAGCACGATCAGCTTCGACAGCTTCTGCATGCCCGCAAGGCCGATGGCCTCTTGGCTGATGCCCTCCATCAGGCAGCCGTCGCCGGCGATGACATAGGAGGTGTGATCCACCAGCTTCTGGCCGAAGCGGGCGCGCAGGCTTTCCTCGGCCATCGCCATGCCGACGGCGGTGGCAAGGCCTTGCCCCAGCGGGCCGGTGGTGGTTTCGATCCCCTTGGCATGGCCGTATTCGGGATGGCCCGCGGTCTTCGCGCCCCATTGGCGGAAATTGCGGATTTCCTCGATGGTCATGTCGGCATAGCCGGTCAGGTGCAGCAGACCATAGAGCAGCATCGAGCCATGACCCGCCGACAGCACGAACCGGTCGCGGTCGGCCCAGTCGGGGGCGGAGGCGTCGAATTTCAGGTGCTTCTCGAACAGCACGGTGGCCACATCGGCCATGCCCATCGGCATGCCCGGGTGGCCCGAGTTGGCGGCCTGCACCGCATCCATCGCCAACACCCGAAGGGCGGCGGCTTTCATCCAGTGATCGGGGTGCGTCTTGCGCAGCGTGGCGATGTCCAAGGGGGCCTCCAAAGCAATCCGGGCGCTGGGCGCGCCTATTCTGCGCGGTCATAGCAGCCTGACGGGCGAGATCAAGCAAGACAGGCGGTGAAGCTTAGCATCGGCAGGGATTCCCCGCTGAATGGGGCAGCACCCCTGCCCTTCCGCGCGCCCGCCACCCTTTCAGTGGCCGCCGCCTTCAGTGCCCGCCTTTCCCCAGCAGCCGCGCGGCGCCTGAGATCAGCGCCAGCAGCACAGCCCCCACTCCCAGCCCGATCACCGCATGGCTCAGCGCCCCCGCCGCCCAGCCGATGGCCGGGGCGAGCGCCGCGGGCACCGCATCGGCCGAGGTGCCCGAGATCAGCTGGACCAGATGCGCCGGCGCCTCGATATGAAAGCTTTCCAGCCCATGCGCCACGATCGCGCCGCCGACCCACAGCATCGCCACCGTGCCCACCGCAGCCAGCCCGCTCAGGAACCCCGGCATCGCCCGCACCAGCGCCCGCCCCAGCACCCGCGTCGCCGCCAGCCGCCCGACGCGCGCCATATGCAGGCCCAGATCATCGGCCTTCACGATCAGCGCCACGCCGCCGTAGACCAGCGCGGTAATCATCAGCCCCGCCAGCGCCAGCACCGCGCCACGCCACCACAGGTTGGGTTCGGAAATATCGGCGAGGATGATGGTCATGATCTCGGCCGACAGGATGAAATCGGTCTTGATCGCGCCCTTGACCCGGGCTTCCTCCAGCCGCGCGGCGTCGCGGGCGCCCTCGGGCACCGGGGCATGGCCGGGGCGCAGCCAGTGCAACACCTTCTCGGCCCCCTCATAGCCCAGATAGCCGCCGCCCAGCATCAGAAGCGGCTGGATCAGCCCGGGCGCCACCGCCGACAGCCCCAGCGCGGCGGGCAGAAGGAACACCAGCTTGTTGCGCACCGAGCCAAGTGCGATCCGCCCCACCATCGGCAATTCGCGCGCCGCCGGGATGCCATGCACGAATTTCGGCGTCACCGCGGCGTCGTCGATCACCGCGCCCGAGGCCTTGACCCCCGCCTTCGCCGCCTGCCCGGCGATATCGTCCACCGAAGCCGCCGCCAGCTTGGCGATCGCCGCCACATCGTCAAGCAATGCCAGAAGTCCGCTCATCCTGTCCCTTTCCTGCGCTGCCCCAGCCTCTTCGCAACGCCCGCCCGGGGCAAGTCCCCAGCGCCTGAGACATGGTGAAGCTGGCCACGGCCTGTCCTGCCACGCGCCGCGCCTGCCACGCGATCTTCTCCTTTGCCGTCCGCTCGTCTAGATTGCCGCCCAAGTCCCGCCCCGGAGGCCGCATGACCGACCGCCTAGCCCTGATTTTCGCCGCGCTCTTGATCCTGCTCATCGGGGCGGATTTCCTTTTCAACGGCGCGCATGTGATGTTGTTCCTCGTGAAGAAGCTCGCCACATTGATAAATTACCTGCAGTTCTGGCGCTAACAGCGCGCGCGGCGGTTGATCTTTACGCCGAAATCTGGCCTTTGCGGAGCAGACCCGATCCACCACGGGGGTGGAGGGCGCGGCCCCCCGCGCGAGCCGCGCGTCGAGGGCCGCAATCCGTAACGGAGGACAGCTATGACTGTGAAGGTTGCCATCAACGGCTTCGGGCGCATCGGCCGCAACGTGCTGCGCGCGATCGTGGAATCGGGGCGCACCGACATCGAGGTGATCGCCATCAACGATCTGGGCCCGGTCGAGACCAACGCCCATCTGCTGCGCTACGACTCGGTGCATGGCCGTTTCCCCGGCACCGTCACCGTCGACGGCGACACCATCGATCTGGGCCGCGGCAAGATCAAGGTCACCGCGATCCGTGACCCCAAGGACCTGCCCTGGGGCGATGTCGACATCGCGATGGAATGCACCGGCCTCTTCACCGACCGCGAGAAGGCCGCGATCCATCTGCAGAACGGCTCGAAGCGGGTGCTGATCTCGGCGCCGGGCGCCAAGGCCGACAAGACCATCGTCTACGGGGTGAACCACGACACCCTGACCCGCGACGATCTGGTCGTCTCGAACGCGTCCTGCACCACCAACTGCCTGTCGCCGGTGGCCAAGGTGCTGAACGACACGATCGGCATCACCAAGGGCTTCATGACCACGATCCACAGCTACACCGGCGACCAGCCGACGCTGGACACGATGCACAAGGATCTGTACCGCGCCCGCGCCGCGGCGATGTCGATGATCCCGACCTCGACCGGGGCTGCCAAGGCCGTCGGTCTGGTGCTGCCGGAGCTGAACGGCAAGCTCGACGGCGTGTCGATCCGGGTGCCGACGCCGAACGTCTCGGTCGTCGATCTGGTGTTCGAGGCCGCGCGCCCGACCAGCGTGCAAGAGGTGAACGACGCCATCCGCGCCGCCGCCGACGGGCCGTTGAAGGGGGTGCTTGCCTATACCGACGAGTCGCTCGTCTCGATGGATTTCAACCACGATCCGCATTCGTCGACCTTCCACATGGACCAGACCAAGGTGATGGACGGCACCATGGTGCGCATCCTTACCTGGTACGACAACGAATGGGGCTTCTCCAACCGGATGAGCGACACCGCGGTGGCGATGGGCAAGCTGATCTAGGCCGACCCGGGCTTCGGGACATGCGGCGGGCGCCTTCGGGCGCCCGTTTGCATTCCGGCATTGCGGTCGTGGCGCCTCAGGCGTTGCAGCGAACGGGGCCAAGCGCGGCCTCGGCTTCAATGATACGGCCCAATTGCCGCGCATCCAGCGCCCCCAGAAAGGCGGTGCGGCCAATGACGCAGCCCGGGGTGGCGAAGAAGCCGAAGATCGAGGCCAGCGCGCGGTCGCGGTCCAGCCTGTCCTGCACCGCCTGGCCCTGCATGTCGCGCAAAAGGCGCGCCGGATCCAGCCCGACCGACGCCGCGATCGCCGCCATCGCCTGGGTGTTGGCAACCACCCGCCCCTGCATCAGTCGCCGCTCGAACGCCGCCGACCCGGGCTGCAGGCGCGCCGCAAGCAAGGCCCGCGCGGCAATCACCGAACTCGGCCCCAGAAGCGGCAATTCGTGCCGGATCAGGACGATGCTTTCGGGATGGTCCGCCGCGTAATCGGCAAGACGCGCTTCCAGCAGGCGACAGTTGGGGCATTGGTAATCGGTGAAATAGGCCACCGGCACCGCCGCCCCATTCCCCCCGGCGAACAGATAGCGGCAGGGATCGGACGTCACCCGGGGCACCCAGGCGTGCCAGCTTGGGGCCTCGCCGGTCGGCTCTATCCCGATCAACGCGCCGCCGCCCTGCGCCGTCACCGACCCTTGCGCATCCAGCGAGCGGAACGGCGCGAGGCCGGGGATCGGATGATATTCCGGGCCGGAGGCGAAGATTTCCGGCAATTGCGGAAGATACCGCACCCAAAGGAACAGCGCCGCCGCCCCGCTGGCCAGAACCGCCCGGCGCCGCCATTTCCGCGCGGGCGGCGCTGGCGGGTGATCGGTTGCGGCCTCGGGCGGCGGGATGGGGGGGCGTTGCATGCCAGGACCAAACCCCAAGCGACGCCGCGGCACAAGGCCCGCCGAGCCACGCCGACTGCGGCATAACGCTTTGAGACGCCCAGGAAGGCGCGCTCCGCCACCCGCCGGGCCTAACCGGCGCGGGGCCTAGTCGAACTTGGTGGTCAAAGCTTCCTTCACGCGCGCGGGCACGAACTTGGACACATCGCCGCCCAGGCGCGCGATCTCCTTCACCAGCCGCGAGGCGATCGCCTGGCGGCGGGCGTCGGCCATCAGGAACACCGTCTCGACCGAGTCGTCGAGCGCGCGGTTCATGCCCACCATCTGGAATTCATATTCGAAATCCGCCACCGCCCGCAGCCCGCGCACGATCACCCCGGCGCCGACGTCGCGGGCGCAGTCGATCAGCAGGTTCTCGAACGGATGCACCACGAATTCGCAGCCCACTTTGCCCAGATCCGCACATTCCGCCTTGATCATCGACACCCGTTCTTCCAGGCTGAAAAGCGGACTCTTGTCGCGGTTGATCGCCACCCCGATCACCAGCCGGTCGACCAGCTTCGCCCCCCGCTTGATGATGTCCATATGCCCCAGCGTGACCGGATCGAAGGTGCCGGGATAAAGGCCGATGCGCATGAAATTCCTCCCGTTGCTCGCCCGGCGCACGCAACAATATTGCGCCTGGCTTTGCAAGGAGACTTTGCGCCTGCGGCAGGATTTTCCGCCGCGCCGCAAAAACCGCCCCGGCCCCTAGAGGCCCTTGATCATACCCTCGAGGGCCTCGTTCTCCATCGCCAGCTCATCCAGCCGCGCCTTCACCGCGTCGCCGATCGAGATCAGGCCGATCATCTCTCCCTTTTCCACCACGGGCATATGGCGGAAACGCTTTGCTGTCATGATTTCAAGCACTTCCCGGGCGGTTTGATTCTTGGTGCAGGCAATCGGATTGGGCGTCATCAGCGCATCCACCCGGTCCGGCAGGCAGGCCGGGCCGCGCCGCCCCAACTCGCGCACGATGTCGCGCTCGGACAGGATGCCCTCAATATGGGTGCCGTCGGTGGTAACGATCAGCGCACCGATGCGGCGGGCCGAAAGCATCTCAGCGGCCTGGGCGACCGTGCAATCCGGGGGCACGCTGGCCACGGCACCGCCCTTCGTCTGCAGAATGTGCTGGACCTGCATCGCTATCCTCCCTCGTTATGCGCTATGGCGTCGAGACTTCACCCATGGCGCCAGCCTGTCAAGACCGGCGCGGGCGGCTCGCGAAAGCGAGAGCCGGCCCCGCGCGCGGGCCAAGCGCGCAGTCGGCGCGCCCGCGCGCGCGCAAGGCCACGGATTTGCGCCTTGCGTGGCTTGCCAAATCCGGCGCGTCCTTTGCCCCGGCCCCGGCCCCGCCCCGCCCCGGCGACCGCGCGGCAGCTTTCGTTCACGCCGGTCGCTCCAGTCGTGCGACCTCACGCCGCACCCCGTGGGCGATCAGCTCGGCGAAGCGGTTCAGCCGTTCGACCCTTCGGTCATCGGGGTGGCGGATCAGCCAATAGGCCCGGGTCAGGCGGATCTGGTCTGGCAGCACCGGCACCAGTTCCGGCGCGCCGGGCATCATAAAGGCATGGATCACCGCCAGCCCCGCCCCCTGCCGCGCCCAGGCCAGTTGCACCGCGATCGAGTTCGACGCCAACGCCAAGGCCGCGCCGCCGGCCTCGTCCAGATAGTCCAGCTCTTTGTCGAAGATCATGTCGGGGATGTAGCCGACGAAGCGATGCGCCTTCAGATCGGCAGGGCTTTCGATCGGCGGGTGGCGGGAAAGATAGTCGCGGCTGGCGGCCAGATGCAGGTGATAATCGGTCAGCTTCTGCACCGACAGCCGCCCCGCCGCCGGCGGGCTGACGCCGATTGCCATGTCGGCCTCGCGCTTCGACAGGCTGAAGACGCGCGGCAGGGACACGATCTGCACCTCCAGCCCCGGATGCTCGGCCGCGATCCGCGCCACCACCTGCGGCAGGATATAGGCGGCGCAGCCATCCGGCGCGCCGATGCGGATCTGGCCCGACAAAAGATCGGCCTCGTCGCGCAGCTCGCTGATCGCGCCGGCCACCGCCTGCTCGGCCCGGACCGCGTGATCCAGCAGCCGCGCCCCGGCCGCGGTCAGCGCATAGCCCTGCGGCGACTTGGCGAAAAGCCGCGCCCCCAAGGCCTCCTCCAGCCGCGCCACCCGCCGCCCCGCTGTCGCCGGATCGATGCGCAGCACCTGCCCCGCCCGGCTCAGGCTTTCGGCCCGCGCCACCGCCAGAAACACCTTCAGATCATCCCAATCCGCCATCCCGCCGCTTTCATTGTTCGCCAAATACGCCCGCCGCATCTGCAAATATGCAAAACGCTTTTGAGAACTTGCCCCTTTATCCGGCAAAAACGCAAGCCTATGCTGCACCAGAACCAAATCCGGGAGGATAGGATGCAAGAACTTACCCATTGGATCGGCGGCCAGCACGTCAAGGGCACGTCGGGACGTTTTGCCGATGTCATGAACCCCGCCACCGGCGAGGTGCAGGCCCGTGTGCCGCTGGCCACCAAGGCCGAGATGGACGCCGCCATCGCCGCCGCTGCCGTGGCACAGGAAGGCTGGGCCGCGACCAATCCGCAGCGCCGCGCCCGCGTGATGATGGCCTTCGGCGATCTGATCAACAAGCACATGGACGAGCTGGCCGAACTGGTCAGCCGCGAGCACGGCAAGACCCTGCCCGACGGGCGCGGCGACGTGCAGCGCGGGCTTGAGGTGATCGAGGTCTGCATGGGCGCCCCCCATATGCTGAAGGGCGAATACACCAATGACGGCGGCCCCGGCATCGACCTCTATTCGATGCGCCAGCCGCTGGGCGTCGTTGCCGGCATCACCCCGTTCAACTTCCCCGCGATGATCCCGCTGTGGAAGATGGGCCCGGCGCTGTCCTCGGGCAACGCGATGATCCTGAAGCCGTCCGAGCGCTGCCCCTCGACCTCGCTGCGTCTGGCGGAACTGCTGAAAGAGGCCGGCCTGCCCGATGGCGTGCTGCAGGTCATCAACGGCGACAAGGAAGCGGTCGACGCGATCCTCGACAATGACACGGTCCAGGCCGTGGGTTTTGTCGGCTCTACCCCGATCGCGCAGTATATCTATGGCCGCGCGGCAACCAACGGCAAGCGCGCCCAATGCTTCGGCGGCGCCAAGAACCACATGGTCATCATGCCCGACGCGGATCTCGACAAGGCCGCCGACGCGCTGGTGGGCGCGGGCTTCGGCGCGGCGGGCGAACGCTGCATGGCGATCTCGGTCGCGGTGCCGGTGGGCGAAAAGACCGCCGACGCGCTGATCGAGCGGCTGATCCCGCGGATCGAAAAGCTGAAGGTCGGCCCCTATACCGCCGGCGCGGATGTCGATTTCGGCCCGGTCATCACCGCCCAGGCCAAGGCGCGGATCGACGCTCTGGTCGAAACCGGCGTCAAGCAGGGCGCCAAGCTGGTGGTCGACGGGCGCGGCTTCTCGCTGCAGGGCTATGAGAATGGCTTCTTCGTCGGCGCCTCGCTGTTCGACAACGTCACGCCCGAGATGGATATCTACCGCGAAGAAATCTTCGGCCCGGTCCTCAGCCAGGTGCGCGCGAAATCCTATGACGAGGCGCTGGCGCTGGTGAAGGACAACCCCTTCGGCAACGGCACCGCGATCTTCACCGCCGATGGCGACACCGCGCGCGATTTCGCCAACAAGGTGAATGTCGGCATGGTCGGCATCAACTTCCCGATCCCGGTGCCGCTGTCCTATCACAGCTTCGGCGGCTGGAAGAAATCGGCCTTTGGCGATCTCAACCAGTACGGCCCCGACGCCTTCAAGTTCTACACCCGCACCAAGACTGTCACCCAGCGCTGGTTCTCGGGCATCAAGGAAGGCGGCGAGTTCCATTTCAAGCAGATGGACTAACGCGCCATTTTCGTTGATAAACTAGGGGTGCCGGTGAATGCCGGCGCCCCTTTCTTGTTTAATGCACTTTACGGAGCCTTCATGTCGGTCAGCTTCACCATCCTTCCGCGTCGGGGTCTGGTCTATGTCCGGTATGAAGGATACGTGCATCACGACGACACCGTCGCGGCCCTCGGCGCCTACAGCCGCCACCCGGACCGCGCCCCGGGCCAGAAGCAATTGATCGATCTGGCGGCGGTGACCGGGTATGATGCGGATTACACCCGGCTTCTGCAGATCCAGGCGCAGAAGGCCGATCTGTTCCTCGAACAGGGTCGCCAGACGGTGATGGTCTATTTCGCGCCCACCCGCATCACCCATGAGATGGCCGCGATCGTGCGCCGCTCGTGGGATGGGCTCGACGGGATCGTGATGCGCACCGCCGAGACCGAGGCCGAGGCGCTGGAAATCCTCGGCCAGCCAGAGCGCAGCCTGACCGAATTGCTGGCCGGCGCCGGATAATCCGCGCCCCGCCCCAGTTTCGGGCTTGCAAAGGGGCCCCGGGATTTGCGAATTAAACAAGCGTTCAATTCATTCGGCGGGAGGCGTTCATGGATTTTGCACTGAGCGAAGAGCAGCAAGCCATCTTCGAGATGGCCCGGGACTTCGGGCAAGAGCACATCGCCCCGCATGCCCGCGCCTGGGAAGCCCAAGGCACCATCCCCAAGGATCTGTGGCCCAAGGTCGGCGAGCTGGGTCTGGGCGGGATCTACGTGTCCGAGGAATACGGCGGGTCGGGCCTGACGCGGCTGGATGCCACGCTAGTGTTCGAGGCGCTGGCGATGTCCTGCCCGGCGGTGGGATCGTTCCTGTCGATCCACAACATGTGCGGCGGCATGATCGACAAGTTCGCCAGCCCCGAGGTCAAGTCCGCCTGGCTGCCGGCGCTGACCCGCATGGACAAGGTGTTCTCCTACGCGCTGACTGAACCGGAATCGGGCTCGGACGCGGCGGCGCTGCGCTGCCGGGCCGAGAAGACCAACGACGGCTATGTGATGAACGGCACCAAGGCGTTCATCTCGGGCGGCGGCTATTCCGACGTCTATGTCGTGATGTGCCGCACCGGCGAGGACGGCCCCAAGGGCATTTCCACCCTGATCGTCGAGGACGGCAGCGAAGGCCTGTCCTTTGGCGGGCTAGAGGACAAGATGGGCTGGCGCGCCCAGCCCACCGCGCAGGTGCAGTTCGACGATTGCAAGGTGCCGGCGGCGAACCTGCTGGGTCAGGAAGGCCGCGGCTTCAGCTATGCCATGGCCGGGCTGGACGGCGGGCGGCTGAACATCGCGGCCTCAGCCCTGGGCGGCGCGCAGGCGGCGCTGAACGCGACGCTGACCTATATGGGCGAGCGCAAGGCGTTCGGCCGCCCCATCGACCAGTTCCAGGCGCTGCAATTCCGGCTGGCCGAGATGGAGGTAAAGCTGCAATCGGCCCGCATCTTCCTGCGTCAGGCGGCCTGGAAGCTGGACAATGCCGCCCCCGACGCCACCAAATTCTGCGCCATGGCCAAGCTCTACGTCACGGACTCGGCCTTTGATGTCGCCAACCAATGCCTGCAACTGCATGGCGGCTACGGCTATCTGGCCGATTACGGGATCGAGAAGATCGTGCGCGACCTGCGCGTGCACCAGATCCTTGAGGGCACCAACGAGATCATGCGCCTGATCATCAGCCGCGCAATGCTGGCGGAGCGCGGCTGATGGCAGCCGACACCCAGGACGTCGAGATCGGGATCGAGGGCCGCGCCGGCGTCCTGCGGCTGACCCGACCTCAGGCGCTGAACGCGCTGACCCATGCGATGTGCCGCGACATTGACGCGGCGCTGATCGCCTGGCAGTCCGATCCGGCGGTGGATCTGGTGCTGATCGAGGCGGCGGGCGATCGTGCCTTCTGCGCCGGCGGCGACATCGCGGCGATCTATGCCCAGGGGATCCGTGGCGATTACGCCCCCGGCCAGACCTTCTGGCGCGAGGAATACCGCACCAACGCGCGGCTTTTCGAGTATCCCAAACCCGTGGTCAGCCTGATGCAGGGCTTCGTCATGGGGGGCGGTGTCGGCCTTGGCTGTCACGTCGGTCACCGGGTGGTGTGCGAAAGCACCCAGATGTCGATGCCCGAATGCGGCATCGGCCTGATCCCCGATGTCGGCGGCACCTTCCTTTTGGCGCGCGCGCCGGGGCGGCTGGGCGACTATCTGGGCACCACCGGCGCACGGATGGGCCCGGCGGATGCGATCCTTGCCGGATTTGCCGATCATTTCGTGCCCCACGACGCCTGGCCCGCCCTGCGCGCGGCGCTGGTGGAAACCAGCACGCCCGACGCCATTGCCCGGGCCGCCGCGCCCCCGCCTCAGGGCCGGCTGGAGGGGTTGCGCCCGCAGATCGACCGCGCCTTCGGCACGGCCGATCTGGCCACGATCCGCGCCGCGCTGACGGCGGCCGGGGAAGGCTTTGGCGCGGACACCGCCAAGGCACTGAACCGGGCCTCGCCGCTGTCGGTGGCGGCGACGCTGGCGCTGTTGCAGGCGGTGCGTCGCGCGCCCGACCTGCGCCATGCGCTGATGCTGGAATACCGTTTCACCCATCGTGCGATGCAGCACGCGGATTTCCTCGAAGGGATCCGCGCCCAGATCATCGACAAGGACCGCAACCCCCGCTGGCGCCACGCCGGGGGCGAGCCCCCCGAGGCGGAAGTCGCGGCGATGCTGGCGCCGCTGGGCGACGAAGAGCTGACTTTCGAGGAGGAAAGCGCATGAAGATCGGATTCATCGGACTTGGCAACATGGGCGCGCCCATGGCCGCCAACCTGGTCGCCGCTGGGCATCAGGTGACGGGCTTCGACCCCGCCGTCTCTTGCCCCGAGGGCGTCACCCGCGCCGCCACCGCCGCCGCCGCGACCGACGGCGCCGAGGTGGTGATCACCATGCTGCCGAACGGCAAGATCCTGCGCGGCGTGGCCGATCAGATCATCCCCGCGATGGCCGCCGGCGCGGTGTTTTGCGATTGCTCCACCGTCGACGTGGAAAGTGCCCGCGCGGTGGCCGATCAGGCGCGCGCGGCGGGCTTCGGGGCGCTGGACGCGCCGGTCTCGGGCGGGGTCGGCGGCGCCACGGCGGGCACGCTGACCTTCATGGTGGGCGGCGATGACGCCTCCTTCGCGACGGTCGCGCCGCTGTTCGAGGTGATGGGCCAGAAGGCGGTGCATTGCGGCCCCTCGGGCAGCGGGCAGGCGGCGAAGATCTGCAACAACATGATCCTCGGCGCCACCATGATCGTCACCTGCGAGGCCTTCGCGCTGGCCGACAAGCTGGGCCTCGACCGGCAAAAGATGTTCGATGTGGTCTCGACCTCCTCGGGCTACAGCTGGTCGATGAACGCCTATTGCCCGGCGCCCGGCGTCGGCCCGCAAAGCCCGGCCGACAACGGCTACAAGCCGGGCTTTGCCGCCGATCTGATGCTGAAGGATCTGCGCCTGTCGCAGCAGGCCGCCGAGGCCGCCGATGCCGACACGCCGCTGGGCGCGATGGCGATGGCGCTTTACGCGCAATTCGTCGAGCAAGAGGACGGCGCGGGCCGCGACTTCTCGGCCATGCTGCCACGGTTCGAGAAACGCGGCCGGGGCTGACGGCGCCCCCTTAGCCGGCCAGACAAGGCACGCGCCTGCCGCTTGGGCGCGTGCCGGGCGACAGGCGGGTCTGGCGCGGCCCGCTTTCGCCCGACCAGCGCGCCTTTGATATTCCCCGCAATATCAATTTCCTGCGGATCATCCCTCACATTACCCCCACGACCTTGTGTCCCGCGCCGTTGATCGCGCCGGAACCCGAAGGCCGCCTGCGGGGTTATCGGGGCAACCTGTCTTCCCCGGAGGAAACGATGATACGCGCATCCCTCACGCCCCGGATCACCCCGCTGTCCGCCGCCGCTGCCGCCATCACCGCGCTTGGCCTCGGCACCAGCGCCCTGGCCGGGGCGCCGTCGCAAAGCCCGCGCCCCGAGGCGCGCCCCGCCATGGCCGCCACCGCCACTGCCCCCCGGGCCACGGCCGCGGACGGCGGCGCGGTGCTGAACCCATGGGGCAATAGCCAATATGAACGGGTCTGGCGCGCGGGTGACCGGATCGGAAGCTTCAACTTCCACCTGCTCACCTCCTACCGGCGCTATCGCCTGCCGAGCCCCCCTGCTGGTCAGGCCTATGTCGCGCTTGGCACCCAGGTGCTGCGGGTCGACACGCACAATTGGAAGGTCGTGGCCTCGGTCGGGAAGGTCGACAAGATCTTCGGCCTCGGCTAGGCCCCCACGCCTTTTGAACCCCGGAGGAAATCATGAAACGCAAAACCATCCTGACGGCCCTGTCGATCTCTGCCGCCGCGGCGGTGCTGACGCTGTCACTGGGCAACCCTGCCCTTGCCGATGACGGCGGCGACGGTCATTACCGCTCTGACGCCGGTCAACGCGATCATGGGCGCGACAACTGGCGCAAACAGCAGCGCGCCTATCGGCGCGGCGGCGAAGAGGATCAACGCGGCTATTACCGCAACCGCAATGGCGACGAATACCACCGCGAGCACCGCGACTATGGCGAGCGCAGCAGCAACTGGTATCGCGGCGAGCGCCTGCGCGACGGTGACTTTCGTGCGCTGACCAACTGGCGCGCCTACCACCTGCCGCGCCCCGACGCTGACGAGCGTTATGTGATCGTCAACAATGACCGTGTCCTGCGGGTCAACCGCAACACGATGACCGTCATGGCCGAGGTCGGCCTGCTGAACGCGCTGCTCAACAACTAGCGGCGTCAGCGCGGGGGCCCTCCTCCTCCCTTACCCCCGCTCGAGGCCCCGGAGGCGATGCGCCGTCTCCGGGGTCGTTCGGTTGAGAGGGGGACGTTCGGGATTGGCGCCGGTCGCGACGGGGGCCTTTCAGCCAGGGCGGGAGCCGTTCAGTTCAGGAAGGCCTTGCGGATCATGTTCGCCGCGACGACGAACAGAAACAGCGCAAAGACCCGCTTCAGCGGCTTCGGGTCCATCGCATGGGCCAGCTTCACCCCCCAGGGCGCGGTGATCATGGTCATGGTGATGATCACCACGAAGGCGGGCAGATTGACCGCCCCCACCGAGAATGGCGGCGCGCCCGGCACCGCGGTCAGCATGAAGCCGATCACCGAGGGCACCGCGATGGTGACGCCAAACCCCGCCGCCGTCGCCACCGCGCGGTGGATCGGGATGTTGTAAAGGCTCATCAGTGGCACGCCGAAGCTGCCGCCGCCGATGCCCATCAGCACCGACAGAAACCCCATCAGCGGCGACAGCAGCGCCCGCAACCAGCCACTGGGCATCGCCTGCCCCAGCCGCCAATCCGACCGACCAAAGCCCAGATAGGCCGCCACCACCAGCGCCAGCTCACCAAAGATCGCCTGCAGCGTATGGGTGCGCAGATGCGACACCGCCAGCACGCCCAGCACCGCGCCGACCACGATGCCCGGCGCCCAGGTCTTCAGGATGTCCCAATCCACCGCGCCCTTGCGGTGATGCGCCAGCACCGAGCGCACCGAGGTGAAGATGATCGTCGCCAGAGAGGTCGCGATCGAGATCTGCATCAGCTGCGGATGCCCCGGCCCGCCATAGCCGAGATAGCCGAAGGCGTAGAAGAACGCCGGCACCAGGATGATCCCGCCGCCCACGCCCAAAAGCCCCGAGATCACCCCGGCGAAGGCGCCGATCACAAGCAGAAGGGCCAGCATCGGCAGCAATAGCGACATATCGGGCATCTTGGGCCTTTCGCGATGTAGAATCTTTCCGGGCTGCTTACCCCGGCGCCGGACCGGGGGCCAGTGGCCCAAACGCCTTGTTTTCCGCCTCAAGCCGCGACGCTTGGGCGCAGGGGCTCGGGGCCGCAGGCGGAACCGCGCAAAGGGGTGCGCGGCGCGTCAGGATCGGGCCAGAATCGGGCCAGGATCGCGCCAGGATCGGGCGGGCCACGCCAGTCGGGGCTAGTCGGCGATCCGCAATTCCCCGGCGAGGCCCTTTTCGATCAGCGCCACGGTCTCCTCGACGCCGTAGAGCGCGATGAAACCGCCAAAGCGCGGACCCTGGCTTTGGCCCAGCAGCACCTCGTAAAGCGCCTTGAACCAGTCGCGCAGGTTCTCGAACCCCTGCTCTTTGCCGACCGCGAAGACCATGCTTTGCAGCTCTTCGGGGTCAAGCCCGCCGTCCCAGGCCTTCAGCCGGGCCAGCAGATCCATCATCGCCGCGCGCTCTGCATCGGTGGGGGCGCGGAAATTCCGCGTGGGGGCCACGAAATCGCGGAAGTAGCGCACCGCGAATTCGGCCGCCGCATCCAGATCGGGATTGGTCTCGGGGCTGGCCTCGGGGGCGTAGCGCTTGATGAAGCCCCAAAGCCCGGCCTTGTCCTCGGCCGCCGCGACCGAGGCGAGGTTCAGCAGCATCGCGAAGGGCACCACCATATGGCTTTGCGGCGGGTTTCCGTTGTGGATATGCCACACCGGGTTGCTCAGCCGCTTCGCCGCGTCGTCGGTCTCGTGATAGGCGCGCAGTTGCTGGTGGTACTCGTCCACCGCCTTCGGGATCACGTCAAAGGAAAGCCGCTTCGCCGTCTTCGGCTTGAGGAACATGTAATAGCTGAGGCTCTCGGTCGAGGCATAGGTCAGCCATTCGTCGATGGTCAGCCCGTTGCCCTTCGACTTCGAAATCTTCTCGCCGTTCTCGTCGAGGAACAGCTCATAGCTGAAATGCTCGGGCTTGGCGCCGCCCAGGATCTCGCAGATGCGGTCGTAGATCGGGGTGTTGGTGGAATGGTCCTTGCCGTACATCTCAAAATCGACGCCAAGCGCGGCCCAGCGGGCGCCGAAATCGGGCTTCCACTGCAGCTTCACCTGACCGCCGGTGACCGGCAGCGTCCATTCGCGCCCGTGCTCGTCGTCGAAGGTGATCGTGCCTGCCTTGGCATCGACATGCTTCATCGGCACATAAAGGACGCGCCCGGTCTCGGGGTGGATCGGCAGGAAGATCGAATAGCTTTGCTGACGCTCCTCGCGCAGGCTTTTCAGCATCACCGCCATGACCTCATCATAGCGCTCGGCGGCGCGCAGCAGGATCTCGTCGAACTGGCCGGACTTGTAAAACTCGGTGGCCGAGTAGAATTCGTACTCGAACCCGAAAGTGTCGAGGAAGCGGCGCAGCATCGCGTTGTTGTGGTCGCCGAAGCTGTCGTATTCGCCGAACGGGTCGGGCACCGAGGTCAGCGGCTTCTGGATATTGGCGCGCAGAAGCTCTTGGTTGGGCATGTTCTCGGGCACTTTGCGCATCCCGTCCATGTCGTCCGAGAAGCAGATCAGCCGGGTGGGGATGTCGCTGATCGCCGTGAAGGCACGGCGGATCATCGTGGTGCGCGCGACCTCGCCGAAGGTG
This sequence comes from uncultured Albidovulum sp., assembly GCA_913064775.1. Lineage (GTDB taxonomy): Bacteria > Pseudomonadota > Alphaproteobacteria > Rhodobacterales > Rhodobacteraceae > Acidimangrovimonas. The sequence goes on along the minus strand of CAJYAD010000018.1, from coordinate 18,255 downwards.
CCGATATGGGGCAGGCCCGAGGGGCCATAGCCGGTCTCGAACAGCACATAGCCCTTGTCGGGCGGCGCGGCCTGATAGCGTTTGAGGATGCGGCGGGCTTCCTCGAACGGCCAGGCTTTCGAGTTCATCGCGGCGTCGCGAAGGTCCGACATTGTTCACATCCTCGTCTGACGCATGAAACCCCTTGTCCCATGCGGCCCCCTCTCCTATTGCCCGCGCCGGGCCGGGTCAATATTCTGCGCCGCAACAAGGGAAAGGACGCCCATGACCTTCGACACCGCATCCATGACGCCGCAAGACAGCCTGATCGCGCTGATGATTGCCGTCTCTGCCTCGGACGAGACGATCCGTTCGTCCGAGTTGTTCATGATTCAGGGCATCGTGAACACCCTGCCGGTGTTCAAGGATTACGACGCCGACCGCTTCAAGCAGATCTCGCAGGTGGTGTTCGACCTCTTCGAGGAAGAGGACGGGCTGGACGCGCTGTTCGGGCTGATCCGCGACGCCCTGCCCGAACGCCTGTACGAGACCGCCTATGCGCTGTCGTGCGACGTGGCCGCCGCCGACGGCTCTCTGGGCGAGACCGAGCTGCGCCTGCTGGAGGAGGTGCGCTATGAGCTGAGCATCGACCGCCTGCATGCCGCCGCGATCGAGCGCGGCGCGCGGGCCCGGTTCACCCATGCCTGACGACCGCCCCGCGTGGCAGCCGTGACCACCGCCCACGACGCCACCGCCCGCGACGCCAGCCTGATCGACCTGCGGCCCGTGGGCTTCGTGCTGGGGCTGCTGCTGGTGGCGCTGGGGCTGGCGATGCTGGCGCCGCTGGTGGTCGACCTTCTGGTCGGCGCCAGCAACTGGCGGGCGTTCTTCGAATCCGCCATGGTCACCGGCGTGACCGGCGCGATGATCGCGCTGGCCTGCCGGTCGGGTCTGGAAACCGCCGACGAATTCTCGGTGCGCGAGGCCTTCTTGCTGACCACCGGGATCTGGGCCTTCATCCCGCTGTTCGGCGCCCTGCCCTTCATGGTGGGCGCCCCGCATATCGGCTTTACCAACGCCTATTTCGAGGCAGTGTCGGGCATCACCACCACCGGATCGTCAGTGATCCCGCATCTCGACAACCTGCCGCCCGGGGTGCTGCTGTGGCGCGGCATCCTGAACTGGCTGGGCGGCCTCGGGATCGCCTTCGTCGCGATGATCTTCCTGCCGGTGATGCGCGTCGGCGGGATGAAGTTCTTCCGCACCGAGGGCTTTGACACGATGGGCAAGGTGCTGCCCCGCGCCACCGACATCGCCCGGCGGCTGCTGGCCTTCTATGTGCTGCTGACGCTGGCCTGCATCAGCACCTATATGGTGTTCGGCATGACCCTGCTGGATGCTGTGGTGAACGCCTTCGCCACCGTCGCGACGGGGGGGTTTTCCACCTCCGACGCCTCGTTCGGAAAATATTCCGGCGCCGCCGAATATGCCGGGTCGTTCTTCATGATCGTCTCGGCCCTGCCCTATATCCGCTTCGTGCAGATGATGGGCGGCAGCTACCGCCCGATGCTGCGCGACCCGCAGGTGCGCGCCTTCCTGAAATGGATCGCGATCTCGGTCAGTCTGGTGATCGTTTACCGGCTGTTTACCTCCGAGACCCCGGTCGAGACAATCGTGCGCCAGTCGCTGTTCAACATCGTGTCGATCTTCACCGGCACCGGCTTTTCGTCGGCCGATGTGAACTCCTGGGGGCCGTTCGCGGTGGTGGTGGCGCTGACGGTCGGGCTGATCGGCGGCTGTTCGTCGTCCAGCTCGGGCGCGTTCAGCGTATTTCGCACCCAGATCCTGTTCGCCGCGATCAAGGCGCAGATCCAGAAGGTCCATTCGCCCAACCGCCTGTCGGTGGTGCGCTATGATGGCGTTGTGGTCGACGATGAGGTGATGAACCCGCTGATCATGTATCTGACCGGCTATCTGGTGACGATCATGGTGCTGTCGATCGGGGTCAGCCTGACCGGGGTGGATATCGAGAGCGCGCTGATGGCGATCTGGACCTCGATCGGCAACATCGGCTACGTCTTCGGCACCGCCACCCAGCCGACCGGCACGATGGTGGATTTCGACACCACCGCCAAATGGCTGATGATCATCGCCATGCTGATGGGCCGTCTGGGGATGGTCGCGGGCTATGTGCTGCTGCTGCCGCGGTTCTGGCGGGCGTAGGGTGCGGGCGTGACGGCCGCAGTCTGGCCTAGGATGCGGCCCTAGCGGCCGCAATCGGGCCTAGGGTGCGGCCCTAACGGCCGCAGTGGCGAAAGCGGCTGACCGTGACGGGCTTGCCCCGGTACATGCCCTTGACGATGATGCCGAAACGCCCCTCGGTATAGGCGACGTGATGCAGATGTCCGCGACCGCGCAGGTGCCAATACTGGTCGTAGTGATTGCCATTTCGCTGGGTCGTGCTGTCGATATGCCGATGCACGCCCCGCGCGTTGGTGAGAAGCATTTCGCAATGACCCACCTGGGTGTAGCAGGAGGCGGGTGAGAATTTCTCCCACTTGCCGTTCTGCGAAGCCCGCTCGACCATATCGCCCGACCGATTGAACCACATGTTGTTGACCAGCCGGTCGGGATGGCCCGCGACGGTGGTGCGCACATCGTAGAGCCCAGAGACCCGGCCGACATAGGTATGGGTAAGGCGCATCCCGTTCCAGTACTGGAAGGTCCACTGGCACCCCACCGGCATATCGGCGAAATCGACGGCCTGCGCCATCGGCGCGGCAAGGGCGGTGGCCGCGCAGAACGCGGCGGCAGCAAGAACGGTACGCATGGCTTCCCTCGTTACGGACCCGCCCTTTCGGGCGCGTGACAAGGGAAATCCTAGGGCCAACCGGCGCGCATACGGCATCAAGAACGGTAACGGTTGCGTGCGGGACACCCCGCACGCAACATCCGGTTTAGCGGGTGAACTTCTTGTATTTCACGCGCTTCGGCTCGGCCGCGTCGGGGCCCAGACGGCGGATCTTGTCGGCCTCGTAATCCTCAAAGTTGCCCTCGAAGAACTCGGCATGGGCGTCGCCCTCGAAGGCCAGGATATGGGTACACAGCCGGTCGAGGAAGAAGCGATCGTGCGAGATGATCACCGCACAGCCGGCGAAATCCTCGATCGCGGATTCCAGCGCCTGCAGGGTTTCGACATCCAGATCGTTGGTCGGTTCGTCCAGAAGCAGCACGTTGCCGCCTTCCTTCAGAAGCTTGGCCATATGCACCCGGTTGCGCTCACCACCCGAGAGCAGACCCACCTTCTTTTGCTGGTCGCCGCCCTTGAAGTTGAAGGCGCCGACATAGCTGCGGCTGGCCACGCTGGCATCGCCCAGATGGATCACCTCGGCGCCGCCCGAGATTTCCTCCCACACGTTGTGGTTGGCATCGAGCGCGTCGCGCGACTGGTCGACATAGGCCAGCTTGACGGTGTCGCCGATGGTGATCGTGCCCTCATCCGGCGTCTCCTGACCGGTGATCATCTTGATCAGCGTCGATTTACCGGCGCCGTTCGGGCCGATCACCCCCAGAATGCCGCCCGGCGGCAGCGAGAAGCTGAGATCCTCGATCAGCAGCTTGTCGCCCATATGCTTCTTCAGGCCCTCGACCTCGATCACCTTGCCGCCCAGACGGGGGCCGTTCGGGATGATGATCTGCGCCTTGCCGACCCGATCCTTGACGCTCTCCTCGGCCATCTTCTCATAGGCCGAGATCCGCGCCTTGGATTTCGCCTGACGCGCCTTGGCGCCGGCGCGGATCCATTCCAGTTCCTTCTCCAGAACCTTCTGCTTGGACTTGTCCTCGCGCGATTCCTGCGCCACCCGCTTGGCCTTCTGCTCCAGCCAGGCGGAATAATTGCCCTCATAGGGGATGCCGCGGCCGCGCTCCAGCTCCAGGATCCACGAGGTGATGTCATCCAGGAAATAGCGGTCGTGGGTGACGCAGAGGATCGTGCCCTTGTATTCGATCAGGTGCTTTTGCAGCCAGGCGATGGTTTCCGCGTCGAGGTGGTTGGTCGGTTCGTCCAGCAGCAGCATGTCCGGCGCTTCCAGCAGCAGCTTGCACAGCGCCACCCGGCGCCGCTCGCCGCCCGAAAGCGCGCTGACGTCGGCGTCGTCGGCCGGGCAGCGCAGGGCCTCCAGCGCCACGTCGACCTGGCTGTCCAGATCCCACAGGTTCTGGGCGTCGATCTGGTCTTGCAGCGCGGCCATCTCCTCGGCGGTCTCGTCCGAGTAGTTCATCGCCAGCTCGTTGTAGCGGTCCAGCTTGGCCTGCTTCTCGGCCACGCCCAGCATGACGTTGCCGCGCACGCTGAGGCTTTCGTCCAGCTGCGGCTCTTGCGGCAGATAGCCGACCTTGGCGTCCTTGGCCGCCCAGGCCTCGCCCGAGAAATCCTTGTCGATCCCGGCCATGATGCGCAGCAGCGTCGATTTACCGGCGCCGTTGACACCGACGACGCCGATCTTCACGCCGGGCAGGAAGTTCAGCTGGATGTTCTCGAAACATTTCTTGCCGCCCGGATAGGTCTTGGAGACGCCATCCATGTGGTAGACGTATTGATAGGATGCCATGGAAACTCCTTGGTCAGCATTTGGCGCCTGATGTAAGCGACAGCGCGGCCAAGAGCAATGCGATAGGCGTTTCCGTTGCGGCCCGGCGGCGCAGCGCCTGCTGCCCCCGCGACCGCGCAGCACCTGTGCCGGCATACGTTGACAGCCCCCCGCGCCACGGCGAAAAGGGGCCTCTTGCGGGGGTAAAGGACATCATCGGTGCAGGGATTTCCCATAGCGAAACCGGGCCAGGTGATCGGCATTCTGGGCGGCTCCTTTGATCCGGCCCATGAAGGCCACGCCCATATCACCCGTGAGGCGATCCGGCATTTCGGCCTGACCCGGGTGTGGTGGCTGGTCAGCCCCGGCAATCCGCTCAAGCGCGAAGGCCCGGCGCCGCTGGCCCGGCGCATGGCGCAGGCCCGCCATGTGATGCGCGACCCGCGCGTCGTGGTCAGCGATATAGAGGCCCGTCTCGGCACCCGCCACACCGCCGCCACGCTAAGGCGTCTGCGCGCGCTCTATCCCGGGGTGCGGTTCGTGTGGCTGATGGGGGCCGACAACCTGGCCCAGTTCCACCGCTGGCAGAATTGGCGCTGGATCATGCAAAACGTGCCGATCGGGGTGATCGCGCGGCCCGGATCGGGGATCGCGGCGCGGATGTCGCCGGCCGCCGACCGCTATGCCGCACACCGGGTGCCGCCCACCTCGGCGCGTCGGCTGGGGCATCTCAGCCCGCCGGCCTGGTGCTATATCAACGTGCCGTTGATGCCGATCTCGTCCAGCGCGATCCGGGCGCGTGGCGACTGGCCGCGCGGATGACAGAAGCATGATCGCTCTGTGATCCGCGCCGCGCATTTTCGCCCGGACGCGGCCTTGCCGCCTTGCGCGGGCTTGGGTTAAGTCGCGCCATGAGCACGCAAGATCCGATCTCCCGCCGCTGGCTGCTTGGCGCCCTTCTCGCCGGGGCAGCCACCCCCATCGCCCTGCCCGCCGAGGCCGACGCGCCGCGCCGGTCGCTGCGCCCGCATCTGCGGCCCGGCCATCCGCGGGCGGCCACCGCAGGCCATGCTGACGTGCCCTCGCCCGACGAGCTGATCGCCCGCGCCAATCTGGGCGGCGAGGTCGGCTTCGTGCTGGCGGATGGCCGTACCGGCAAGGTGCTCGACAGCCACCTTCCGGATGCGGCGATGCCGATCGCGTCGATGACCAAGGTCTTCACCACGCTCTATGCGCTTGACCATCTGGGCCCCGATCACCGCTTCACCACCCGCATCGTGGCGACCGGCCCGGTGCAGAACGGCGTTGTTCAGGGCGATCTGATCCTGGTCGGCGGCGGCGACCCGACGCTTGACACCGACGATCTGGCCGACATGGCCGCAGCGCTTGCCGCCAAGGGTGTGCGGGCGGTGACGGGGCGGTTCCTGTATGATGCCTCGGCGGTCCCGCATTTCGATGCGATGGATCCCAGCCAGCCGCTGCAAGCGGGCTACAACCCCGGGCTTTCGGGGCTGAACCTGAACTTCAACCGCGTGCATTTCGAATGGACCCGCACCGGCAAGGGCTACCGCGTGCTGATGGATGCGCGCGGCGCGCGGATCCAGCCGGCGGCGCCGAACATCTCGATGCAGGTGGTGGACCGCGGCTCGCCCCTTTATACCCACAGCGCCGCGGACGGGCGTGAAAGCTGGACCGTCGCCAGCCGCCTGCTCAGCCGTCATGGCAACCGCTGGCTGCCGGTGCGCGACCCCGCCGCCTACACCGCCAGCGTGTTTCGCGAGATCGCCGCCGCCTACAGCGTCCGCCTGCCCGACCCCGCCGCCGCCCGCGCCCCCGCCGACGCCAGCACCCTGGTCAGCCACGAAAGCGACAAGCTGAGCGCGGTGCTGCGGGTGATGCTGTACTATTCCACCAACCTCACGGCGGAACTGGTGGGGCTGGCCGCGACCATCAAGATGGACGGCACGCCGCCCGCCACCCTGGCGGATTCGGCGGCACGCATGGGCGCCTGGATCAAGAAGCGCTACGGCGTCAGCGCCCATTTCGGCGACCATTCGGGCCTGGCACACGGCACCCGCGTGACCGCGGCGGATCTGGTCAGCATCCTGTTCCAGGCCGCCCCGGGCGGGATGTTGCGCAGCCTGCTGAAGAACATCTACCTGCTGGACGACCGGGGCCGGCTGCTCAAGCACACCCCGCTGTCGGTTCAGGCCAAGACCGGCACGCTGAACTACGTCTCGGGCCTGACCGGCTATCTGTCCGGCCCCGACGGACAGGAGCTGATCTTCGCAATTCTGACCTCGAACATGGCGCGGCGCGCGAAGGTCCTCGATTCCTCGCGTGAGCGCCCGCCGGGCGTGCCAAGCTGGACGCGGCACGCGCGCCAACTCCAGCAAAACTTGATCGAAAGCTGGGCCGCGATGTATCCCCACAACTAGGGCGTGCGCGCCCCACAGCGCCGGTTTTAGCCGAATCGAAGCGATTTTTCTTGCGATTCGGGCCAATTTGACGGATATCGAGGAAGCGACGTTACTCTCTATCGACCACTGTTCTCCGTTACCGGCTACAGTCCTTCGATTGGAACTGACTGAGCCGGGCCGCCGCACTTCCGCGGGCGGCAATAACTAGGAGATCTCACGATGGCAACCGGCACCGTGAAATGGTTCAACGCCACCAAAGGCTTCGGCTTCATCCAGCCCGATGGTGGCTCCAAGGACGTGTTCGTCCATATCAGCGCAGTTGAGCGTGCTGGCCTGCGTGGTCTGGACGACGGCCAGAAGGTGACCTTCGACCTCGAGTCGGGCCGCGATGGCCGCCAGTCGGCGTCAAACCTGGCGCTGGCCGACTAAATCCTGAGGGATTGTTGTACCGAAGGGGCGGGAAACCGCCCCTTTTTGCATTCTTGCCAGCGCTTCGGGGCGGCTGCGGCGCGCCTGCGCCGCGGGTTCCGGCTAGGCCGCCGCCTGCCCGCTGACCTGCGCCAGCGCCGCCTCCAGCACCTCCAGCCCGGCCTCTGCCCCATGGCCACGTTCCGACAACACCCGCCGCCAGCCGCGCGCCCCGGGCTGGCCGTGGAACAGGCCCAGCATATGCCGGGTGATCTGATGCAGCCGGCCGCCGGCCTGTAGATGCGCGGCGATATAGGGCCGCATCGCCTCGACCGCCGCCGGGCGCGAAATCTGGCGGTCGTCGCCCCAGATCCGCCGGTCGGCCTCGATCAGCACGCCGCCCGGATCGTGATAGGCCGCCCGGCCCAGCATCACCCCATCCAGCCCCTGCGCCAGAAAATCCTGCGCCTGATCAAGGCTGGCAATGCCGCCGTTGATCGACAGGTGAAGCTGGGGAAAATCGCGCTTCATCTGTGCCACAAGCGGATAGTCGAGCGGCGGGACATCGCGGTTTTCCTTCGGGCTGAGCCCCTGCAGCCAGGCCTTGCGCGCATGGATCGCGAAGCGGCGCACCCCGGCGGCCGAGACCGTTTCAAGGAAATCCGGCAGCACAGTTTCAGGGATCTGCTCATCCACGCCGATGCGGCATTTGACGGTCACCTCGACCGGGCTTTCGGCGATCATCGCGGCGACGCAATCGGCGACCAGCCCGGGGCGTTCCATCAGCACCGCGCCGAAGCAGCCCGATTGCACCCGATCGGACGGGCAGCCGACATTGAGGTTGATCTCGTCATAGCCGAAATCCGCCGCGATGCGGGTGGCCTGGGCCAATTCCGCCGGATCGGAGCCGCCCAGTTGCAGCGCCACGGGATGTTCGCAATCGTCATGCCCCAAAAGGCGCGCCCGGTCGCCATGGATCACGGCGGGGGCCGTGACCATCTCGGTGTAAAGCAGCGCGCGCCGCGACAGCACCCGGTGGAAGACGCGGCAATGGCGGTCGGTCCAGTCCATCATGGGTGCAACGCTGAGGCGAGACGCGGCGCAAGCATCTGTTTTTGTTAGTATTTGCATTGACTACGCCGTCCTGGGCTCTATGCCAAAACTGCGGGTTTCGCCGCATTTTGGCGGGTTTTTCCGGGTTCTGCGAACCGAGTTGCTACAATGTAGCAGTTCTTGGCGTCCCTTTGGCGCGATGGCAAGGCCACCGCCAGCAAATTCCTGAAGCGGCGATTTTTGCAGCCCGCCGCCCGACCCAATCTCCCGGATGAAATCGGTCAGGAACCCTACTCGTGTCCAGCAACGTCATCGCTTTTCCTTCATCACATCGCATCAGGCATTCTGGGTCTCCAACCCCGCCATCGCTGCCATTGACGCCGCACGACGCAAGTTCGCGCGACTCCGGGCCACGCAAAGACCCGGACAATCAAGCTGAGGACGGTCGTCGCAAGAAAGATGCCCGATCTCGTAGCGTTGAGCCCAATATTCAGGAGATCCGCGGCAAGAATGGGACGGCATCGTACCGTGTTCAGATTCGCAAGACCGTTGATGGGAAGGCAATCAGCATTACCGAAACGTTCTCCTCGCTCAAGTTTGCGAAAAGATGGAAAGTGAAGAAGCTCGCGGAAATCGAGCTTCAAGGGGTGGATTTCGTCGCGAAGAGCGACAAGACGGTCTCGGACGCGATCATTGCACGTCTGGCGGCCCACCAGAGTCTTGGCCGATCGGCCATTCAGCAACTCACATGGATCAAGGAGAGCTACTTCGGCAACAAGAAGGTGTGCGACCTCACCATGGAGGTTCTTCTGGAGCTCGCGGACTTCATGCTCGCCGAGGAACGGCTTCCGCAAACCGTTGCCGGGTATCTGACCATCCTCGTCAAGACTCTGGACTGGGCATCAAGGAGGACGTTCATCGTTCCTGTCGCAACCCTGAGAAATGCGATGTCTCAAATGTGGGAGGACGAGATTCTCGCTCGCTCCGAAGAAAGGAGTCGGAGACCGACCCTCGACGAGCTGGACGCGATTCTTAGTGCTATCAGCATGAACCAGCGGCAGAGAATTCCGCTCGCCACGGTGATCCTCTTTGCCATTTTCAGTTGTCGTCGCCTTGGCGAAATTTGCCGGCTTCGGTGGGAAGATCTCCGCCCCGAGGCAAAGGAGATTCTTGTCCGAGATATGAAGCACCCAAGGAAGAAGAAGGGTAACAACGTCTGGTGCAAGCTCACCGACGAAGCGCTGGCCATTATCCTTTCGATGCCCAAGGTCGATGAATGCATCTTTCCGTTCAACCCTGCTTCAGTCGGGACAGCCTGGCAGCGCCATAGAGACCGGCTCGGGATCAAGGATCTCCGGTTCCACGATCTTCGGCACGAGGGCATCACACGTCTTTCCGAAATGGGGAAACCCGCAGCCTTCGTGGCCAAGCATTCCGGCCACAGGAACGGAGGCTGCCTTTACCGCTATGAACACGTCGAAGTCGAGGGCGACAAGTTCGCCGGTTGGGCATGGACGCCCCGGGTGAGTGAAGACCAACCAAAATAGCGGAGAGAATATGCACTTCGGGTACCGTCTATTTTCGCGCCGCCGACGATGAACCCACTTCCGGAGCGTCCAATCACGGAGGCTCGCATGGATACCTTGGATCTTCTCATGAGACACTTCAACTACAGGCCCTATATCTCTCTTGAGGAAGCTGGAAGCTTCTGGGGGCATTCCGAGAAGACGATGAAAGAGAAAGTCGACGCTGGGGATATTCGGCTTCCCTATTTTACCCCTGACGGAAAGCAGAAGTCCCGCAAACTCGTCCGCGTCGAGACAGTCGCCCAGATATTGGATCAAAGGGCTGCAACAGCGGAACGAGAGTTCGCAAAGCTCTGGAGTTAGACGCCAGAGCCGTCAATCGTCCTGCCTTGGCATCTCCGCTCTCGGTGCCAGATAATCAGGCGGGGGCCCGCACGCGGCTTCGCTGTTGGATTTCGAGGCAATTGGGGCGTTACAGATTTTCGGCGGGGTCGCCCGACAGACCAGATTACCGCGCTCGCCAAACGGATGCACGTCAGCCGCCCGGAACATCGGGCCATTCGCAGGAGACACATCACATGCCCGACATACCAGGCGATGAGCAGATGAAGGTAATCCTTCGACGTGTCCTACCGCGGTTCGGCACCTTGAACGAGGCCCTGGCCTGGTATCGCTCCGAGCCCCTGCCGGGGTTTTCCGACAAGACGGTGGCAGAATTGGCGGCGCAGGGCCGCGCGGGGGACATCCTCGAGTATCTTGATGCGGTGGACGCTGGCATCCATTCCTGAAAGAAACACCGCCCCCCTTCGCCCAGAGTCCATATTGAAGCCTATCAACCCACAGGTAGTTACGAGGAATGGGTTGCAATGGACTTTCTATGTGTGGACCTTCTGTTGTCCGCCGAACACGCGTTCCTCTACAATGACCTCGACACCTTCAAGCGGCTCGCCTTGAATGTCGACGATATCTCTTTCCAAAACTACTCCCTGCGTGATGCCAATCTTCTTATGACAGGACGAAGATTCGATCGGGAAAAGGGCGAGATCATCCTCCACAGAGACGGTCCGCTGGTCTGGCGCTGGGACATATTGACCAACTTGTATCTGGCCGCGCACACGGTTTTTCTCAATGCCCAGAACCTTACCAATCCACAAAATATTCCAAACAATCTGCCGAACGATTTCTCCGTCGGAGAAATTCGACCCATCTACGAGACGAGCAACAGTGCTCAGGACAATTAAAAATTCAGGAGACCTCATGCCCAAAACTGTTGAAAACCCGTTTACCATCGACAAAATTCATCATGCCGAATTCACGCTCGTTGATGCGCACTCGATGTTCGGAAACGCCGTGCTCGAGATTCCCAGTTTGGTGGGAAGCTTCAAGGTTCTGATGGAGTTCGCTGACGGTCCCGACGGCTATTCCATTTTGCCCGAAGCGCTTGTCGCACATTCCACGGATGAGCACCCTCGCCGTATGGAAGAGGCCCTACAATACGCCGTCAATCACGGCAGCGAAATCCGCGCCGCCCTGAGCGAGCGCGCGAGGGCAGCACAGGAACCTGCATAGTTAACCTCGGGTTTGGAATTCTGTGAACTCGGATGGTGAACGTTCAGCGATCCACGCGGCATCTCTCGTCGTTCTGAGAGTCGAATTTGACGACATTTTTCATGGACGATGCTCAGTAGTTCCAAATGCGATTCCCCTGATTTTGGCAGGCGGTGTGGGCGCCGGCTGGAACAGAGTTGAACGGGTAGTGAGAACCTGCGGTGATTTTGACCTCTCACTCAACGCCCAGAACCTTACCAATCCACAAAATATTCCAAACAATCTGCCGAACGATTTCTCCGTCGGAGAAATTCGACCCATCTACGAGACGAGCAACAGTGCTCAGGACAATTAAAAATTCAGGAGACCTCATGCCCAAAACTGTTGAAAACCCGTTTACCATCGACAAAATTCATCATGCCGAATTCACGCTCGTTGATGCGCACTCGATGTTCGGAAACGCCGTGCTCGAGATTCCCAGTTTGGTGGGAAGCTTCAAGGTTCTGATGGAGTTCGCTGACGGTCCCGACGGCTATTCCATTTTGCCCGAAGCGCTTGTCGCACATTCCACGGATGAGCACCCTCGCCGTATGGAAGAGGCCCTACAATACGCCGTCAATCACGGCAGCGAAATCCGCGCCGCCCTGAGCGAGCGCGCGAGGGCAGCACAGGAACCTGCATAGTTAACCTCGGGTTCAGTGATCGCCATTTCCAGCGAATCTGGCGATCACCCTCCCATCCGATCTGACAATTGCCATATCCGGGCGCGCACTTCGATAGCTCGGCCTTTTCTGACGATACATGATACTTGAAAGGCGGCAGAGCGGGGTAAAACCGCAGCACGACGCCACCATCGGGTTGGGAAACGCGCTAAACTTCGAGCAGATCCCTCTCGATACGCAACATCATCATGAACTCCTGTAGTGACTTCCTGAAGATTTCCTGTCGCGCAACAGATTTCCGACGGACAAAGCAGACGTATGGGCCAACTGGCCCTGATCCCTGGACCGTGGAGATCACACGATGGTCAGTCACTCTTTCGCAACCGCGACCTCGACAGAACCATAACTGCCAAACGGCGATGCGGAGAATGTGGCGGCCCCGAGTGGGGCAGCCTGAGCGCATCAGTTTCGGTGCGCAGTCGCGAGCACGTTGTCGACACGCATCCGATCCAGCAGCTCCTCGCGAGCATTGAGGAAGCGCTGGAAGGCGACCAGTAGCGTAGCAAGAGTCTCGCCCCGCTGCGTGACGAGGCGGACCAGACGCACGGTCCCAACGTCACCGAATTCCGGGTCGTGCGCACCTTCGAATTCCCACACCGATCCGAGGGTCTCTTCGTCGACTTCCCGTTGCAGTATGCTGCGGACGGCGTCGAGCCCTCCCCCGTCACGCGCGTCGAGCGGCTGCCCGTTTGACAGGCGTCGCAGACAGCGCTCGAGCAGAGGGCCTTGCCGGGAATTGGCGCCGAGGTCCGACGCGAGAATGTCGGTCGCGACGACACGACCCATGCGAACCAGGCGAAACACCAGGTCCTCCAGGGACAGTTCGTCATGTTCTTGTTTGGTCATGAATGATCTACTCCAGATCTTGGCGGACGAGGTTGGTCCGCCTTCAAGAACCGGCCCCAGGCGGGGCCAGCACTGACCGATCAGGCGGCAGACGCCGCGAGATACGACTCGACGTCCGGGACCTCGGCATCGAGTTGCGCGATCGCTTCGAGAAGTCCGCGAAGCTGATCCGCGAGTAGACACAGCTCATGAACGCGCGGGTCTGACGGATGGATTTCCGCGAAGAGGCAGGCTTCCGCAGTGTCGAGATCGTCGACGAGATCGAGAGACAGCAGCCTGTGCATGTCGACCAGCCCGACGCGGAGTCGGCGCGACAGTGTGCGGCTCTCGCGCAGGTCATTGAGCAGACACACACTGCGGCGGACTGCGCCTTGCCCGCCAAGCAGCGCCGAGGCGTTGAGCAACGCCTCGCGGTGTTCCACCGCGAATTGTCGGGCGAGCGCGAGCGGCGCATCGCCCTGATTACTCTGATGGCGGTTCAGTTTGATAATTTGTCGGGGCATTTCGTTGCTCCAATGCGCCGCACCCATCGGCGGCTCAAGAAGTTCCTTCCTCCTTTGTCTCGTGATTTTTCTTTGATCCGGCAGTCTCTTACACCCTCTAGCCCACCGACTTTTTGGCTACGGTGGTGTCTGACCGGCGCGCCCTCACCATTGAGGGCGTGTCGTCAGATCCCACCGTCACCGCTCAGCAGGGCTTCGTTTCTGACCGCTTGCCGCATGGTCATCAGCCTCTCGCGACCTGCCCGTACGGCCCGCCTGCGCTTGCCTGCCTCGCGGTATTCGTCCGCGGTTCGGCGCCCTTTCTGTCCGCACAGTGCGAGGGCCATCCAGGTCCGATCGGTATCGCTGTCATAGGCGACCTCGTGCCACAGAGTCCGGATGATGTGCTCGCCGATGCCGACATGCTCGTACCAGACGTCCGATATCCAGTCTGCCGACAGGGCCGTGACCCCACCATCCCGTGAAAACAACGGCGTGCCCTCCCGCCGATCGTAGCCGGCCCAGAGGTCCCCGCCCGGCGCCTCCATGATCAGGAGTTCGTCCAGAAACTTCGTGAGTTCAGGCCAGAGTTCCGGGCGCTCATATTCGCTGGTCGTCTTCTTCGTGACGATTGCGAGCGCCCACCCGTTGGCGTCGCGCACGATTTCCTTGCCGATCTGGAGCCGATGGAGATCGCCGATCCTCAGCGGAACGGCGATCGGCAGGGCGATGGCCGCCGCATGCAATGCAAGGAGATAGCGTCGGGATGTCCCGGCCTTGGCCTTGCGGCTCTTGTCGAGCAGATCCTCCGCCGCCTCCCAGACCTTGCCGATATCCGTCCGATTATTGAGCAGCCAGTCGTGCTTGCACTTCCGTCTCTGGCGCCCGATGTGGGCGTATCGGGCGGCCTGACTGGCCAGACGCTTTCTCAGCGCCTTCTTCTCGCCGCGATAGATCAGGAATTCCCGAAGCTTGCGGAGCTGATGCGAAAGCCCGGTTTCGCGCTGTTTGCGTGCCTCCTGGCGGTCCAGCCAGGCCGTCACGCTTTCCGCGTCGATATCCATGGGTCGATCGGCGTCGAGGCAAACCTTCGCGATGCAACAGAGGACATACTCCATGGCGCGGATCTGCGAGAGCGCGGGGGGGGCGACGTCGCCGAGATCAATCATGCCGGCCTCGAGGGCCTTACGCCGTCGCCGCATGTCCGCGAGTGTGGCCCGCCAATCCGGCGGCAGTTCGGCCTCGGAGATCGAGAGTTCGCGCTCCTTGCCCCGCACGCCTCCCTTGGCGCACGAGGCTCCGCGCGATCTCTTTTCGCGTCGTAGCTCCGAGATCACTCGCGCCAGCGGTCCGCACTGATCCGGGGCCACGTCGGCCAGGACGTCGCGAAGGCGCTCAAGACTGGAGATGCGGCCAAAGGTGCGGAAATCCTCCACATCCGGGGTCGTCACCCCTCGCTCGACAAGATGCGCCTGCCATTTCGCGAGGCGCCGACTGGTTGATCGGGCTGCTGCTCGAGCGACATTCTCGTTCTTGAATCTGATCTTCTTTGCCATCGTTGCTATCCTCTTTGATGTTCATCTTTTCCTGGTGTGACTGGCCTCACGGACGCCGCCCGCCGAACCGGACCGCCAACCCTGACGGGCGGTCCGGCGCGGCACGGGGCATCCGTCAGGCCGCGTCGGCATGGGTGCCCAACCGGTGCCTCTTCGCCGCACGCCGGGCCTGCTGGAGGAGCTGGCGTGCCTCTCGACCTGCCCTGACCCCGTCCATCCAGGCGTAGTGGGCCTCGGCCACCGCGATGGAATTGCAGAGAACCGCCGCAACGAGTGCCATGGCGGATGGATCGATGCTGAGGATGAAATACCCGGTGACCTGCCGCGCCTGATGCAGTGTCATGTCGAGGCCGACCGCCTCGACCCCGCAGCGGTAATGGCGGGCGAAGGTCGTCTCCTCCATGGGCTGGTCGGCCCGCGTCGATGGGAACAGGAAATCTGAATCGACGAGCTTGCGACCGTAGGGGTGATCATCGATGAGCTTCGGCCTGATATGCTCCAGGTACCAGTTGATGACGGGACGCGCATCCGGATCGAAATCGGCTTCGATAGCGACCCGGTTCTTCACGAAGATCGCAGGGATCGAGATCTCGACGTCGTCGACCTCCGGATCGAGGATCAGTTGCGCTTCATCGCCCTGGAACGTCAGCCCGCGCAGGTTGGAGGCGCGGACAGCCGAACCTCGAAACAATATTGCGCTCTGGACTGCCGCTATGCCGAGCTTGAGAGCCCGCATTCGCACCTTGTGCTGCCCTTTCCGCTTGAACTCATCCCAGTTGGCCAGAATGCGGTTGGCCTCCTTCATCAGGCGCTCCGGCATGAAATGCACAGCGCGTTGCTGAGCCGGGCTCTTGGCGAATGCCTTGATCCATTCGAGGCGCGGCGGAGACATGGCATCGGACTTCGGCGAGGTCTTCCGGACCTGCACCTTGATCTTCTTCAGAGCTTTTCGCTGCTTCTTGCTGAGCCCGATGTGAAACTCTGCGATGTGCGACAGCCGCGCGACCATGTTGCGCCGTGTCGTTGCATCCGCGCGAACCTCGCCGTCCAAGGCGCGGGTGCGATAGTAATTGGCAGCCTGCGCGATCGTCTCCGGATTGCAGATATCGGCCAGGAGCGGCTCCATAGCTGCGTCAAGAGCCCCGTAGCGCTCGAGAGTGGCAGTGGCAAGGTTGAGCGCATTCTCGTAGGTTTCTTCGGTCCTCACGCTGAATTCGGATTTCCCCGCAGGGATCGGGCGACCCAGTTCGTCGGTTCCACGCTTGGAGGCGACGAACGCATCGAACTCCCGCCACAGCTTCTCTGATTGTGGGCGGTAGCCGCGGCGCCAGGGACTCGGCGGAGATTTCACGCGATCGGGTTGCGGAAGCATCTCGATCGGTAGCAAGGCATCAATCTCGGGATGCTGCTGACGAAGAGCGATCAGATCGTTGATCGCCGCGATGCCACGCTTGAACGTGCGGCGTGCCTCCCCTTTCAGAGGGGCCGCTGCCGGCGTCACCCAGGCGGGCGTTACATCGCGCGGCCCCAGTCCCGTGGCGGACGCGATCTCACCCACCGCCTCGATCCCATACTGACGGTGCGGCCCGAAATCTTGAACGCGGCCCGCCAGCGATCTCGTGAGGTCGGACAGAGCCCGCCAGTCGGACAGGAGCTCCTTTGACGGCTTGGCCCCCGCTGCGCGGGCGACGGCTCCTCCGACGCGCTTGCGCCATTCGACGAAATGGTCATGGGAGTTGAACCCGTCGGCGATGGCCCCGATCCTCCCTCTGCCCCAGCGCTCTTCGAATGCCGCGGCGTCTACCGGGATACGCTCAAGTGGCTGCCTGTAGATCTTGGGGCATTCCTTGATCCGGGGACGGATCTGGTTGATCGTGCTGGGCGAATAGCCCAGGCCCTCCAGGTTCTCGAGCAGGTCGCGCATGGTTCGAATGAGTCTCATGTTCATTTTCTTCTCCGGCTTCAAAGAGGAACTGGGGCCCGGCTATGGAAACCGCTCCCCTATTCCGTCGAGTTTTCCTGAAAGATCTCTTTGCCCTGCATCCGCAGGCTGGGCGTCCCGAGGGGCACTGGCTCCTTCCAGGAAAAGGGGCCAGTGCCGCCCGGCGGCGCCCGGTTCACCCAATTTTGGCCGGCGGTTACGCGATCTGCGGCCAACTTGGCCAATCGACGGTCAATTCACCCATACGGTCGCCCGACGACAGGCGATGTCGTGCGCCGAACGGTTGGGTAAGTCCTACCCGAAATAGGGGAATCCGCGGCCAAACCGGGTAAATCCCGGCCAAAGCGCAATGTCAGCATCAGACATGGTGGATGGCAATGTCGTAGACGTTCGCACGAACGCGGACAACGCCGTCAGAGAGGCGAATGGACGGTATTTGCCCCTTTTCGACGTAGCGGCGAAGCGTGCGCTTAGACCGACCCTTTGGGTCCCGTTCTGGCAAAGCGGAAGTCTTCAGTAGGGGTTCCCTATATGAGCTCCAATTGTGCTGAGGCACAAAAATCTCGCCTTCGAGCCGCCAGATGTCGCGCCAAAAATAGCGCTCCCAGCCAGACCCGACCGCTTTGAGGCTGGCCTCGGCGATGATCTTGCGCGCCGTTGGCGCGGAAACATCCCAGTGAGTCTCGAGTTCTGAAACGAGGACGCTTCCAGCCTCGCCGTGCATATTCGCTGCCAGGTGCGACGGCACGGTCATGAACGCCACCAAGCCGGCGGCAGGTCGACGCCGATCTCTTCTTCTCGGAGCCAATCGCTCACGTCATGAGGATTCAAACGCACCGCTGCTAGGATGTTTCGCGTCGGCTTACCCCTCCCGATCCAACGTTCGATCGTTCGATCGCTGATCGTTAAACGATCCGCGACACGCCGCTTGGTCAGCAACGGCTCCCGATATCGGCCTCGTTGCGCTTCCGAGGGCGCCGGTCCATTCTCACAGGCCCAGACACTTTCCCACGCAAATCGATATTGGCGACCGACCCGCGTTGCACGAAGGTAGCTGTTCCATCCCGGATGATCACATAGCCCCTCGTCGATCAGCGCTTTTCATGGCACGCTGGGTTCTGACCGAGGCGCGGGACGGGAGAGCGAGATGCTGATCAAGCTTCACAGCCAAGCAACGACGA
>CAJYAD010000017.1 GCA_913064775.1 uncultured Albidovulum sp. | reverse complement strand
GTCGGGCAGGGTGCGGGGGCTTGGTTTGGCGGTCTGGTTCATCGGGGTCTGATCTGTCATCTGCGTCCAGCCCTTGCAAGGCCCGCGCCATTTTAGCGCAGGAATTGTTCGTCTACAAACGGGTTTCGGGGGCGGAGCGGGGGGGCCTTACGCCGGGGCGCGGAGGAGGTGGCGCGGGTCATGCGCCTGCCAGTCGGCGCGAAACAGCCATTGGTCCTCGGGCTGGCGGTGGGCCATCGCTTCGGGGATCTCGACGGCGTCGAATCCCGAACGGCGGGCCATGGCGTATTGGTCGGCGATCACCGCGCCGGTGGCATGCAGCGCGCCGCGATAGCCCATGTCGCGCAGCCGTCGCGCGAGGGTAAAGCCGCGCCCGTCGCCGGCAGAGGGAAAGGCGATGCGGATCAGCGACAGGCCCTGCAGGCGCCCCGCCAGCGCCGCCAGATCATCGCCGGGGGTCAGGTCCAGCGCGGCGGTGGGCGTGGCGGGGAGAGGGCTGAAGCCCCGGTCGGTGACGAGGATGGTCATGGCGCCCCCTTGGCCGCGCGGCCGGGCCGGGCGCGGCCACCTTCGAAATGGATGCCGCATTCGGTTTTCTCGCGGCCCCGCCAGCGCCCGGCGCGGGGGTCTTCGCCGGCGCGCACCGGCGTGGTGCAGGGCGCGCAGCCGAGCGAGCGGTAGCCGCGTGCCACCAGCGGATGGCGGGGTAGGGAATGGGCCTTGATATGCGCGGCCAGTGCGGCCGGCGACCAGCCCGCCAGCGGGTTGACCTTCAGCCGCCCTCCTTCGGCCTCGAAGGTGGGAAGGGCGGCGCGGGTGCCGGTCTGGAACCGCTTGCGGCCGGTGATCCAGCCCGCATAGGGGGCCAGCGTGCGATCCAGTGGTTCGGTCTTGCGCAGCGCACAGCAGGCGTCCGGCTCTGCCAGATGCAGGATGTTGTCGGCATCGCGCGCCAGCAGGGCCTCGGGGTCGGGGCGGAGGGTCTGGACATTGGTGAGGCCCAGATCCCGGGCGAGGGCGCGCTGATAATCCAGCGTCTCGGCAAACAGCATCTGCGTGTCGAGAAACAGCACCGGCAGATCCGGCGCGAGGGTCGAGAGCAGATGCAGCAGCACCACCGAATCCGCGCCGAAGCTGGACACAAGGGCCATCGGGCCTTCTTCCAGCGCCCGGGACAGGATCGCGCGGGCATCGCGGCCCTCGGCGAAGGCGTTCAGCGCGTTTATGCGGGCGGCGACGTCGGGGGTCACTGCGTCGGGGGCCGGCATTGCGGGCGCGGTCAGGTCACGCGGCATGGCGAGTCTCCGTATAGAGTGCGGTCTTGAAGGGCGCGGGGCCCAGGCGGCGGAGCGTGTCGATGAACGGCTCCGACGCATCCTGGCGCAGGGTCAGATAGGCGCGCAGAATGCGTTCGATCGCCGGGACAATCTGGTCATAGGCAAAGCCCGGGCCGCTGCGCTCACCCAGGGCGGTCTGCGCGCTGGCATCGCCGCCCAGGGTGATCTGGTAGGTTTCCACCCCCGCGCGGTCGAGGCCGAGGATGCCGATATGGCCCAGATGGTGATGCCCGCAGGCGTTGATGCAGCCCGAGATCTTGATGCTGAGCGCGCCCAACTCGCGCTCGATCGGTCGCAGCCGGTCGGCCAGCGCCTGGGCCACGGGGATCGAGCGCGCGGTGGCGAGCGTGCAGTAATCCATGCCGGGGCAGGCGGTGATGTCCGAGGCAAGGCCTGCGTTCGCGGTGGCAAGGCCCAGCTCGGCCAGCCCGGCATGCAGCGCCGGCAGATCGCCCAGCGGAACATGCGGCAGGATCAGGTTCTGGTCCTGCCCGACGCGGATCTCGGCGCCGCTGTGGGCCTCAGCCAGATCGGCCACGCGGCGCATCTGGGCGGCGGTGATATCGCCCGGGGTGGCGCCGGGGCCCTTCAGGCTGATCCGCGCGATGGCGTGGTCGGGGTCTGAATGCGGCACCAGATTGGTCTTGGCCCAGGCGGCATAGGCGGGATCGTTCAGCGCGGTGAAATGCGCCAGCGTCGGGGCCGCGTTCAGGGCGGGCCGCGCGAAATCCTGCGCAATACGGGCATATTCGCGCGCCGCGCCGGGATAAAGTCCCCTGAGCTCGGCGAACCGCGCCTCGATCCGGGTTGAGAGCGCCTCCATCCCCTCTTCGCGCAGCGTGATCTTGAGGCGCGCCTTGTATTTGTTGTCGCGCCGACCCGAGAGGTTGTAGGTCTCAAGCACCGCTTCCAGATAGGGCAGCAGGTCGTCGAGCGCCACGAAGCTGCGCAATTCCTCGGCCAGCAACGGGGTGCGGCCAAGGCCGCCGCCCACCAGCACCCGCACGCCCAGATCGCCGCCCCGGCGGACCAGTTGCAGGCCCACGTCATGCGCCTTCAGGATGGCGCGGTCGGCGGGGCTGCCGGTGACGGCGAACTTGAACTTGCGCGGCAGGAACTGGAACGCCGGGTGGTCGGTCGACCATTGCCGCACCAGTTCGGCCAGCGGGCGCGGATCGGCCACCTCATCGGCGGCGGCACCGGCATAGGGGTCAGCGGTGACATTGCGGATCGTGTTGCCCGAGGTCTGCACCGCATGCATCCCCACCTCGGCCAGCGCGTCCAGCATGTCGGGCACGTCCGACAGGCGCGGCCAGTTGAACTGGATGTTCTGGCGTGTGGTCATGTGGCCATAGCCCTTGTCCCAGCGCTCGGCGATCATCGCGAGCTGGCGCAGCTGATCCGCGTTCAGCGTGCCATAGGGGATCGCCACCCGCAGCATATAGGCGTGCAGCTGAAGATAGAGTCCGTTCATCAGGCGCAGCGGCTTGAATTCCTCCTCGGTCAGGCTGCCGTCGATGCGGCGGGCGACCTGGGTGCGGAACTCCTGCGCGCGGCGGCGCAGGAAGGCGGCGTCGGACTTCGTGGGGTTATACATCGAGGATCTCCGCCTGCTTGCCATGCGGCCGGTTCGAGGGGCCACGGGCGCGGAAGCCTTCGCGAAAATGGCCGGGCGCGGGGCCGGTGCGGCCTGCGCGGGCCTCGGCCAGATAGGCGCCGACGATGCGGTGCGGCTGGGCGCTGGCCTCGATCAGGCGCAGTTGGGCGATGGCCTCGTCCTCGATCAGCTCGGCCTCGTCGAGGCGGCGGGTCCAGGTGCCGTCCTCGGTCAGATAGACCACGTCGCCTTCGAGCAGCGCATTGGCGGTGACGACCTTCGGGGTGAAGATGCGGCTCATGCGGTAACCTCCTTGGCGTCGGTGTGGGCCCGGCGCGGGGCGAGGCCCAGCAGCAAGATCGCGGGGCCATCCAGTTGCGCGGCGGCCTCGGGCAGCGTGGCAAGCGTGGCGGGCAGGATGCGTTCCGAGGGGCGCGAGGCGTTCTCGACCAGCGTCACCGGCGTGGTGGCGGCGGCGCCATGCATCATCAGCCGGCCCTGCAGGAAGCGCGCGGCGCGCTTGCCCATGTAGATCGCGGCGACTGCGCCGGGGGCGGCCAGCGCGCGCCAGTCCTGTTCGGCGAAGCCGGTCATGTCATGGCCGGTGATCAGCCGCACGCCGGGGGTGCGGCCGCGCAGCGTCAGCCCCTGGCCCAGGCTTGCGGCGGCGGCGGAGGCGGCGGTGATGCCCGGCACCACCTGCCAGGCGATGCCCGCGGCCTGAAGTGCCGCGATCTCTTCGTCGAGCCGGGCGAAGATGGCAGGATCGCCGCCCTTCAGCCGCACCACACGGGCGCCGGCGCGGGCATGGGTGACCATCAGCGCGTTTGTCATGGCCTGCGGGGTGGAGGGGCCGAAGCCTTCCTTGCCCACCGCCACCGGGACGGCGCCGGGCGCGGCCAGCGCCAGGATCTCGGGGCTGATCAGCTGGTCGTGGATCACCACATCGGCTTCTTGCAGCGCCTGCAGCGCGCACCGCGTCAACAGGCCGGGATCGCCCGGACCCGCACCGACGAGCGCCACCGAACCGGGGGGGAAAGGGAAGAGGGACATCTGCGACTCCGCATCTTTTCTAAGGCGACAATAGAATATTGTTCTGGTAATCCGCCAGATACCCGGGCAGATAAGGAACATTGTCCCGATCCCTTGCGGGGGCGGGGATCAGGTTCGCGGTGATGACGGAGGTGAAGAATGGCGGCCCGACTGGATGCGCTTGACCGGAAAATCCTTGCCCAATTGCAGGAGGATGCCAGCCAGTCGCTGGATGAGATCGCGGGCAAGGTCGGCTCGTCCAAGACGCCGGTGTGGAACCGGATTCGCAAGCTGCGCGAGGCCGGGGTGATCCGGCGTCAGACCGTGCTGCTGGATGCCGAGGCGCTGGGGATCGACGCCTGCTTCTTCGTGCTGATCCGCACCTCGGAGCATGAGGCCGCCTGGCAGCGCGCCTTCCTGAAGGCGCTGCGCGAGCGGCCCGAGGTGATGGAGGCGCATCGTCTGGCCGGCGATATCGACTATATCCTGAAGGTCAGGGTCGCCAATGCGCGGGCCTATGACGCGTTCTATCAGGCGCTGATTTCCGAGGTGAAGATCCACAACGTGACGGCGCTTCTGTCGATGGAAGAGATCAAGTCGACGACCATATTGCCGGTTTGAAGGGCCGTAGGCGGGGGGGCTGTCTGCCCCCCGTCGCCATTGTCCATTGGCCAATGGCGCCCCCCGAGGATATTTCCGCCAGAGTGAAAGAGCTGCAGCCTCTACGGTCTGCATCAGGACAGCTCCGGGCATAGCGCCGGACGGCGCCAGAGCCGCCCTTATAGCCGAGGGCGCGCAGCGCCTCGAAGATCCGGATCAACGTCCGCCGCTGCCACGACGACTTGCCCTCGTTCGATGATGCAACTGCTCCAGCAGCGCCTGCCAGGGCCCAATCCGCGGCATCGGCTGCGCCTGCCGTGAACCCTTCGACGGCAAGTCAGATCATGAAGCCACCCGGTCGCCCGGGGCCTGAATGAACGGGCGGAAGATCGCCGCGCCAAGTTGCACGGCCTCGGCCAGTGACAGATCGAACCCCCGGGCCGAGGAAGGCTGAGAGCGCCTCCAGGCCTCCAGATGTTCGGGAGCGCAGAACAGCAACATCGTTTTGCACTGACTTTCGGCGGCACAGGCCCCGACGTCCTTGACGCCGGTCCAGACCCGGGCCTCGGGCCGGGAGGCATGTTCGACCGCAAGCCCATCGGACGCGATGTTGATGCTTACGCCGGTTCGGCAGATCGGGCAGGTGCAGGTGACCTCGGCCGCGGTGCCGGCCATCGCGGCGGTGCCGAGCGCATCCACCGCGCAGATCGCATGGACCGTCACGCCGCCAAGCCTTACCTGGAAATCGGTCGGGCGGGCAGAGAAGGGATAGGCGAGCGCAATCTCATCGTCGCGCACATGCACGAGGTCGCGCGCGCTCAGATCGGCAAGCGTTTCGGCGGAAAATTCCGATGTCGCGGGCGGC
This sequence comes from uncultured Albidovulum sp., assembly GCA_913064775.1. Classification (GTDB taxonomy): domain Bacteria; phylum Pseudomonadota; class Alphaproteobacteria; order Rhodobacterales; family Rhodobacteraceae; genus Acidimangrovimonas. The sequence goes on along the minus strand of CAJYAD010000017.1, from coordinate 91,092 downwards.
GCGCCTTTCGTCAGAAACGCCCGCAGGATCGCTTGATGCGCCTGCCGCGTCCGCGGCGAAAGCCCGCCCCAACGGGCGGCAAGCCGGGACTCGTTCATGAGCGCAGACAGCGCGTCCCGGACCTTCGGATCCGAAAGGAGCGACAGGTCCGGACCTCCCTTTTCGACAGATATCCCCATGAATTTCTCACTCACTTTCTGTAGATCGCCCGCCAGAGCCATTCGCGGCCGCCGGGGGCGGAGTGCTGCGATGGCGGTTCGAGGTTGATTGATCCCCTCTCGGAAGACAAGCCTCCGGGGTTTTCCGGCAGGTGGCCGGGCATCCCGGGCAGCATCCTGCGGCCTGCCGAAACCGTTGGTTCATCGCGTGCATTTTCGTCGCCAAGAAGACGCGCGGGCGGAAGCGCTAGGAAGGCTGTATTCTATCGGCGGGTCCCAGCGACGGCCCCGTGCCTTGGCGCATCCGAAGCGCCGGAACAAGCGTAGCCAGCATCGTGCAACCGGGTTAGGTTCTCAACTGAGAGGGCGGGGGACGATGACGGCAAGAGACGATGAAAGCGCGCTTGTGGCCGCATTGAAGGCGGGCGACCGGGAGGCTTTCTCGGAGGTCTACCGCCGCCACAACGCCGCGATGGTCAGGCTTGCCGGTTCGATCCTGCGCAACCGCGCCTCCGCCGAGGAGGTGACACAGGACGCGTGGGTCTCTGTCCTGCGCAAGATCGACAGCTTCGAGGGGCGGTCGTTGCTTGCCGGGTGGATCTTCACCATCCTCGCGAATGCGGCGCGCAGCCGGGCCCGTCGCGACGGGCGCAGCGTCTCGTTCAATGATGGCCTGTCCGGTGGCGACGGGCTGGCCGATGCTTTCGATGGCACCGGTCGCTGGGTGCAGGTTCCCGAGCTTTGGGAAGAGATCACCCCGGAACGGATCGTGGCCGGTCGTGGCGTTCTGGAGCATGTGCGCGATGCGATCGACGCGCTTCCGGAAGCACAGCGCGCGGTGCTGACGCTTCGCACGCAACAAGGGCTGGAGGCGTCCGAGGTCTGCACGATCCTCGAGATTTCCGAGGGCAACATGCGGGTTCTCTTGCACCGCGCCCGGGTGGCGGTGCGCAATCGGCTGGACGAGGTGCTGAAATGATCGCCCATCTTGCCGCGTGCCCTGTCGCGCCACAGATATGTAACGGGGCGCGCGCCGGGAAGTCTTCTGCAGTAGGGAGGCGCGAAAGGAAGTTTGAAAATGCTCAGATGTGACCATGTCGCCGAGGAAGCATCGGCGTTGATCGACGGCAATCTTTCGTGGTGGCATGCTCTGCGTTTGCGGATGCACCTGCTCATGTGCAAAAGCTGCGACCGCTTCGTGCGCCAGCTACGCATTACCAAGTCGCTGACCGAGGCGGTGGATGACAGCACCGCCCCCGCGGATGTCACGATAGATCAGATCCTTGCCCGGGCCCGGAAGGGCGAATAGCCCCGGCATATGGGAGAAATCCGGAACGGTTTTCGCATGCTCCGGCCCGGATGGGGCCAGGCCGGGGTGTTCAGCGAAGGATCGAAGGGCGACCGATCTGGGCACGCGGGCGTGGCTCATCGCGCCCGGCCGGCATCGAGGGTGACGATGCGGGCGCCACCCGCCTTTGCATCTTCGGGGTCGTGGCTGACAATCAGGGTCGGGATGCCGATGCGGCGCAGATGCGCGAAGACGAAACTGCGCAACTCATCGCGCATCGCGGCGTCGAGACCTGAAAACGGCTCATCCAGCAACAGTGCTTTGGGGCGGGCCAGCAGGGTGCGCATCAGCGCCGCCCGACTGCGCTGACCCCCTGAAAGCGTTGCCGGATCGCGCTCGTAGAACCCGGAAAGTCCGGCCTGATCCAGCGCGGCCTCAACCGCGGCGCACCGTTGCCGTCGTCCGCGGATCTCGGGGCTAAGGCCGAAGGCGAGGTTGTCGCCGACGGAAAGGTGGGGAAACAGAAGTGCGTCCTGGAACATCACGCCGATGCGCCGGGCCTCGGCCGGCAGGCTGGTGATATCGGTGCCCTCCAGACGCACCCGGCCGCGCAGCGCGAAAGCCGTGTCGAGATGGCCGCCGATGGCCGATATCAGGGTCGACTTGCCCACCCCGGACGGTCCCATGACGGCGACAAGCTCGCCCGGCGTGACGCGCAGCGACAGCGGTGGAAACAGCGCCGCTCCGGACCCCGTCGGAACGATGGTGAGGTCCTGCAGTTCCAGCACGGGCCCGGTCATTCGACGCCCCCGCGCAGCCCGCGGCGGTTGCGAAAGGCGAGCGCCGGTAGCCCCAGCGCAAGGGCGAAGCCCAGCCACGGCAACGCCGCCTGCATGAGCGCATAGATCGCCGCGATACGCCGGTCGGGGCCCGAGGACAGGGTGACCGCCTCGGTTGTCAGGGTGGCCACGCGCCCGGCGCCGAGAAACAGCGTGGGCAGGTATTGCGCGACCGACACCGCGACGCCCACCGCCGCCGCCGCCGTCAGCGGACCCAGCAGCACCGGCAGGCGCACCGCGATCAGCCGCCGCACCGGGCCCGCACCCAAGGCCGCCGCAGTGGCCTCCAGCCTCCGGTCAAAAGCGCGCCAGGGGCCGGCGAGCACGATCATCACGTAAGGCAGGACGTAAAGCACATGCCCCCATACAACCGCCACCCAACCCTCGGGCAACCCGGTGCGCAGGAAGGCGATATCGAGCCCGAACAGAAAGCTGACCTGAGGGATCAGAAGCGGCAGCAGAAGAAGCGTGCTCAGCCGCCGGGCGCGTGGCCCCTCGGCCTGGAGCCAGCCAATCGCCAGGATCAGCGCCACCAGTGTTGCCGCGAGCGCGATTTCCAAAGTGGCGCCGGCGGTTGATGCAAGGCCCTCGGCCCCGTCGCGCCACAAGCGCAGCGACCATTGCTGCGGCAAAGCGTTCGGGAAACTCCAGCGCCAGGTGACGGACCAGAGCGCCAGAACCATGAGCGCGAGCAGCCCCAGCACCGTCAGCAGCACCGCCAACCCGCCGGCCACGCGAAGCCCGAAGCCCGTGCCGCTGCGCCGGGCACCACGTCTGGCCAGCGCGCGGCCGACAGCGGCCAACGCCCGCTCTCCCGTCACCCAGATCAGCATTGCCAGCAGCATCACGCCAAGTTGCGCCAGCGCGCCCGCGGCGCCCGGCATCATCCGCATCACGTCCGGCGCCTGCAACCAACGCGTCACGGCCACGGCCAAGGTTGGCGGCGTCGACGGCCCAAGGATAATCGCCATGTCGACCACCGAAAGCGAGAAGGCGAGCGTCACGAACACCGGCAGACGGATGCGCGCATAGACCTGCGGCAGCACGACCCGTGCCCAGGCCTCGGCGCGTGCCATTCCCAGCGCTCGTGCCGACGCAATCTGCTGGCGCGCGGGCACTTGTGAGAGCGCCCCGAGCGCCATCAGCGCAAGAAAGGGCACCTCCTTGACCAGAAGCCCCAGAATCAGCGCAAGGCCCGCGCGATCGTGAACCGTGGCGATGTCGGGCGGCACCTGCCAGCCGGTTGCCCAGGGGCTGAGAAGGCGCGCGATCCAACCTGAGGGCGCGATCAGGAAGGCAAGGCCGATCGCCGTGGCGGCATGGGGCGCGGCAAGGATCGGTGCCAGCATCTGCCGGGCAAGGCGCATCCGCCGCGCGGTCGTCAACGCGGCGACCAGACCCAGCGACAGGATCAGCGCAAGCAGCGTGGCCGACAGGCCGGTGACCAAGGACAGGCGCAGGCTCTCGAGCGCGCCGGGAAGCGCGACAAGTTCGCGCCACGGTCGCAGACTCGGGCCAGTTTGCGACAGCCCCGGCACCATGCCGAAGGCCGTCAGGGTGGTTTGCCATAGCCCTGCCGCCACCGGCACCAGAATGCCGGCACCGACCAATCCCAATGCTGCGCCCCGCGCGATCCGCCGCTGTGCCGGGCTCATTTCACGTAACGCGCCTTCCAGGCTGCGGTGAGGCGGGTCATCCAGCTTGGATAGGGCTCGGGCAGAGTCTTGCCAAGGTCCGCTCTTGTCGGCAGTGCCGGCGCGGTGGGAAGGGCGGCGAACAGCGCCCGCTGCCGCTTGTCGAGCTGCGACGGATCGAGCACCGAATAGCTGCCCAACACGTCGATATTTTGCTGATGCGCCTGCGCTTGGGGCGAGAGAAGGAAGTTGGCGACCACCTCTGCGCCGGCCTTGTGCGCGGCGTTGAAGGGGATAGCGACGAAGCTGACGTTGCCAAGACTACCGCCCTTCGGCACGAAGACGCGGATACTCGGCGGCATTAGACCGTCGGCGATCCCGGCTGCCGCACTTGCCGGATCGAAGGACATGGCGATATCCACTTCGCCGTCCGCAAGCATCCTGTCCTGAACGGACTGGTTGGCAGGGAAGCTGCGGCCACGGTGCCAGAGGTTGGGCCGCAGCGCGTCATACCACGCCCAAAGCGGCGCCGTTTCCTTGCGAAAGCTGGCCTCCGTCGGCGGCACCGTCAGCGCGGCGGGATCGGGGGCAAGGTCGATCAGCGCCTGCTTGAGGAAACTCGCCCCCATGAAGTTCGACGGGTCCGGATGGGTGAAGCGCCCGGGATGCGCCTTGGCCCATTCCAGCAGGGCCGCCATTGTGCGCGGCGGGTTCGGCACGCGGGCGCTATCATAGGTGAAGACAAAACGGGCCAGGCGCCACGGGCTTTCAAAGCCATCCACCGGCACGGTGAAATCGGTGGTCGCCGGTGCGCCGGGAGAGAGGTCGACATATTTCGCGTTCGGCAGGCTCTTCACGAAGGGGCCATAGAGCAGCCCCTGCCGTTTCATCGACAGAAAGTTCGGACCGTTGATCCAGATGAGATCGACCGAACCGCCCTGCGTCTTGCCCGCCGCTTTTTCCGCCACCACCCTCGCGACCGCATCGGCGGTGTCGGCAAGCTTCACCTGCACGACCTTCACGCCGAACCGCTTTTCGGTCTGCGTGCCGACCCAGCGGATGAAGGCGTTGGTGCGCGTGTCACCGCCCCAGGCATTCCAATAGACCGTCTGTCCCCGTGCCGCGGCCAAGGTGTCGGTCCAGTTGCTGGCCATCGCGGGGCGCAGGGTCAGCGCGGTGGCCAGAGCGGCGAGGGCAAGTGCGAGGGGGCGAAAGGGGGGCATGACATCTCCTGTTGCGTCCGGGCGCGTAGCCTTTGAGGTTCCGCCCCACGAACGCCGCGGGTCCTGCAGGCGGCCTGAAACGGGCGATAAGGGCAGGACGCCTGAGGCCCTTCATTGTTACGCCGGAGGGTCAAGAAAATTCTGGGTCATTCAGGCTGTAACACCTACCCCGCCGGAACGTCCCCTTCGCATGAGGTAGCGACCAAGCCGAGCCGGCGCGTCCTGCCGCATGAGAACGCAACCGGGGCAAAGCCTCCTGCATAGAAAGAGTGAAACCATGGAAAAGCTTCCCGCCGGTCTCGGAGCCGGATTTGTCGCCACGCTGGTCCTTTCGGCCCTGATGGTGGCCAAGGGCATGATGGGCCTCATGCCGGATCTCAACGTCATAGCCATGCTCAGCACGATGATGGGAGGGGCGATGATTATCGGATGGCTGATCCACTTCCTGATCGGCACTGTCGTCTGGGGCGGTGCCTTTGCAATGATCCACGACCACCTGCCGGATGGGTCGCTGACGGCCAAGGGCGTCGTCTTCGCGATTGGCGCATGGATCCTGATGATGACCCTCGTCATGCCCGTGGCGGGGGCGGGCCTTTTCGGGATGAAGATGGGCATCATGGCCCCAATCATGACCCTGATCCTGCATGTGATCTACGGCGCCGTGCTCGGCTTCGTCTTCCAGATGCTCACCGCCCCGAAAGTGCAGCATTCCTGACCCGACAGGCCGGTCCGATCCATGTGGTCGGGCCGGTCCGGGCGGGGCTCCGGTTCCGAAGCGTCGGGGTCACTCTGCCGGATGGGGGGCACGGGGCCGAGGGACCGGCTCAGGCGCGAATGCCTGCCAGCCCTGCATCCAGCGGCTGAACGTGGTCAGCGCACAGGCTGCTGCGAAGAAATATGCCAAGGCCGGGAACGCCGCCGGAGCAAGGCACATCAGGGCGAAGATCGCGATGGTTTCGGCCCCCTCCGTCAGCCCGCCGAGGTAATAGAGACCCTTTGCAGGATAGGCATCCGCCGTCATCCCGCGCGGCCCGGCGATGGCCGCGAAGGCCAGAAAGGAAGAGCCGGTGCCGACGAAGGCGGCGATCAGTACCGCCGCCGGCAGGGCATTGGCGCCAGGTTCGGCCAGCGCGAAGCCGAGCGGCACAAGCGCGTAGAACACGAAATCCAGCGCGATATCGAGGAAGGCGCCGCGGTCCGTCGGGCCGGTTTCACGGGCGACCGCGCCGTCCAGACCGTCGGCGACCCGGTTGAGCGCCAGAAACACCAGCGCCACGCCGGGCAGGCCGAGCGCAAGGGCGGGCACGACGGCCAGACCCAGCGCAAAGCCCGCCAACGTGACATTGTCCGCCCCGACACCCCGCGCCGCCAGCCAACGTGCGGGCCGTGCCAGAAGCCGCCGTTGCAGGGGAAGAAGCCGTGCGTCGATCATCCGCGCCTCCATTGGTGATAGCGGGCCAGATACCCCAGCAGACGCGGGTTCAGATGCGCCCGCCGCCACACGCCGGCGGCGTATTTGTTCACCTCGGCGAGGGTGGGATAGATGTGGATAGTGGACAGGATCCGCCCCAGCCCCAGCCCGTGGCGCATGGCCAGCACGAACTCGGCGATCAGGTCGCCGGCGTGTTCGCCCACGATCGTGACGCCAAGGATCCGGTCCTTGCCCGGGATTGTCAGAACCTTGACGAAGCCGGTCGCCGCGCCATCCGCCAGCGCCCGGTCAAGATCATCGAGGCCGTAACGCGCCACCTCATAGGCGATGCCCTTTTCGCGCGCCTCGGTCTCGTTCAGCCCCACCCGCGCGACCTCGGGGTCGGTGAAGGTGGCCCAGGGGACGGCGCGGTAATCGGCCCTGAACCGCTTCAGGTTTCCGAACAGCGCATTGACGGCGGCATACCAGGCCTGATGCCCGGCGGTGTGGGTGAACTGATAGGGCCCGGCCACGTCGCCTGCGGCAAGGATATTGGGATAGAGCGTCTCGAGGTAATCGTTGGTCTCGACCACACGCTCGGCCCGGATGCCCAGCTCTTGCAACCCGAAGCCCTGCAGCCGTGGCGCCCGGCCTACCGCGACGAGGATCGCGTCGAAGGGCACGCGGCGTGTTTCGCCGTCGGCCTCCAGTTCGATCCATTTCTCGCCGTCCGTCACACCACAGCGCGTCGCACGGTGACCGGTCAGCACCTCCACGCCATCGTCGCGCAGCGCAGTCGCGACATGGGCGGAAACCTCGGGATCCTCGCGCATCAGCAGGCGCGGGGCCATTTCGACCTGGGTGACACCGGCGCCCAACCGCGCCAGCGCCTGCGTCAGTTCGGTCCCGATCGGCCCGCCACCCAGCACGACAAGGCGGCGCGGCGGCGCGTCTTGATCGCGCAAGTCTTCCCACAGCGTGTCCGAGGTAAGATAGCCCACCTCTTCCAGCCCCGGCAGCGGCGGCACGAAAGGCCTTGCGCCAGTGGCCAGCACAATCGCGCGCGTGGTCAAGCGCCGGGTGGCGCCGTCGTTTCCGGCGACCTCGACGGTCCAAGGGTCGATCAGCCGGGCATGGCCCTGCATGACCTCGACCCCCAGCCCTGTGTAGCGTGCGACCGAGTCATGCGGGGCGATCTCGGCTATCACCCGGTGCACGCGCTCCATCACCTTGGTGAAGGGGATCTCGGGGGTTGCCGGGGTTAACCCGTAACGGTCGGCATGGCGCATCTGATGCGCGAGTTTTGCGCTGCGGATCAGCGCCTTGGACGGCACGCAGCCGGTGTTGAGGCAATCGCCCCCCATCTGTCCGGCCTCGATCAACGTGACCTTTGCGCGGGTGGCCGCCGCCACATAGGACGCCACCAGCCCGGCCGCGCCCGCGCCGATCACAATCAGGTTGCGGTCGAATTGCCGGGGGCGTTGCCAGCGGCCGTAAAGCCGCCGGCGCCGCACCCAACCGGCGATTGCGCGGGCGATCCACGGGAACACGCCCAGCAGCCCGAAAGACACCAGAAGGGTAGGCGAGGTGATGTCCGACAGGCTGCGCAACTGGGCAAGTTGGGTGCCGGCGTTGACGTAGACAGCCGTGCCCGCAAGCATCCCGGCCTGACTGACGATGTAGAACATGCCGGCGGAAATGGGTGTCAGCCCCATCAGCAGGTTCACGACGAAGAAGGGAATGACCGGGATCAGCCGAAGCGTGAACAGGTAGAAAGGCCCGTCGCGCTTCAGCCCGGCGTCGATGCTGCGGCCGCGGGCGCCAAGGCGGGCATGGACCCAGTCGCCAAGCAGATAGCGCGCCGCCAGAAAGGCGAGTGTTGCCCCGATCGTCGAGGCAAAAGACACCAGCACAAGTCCTTCCCAGAAGCCAAACAGCGCCCCTGCGGCAAGTGTCATCCAGACAGCGAAGGGCAGCGAAAGCGCCGCGACCACGATATAGGCGACAAGAAATCCCGTCGGCAAAGCTGCCGGGTGCTCGCGCCGCCAACTGTCGGCAGCATCGGTCCAGCCCCGAAGCGCCGCCAAATCGGGGGCATGGGGTTGAAGAAACAGGACGGCGAGGATCAAGAGGCCCGAGGCGGCCGCGAATATGAGTGGTTTGCGCATGTGCTGCTGTTCCTCAGGCCATCGAGCCGGGTTTGAACCCGCCGATCCGACCGCGCGCGGATCTGGACCGGATCAGCGCGTCCAGAGATACCGCGCCGCCGCCCAGCCAGGCCGGAATCGGCAAGAGGCGACACCATCGAGAGCGTTGGTTCAGGATCCTGGCATCGGTGATGGTGGCCGCAATGATCAGGCGGCGAGATTGGAGGGTCATTGTCGTCTCTTCGTTGTGGGCGAAGGCATGTTGCCTTCCAACGGGACGACATCGCGGGGGTCACGATGTTACCAAGATCACACGGACGTGATGCCTTTCGGGTGCGGACATCGGAACTTGGGCAGAAGGCGGGGCGGCAGGATGTGATCTGGGTGAGGCCCGCCTGAGCCGGCGGTCGGGGTCCTATCAGGCGTCGCGGCTGGCACTGGTGGAATGGCCGCCCAGGCTTTGGCGAATTTGCTGCGCAAGCTCTTCAACCACGCGCGGGCGCTGGCCCTTGGCAAAGTAGAGATTGACCGAGAACGGCGGAAGCTCGGGCAGGGTCTTTGCGAAAGTCAGGATGTCGAGATCGCCGGGGACGGTCGAGGCCAGCCACGCCGAAACCGCGAGATCGGCGCGGATCGTGGCGCGCGTCGCATCGATGCTGCCGCTCTCGAACATCGTGCGCCAGGAAAGGCCGCAATCCTCCAGCGCCCGCAGAACGGCGGGACGGAACGCGCAGGTCTCGGCGACCAGCGACACCGGAAGCGGGCTTTTCAGATGCGCCGCGCCCCCCTTTGCGCCGACCCAGACCAGCCGGTCGACCAGAAGGCGTTCCCCACCCGAGGGCCCCACGGGCTCTTCGATCAGGGCAAGGTCCATCGTGCCGTTGCCGATGGCGCCTTGCAGATCTGGAGAGGCGAGGCAGACAAGCTCTATCTCCACCTTGGGGTGCGCCTCGGCAAAGGCCTTCAGGATCGGGGTCAGCCATGTCCCCACAAGGTCATAGGGCGCGCCGAGGCGGACAGGGCCGGTGACCGGCTCGGCCACGATATCGGCCCAGAGGTCGTCATTGAGGGCAATGAGACGCCGCGCCTTTCCAAGAAGCCGCTCGCCATTCGGCGTCAGGCGCAGCGCGCGCCGCTCGCGCAGGAACAAGGCGCCGGACAGATCCTCCAGCCGGGCAATCTGCTGGCTGACGGCGCTTTGCGTCAGGTGCAGGGCGTTGCCGGCCGCCGTCATGCTGGCGTGGTCGGCGACAGCGACGAAGGTGCGAAGCAGGGCTGTGTCGAGGTTGCGGGTCATCATCGGCATTATCGCTGGTAATATAACATATGCGCAACATGCGATTTCATTATGATTTGGGGCGCGATAGGACAGTCCCGACGATGTTGGGGAAAGCGCATGTCTGCCGCTGGATTTCTGTCACTTGCGCTGTTTGTCGCCGTGTCGACGATCACCCCGGGCGGTGCGACGACGCTTGCCACCGCGTCCGGCGCCCATTTCGGCTATCGCCGGTCGATACCGTTCATGGGCGGGATCGCCCTAGGGCTTGCGATCATGGCCGCTTCTGCCGCGGCGGGGCTGGGCGGCGTCCTTCTGGCGTTTCCTGCATTGCAACTGGCCATGAAAGGGATCGGTACGCTGTATCTGCTGTGGCTATCGTGGAAAATCGCACGGAGCGGATCGCCGCAGCTGCACGCGAAGGTTGCCAGACCCACTAGCTTTCTGGGGGCGGTCTGGCTGGTCTGGCAGAATCCGAAGGGCTGGGCGATGACATTGGGGGCGGCCGCTTCCTTCGCGTCGCTCGCGGCGGGGCCTGTTGATCTGGCGCTTATGCTCGGGGCCGCGTTCGGCGTCGCGGCGCTGCTTTCGCTGTCTCTTTGGTGCGTTGCAGGGCTACTTCTCGCGCGGCTTCTCAGAACGGAGGCGCAGTGGCATATGCTGAATGCCATTCTGGGCGCCTTGCTCGCGGTTTCGATCCTGCAGCTGTGGCTTGAATGAGGGCGTTCGGGCCGAGCAATTGTGACGTCGTCCTCGGCCCCCGCCCGTTCCGCGCGCCTAGGCTTCTGCCGCCGGGGTCTGCTGGTGCGACAGCCGCAGCCAGTTGGCATCGTCCAGCAGATAGCTAGAGGTGCAAAGCGCCTCATAGATCGGCTCATCGCCGCGTTCGGCCGAAACGTGGTAGGCGAGGACGGCGATATTGTTCTTGCGGGAAAAATACTGGTCGCTCATCACGACCGAGCGCCAGCGCTGCGCCACCTCCTTTTCCCGCCACACGGCGTCGCCCCGAAGAATTCCGACCGGATAGGGAAAAACGAAAACCGCATCTTTCGCAACCATGTGGCGCGCGCTGTCGGCGCCATCGGTCCAGAAACGCTCTTCCATCTTCCAGATTGTCTCTTCGGGATCCAAGCGCGGGCCTCCTTATTCGGTCGAATGCGATATCGTTTTATGCGGGTTGTCGCGGGGCAGGGGCGGCGCGAAGGACCGACACAGGCCCGCCCGTGACCCGGAGCAAGGTGGCGGTCCTGGAAATCAGCCGCCGAAAAGCAGCAGCGCCCCGGAAAGTGTCATGGCAACGCCGGTGACCAGAATGCTTCGTGAGTGGTGGCCGTAGCGCCAGCGGAAGCTGTTGGTGACTGGGTCGATGGCGGTTCCGGACCGGCTCCAGGCGAAGATGATCAGCATCTCGCCAAAGGCGAAAGCCGTAACACCAATCAGTGGAGATAATTGCATTGACTGTCCTCTGCCTTCCCGGGCCCGTCCGTCTTCGCCGCCCAATTGATCGAGGGGTTTTGCCCTCCGTCGCCGCGGTCGGGAAAGAGCTTGCGTCTCTTCCGCCGCGCCGTCGCTAACCTGCGTCAGGTTCCCTGCGATCGCGCGGCGGCGACGGCGCCGAGAAGAGGGCGCAATCCGGGTCGGGGGCCGCCTGTTGCAGGCTTGTCGCGCGGGAGGTGCTTGGAATGGGGCGGGCGGGGCGGTAAGGCCTTGGCTAGGCCGTCGCTTTTGGAACAGCAAATGACACGACATCCCATGTTCGGCATCTTCCTCGCCCTGTTCGGGGCGCTGGCGATCACCCCCGACACGCTGTTCATGCGGTGGTCGGCGATGGGCGGCGCCGAGATGGTTGCCTGGCGCGGGCTGCTGATGGGCGCGACCCTGCTGCTGGCCTGGCTTGTCTTTCGGCGGCGGCATCTGCGCGGCGATCTGCGCGCCATCGCCTGCGGGGCGGGCCTGCTGGTCGTGCTTAGCCAGACCTGCAACGCGGTGCTCTTCGCGACCGGCATCGCGGTGGCGCCGGTTCCGGTGGTGCTGTTCAGCGTCGCGACGGTGCCGGTCTTTTCCGCCCTGCTGTCGTGGATGCTGCTGGGGGAGAGGACGCATTGGTCGACCTGGGTGACGATCGTGGCGGTGCTGGCCGGCATTGGCGTGGCGGTGTTCGGGGCGCCGTCGGGCGGGGTCTGGGGTCATCCGCTGCTGGGGGCCGCGGCCGGGCTGGGCGTGGCGCTGAGCCTTGCGCTCAGCTTCGTCATCATCCGTCGCACCAAGCAGCTGCCGATCCTGCTGGCGGTGGGGGTTGGCGCGCTGCTGGCCGGCCTTCTGGGACTGGCCTGGAGCGGGCCGCAGGCGATGGCAGGCGGCCATGTCTGGGCCATCGCGCTGTCGGGCGGGCTGGTCCTGCCGGTGTCGTTCTTCTCGCTTTCGCTGGCCTCGCGCTACACGCAGGCGTCGAATGTGAGCCTGCTGATGCTGCTTGAAACCATCCTTGGGCCGATCTGGGTCTGGGCCGGCATCGGTGTGGCGCCGACGCGGGCGATGCTGGTCGGCGGCGGAATCGTGATCGGAAGCCTCGCGGTTTACCTTTGGTATGCCGCACAGCGCCAGGCCCGGGTGCGTGGGTTGGCGCCCAGTTCTGGGTCAAGTTCGGACGATGAGGGCCACGTTTCCCCGGCGACGCCAACGCCCGCCATGGCGACGGGATCCGTGGCGCAGTAAGACAAGGACCGGACCGCGCCATCGGGCCGGCCACCACTTCGGTCGGGAAGGAAGAACCCATGCAAAACGACCAGCCGCAGGGCAATGCGACCTATCTTGCCTTTCAGGTGATCCCACGGGTGCGCACCGGCAACAATTACGAAGTTGTCGACCGCGCCATCGATGTGGTGAAAAACGCCAATGTGCCATTCGTTGTCGGCGCGATGGAGACGACGATGCATGGCGAGCTGGACCAGTTGCTGGAGATCGTCAAGGCGGCACAGCAGGCCTGTCTTGATCACGGTGCGGTCGAGGTGATCACTAATATCAAGATCCACACCACCACGCCGGACGCCCATGACACTTTCTGCACCTATCATCGTGGCGTGACGCCCGCGAACAGCGTGTTCGTGAAGGCCGACCCGTTCGGTAAGCGGTAGCGGATAGGCGCGGGCCTTGGCGGGGCCAGGCTAACACCGTGGATAATCTGGATGTTTTTCGCTTGCCGATAGGGGCTGCAACGCCGATTACGAATGCCCCCTTGCCGGCGTCCCCGGTCAAAATGGATTCCCTTGGCCGCTGCGCGCGCTATTTCTGACGGTTTTTTGAAACAGCGCGCAATCAATTGTGCGTTATATACCCCAAAAGGATATAGATTTTCCGGGAATGCGGTGGGAACATAATTCCCGGTAATGCTGTGAAAAGGCCCAAAGGGAAAGCTTTTTTAGACTGAATTAGCTAAGAATTGCGATTCCTAAGTTCTCTTTTGCGTGGGTGTAAGCAGAGGTCGTGAAAACCTGCCGCAGGTGGCACCACGCGCGCTGCCCCTGCACCGGAGATGTATTCACCGGGGTTGCGGATGTAGTGGATTCTGAAATTCAGAATGTCCCGAAGTTCAATGCTCCGGCCCGCCTGCGCAGGTCAAGGCTGCGGGGAAGGGCTGCGTTTCATGGGAAAACGCGTGAGCAATGTGGGGGGATGTAACTGGGTATGGTTCTTACGATCATCTTTGGGGCGTTATTGACCGGGGGTATGGGCGCGGTGGCCGCGATCTTGCTGGGCGCGGCCTGGTGGGTTGACGTGCTTGCCTTCATCGGGGCGGGCAATCTTGGAACTGGCCTGATCTTGGGATTTGCGTTCCTGCGCGGCAACGAGACCGTTCTGAACAACCGGCTCTCGCAGGGAATTTCCGTTTTGAGCGATAGAATTCACCGCCGGGGCGGGCGGGCAAGAAGGTAAGGATCGCTGGTCGCGGTCGCTTATGAAGCTGGCGGAGGGCAGGGGTCGGGACCCGCGCGCGCCCTATGCGACGCGAAGGGCCTTGCGGCGGGGGCGCGCCGATGATGCGGCCTTGCCTATGGGTCCGGCTTGGCATTGCGTCGGTGCAAGATCGCGATCCCATTTCCGGATGTCCTTGGCCAGGAGCCGCCCCTTCTCCTTGAGATGCCTTGCAAGCTTCCGCCGCACCTCGGCCACCCTCAGGCATAGCCGCGCGGGCGGGCCGTTCCATGTGACATCGGGCGTCGGGGCAGGTCCGAAGATTTCAGTCAGGGCCTTGCGCTCAGCGGCGTGCAACCCGTTCACGACCATTGCCCCGAGCAAGAGCGATTCCGACAGCCAGCCATTGGCGGTGACCACCTCGTGCCGGTCGCAGGCGAAATGAATCCAGGTGATCTGGGCTTTGCCTTTCATGTGGCGAATGCCCGGCGCAGCTGTCAGGGCTTTTGCGGGCGCGAAGGCCTCGTCCGCGAAGACCTGCTGCAAATGCCCGGCCCTGCCGACAAGAATGCGGTGTTGCTGAGATACGATCAGGTCCTGCGCGGGCAGGTTGCGGCCCAAGGCCCCGGCCTTGATCAACACCGGCTTGGCATCGTCTTCGGCGCCTTCCAACGGATGATCGCCGCTGTGGATCCAGCGGATGGCTTGCGGGCCATGATCCAGCGTCATCACCAGATCGCCGGGGCGCAGGGTTTCCACCGCGCGAGGACCATCGGGAGTGTCGATCAATGTGCCCGGGGCATAGCAGGGCGGGATCGAGCCGGGGTTCGGCGCGGTTTGCACATAGTAGCTGGCGCCACCGTCATCGGTTTGCAGCGACCGGCCTTCTTCCTCGGCCCCGCTCCCCGCATTGACACTGGTCGTTCCGGCGGCCGGGCCATCCTGGGCGGTGACGGTAAAGCCCTTGTAGGAAAGGAACTGCTGCACCGTTCCGGTATCGTCGACCAGTGCAACGCCTTCGCCTTGGTCAAGGCCGGGCCAGCCAGGCGTGGCTGCGTTGACCAGATAGACATCATGCCCGCCAGCCGTGCTTTGGACCGTGCCGAGGGACAGGGACACATCGACATAGCCACTGGAAGTGTACATCACCAGCGAATAGCTGGACACGTCGGTGCCGGTCGGAATGGCGATCTCAACCCATTCGACCGAAGCGCCGCCATAATAGTCGATCTCGGAAATATAGCCCGGCATGGATCCGTCCCCGTGGTTTCATGGAACGCTATCGGCGACAGGTGAAATTTGAGTTTGAGCGGCCGGGCTTGAGCCAAGAAGTTGTTTAAAATCCAAACGTTCGATGTTTCCAACCCTTGAAGCTGATGCGAGGGGAAGGCTGTCCGCTGCCGGGCGGGTCGCGGCTGGGTCGGGCACGCATCGGCGCCCCGCGGGCCGGGCCGTATCACAAGAGGGAAAGGCGCGATCGGCTGTCTCTGATCCGGGCGCAGGTGGTGCTCCAGCACCCCGGGGCCGCGCCGGAGCGAAACTTTATCATGTCCAGATATCAAACTTAGGTGCAGGATAGGGGGCGTGGCACAGAAAGGTGAAGCCAAATGACTGGCGCTGCTGCCTTACGGTCCCGGGGTCGCCTGACGTTGGCGCTTCTTGGCTTCGTGCTTTGGACGATCGTTGCGTCCGGGGCGGCGATGGCGGCGCCCAAAGCCTATCTGCTGGATCTTGACGGTGCCGTGGGCCCGGTCAGCGCGGGCTATATCGAGCGCGGCCTGAAAAGCGCGGCCGAGCATGGCGCCAGTATCGTCGTGCTGCGCATCGACACACCCGGCGGGCTCGACAGCTCGATGCGTCAGATCGTGCAGGCCATCCTGTCCTCGCCGGTTCCGGTGGTGGGCTATGTCGCACCGGGCGGCGCCCGGGCCGCGAGCGCGGGCACCTTTATCCTTTATGCCTGCCAGATCGCGGCCATGGCGCCGGGCACCAACCTTGGGGCGGCGACGCCGGTCAGCCTGTTCGGCGATTTCTCCTCATCTTCGCCCGACAAGGGCGCGACCGGCACGACAGATTCAGCGGGCAAGGACACGACGGGCAAGGGTAGGCAAATCCGCCCGCCCGATGCCGAGGCGGCCAAGGTCACCAACGATGCGGTGGCCTATATCCGCGGCCTCGCCCGGCTGCACGGGCGCAATGCCGACTGGGCCGAGACGGCGATACGCGAGGCGGCCAGTCTGCCCTCGGATCAGGCGCTGAAGATGAATGTCATCGACATGATCGCCGGCACCGTGCCGCAATTGCTTGACCAGTTGAACGGGCGCGTCGTGCAGATGCCTGGCGGGCCGCGCACCCTCGCGCTGGCGGGCGCCGAGGTGGTTCCGGTGCCGCCCGACCTGCGCACGCGGCTGCTGACCGCGATCACCGATCCGAATATCGCCTTCCTGTTGCTGCTGCTGGGTGCCTACGGTCTGATCTTCGAGATTGCGCATCCCGGCCTTGTCGCGCCGGGCGTGGTGGGGGCGATCAGCCTGCTGATCGGGTTGTTCGCCCTGACCATCATTCCGGTCGACCTTGCCGGCCTTGCGCTGACCGTGCTGGGCCTGGCGCTGATGGTGGCCGAGGCCATCGTGCCCGCCTTCGGTGCCCTCGGCATCGGCGGGGCGATTGCCTTCGTTCTGGGGGCGATGATGACCTTCGACACACCGGGCTACCGCTTGGCCTGGCCCGTCGCGATCGGTGCGGGTGTCTTCAGCATCGGCCTGTTCATGGTCGCTCTGGCCATGCTGCTGCGCGCGCGGCGCCAACCGGCCAGCACCGGCGACATCGCGCTGACGGGCGCCCATGCCACGGTGATCTCATGGGACGGCGACACCGGCGAGACGGGCGTGGTCGAGGTGATGGGCGAACACTGGCGCGCCATCGGGCCGGGGCCGTTCACGCCGGGGCAACAGCTGCGCGTCGCCGGACGCGAAGGGCTTACCTTGCGCGTCGCACCGGATTGACGAGGCGCCATTCAGATTAGCGGAGTTGAACCATGTCACTGAATTTCACCATCTATCTTGTCATCCTCGTGCTCGCGATCGTGGTGCTTGGCGCGTCGGTCCGGGTGTTTCGCGAATATGAGCGCGGCGTGATGTTCACGCTTGGCCGCTATACCGGCGTCAAGGGGCCGGGGCTGATCCTGATGCTGCCCTATATCCAGCAGATGGTGCGCGTCGGGATGCGGACCATCGTCCTCGACGTGCCCAGCCAGGATGTGATTTCGCGCGACAACGTTTCGGTCAAGGTCAATGCGGTGCTCTACTTTCGCGTCATCGACGCCGACAAGGCGGTGATCCAGGTCGAGAATTTCATGCAGGCGACAAGCCAGCTGGCCCAGACCACGCTGCGTTCGGTGCTGGGCAAGCATTCTCTCGACGAGATGCTGGGCGAGCGCGACAAGCTGAACGTCGACATCCAGGAAATCCTCGACAGCCAGACCGAGGCCTGGGGCATCAAGGTGAGCACGGTCGAGATCAAGCAGGTCGATATTTCCGAAAGCATGATCCGCGCCATCGCCAAGCAGGCCGAGGCCGAGCGGGTGCGCCGCGCCAAGATCATCAACGCCGAGGGCGAGCAGCAGGCGGCCCAGAAGCTGGTCGAGGCGGCGATGACCATGGCCACGGCGCCCGGCGCGATGCAGCTGCGCTATCTGGGCGCGCTGCACGATATTGCGGGGGACCGGACCAATACCATCGTGCTGCCGCTGCCGATGGATCTGCTCGACGCGATGTCGTCGCGCGGAAAAGCGACACCGAAACCCTAGGCGAAGGGGGCGATGGACCGGCGGCGCGGGTCCCTCGCTGCCATGACGCACTACTTGACATATATCAAGGCAGGGCATTCGGCGGGGTGATCTATCCGGGTCGCAGGAAAGGGAGTGCCATCATGCGCATCGCCACCGTCATGTCCGACGAACGCGGACGAACCGACCTGATACTGGCCGAAGTCGCCGTCGCACTGATGGCCAAGGGGCTGCAGGTGGCGGGCGTCGTTCAGACCAATTTCGACCGCCCCGGGCGCAGCCATTGCGACATGGATATTCAGGTTCTGCCCGACGGGCCGGAGATCCGCATCAACCAGCAGCTTGGCGAGGGCGCCCATGGCTGCCGGCTGGATGCGGGCGCGCTGGAAACGGCGGTGGCGCAGGTCGAGGCGCGGTTTTCCGAGGATGTCGACATTCTCATCCTCAACAAGTTTGGCAAGCAAGAGGCCGAGGGCCGCGGCTTTCGCGCCCTGATCGCCGAGGCGCTGGCACGCGGCATCCCGGTGCTGACCGGCGTGAACCGCCTGAACGCCGCCGCCTTCGACCAATTCGCCGAGGGCATGGCAGAGCCGCTTGCGGCGGAGGCCGCGCAGATCCTGTCGTGGTGCCATGCGCGCCTCCCGCGGGTCCCCGCCTGAACCGCGCGCGGGCCTGTTGGCCGCGCGGTCAGTCGAACGCCGCGATCCGCCTGAGAAGATAGTCCTGCAAAGCCTTGGCGTTGTTGAATTCTTCGTTCTTGGCGCCGTAGATCAGCGTCACCGGCCCGGCGTCAACCAGCGCCAGAAGCGCGTCGATCGCCTCTGGCTGCACGTCCAGCTCGGCGCCGTAGCGATGCTGAAACTCCACCCATTTCGCGGGGTCGTGGTCGAACCAGCGGCGCAGCGCGTCGCTGGGTGCCAGATCCTTCATCCATGCTGCAAGGCGGACCCGGTCCCTGGCCAGGCCGCGCGGCCAGAGGCGGTCGACCAGAATACGCTGCCCGTCCGACACCCGCGCGGCGCGGTAGGCGCGTTTGATGCGGATGTCGGTCACGCCAGTCGATTCCCCGCCGTCGGTGCTGCTTGTCGCGTCAGGGTGACCCTAGGCCATTCGTCGCGAACCGCAAGGTCATATGGGTATTGTCAATGCTTATTGATGGGTGCAGGTTCGCCCAGGCAGGGTTGGCCGACAACATGGGGGGCATGGCGATGATCGGGTTCGAAAACGGCACCATTCAGGTTGGCGCGGAAGAGATCGCCCCCGGCCTGCATCTAACGCCGGACGAGGTGATGCAGGGGTTCAGAAACGGCACGATCACCAGCATCTGCGAACAGGGGCAGGATGAGGACGCCGGCCGTCACCGGCTGACGTTCACCTCGGCCAGCCGGCGCTTGCGCCTGATCGTGGACGCCGGGGGAAAGGTTCTGAAACGGTCGTCGGCGGATTGCGCGCCGAGGCGGACGGGGCAAACCTCGGCCGCGGCTTCGCGGAGTGGAGGCACCAAATGAACGACGATGGCCTTGCGGGCGGCGGGTCTGGCGGCAGCTACGCCTCGCCCCCGTGTTTCTGGCATGAACTGGATCCGTCCCAGGGCGGCCTGCCCGCCGAGCCCGATGCGCAGCAGGCCCGCGACGTGGCGCGCTGGCGCAAGGCCGAACGTCTCCGCCTGCTTGAGGACCGCGCGGCCCTGCCGGTGGCGGTGCGCGAGGCGGCGGCGGCGGCCATCGCGGCGCATCTTGACCGGGTGATCGGCGATGTGGCGGGCAAGATCGTGTCGGCCTATTGGCCGATCCGGTCAGAGCTCGACCTGCGGCCCTGGCTGGCGGCGCTGTTCCAGCGCGGGGCGGTGGCGGCGCTGCCGCTGGTGGTGGAAAAGGCCGCGCCGCTGCGATTCCGCGCCTGGGCGCCGGGCGCGCGGATGGAGCGCGGATTCTGGAACATCCCAGTGCCGGCCGAGGGCGACTGGCTGACCCCCGACATCCTGATTTCGCCGGTCGTCGGCCATGACGCGGGCTGCTACCGGCTGGGCTATGGCGGCGGTTATTTCGACCGCACGCTGGCGGTCGCCGGACCCGGGGTGCGGGCCTATGGCATCGGGCTGGCGGCAAGCCGGATCGCCACCATCTACCCGCAGCCACATGACATTCCGATGCGCGCCGTGGTGACCGAAACCGGCGTATGCCTGCCCGAGGCCGGGTGAGGGCGACCGCGTCCGAACAGATGCGGCCTGACCCAAGCCGCCAGGGGGTTTCGGGCCCCCGCCCCGTTTACGCGCCCGCCCGCCGCGTCAATGCTGCGCGTCGAACTGCGGGAACAGAACGTCGTCCTCAAGCCGGATATGCTCTCGGAGTTCGGCGATGAATTGCCTGAGCCCAGCGTAGAGCGCGGTCCAGGCCTGATCGGCGCCCTTCGGTGGCTTGAAGTCATTGGTCAGGGCACGGATATAGGTAATCTCGCGGGTATGATCCTGATGGTCGGCGCGCATTTCCGGGATCGGGTGCCCGGCCCCCGGCCGCACCGCCCTGCGGATCATCGGAAAGAGGATCTGCTCTTCCGTCCTCATATGCTCTTCCATGTCGTCGGCCATTTCGCCGAGAACCTCGGTCAGCCCCCGGGGGACATTATGGTCGCCGAAATGCTCTGCCTCGACCTCGATCGCCAGCGCGACCAGTCCGGGCAAGTCCCGCCGGTGCCGGGCATGAAACCGGCTTTCGATATAGCGGGTCAGGGCGGCGGGATCGTCGAGGGGCACCGGTGTCATCGTAATCTGCCTTTGTCAGGGCCAAATCCGGAGACCGCCACCGCATGCTGCGCCGCGCGGGCAATGTGCCCGGTCATCGGCGGCACCGTGACATCGGGCCACAAGCTGTCGGCTGCCGCAGCAGGTCGCGTTGCCAAGGACATCAGCGACTCCGTCGATCTGGAATTGCCGTCAGATTACGGCGCACAATAAGCATTGTAAATGCCGATTGAAGGGGCGGGCCGGTCATATCAGATCGCGATCCAGCCGCTCTACCCACATGCGGACGGAATGCTCAAAATCGCTGATACTCGCGCCATGCGCCGCTTCGCTCGTCTCTTCGCGCGCGACTTGCTGGTGCAGGGCGTTGTAGCGGTCTTGCAGTTCCCGGTTGGTGACCAGATGCGCTGGGTCGACGTCAGAGCCGCGTTTGCTCAGCGCCTTCTCGGCCTTCGACAACTGCTGGCCGAGGGCAACAAGCCTTGCGTGGATATCGGTGTCGGTCATCGTTGCAAGCCTTTCGCTTACGGGCGTGCTCATGGGCGCGATCGGGTCATTTATTGCGGCAGCCGGGCACGTTCAGGTCCTTGCAGAAATAGCCCGCGGCGCCGCCGACAGCCGCCCCGACGATCGGGCTTCCGCCCGTCACGCCAGAAAGCACAGCGCCGCCAGCGGCACCGGCCAGACCGCGCTGGCTGTTGTTTTCCAGGCAGCCCGCAAGGCCGAAGACGAGCGGCAGAAGAAGAAGGGGTTTGAAGGACATCGTAAGCTCCTTTGTTTCGGGGTCGGACGTCGACCTTGCAGACTGGACACGGCGTCTGCGCGGGCCGGTCGTCCGGCAGAGATCATGCAATCTTGATCCTGCGCCGGATTTCCATTGCCGTCGCTGCGCCAGATCAGTGGGCCGGTCGATTTCGGAAGCGCGCGGCACTCTGGGGTTTCTTCTCGATCGCACATCGACTTGGAGATTATGTAGCTACTGCACAGGCAGCAGATTCCACATTCTGACCGGCGACTGATCTCCTTTTCAGAAGCATGGAATGCCGCTTCCAGTAAGGATTGGTCAGCCGTGGGTCAGGGGCACTCTCCCTGGTGCCCGACGAACCTCGTCGCGGTCGTGAGACCGGTTTGAGATCCGCCACACGCTCATCGAAGCGGCGCACGATCTGACGCAGGGATGCGCTTCTCGTCCGCGACAGCGATGAGGTTTTCCGCTTCCGTCTTTGTGGGCGGCCGGTCGCAGTGGCGCGCGGTACGGAACATCCGCCCGCGTTCATCGCCACCTCTTCCGACGCCTGCCCAATCGCCTGGGCGATATTCCGGGCTCCGTTGACGTCTGCGTGCATCCGCCTGCCGCAATGGCGGCAGTGGAATTTCTCTCCCTGGCGCTGACGCTTGTCCGCGTAGCCGCAGCAGGAACATGTCTGGCTGGTATAGGCCGGATCGACCTCGTGGATCTCGATGCCGTAGTGCTCAGCCAGGTCGGTGAGCTTCTTCTCGACCGCGCCGCGGCCGCAATTCGACAAGATGCGGTTCAGCTTGCGGCTGAGCCCCATGCCGCGGAAGTCGAGCTTCTCCACGGCAATGACCCGCGGCCGGTGCAGCGCCACCGCATGGTTGAGCGCGCGATTGACCTCGGTGTCGATCAGCCCGCGCATGCGGGCGATGAGATCGCGGTAGGCCCGACAATCCCCGGGCTTGCGGCCGGCTTGTTGCTCCCGGGCGGCGATCTGCGCCGCGCGCCTCGCAAGCGGCAGCAGCTTCTCCTTGAAGTGGCGGCCGAGCAGATCACCCTTGCTGGTGGCCAGGAGCGTGTTGATCCCGAAGTCGATCCCCAGCACGTCCATCAAGGATGTGTAGGCTACCCGGTTCCGCTCGAAGACTTCGGTCACATCGCGGTTGAGCATGATCCGCAGAACCCCGTCCTCGTCTCCGACGAGATTGACCGTCTTTCCGAGGATGCCTTCCCGCAAAGCGCCCCTGGCGGATGCTCCGCCGCCGCGGCCCCAGCCCCGGACCGGCAGGGCGACCTTGCCGGATGGCGTCTTCAGATTCAGCCACCACGCGAAGAGACCCGCGCCCCGGGGTTCGAGCCAGAGCTTTGAGTGTCCCAGCCGGCTGTCTATGCGCATCGCCATCTTGGCAAAGCGCGGCCATTTGTGGCGTGCGATGATGCCAAGGAACATCGTCCGGGCGAGATGCCGGGCCCGGGCCGAGACCGGCACCAGCTGGTCGTTCCCGAGTTTGCGCATCACCGGCAGATCGGCCGGCGCCATCCAGAGTTGCTGGGCGTTGATCGCCGAGAGTTCATGGCGCAGCACGGCGAGGTTGGCCTCGATCTCCGCGCGCCGATTGTCCGGTAGCACCGCGAACCGGCGCCTGGCGGCCCCTCCCCACCGGCGCGGGTTGAACTGGGCCTGGATCGCGTCGCTGACATCGTTCTTGCGATTGCCGAGCCAGCTCTTGATCGTGCCCACGGCCTGGGCACGGACCATCTGCTGGGGCGCGGCCCCCAGACGTGCTTTCGATGCCGAGATCAATGGTTCTGCCGCCTCGGCGGCCGCATAGAGGCGCTCGCGCAACTGGCGGCCTTCCATCAGATCGCGCCGCGCGCCGAGCGCTTCCGCGAGTAGACCGCGGCGCCAGTCGGCCCAGAGCCCCTTGATGGCATCGACCTTGCCGGCATTGGCCGGGACGTCGAAGATGTCGGCGCGCTGAATGCGGTCTTTCTGCTTCATCGCGGGCTGTGGCGCGTCACCCGTCAATGACCCCGATCGCCGCTCGCGGCGGCTCGGGACGATCTTGTTCTGACAGGTGCGGCACATATCCAACATATTGGCCAGATTGACAAAAGGCGAAGTCTGGATCTACCCTATTCCGACGAGATCGGCGTAGAAAATGCGCCCCGGTGCTGCGACGGCCTCGTGCAGCTTGTCGAGGACGGTCCGATCGCGCCTGGATCTTCGGAAAGCGAGATCCCGGAGGTAGAGGTCGAGGTGCTTGCGGCTGATCCAGTGATGAACCCCGAGCACCATTCGGGGCAGATCGGCGTGACAGCTCTCGGCGGTGTTCACATGCGCCTGCGGACCGACAGTATTGTTGCGCACGAACTCCTTGGCCGAATGGGTCACGAAGCGGCGCGCTTTGCCTAGGAAGGCATAGGCGGGCAGCGCATCCGCATGACGGTGTTTGCAGATCGGATCATGGCGCTCGTGGCGGCGCTGATCTCTGTGCGAGAGTGGCTTGCAATCAACTTGAAGCGCGCCTCGCCACCCCGAGCGGCGGCGGTCAGCACCAGAGGTCGACGCGGACCGCGGCCGGGCTTCGCGCCGGTCGGACCTCCACCGGCTCTTTGCCGCGGCGGCGCGCCGGCATAGACCTCGTCGAGCTCCACCGTCTCGCCAGAGATCGGGGCGCGGACGGCCCACGACATCATCGCGCGAACCCGGTGGGCCAGAAACCAGGCCGAGCGCTGCTGAATGCCGAGCATCTCCCCGAGCTTGAGCGAGGAGATACCTTTCGACGAGGACAGAATGAGCCAGAGCCCGCGCAGCCACACGGACACGGGCAAGCGCGAGCTCTCCATCGGTGTTCCGGTGCGCACGGAGAACTGCTTGCGGCAGCCGTGGCACCGGTATCTCCCGGGCCGGTGGGCCAGGCGCGATATCGAGACGGATCCGCACCGGTGGCAAGCAACCTCACCGCGCCAGCGCAGGTCTTCGGCGAAGGCGATCGCCTTCTCTTCCGTCTCTGTCAGGCGAACGATCTCGGCGAATGGGAATTGGGGTTTGGGCATGCCGGCCATATTGGCCAAACATCCTCAGGAGGAAGCATCGTGTGCAGTAGCTACATAATCCCGATCGACTATAGTCGTGCAGACCCGCCGCGGGAAATCCGTTCGGGCAGGTGGCCCGGGGCCGCGCGGGACGGCTTTGGGCAGTGACAAAGGGTTTGCGATGAATATCGACACGGCAATGAAAGACCGCCGCTCCATCCGCGGATTTACCAAAGAGCCGGTTCCGAGGGACCTTCTGGAAGAGGTCATCGCGCTCGCAAACCGGGCGCCGTCGTCGATGAACACCCAGCCTTGGCATCTTCACGTGGTGACGGGCGAGCCGCTGGAACGGATAAGGCGCGGCAATTCGGAACGGATGCTTGGCGGCGTGCCGCCCAGCCGCGAGATCGAGGATTACGCCGCCTATGAAGGCGAACACCGCAAGCGCCAGATCGAGATTGCCGTGCAGCTGTTCGAGGCGATGGGAATCGAGCGTCATGATGCCGAGCGCCGGCAAGACTGGGTCATGCGGGGGTTTCGGCAGTTCGACGCCCCGGTCTCGGTCGTGGTCTGCTTCGACAAGGCGCTTCTGAACAACACGATCGCCCATTTCGATACCGGCGCGATGACCTATGGGCTGGTCCTGGCGGCCTGGAGCCGCGGACTTGGCGCGGTCATCAACGGTCAGGGCATCATGCAAAGCCCGGTGGTGCGCGAGGTGGTGGATATCCCCGAGGATCAGGTCATTCTGACCTGCGTCGCGCTTGGCTGGCCAGACGAGGATTTCGTGGCGAATGCGGTGGTCTCCCGCCGCCGCCCTGTCGCGGATGTCACGCGGTTTCTGGGCTTCGACGCATAGGGCGACCCTTCGCGCCGCGCGGCAAGTCATCACCCGTCCGCCCAACGCGCGGTTCAGACAGCGGGTCGACAGGCTGGCTATTCCTCAAGACCGGCCTTTCGCAGCCCCTCGCGCAGATGGGCGAAATCATGCGCCGATACGTTCCATTTCTGCATCTCCTCAACGGGCGACAGTCCCGCCTTCAGGCTTTCGATGCGTGCAAGCGAGGTCGCGGCGTCCTTGCGCCCGAGCTGCCCCAGCGCCGCCGCGTTCAGGATGTGGCTCCAGTAGAAGCCGGGCATGCCGATCCGCGCCACATCGACAAGGACCTCTTCGTAGGCGCACAGGTTGTAATGGTATCGCGCGAAACTGAAATGATACCAGCCCGGATGCAGGGGGTTCAGCTGCTGCGCCCTGTGGGACAGATCGACGCCGCGCTCATAATCGCCCATGAACGACAGGTAGTGACCGGCCTCGGCCAATATCTCGGGGTCGTTGGGATTGAGGTCGAGCGCGCGCCGCATCTCGGCCTGGAACTTGTCGTTGTCCTTGCGAAAGAAATGCGTGATCGCCAGCCAGCAGCGCGCATAGGCGCTTTGCGGGTCCAGTTCGGTTGCTTGCAGCGCGGCGGCAAGGGCCCGGTCAAGCGGGGCCGGGCGCGGATTGGCACCAAAGCGGTATTCGGCAAGATAGACATTGGCCAGCAGCGCATGCGCCTCGGCATAGGTCGGGTCCAGCATGATGGCCCGCTCCAGCAGGTCGCGGGCCTCGGCGTGGACGGTGTCGTCCAGCGTGCTGGTATAGCGCCGGGCCCGAAGCAGGCAATCGTAGGCGTCGAATTCGCGCGGGCTTTTGTGCAGCGCGCGTGACAGCGCGGTGTCCTGCACCTGAATGCCCAGGGCCGTGGCGACCCTGCGGGTCATCTCGTCCTGAACCGCGAAGATATCCGACACCTGCCGATCATACTGTCCCACCCACAGCGAAATGCCGGAGGCCGCATCGACAAGCTGGACGGTCACCCTCAGCCGGCCCTCCTCATTGCGGGCGCGGCCGACGACGATGAAATCGGCGCCCAGGGTCCGGGCGATCTCGATCGGCGTCATGTCGCTAGAGCGGAAATGGAACGAGGTGCCGCCGGCGATCACCCGAAGCTCGCGAAACCGGGTCAGATTGCCGATCACGTCCTCGGTCAGCCCGTCGCAGATGTATTTGTCGGTATGGGCGCTTGCCGCCTTGAAGGGCAGCACGAGCAGCTTTGGTGGATGCGCGACGAGGGTCTCGGTCATCGCGGTTTGCGGCGGCGGGCCTTCAAGCTGCCCGCTGTCCGCGCCGGCGGTCTGGCCGGCTTCGGGGCAGGCGACCTTCGCGACGAAGCGAAAGCCGCGGCGCGGGATGGTGCGGACATAGGATTGTTCGGCGCCACTGTCGCCCAGCACCTGTCGCAGGGCGAATATCCGGCTGCTGATCGTGGTGTCGGCGACCGCCCGCCCTTGCCAGACGGCGTCAATGAGATCGGAGCGCGTGACGATCCTGTCCCGGCACTCGATCAGGCAGAGCAGGACATTGAACACCAGCGGCTCGACCGTCAGCGCCACGCCGTTGCGGCGGAGTTCAAACAGGTCGGAATTGGCTGTGAACGGGCCGAATGTGTAGATCATCGCAACCTCCCATCCCTACCGTGACCGAAAAATGATGTAATCCAAAGGTATTCACCATGCCGGCGACAAGCGGCGATGTCGACGAGCCCCTAGGCTTGGCGACAGTTCACATCCCCAGAGAAGGAATTTTCCGATGTCCTGGTCGCTTGCCGGAACCTATTTCGAAAGCTGCAATTGCAATTCTGCCTGCCCCTGCCTGTTCCTGAGCCCGCCGACGCAGGACGACTGCACCGCGCTCGTGGGCTGGCATATCGAGAAGGGAGAGCATGAGGGCGTCTCTCTGTCGGGCCTGAACGTCGCGCTGGCGGTTCATTCCGATGGCCCGATGGCGACCACGCCCTGGACCGTGGCGGTCTATGTCGATGACCGCGCCGACGCCGCGCAAAACGCCGCCCTGATGCAGATTTTCGGCGGTCAGGCGGGCGGCCACCCGGCGCGGCTGGCGGGCCATATCGGGGCCATTGCCGGGGTGCGGACCGTGCCGATCAAGTTCACGGTCGAGGGTGGCCGGCACCGGCTGGAAATCCCAAAAATCGCCGAGGTCGAGATCGAGCCGATCGTTGGTCAGGGTGACGGGCCGGTCACGGTGCAGGGTCATCCGCTGTGCATCGCGCCCGGCTTTCCGGGGACCGTGGCGAAAAGCAGCCATCTGACCTATTCGGATCATGGCATGTCGTGGTCGCTTACCGACAAGACCGGCGTCTTTTCGCCCTTCGCCTATTCGGACCGGCCATGACGCGAACCGCCGGGGCGCTGCCGGGGCGGCCTGACCGCCTGCGGCTGGCCCGGCTGTTGCTGTTGATCGCGGCACCTGGCCTGGTGATGCTCGGCTCCTGGGGCTGGCTCGGTCTGATGATCGGCGACATGTCCCGTATCCCCGGCATGGCGTCGATGATGATTGCGCCGCATCTGATTTCGCCGGGGATGGTGCTGGGTCTTTTCGTGATGTGGGCGGTCATGATGGCCGCGATGATGCTGCCGACCGCCGCACCGATGATCGTCGCCTATGCGCGGATGCAGGCGGGCGACCGGGCGACGGGCTCCGGCTGGCGTCCGGTCGCGGCCTTTTCGGCCGGATATGTGATCGTCTGGATGGTGTTCAGCCTCGGCGCCGCCGGGCTGCAGGCGGTCCTGACCGGTCTTGCGCTGATGTCGCCGATGGTGATGACATCGGCGGCGCCGGTCTCGGGCGCCCTGCTGATCGGCGCGGGTCTTTATCAGTTCAGCCCGTTGAAGCAGTCGTGCCTGCGGCTTTGCCAGTCACCGATGAGCTTTCTGCTGACCCGCTGGCAGGACGGCCCGCGCGGCGCGCTGCGCATGGGGCTGAGCCATGGCGCCTATTGCGTCGGCTGTTGCTGGGCGCTGATGGGTGTCCTGTTCGCCGTCGGCGTGATGAATACCGCCTGGATCGTTGCAATCACGGCCTATGTCCTGGCCGAAAAGGTCATGCCCCGCAGCGCGGTGATCTCGAAAGCCCTGGGCGCGGGGCTGTTCGGCTTTGGCCTGTGGATCCTTGCACAACCGCTTATTGCCTGAGTGGAAATCCGATCGGCCAAGGCCAGCGACGACCGCATGAATGCCGCTTTCCCCATTGCGTCGGAACAAGGCCTGTCGCCGGCCCTGATGGGGGCCTCTATTCGCCGCCAGGAGGTGCCGCACCTCCGAGGACGATCTTGCCATGCACCTCGGCGGTCATGGCCTCGATGCGTTCGCTGAGCTTGCGCGTCAGCTCTGTCAGCTCGGTATTTTGCGTCAGAAGCTCAACAATCTGCGCGGTTTGCTGTGCTGCGATGGCTTGGCGTTGCTCTGATGCCAATGCCAAAGCCTCGCGATGCTGGGCATCCGCGCCAGAGAGCTGCTTGTCGCGGTCCGCCTGACGGGTCTGCGCGAGAAGTATCAGGGGGGCGGCATAGGCGGCCTGAAGGCTGAACATCAGGTTCAGAAGGATGAAAGGGTAGATGTCGAACCTGGTCCAGCCGACCATGTTCACGAAGATCCAGATTCCGACAATGAGGGTCTGCCCGATCAGGAACTTCGGCGTTCCGAAGAACCGCGCGAATCTTTCCGCCCTCAATCCGAACCAATCGTCGCCAAATGCCGAGGTGTGGCGGCTATGCGGCCAATGAAAGCTAGACGCGCGCGGCTTCCTGGCTGGTATCCCGGTGTCGTCGTGGGAGTTGTCAGACGTCATGTGAGATGCCTCCGTCCTCCGAGTGTGATCCCCGGTGGAAAGTAACGGCGTCGGGCATCCGTGGATAGCCAAGATGGATGCGGCCCCGGAAAGGCCCGCCCGCACATCGCCTCGCAGACACCTGTCGGTGGATTGATCCGCCGATCCGCTGTCCGGCCGCTCCCCGGCGCCGCGCCCTAGAAATCCAGCCCGATGTCGAGCGTGCTGGCCGAATGGGTCAGCGCCCCCGACGAGATATAATCCACCCCGGTCGCGGCGACCTCGGCCACGCGCTCCAGCCGCATGTTGCCCGAGGCTTCCAGGATCAGCCGTCCCGCAGTCATGGCCACGGCCTGCCGCAGGGTGGGCGTGTCCATGTTGTCGAGCAGAACCGCCTCGGCGCCGCCCTCGTCCAGCACCTCGGCGAGTTGGTCGAGACGGTCAACCTCGATCTCGGCGCGCATCATGTGCGAGGCGCTGGCCTTTACCGCGCGCAATACCGGACGGATGCCCCCGGCGGCGGCGATGTGGTTGTCCTTGATCAGGATCGCATCGGAAAGCGAGAAGCGGTGATTGAAACCGCCGCCGTGCAGGACCGCCTGCTTTTCGACGAGCCGCAGGCCCGGGGTGGTCTTGCGGGTGCAGGTGATGCGGGTCGGGGTGCCCGCCGCTTCGGCCACGAAGGCGGCGGTCAGGGTGGCGATGCCGCTGAGCCGCCCGGCGAAGTTCAGCGCGACGCGCTCGGCCGAGAGGATCGAGGCGGCCGAGCCCTCGATCTCCATCAGCAGGTCGCCGGGCGCGATGACGCTGCCGTCGGTGACGCAGGGGGTGATCCGCAACTCGGGGTCGACAAGGCGAAAGGCGAGGGCGGCAATCCGCAGGCCCGAGACCACGCCCGCGCCGCGCGCGCGCAGGCGGGCCGCATATTGCGTGCCTGCCGGGATCACGGTGCGGGTGGTGATGTCGCCATAGGTGCCGAGGTCTTCCATCAGCGCGGCACGAACCAGCGGTTCGAGGATCAGGTCGGGCAGGGGGGCTTGCTGTGTCATCACGGCTCCAGTCGGGTGGGGGTGCGCCGCGATTGCGCGTCATCCAGGGTCATGGCTGAGCGTTGTCCTTGCGGCGAGGTCGGTTCGGGGAAGTCCGAGCGGAAATGCGCGCCCCGGCTTTCCCTTCGGTTCAGGGCTGCGGCGGCAATGAGGGTCGCGGTCGCGGTCATGTTGCGCATCGCGGCGCAATTGGGTTGCGCGGCCTCTACCTCGGCGATGTCGTCAAGGGTGCGCCGCAGGCCGGCCGCGTCGCGGATGACGCCGGCGCCGTCGGTCATGCTTTGGCGCAGCCGCGCCACCAGCGCGGGTTCGGGCGCCGGGGCGGCAGGCAGTTCGGGAAGGGTGGCTGCGGGCGCCGCGCCGCGCCGCGTGCCAAGGGCGCGGTCGATTTCGCGGGCCGCGCGGCGGGCGTAGACCAAGGCTTCGAGCAACCCGTTGGAGGCCAGCCGGTTCGCGCCATGCAACCCGGTCGAGGCCGCCTCGCCGCAGGCCCAGAGGCCGGGAAGCGAGGTCAGCCCCCCGGCATCGGTGGCGATGCCGCCCATGTGGTAATGCGCGGCGGCGGCCACCGGGATCGGATCGCGAAGTGGGTCCAGCCCGGCGATCCGGCAGGCCCGGGCCACCGCCGGGAAGTCCGACAGAAGCCTGGCCCCCAGCGCCGCGCGGGTGTCGAGGGCGGGCGCGCCCCCCGCCTGGGTCTGCGCATAGATCGCCCGGGCGACGATGTCACGCGGCGCAAGTTCGGCGTCGGGATGCAGATCGCGCATGAAGCGTTCGCCCTGCCGGTTGACCAGAATGGCGCCTTCACCGCGCAGCGCCTCGGTGGCCAGCGGGGCCGGGTCGCTGCCGCAGGCGATGGCGGTGGGATGGAACTGGACGAACTCGGCATCCGCAATCACGGCGCCAGCGCGCGCGGCCATGCCGATGACCTGGCCCCTGATGCGCGGCGGATTGGTCGTCAACGCATAAAGCCCGCCCGAGCCGCCGCCCGCCAGCAGGCAGGCCGCGCCGCGGATCAGGCAGGGGGCCGACAGGCCGTCGCCGCAGCGCGCCACCTCGACACCCGTCACCGCGCCCTGTTCGACCCGCAGGGCGGTGGCCATCACGCCCTCCAGCACCTGGACATGCGCCGCGCGCCGAAGCTGCGCGATCAGGCTGCGCATGATTTCGGCCCCGGCCTGATCGCCGCGGACCCGGACGACGCGGGCAAAGGAATGGGCGGCTTCGCGCGAAAGCAGGTAATCGTCGGTCGCCGTCCGGTCGAAGGGCGTGCCAAGGCCGGTGAGTTCCAGGATATGCGCCCGCGCTTCCGCCGTGACGCTTCTGGCCACCTCGGGATCGACCGCGCCCGCGCCCGCGATGATGGTGTCGCGGGCATGGGCCGCGGCGCTGTCGCGCGGGTCCATCGCGGCGGCGATCCCGCCTTGCGCCCAGGCGGAGCTTGCCCCCTCGCCAAGCGGCTCGGGTGAGATCATCAGCACCGGGCGCGGCGCAAGGTTTAGCGCGGCATAGATCGCCCCCAGCCCCGCCCCGACGATCACGACGCAAGGGGTGTCGATCACCTGCATCGGGCTTATCCGGCCAGCTGGCGCGAGAGGTCGATCATGCGCTGCACCGCCAGACGCGCCCGGCCCGCGACGGCGGGATCGACCTCGACCACGCCTTGCATCGAATGCAACGACCAGAGGATCTTTTCCAGCGTGATCTTCTTCATGTAGGGGCACATGTTGCAGGGGCCGATGAAATCTACCTCGGGCAGTTCGTCCGAGATGTTCGCCGCCATGGAACATTCTGTCACCAGCATCGCCTTGCCGGGGCGCTCGCGCTGGACATAGGCGATGATGTCGCTGGTCGAGCCCGAGAAATCCGCCTCGGCGACCACTTCGGGGGGGCATTCGGGATGCGCGATGATGCGCGTGCCCGGGTTCCATTCGCGAAATTCGCGCAGCTCTTGCGCGGTGAAGCGTTCGTGGACGATGCAGGCCCCGTCCCACCAGACGATGCGCTTCTCCGGCACCTGCCGGGCGACGTTACGGGCCAGATATTTGTCTGGCGTCATGATGACGGTGTCGCCCTTTTGCGCGGCGACGATCCGCGCGGCATTGGACGAGGTGCAGCAAATGTCCGAGGCGGCCTTCACCTCGGCGGTGGTATTCACATAGCTGACGACCGGCGCGCCCGGATATTTCGCACGCATTTCGGCGATGCCTTCGGCGGTGATGCTTTCGGCAAGCGAACAGCCGGCCTCGCTGTCGGGGATCAGCACAATCTTGCCAGGGTTCAGGATCTTGGCGGTCTCGGCCATGAAATGCACGCCGCACTGGACGATCACATCGGCCTTGACCTCGATCGCCTCGATGGCGAGTTGCAGGCTGTCGCCCACGACATCCGCGACGCCGTGATAGATCTCGGGCGTCATGTAATTGTGGGCAAGGATCACCGCGTTTCGTTCCGCCTTCAGCCGGTTGATCGCCACCACATAGGGCGCGAACATCGCCCAGTCCGGCGGGGAAACCACCCGGCTCATGCGGGCGTAGATGTCGGCAGTGGCTTCGGCGGTCTTGAGGGAAGGGGAAAGATCGTAGTGATCTGCGAGTTCGGCGCGTAGCGCGATCTGGTCGAGCACGGGCGGATTTACCTCGGTTCATGGCGTTCCGTCACGGCGCGTGACGATCGGAATAGGGCTGCTAGCGGCCGGTGAGGGAGCTGTCCAGTTCGCGTTTGGCTGGGGCCGCGGAAAGCCTGGCTGGTTCTCGCATCGAAGGGGGAGCTGATCACCCGGTTCAGCGGGCAATTAGGGGGTTCGCGCCGGCTGATCAACACACGGGCATTCAATTTCTCGCGCCTTGCCGCCGGCCAGCCCGCGGCGCGGGCCAAGGCCGCGGTGCGATGTCAAACGGCCTCGACCAGAGCGTCGATGACCGCGCATTCCGGCACGTCGTTCCCCGAGCAATGCGACACCGTTTCACTTAGAACAGCTTCGATGCGCCGCAGATCGGCGATTTTCACGCGAATGGTTTCGATCTGACGCGATGCGATCGCCTGAACCTCGGCACAGGTCGCGGCATGGCGGTCGACGAGACCGAGCAAACCGCGCACCTCTTCAAGGTTGAAGCCAAGATCGCGCGACCGCATCACGAACCTCAGGCGCGCCACATGCGTGCCATCATAGGTGCGATAATTCTTCGGCGTTCGCGGCGGTTCGGGCATGATCCCGATTTTCTCATAGTAGCGGATCGTTTCCAGGTTGCAGCCCGTCAGCCGCGCCAGATCCGAGCGCCGCAGGCTGCTCATGTTTCCGTGATGTTCTTTCATCGTAACCCCCCTTGAGCCTGTAGCAACTACAGACACTAGGTTGAGCTTATCACCGAGACAAGGATGATTCGCTCATGACCGAGATCACCACCGAGGCAAGATCCTCCACTTCGCGCGGGGGGCCGACGGGGAACCGCGGCGCCTGGACCACAACGCTTCTGGGACTCGGGGGCGCGCTGGCGATGACCTCGTGCTGCATCTTGCCG
Organism: uncultured Albidovulum sp.; assembly: GCA_913064775.1. Classification (GTDB taxonomy): domain Bacteria; phylum Pseudomonadota; class Alphaproteobacteria; order Rhodobacterales; family Rhodobacteraceae; genus Acidimangrovimonas. The sequence goes on along the minus strand of CAJYAD010000017.1, from coordinate 57,666 downwards.
CTGACGCTGGTCAGTCTGGGTGTGACCGGTGTGTTCATCGGCAAGCTGGGGGTACTTTATCAGTTCCACTGGTATTTCCTTGCCTTCGCGGCGGCGACCTTGGGCTACGGGTTCTGGAAGGCCTATCGTCCGGTGTCGGCCGAAGCCTGCGCGGATGGCTCCTGCGCGCGGCCGATGAACCGGACCCTGATGCGCTCGCTCCTCTGGTTCGGCGCGGCGATCGTCGCGCTGGCGACGGTGTTTCCCTATCTCACCCCCTATCTGATGAATTCCTGAAAGGATCCTGGAGATGAAAAAATTCCTGCTTCCCATGGTCGCTGGCGCATTCCTGGCCTCGGCTTCCGCCGTGCTGGCCGCGGAACAGAAAGTCGATGTGAAGGTCACGGGGATGGATTGCCCCTCTTGCCCGCTCATCGTGCGCAATTCGATGACCAAGGTTCCGTCGGTCAAGGTGCTGAAATTCCAGGCGGGTCCGGCGTCGGGTGAAGGGCTGTTCGTCGTCTCCTTCGACGACCAGCATGCCGATGGCGCCAAGATCGTCCAGGCGGTCGAGGCCAACGGTTACCCGGCCAAGCTGGTGCCGGCCAACAAATAAGAGCTGGAGCGGACCAATGCGCGACGACACAATGGGCGGGCTGATCGCCTTTGCCATAGCCACGCCGGTCGTGGTGATCTGTTGCGGCGGCGGCGGCATCCTGCTGGCGGGCATCCTTGGCGGGCTTGGCGGCTGGCTGACCGGTTTCGGCGGCATCGCCACCATGGTGGCGGCGCTTGCCGCGATGGTGCTGTTGCGTGGATACCGGCGGCGCCGCGCGCGCCGGACGGCAACCGCGCACGGGCCGGGCTGACCCTGGCCAATCCACGACGCGCCGTGCGAACCGGCGCGCCACGCGCAAAGGGGTCGCCAACAACCAGCGGCGGTTCCATCGATGGCCCGTTCCAGGACCTGACCGCCATCGCGACGCCGAATCCCGACGCTGCCCTGGTGTTCTACCTCCCGACCCGGCGGACCGCCGGCGTCCAATTCCGAGTGGAGTTTCGAGATGAAAGATTGTTGTGAAAGCGGCCGCGAGGGCACCTATGACCTGATCGTGGTCGGCGCCGGCTCGGCCGGGTTTTCCGCCTCGATCACGGCGGCCGAGGCAGGCAAGCGCGTGGCGTTGATCGGCCATGGCACCATCGGCGGCACCTGCGTCAATGTCGGCTGCGTGCCGTCCAAGGCGATGATCCGATCGGCCGAGGCCGCGCATGGCGGCACCTCGGCCGGGCGTTTCCCGGGGATCGAACCCTGTGAGCACCGGGTCGACTGGGCCGCCGTGGTGCGGGGAACGACCGCGCTGGTCGATGAGATGCGGCAGAAAAAATATGCCGATCTGCTGCCCGAATACGATGCCGTCGATTACGTCGACGACGGCGCTGCCCGGCTGGTCGAGGGTGGCGTCGAGGTCGGTGGTCGCAAGTTTTCCGCCGAACGGATCATCATCGCCACCGGCTCGCGCCCTCAGATGCCCGGGATCGCCGGCATCGACTCCGTCGAAGTGCTGGATTCGACCGCACTTCTGACGCTGCCCGAGCGGCCTGAAAGCCTCATCGTGCTTGGTGGCGGCTATGTCGGCGTGGAATTGGCGCAGATGGCGTCGCGGCTGGGGGTGAAGGTGACGCTGGTCACGCGCTCGCGGCTTTTGCCCGGCGCCGAGCCAGAGGTCGCGCAGGCCCTGACGGACGCGCTGCGCGCCGAGGGGATCGATGTGGAAACCGGGCTGAGCTACCGGGATGTCGCGCGCGCCGGCACCGGCGTTGCGCTTACGATCGAACGTGACGGCAAGCCGGTCACGCTGACGGCCGCGCGTCTGGTCGCGACCACGGGCCGGGTGGCGAATACCGATGGCCTGGGGCTTGCCGATCTTGGCGTCGAGACCGATGCGCGGGGCGCAATCCGGGTCGGGCTGGACATGGCGACGACGCGGGCGGGCATCTATGCCGCCGGGGACGTGACCGACCGAGACCAGTTCGTCTACATGGCCGCCTATGGCGCCAAGATCGCGGTCAACAATGCCTTCGATCTGGCGGCGATGCGCTATGACAATTCCGCGATGCCCTGGGTCGTGTTCAGCGATCCGCAGGTGGCCGGTGTCGGCCTTAGCGAAACGCAGGCGATCGAGGCCGGGCACGAGGTCAAGACCAGCGTCATCGGGCTGGACAATGTGCCCCGGGCCCTGGCGGCGCGTGACACCCGCGGGCTGATCAAGCTGGTGGCCGATGCCAAGACCGACCGCCTGCTTGGCGGGCAGATCGTGGCACCCGAAGGGGCCGATGCGATCCAGACCCTGGCGATGGCGCTGAAGATGGGCATGACCACCAAGGCGCTTGGCGACACCATCTTTCCCTATCTGACCACGGTAGAGGGGCTGAAACTTGCCGCCCAGACCTTCGACAAGGATGTGGCCAAGCTCAGCTGTTGCGCTGGCTGAGTTCAATCGTCAATCGGCAAGAATAATCCCTTGAGAGGCAATCCAATGACTTCCAAACGTCAATCCTTTGGCCTTTTTGGGTCTTTGTTCGTCAGCGCCTGCTGCCTGGGCGCGGGGCCCGTGCTTGCCGCCTTGGCGGCCACCCTGGGCTTTAGCGCGTTTCACTCGCTTCTGAATGTCTTCGTGCTGCTTCCGCTGATGACGATCTCGGTGCTGTGGGTCGTCTGGAACCTGCGCATTCAGGGACGGGCTCTTGCGGGCAGCGCCGCGCGCTATCCTGCGTTCTGGAGCGGGCTGATCGGCGGCGCGCTGGCCTGGGTCGGCGTCTTGCTGCCGCATGTGGTGGCCGGCTCGAAGGAGGCGGGGACGGCACTGATCATCATCGGCATGACGTTCCTCATCGGCGCGTCGGTCTGGAGCTTGATCGATCAGCGTCGTCGTCTCGACGGACCCGCCCGCTCCGTTTGAATTGGTCCCAATGATGGGCTGGCCGCGCTTCGGGGCGTTCATGCGGCACTGATCGGCGACCAGAACAAGTTGACCAATGAGGTCAGTGCGCCCAGACAGGAGGCCGGGCAAGACGGGCCGTCGCGCATTGGGCCCCCTGCCAGGGGCAGGATGCGCTTCGGGCCGAATGCAAAGGACGGATGACCGGCCGATCGTCACCATCCGGGCTGTGGCAGTTGGAGACGGATGAAACCGCATGAGCGCGCCGGAAGACAGGCAACGAGAGCTTCGCCGACAGCTAACTCTTTGCCGCGCCTGCAAGTATTGCGACGGCTATTGCGATGTCTTTCCGGCGGCCGGGCGCATGCAGTCCTTGTTGAGCGCAGACCTGACCCAGCTTGCCAGTCTCTGCCACAATTGCCGGGGCTGCTATTATTCCTGCCAATATGCGCCGCCGCACGCGTTCGGGGTGAACCTGCCGGCAATATTGGCCGAGGTGCGCAGCGATAGCTGGGACAGGTTGATCTGGCTCAGACGCCATATGCGGCTGTTTCAGACCCGAGGGCTTTTCGTCGGTCTGGTTCTTGCCCTTGGTATCGCGGTGATCTTGTTGCTGAGCCGAACCCAGCCACATGCGGGCGGCAACGACATCTATCGCTACATGTCGCATGCCATGATGGTGACGGTCTTCGTGCCGGCGTTCCTGGCGCCCATCGCGCTGGTGATTGGCGGACTCCATCGCTATTTCCGCGATGTTGGCGCCGGTCCGGTGCGCCTTGGGCACGTCAGGACCGCGCTCATCCGTGGGATGCGGCTGGACAACCTTTCGGGCGGGCAGGGCCAAGGCTGCAATTTTGAAGACCAGGGCCGGTATTCAGACTTTCGCCGCAAGCTGCACTGGGCGACGGTTGTCGGTTTCCTTCTTTGCTTCGCGGCCACCGCCGCCGGGACGATCATGCACTATGCGATGCACCTGCCCGCGCCCTATGGTCTGGCCAGCCCGCCGAAGTTGCTTGGGGCTGTGGGGGGCGTCCTTCTTGCGGTCGGCGCCGCAGGGTTGGTGCTGCTCAAGCTGCGTGCGGACCGGGGCCTTGGCGATGCGCGGATCTGGAGCGGCGAACTTGCCTTCGCCTTGCTGCTCTTGCTGATTGCCACCAGCGGGTTTGCGCTGTGGGGGACATCCGGCACCCGGCTGGCGCCGTGGTTTCTGGCCGTTCATCTGGGCAGCGTTCTGACATTCTTCGTCCTGCTGCCCTATTCCAAGATGGTTCATGGCGCCTTCAGATTGTCCGCGCTGGTCGTCGAGGCGCAGCACCAACGAGAACCCAAACCCTAGCGCGGGGCCCATGCCCCTGTCGGGGGCCGGACAAGCGCGTGACGGGCCGCACTTTCCCCCGCGATCCTGCCGAACACCGCGCCGATGGTGACCCCGACGCCGGACAGATAGCCGGTGCCAAGGAGGTTCGGGGCCATGATCATCCCCGCGGCAAACAGGTGCTCGCAAGGGCGTCCGTCGCGCAGGGTCACACGGGCCTGGGCGTCGATCCTTACCCCGTGGCACGTGAACGTCACACCGGGGCAGAGCGGCTGCGCCCAGTAGGGCGGACTTCCAAGATGCCCGAACTCTTGGGCAGAGTGTTTCAGAATGTCCGGCTTCATATCCAACAAGGCTGCCAGGTCTTCCAGCGTCTCGGCCTTCCACGCCGGGAACGGCGCCGGGAAGCGTCCGCGCATCGCTACATCATCGAGGATCAGGATCGCTTTTTGACCGGGGCGTTCGGCGATCAGCTGTCCCCAGGTCGCGTAATGGCGTGGTCCGGGGTCAGCCCCTTCGTCGTGAAAGCGCCGCCCGCTGCGATCGACGACCATCCCGAACGGGATATTCCTAGCCCGCGTCACGATCCCGCCATCATGCCGGGGCGAGCGCGCGTCGACGGCCACCAGATGACAGGCCCCGGCAACGCCTGCCGATTGAGCGCCCAGCTTCAGCAGCGATTGCAGCACCTCGCCTTCGGCAAACGGCGTGCCACGGTTCACCAGCCCGCCCGTCCCGGCGCCGCGTTCGCGTCGCAACCACTGCGCGTTTGCCTGGTATCCGCCGCTACAGGCGATCACCGCTTTCGCCGCGATGGTTTCGAAGGCGGCACCACAGACGATCCTGGCCACCCCGTCGCCGGTCAGCTCGGTGACGGATGCCCCATATCGCAGGGTGACACCACGACGTTCGGCTGCGGCGTAGAGCGCGTTCAGCATGGATTTCCCGCCGCCCAGCAGGAAGGCGGTCTTGCGTGACCAGGGAATGCGGCCTCGGCTGAACGGCTCGAAAACGACACCACGCGCCGACAACCAGTCGGTCACCGTCTCGGACCCGCGCACCAGCGCGCGGATCAGCGTTTCGTCCCCCGCGCCACCGGCAACCCGCACCAGATCCGCGGAATATTCCTCTGCACCATAGGCGCCGGGGGACAGCACCGATGCCTCACCATGTGCGACGCGAAGGTTTCTTGAATGCCTCGTGTTGCCGCCGCGCATGTCGCGCGGGGCCTTTTCCGCCACGATGACCGACACGCCGGCCTCGCGCGCCGAGATCGCGGCACATAGCGCCGCCACGCCGCCCCCGGCGATCAGAACATCACAGGTCGTGTCCGCCGTCAGATTGGTCATCAGGTCTCAGGCTTCTTGCGGTTGCGGGGCCGCGGTTGCGCCGACAGGGCTGGTCCTGGACCACGACAATCCGAAACCCGCGCGCTGCGCAATGGCGGCCTTTCGGCGCCACGCCCCATCCGCGCGCAACCGGCCGCAAAATGCTGTTGTGCCCGGCAGATTGTCTACCTAGGCTCGCGGCACCATTCGGTGCCCGCCTTGGCGGGAGAATCGGGAACACGGTGAAACCCCGTGACGTGCCCAACGCTGTAAGGGTGATCCGCCGGACATCAGCCACTGGCTTTCATAGCCGGGAAGGCGTCCGGAAGGAGACGAACCCAAGTCAGAAGACCGGCCGAATGGGATAGGCGACCGTCTGGAATGCGGTGGTCACGATCCATCGAAGGGGAAAACAGATGGATATTACCCAACCCCGATCGGGGCGGGTGGATGCTTTGCAATCCACCGCCCGAGAAGCCGTCTACCGCACGATCCTGAGCCGCCGAGATGTTCGGGGCGAGTTTCTGCCCGATCCGGTTTCTCCGGCGCGGCTGTCCAGGATTTTGCTGATGGCCCACCATGCCCCCTCTGTCGGGTTCATGCAGCCGTGGGATTTCATCCTGATCCGCGAGCGAAGCGTGAAGGAACAGGTGCACGGGCTGTTCGAGAGGGCGAATGCCGAAGCCGCAATGATGTTCGAGGAGAGCAAGCGGGCTGTCTACCGCTCTCTCAAACTGGAGGGCATTCTTGAATCTCCGCTCAATATCTGCGTGACCTGCGATCGCGAACGGGCGGGCCCGGTGGTCATCGGGCGCACCCATATTCCTTTCATGGATCTTTTCAGCTCTGTCTGTGCGGTTCAGAATCTCTGGCTTGCGGCGCGCGCGGAAGGGTTGGGTCTGGGCTGGGTTTCGATCGTGGACAATGCGGCCCTGCGCAGGCTGCTTGGCATCCCCAGGAATATTGTCCCGGTCGCCTATCTTTGCATCGGGCATGTGAAGCGCTTCCATGATCGGCCCGAGCTGGAGGAATGCGGCTGGAGGCCGCGTCTGCCAATCGGCGATTTGATCCATTTCGACCGCTGGCAGGAACATCATCGAGACGCGCCGTTGCTGTCCCGGCTGAAGCGGGATCAGGACGCCATCGAAGACGGGACGTTTCTTTCCTCGCATCTCGGCTGAGCCAAGACTGAGTTGCTATCTGCAACTTCCGTGTTGGCCCGGGCTTATCGCGATGCCGCGGGCCAGCTCCCTCCCTCCATCAACCCATTGCCCGGATCGACGACGAGGTGACCTTGTCGTCGCGGGCTTGCCCATGAAGGTGAATTGACATGATCCAACCGCTTTTCCCCGCCACCTCCTTCGCCGATCTGCGCAACCGCATCGCGGCGCTGTCCGAAGCCGATGCCAGCGCCGCCAAGGCCGCCCGCGCGCGTCAGGACAGCCTGACCAAGCCGCCGGGATCGCTGGGACGGCTGGAAGACTTGGCGGTGTTCATGGCCGGCTGGCGCGGGGTCGAGCGGCCCCGGATCGCCCGGGCTCAGGCCTTGGTCTTTGCCGGCAACCACGGGATCTGCGCCCAGGGGGTGAACCCGTTCCCGCAGGAGGTGACGGTTCAGATGGTGGCGAATTTCCAGGCCGGGGGCGCCGCAATCAACCAGCTTTGCCGCGCTTCCGGCGCTGATCTGACGGTGATCGCGCTTGATCTCGATCGCCCGACCGCCGATTTCAGCACGGGTCCGGCGATGCGTGAGGCCGAGGTTCTCGATGCGATGGCGCGCGGGGCTGAGGCCGTCGACCCCGGGGCCGACGTGCTGATCCTGGGGGAGATGGGGATTGGCAACTCGACCGTCGCGGCGGCGCTGACGCGGGCGCTGTTCGGCGGCACGGCGGCCGAATGGGTCGGGCCGGGGACGGGTTCGGACAGCGACGGGGTGTCCCTCAAGGCGCGGGTGATCGAGACGGGCATCGCGCGGCACGCAGCGGTGCTGGCCGATCCGCTGGCGGTTCTGGCGGCCTTCGGCGGGCGCGAGCAGGCGGCAATCTGCGGTGCGGTTCTGGCGGCGCGGGCGGCGCGGATTCCGGTGATCCTTGACGGCTTTATCTGCACCGCGGCGGCGGCGGTGCTGCATGCGCTGGATGCGGGTGCGCTCGATCACTGCCTTGTCGGCCACGCCAGCGCCGAGCCGGGGCACCGGCGGCTGCTTGGCATCCTTGACAAGAAAGCGGTGCTCGACCTCGGGATGCGGCTGGGCGAGGGCTCGGGCGCGGCGGTGGCGCTGGGGGTGCTGCGCGCGGCGCTGGCGGCCCATGACGGCATGGCGACCTTCGCCGAAGCGGGCGTGTCCGGGGGGTGACCCGGCGCTTGCCGGCAAGCGGCTAAGGCAATCGCGGCGCCAAGGACAATCAAAGTTGCCGCCGCGATGATGCTCCATCTCATCCGGGTCAGACCGAAGACGAGGAGCATGGAGAACAGGGGCGCGAGGTAGGACAGGCGATGCAGCAGTCCCGCAGCCAGGCGTTGAGCTCGGCATAGATCCTGAACTTCGGCCTCGGCACAAATAACCGCCATCGGATCACGCCGATCTGCCCCTTCTCCCAGCCGGAGGCCGGGGTGCAGGCGACCGGCTCGAAGCGGTAATGGCCGCTCATTTTCTGGGGTGAGCCAATGGTGCGCAGATGGTCTGAGAGACTTTGGCGAACGCGATTCTAGGCCCGGTTCTTGCCGACGAAGATCATGTCCACCGCAGTCTTCGCGCCCATTGTCCGCGGACCAACGGCGGTCAACGGACGCAGTCGTAGATCCCGCGCGCGCAGGCGCCGCGACTTTGCGGCGATTGAAGACGACCGGCGTTTTGGCGACACGCTGGTTGGCCGGCGCTACAAGCAGCGGGGTGCTGCCATTCAGGCCGACGGGCGCATCTGAAGCCTCTGCCGCAGTGGCGCAGCGCCGACGTCACCTAGGCCGTCGTGCTGGTCAAAACCGCATCGAAGTGATCGAGATGGCGAAGACCCGCCCGAGGCATCGCTGCCTGGCGTGTTGTCCGTGTCCGGATTTCTCTTAACCTGCAAAAATCGCGTTCTCTCCGTATTAAGAGAAAACTAACCGATTTTGGCACGGATTTCTCTTAACCTGCAGCAAGCCTCCAGCGGCCCAGTTCTGGGTCATCTCGTATCTGTTTTCACGCTGTCCCAGGGCCGGATTTCGTCGGCGCGGAGCGACTCTGCACGACACCTGCTCGCTCGGGTCATTAGGGTTCGGGAAGGGTTGGAAGAAGCGGGTAGACGTTTGGAAAAGTATTTCTCAATGAGAATCTGGCAAGTCTTTGATAATAAACGTGACGATGGTTAATTTTACATAAAAAGTGTTCGTCAAATCGAGATTTGAGAGACCCTTTTACTGCAATTAACCCTGTGCGACGTTCCTTCAGCCTTCCCGAAGACTGCCGCCGGGACCATCCGCGAGGCCCCCTCTCGTTTAGCCCCCGGCCAGCACGAGGGGTGTCATCAGCAGCGCAAAATTGGGCCAGCTGGCGGGCGTGCGGATGGGGCGCGGGTTCTGGAACATTCCGGTGCCTGCCGAGGGCGACAGGCTGACCGGCCGCTCTAGGGGGTTTCGCGCACTGCGCGCCGCGCGTCGGGCTGCGCTGTCCCGAGATCGCAATCCGGCAGGCCGAGCCCGATCGACGGGCCCGCCGGATCGGGGCCATCCAGAAGCGCGTCGGGTTTCGCTACCTCGGCCAGAAGCGCCGGATCGGTCAGCGTGATGCGCTGGCCTTCAATATGCACCCCGCAATCCTGAAGCGATTTCATCAGCCTCGACAGGCTTTCGGGTGTCACGCCCAGATAGGAGGCAAGCAACCGCTTCTCCACCGGCAAGGTAAAGCCCGCGCCATTGCCCCGGGATCTGACCTGACGAAGGATATAGGCCGCCAGCCGTTCACGTGCGGTGCGCAGCTTCAGGTTCTTGGTGTGGCGCACGACGCTGCGATAGCACGCGGCAAGTTCGGTGATCGTGGCCAGGGCGAAGTTCGGATCGTTCAGGAAGATCGTGCGCAGATCGACGCTGGGCACCATGACGACCCGGGTCCGCCCCAAGGTGCGCGCGGACATGAGGTAGGGCGCGTCCTGGATGCAGGCGGCAAGGATGAAGGTCGAGATCGGGTTGACCACCGCCATCGTCGTCTCGTGGCCCTGCCAGGTGGCGAACAGCTCCACCGATCCTTCCATCACGACATGCAGAAAGTCGGCCGTGCCGCCTTCTTCAATCAGCTGGACCTGCGCGGGAAAGGTCTGGTCGTAGGCGGCCTGCGTCAGCGAAAGGAAGTTGTCCTCATCCATCGTGCGAAACAACGGCAGGTCCCGGATCTCGGCAAGTTCGGTGTTACGCACGAATCACCCCAACGCTCAACTACATCGCTTGATATTAGATAAGTCATGCGTCGCCTTTGGTCTAGCGATTGTCTGTCAGGTTCGTATTTTTCTGCAAACATGGATTGGCCCAGGCACCACGCCAGATCAATCCGCATACGAATTTTCGCAGCCCGGCCCGTGGCTTGATCTGCGTCAAATCGGATCCCCTCTGTCGGTTGGTTTGTGTCCGCACCAACGGATGCAGAGGCGGAGGTAGACCATGCACGGGATGGCAGGAACTGGCAGCAGGGGACAAAATCGCGCCCTGGCGCTAAGCACGATCGCGTTCACCGCGTGCTTCGCGGTCTGGACGATTTTCTCGATCATCGGCGTCGCCATAAAGGCCGAGCTGGGGCTGAACGAATTCGAGTTCGGGCTGCTTGTCGCAACCCCGGTTCTGACCGGTTCGCTGACGCGGCTGTTCCTGGGCGTGCTGACCGAGAAATACGGCGGGCGCATCGTCTTCACCTCGCAGATGCTGCTGACAGCGGCGGCGACCTGGATGCTGACCTGGGCGTCGAGCTATGTGATGTATCTGGTCGCGGCGCTCGGCATCGGCCTGGCGGGTGGCTCGTTCATCATCGGCGTCGCCTATGTGTCGCGCTGGTACGGACCGGGCAAACAGGGCACCGCGCTTGGCATCTTCGGGGCTGGCAACGTCGGCGCCGCGGTCACCACCTTTGTCGCGCCTTTCGTGATGGTCGCCTATGGCTGGCACGGCGTGGCCCATGTCTGGGCTTTGGCGCTGGTGCTGATGGCGGTGGCGTTCTTCGTCTTCGCCAAGGATGACCCCGAACTGGTCGCCCGGCGCAAAAGCGGCGCGCGGGCGCCCTCGATGGCCGAGCAATTCGCGCCGCTGAGGAACCTGCAGGTCTGGCGCTTCGCGCTCTATTACTTCTTCGTTTTCGGCGGCTTTGTCGCCATCGCGCTGTGGACCCCGCATTACCTGATCGCCGTCTATCATGTCGACATCCGCACGGCCGGTATGGCGGCGGCGGCCTTCGGGCTGTCGGCCTCGCTGTTTCGCGCCTATGGCGGCCATCTGTCGGACCGCTTCGGCGCCCGCGCGGTGATGTATTGGAGCCTCGGCTTCTCGGCGATCATGCTGTTCATGCTGTCCTATCCGGCGACCGACTACCTGATCCACAGCAGCAAGGGACCGATCTCCTTCTCGACGCGGATGGATTTCTGGCCCTTCGTCATCACCCTCTTCGCGCTTGGCTTCTTCATGAGCCTCGGCAAGGCTGCGGTGTTCAAGCATATCCCGGTCTACTACCCCCATCACGTCGGCGCGGTTGGTGGCCTTGTCGGCATGATCGGCGGCCTTGGCGGATTTTTCCTGCCGATCATCTTCGGCGCGGCACTGGATCTGACCGGCGTCTACACCTCGGCCTTCGCGCTCTTGTTCCTGCTGGTCGCTGGCTCGCTGCTGTGGATGCATCTGGCGATCCGCCGGATGGAACGCAGGGCGCAGGGCGACGTGCTGGACGCGCTGCCGCAACTGCCCGAGATGCAGGGCGTGCCGCTGCCCGAGGGCGTGACCTCGACGCATACGCTGGAGACCTGGGATCCCGAGGACGCGACGTTCTGGAAGGAAAAGGGCCAACGCATTGCGCGGCGCAACTTGTGGATCTCGATCCCGGCGCTGTTGCTGGCCTTCTGTGTCTGGATGGTGTGGTCGGTCGTCGTCGCACGGCTGCCAGCGATCGGCTTCTCCTTCACCGAGGGGCAATTGTTCTGGCTGGCGGCGCTGCCGGGCCTGTCGGGGGCGACGCTGCGGATCTTCTACAGCTTCATGGTGCCGATCTTCGGCGGCCGCCTGTGGACGACGCTGTCCACTGCCTCGCTGTTGGTCCCGGCGCTGGGGATCGGCTATGCGGTGCAAAGCCCCGATACACCCTATGTCGTCTTCCTGTTGCTGGCGCTTCTGTGCGGCTTCGGCGGCGGCAACTTTGCCTCCTCGATGGCCAATATCGCCTTCTTCTACCCCAAGGCTGAAAAGGGCAACGCGCTGGCGCTGAACGCGGGGCTGGGCAATCTGGGCGTGTCGGTGATGCAGTTCCTGGTGCCGCTTGCCATCACGACCAGCGTGTTCGGCGTCCTTGGCGGGGCGCCGCAGGCGATCTCGCACGGGGGGCAACTCTGGATGCAGAACGCCGGCTTCGTCTGGGTGCCCTTCATCATCGTGGCCACCGCGGCCGCATGGTTGGGCATGAACGACATCGCCGATGCCAAGGCCAGTTTCAGCGAGCAGGCGATCATCTTCACCCGCAAGCACAACTGGATCATGTCGATCCTCTATACCGGCACCTTCGGCAGCTTCATCGGTTATTCGGCGGGCTTCCCGCTGCTGACCAAGCTGATGTTCCCCGAGGTCAACGCGCTGCAATTCGTCTTCCTTGGCCCCTTGGTCGGCGCGCTCAGCCGGGCCGGGACCGGGTGGATCAGCGACCGTTTCGGCGGCGGGCGGGTCACCTTCTGGACCTTCGTGGCGATGAGTGGCGCGGTCTTCTCGGTGATCTTCTTTCTGGGCATCAGAACGCAGCCCGGCGCGTTCTGGGGGTTCTTCGCCTCTTTCATGGCGCTGTTCTTCCTGACCGGCATCGGCAACGCGTCGACCTTCCAGATGATCCCGGTGATCATGGGGCGCGAAGTGCGCCGGCTGATGCCGCAACTGCAAGGCACCGACCTGCACCGCCAGGCCGAGCGCGAGAGCGCCGCGATCATCGCCTTCACCTCGGCCATCGCCGCCTATGGCGCCTTCTTCATCCCCAAGGCCTATGGCAGCTCGATCGCCATGACCGGCGGACCGTCGGCGGCGTTGTGGGCCTTCCTGGTGTTCTACCTGATCTGCGCCGCACTGACCTGGGCCTACTACACCCGGCGCAGCGGCCTTCTTTATGCCGCCGAGCACGATCGTGCCGGCGCCTCCGTCAAAGCCTGATCTGAAAGGAGAGCAAGATGAGTCATCTTCTCGACCGCCTGAATTTCTTCAAATCCGTCCGCAAGGATACATTCGCCGGGGGGCATGGTCAGACGACGATCGAAAACCGCGACTGGGAGGACGTCTATCGCAACCGCTGGCGTCACGACAAGATCGTGCGCTCGACCCATGGGGTGAACTGCACCGGGTCCTGCTCGTGGAAGATCTACGTCAAATCCGGCATCGTCACCTGGGAAACCCAGCAGACCGATTATCCGCGCACCCGCCCCGACATGCCGAACCACGAACCGCGCGGCTGCCAGCGCGGGGCAAGCTACAGCTGGTATCTTTATTCGGCCAACCGGGTGAAGACCCCGCTGGTGCGCGGTCGCCTGATGCGGCTGTGGCGCGAGGCACGCACCCGGCTGTCCCCGGTCGCGGCCTGGGCCGAGATCCAGGCCGATCCGCTCAAGCGCGCCAGCTACACCAAGATCCGCGGCAAGGGCGGCTTCGTGCGGGCGGATTGGGACGAGGTGACCGAGATCGTCGCCGCGGCCAATGCCTATACCACCAAGACCTATGGCCCCGACCGGGTGTTCGGCTTTTCGCCGATCCCGGCGATGTCGATGGTCTCTTACGCCGCCGGCTCGCGCTATCTGTCGCTGATGGGTGGCACCTGCATGTCGTTCTACGACTGGTATTGCGACCTGCCGCCGGCCTCGCCGCAGACCTGGGGCGAACAGACCGACGTGCCGGAATCGGCCGATTGGTACAATTCCAGTTTCCTGATCCTGTGGGGCTCGAACGTGCCGCAGACCCGGACGCCGGACGCGCATTTCTACACCGAGTCGCGCTATCGCGGCACCAAGTCGGCGGTGGTCAGCCCCGACTATTCCGAGGCCGCCAAATTCGGCGACATCTGGCTGAACCCGCAGGCCGGCACCGATGCCGCGCTGGCCATGGCGTTCGGCCATGTGATCTTGCGCGAATATCACCTTGACCGGCAGGTGCCGTATTTCGAGGATTACACCCGCAAATATTCGGACTTCCCGCTGCTGGTGAAGCTGGAAGAACAGAACGGGCGGCTTGTTCCCGGGCGGATGCTGCGCGCCGCCGATTTCGCCGGCGGCCTGAAGCAATCCAACAATCCCGACTGGAAGACGGTGGGGATCGACGTGGCAAGCGGCGAGCCGGTGGTGCCCAACGGTTCCATCGGGTTTCGCTGGGGCGAATCCGGAAAGTGGAATCTGGAAGAGAAGGCCGCAGACGAGCAGATCGAACTGAAGAACACGCTGATCCTCGACGGCGACCATGATGAGGTCGTGGGGGTCGATTTCCCCTATTTCGGGGGCGAGGCGCATGAACATTTCGTGTCCGATGAACGCGGGGCGGTGCTGACGCGCAATGTTCCGGCCAAGCGCATGGCGCTGGAGGATGGCGAGGCGCTGGTCTCCACGGTCTTCGACCTGTTTTGCGCCAATTACAGCCTTGATCGCGGGCTTGGCGGCGACAATGTCGCCACCTCCTTCGATGCCGATGTGCCCTTTACCCCGGCCTGGGCCGAAAAGATCACCGGCGTGCCGCGCGACCGCATCATCACGGTGGCGCGCGAATTCGCCACCAATGCCGAGAAGACGGACGGCAAGTCGATGGTCATCCTGGGGGCCGGGCTGAACCACTGGTATCACATGGACATGGCCTATCGCGGCATCATCAACATGCTGGTGATGTGCGGCTGTGTCGGCCAGTCGGGCGGCGGCTGGTCGCATTATGTCGGTCAGGAAAAGCTGCGCCCGCAAACCGGCTGGACGGCGCTGGCCTTCGCGCTCGACTGGGCGCGCCCGCCGCGCCAGATGAACGGAACCAGCGCGTTCTATGTCCATTCCAACCAGTGGCGCTATGAAACCGTGACGGCGGGTGAGATCGTGTCGCCCACCGCCCCGGCCGGCGATTGGGCCAAACGCAGCCTGATCGATTACAACATCCAGGCCGAGCGGATGGGCTGGCTGCCCTCGGCGCCGCAGCTCAAGCAAAACCCGCTGGAGGTTGGTCGCGCCGCCAAGGCCGCCGGCAAGACCGCCGCCGAATATGTCGCGGCGGGGCTGCAGGACGGCACGCTCGAGATGTCCTGCGAAGACCCGGATGCGCCGGAAAACTGGCCGCGCAACCTGTTTGTCTGGCGCTCGAACCTGCTGGGTTCCTCCGGCAAGGGGCATGAATATTTCCTGCGCCACCTGCTGGGCACCGACCACGGAATTCAAGGCAAGGATCTGGGCCAAGAGGGCCGCAGCAAACCGCTGGAGGCGAAGTGGCACGACAAGGCGCCCGAGGGCAAACTGGACCTTCTGGTGACGCTCGACTTCCGGATGTCGACCACTTGCGTCTATTCCGACATCGTGCTGCCGACCGCCAGCTGGTATGAAAAGGACGACCTCAACACCTCGGACATGCACCCGTTCATCCACCCGCTGCAGGCAGCGGTGGACCCGGCCTACGAATCCAAGACCGACTGGGAAATCTTCAAGCTGATTGCCAAGCGGTTCTCGGACATCGCGCCCGAGGTTCTGGGCGTCGAAAGCGACATTGTCGCCCATCCGCTGCAACATGACACCCCCAGCGAACTGGCGCAGCCAATGGTTGCCGACTGGAAGAAGGGCGAATGCGCGCTGATCCCCGGCCAGACCGCGCCGAACTACATCGCGATGGAGCGGGATTATCCCAATCTGGGCGCCAAGTTCGTGTCGATGGGGCCGCTGATGGCCAAGGTCGGCAACGGCGGCAAGGGCATCGCCTGGGACACCAAGGAGGAGGTGCATCACCTGCAAGACCTCAACGGTCGGGTGACGGACGAGGGCATCACCCAGGGTCTGGCGCGGCTGGATACCGCGATCGACGCGGCCGAGATGATCCTGATGCTGGCGCCGGAAACCAATGGTCAGGTGGCGGCCAAGGCCTGGGAGGCGCTGGAAAAGATCACCGGGCGCGAGCACCGGCATCTGGCGGCGGCCAAGCAGGATGAAAAGATCCGCTTTCGCGACATCGCGGCGCAACCGCGCAAGATCATCTCGTCCCCCACATGGTCGGGGATCGAGAGCGAAGAGGTCAGCTATAACGCCGGCTACACCAACGTGCATGAGCTGATCCCCTGGCGCACCTTGTCCGGGCGGCAGCAGCTCTATCAGGACCACGAATGGATGCGGGTCTTTGGCGAGGGTTTCGTCACCTGGCGCCCGCCGGTCGATCTGAAGACCACGGGCCCCGCGATCGGCCTGGCCGGCGATTCGAAGACCGTGGTGCTGAACTTCATCACGCCGCACCAGAAATGGGGCATCCATTCGACCTATACCGACACCCTGCACATGCAAACGCTCAGCCGTGGCGGGCCGATCGTCTGGATTTCCGAGGTCGACGCGCGAAAGGCGGGGCTGGTGGATAACGACTGGGTCGAGGTTTTCAACCTCAACGGGGCGCTGACCGCCCGCTGCGTGGTCAGCCAACGCATCAAGGAAGGCAACCTGTTCATGTATCACGCGCAGGAGAAGATCCTGAACACGCCGGGCAGCCAGATCACCGGCAAGCGCGGCGGTATCCACAATTCGGTGACCCGGACGGTGGTCAAACCCACCCATATGATCGGCGGCTATGCGCAGCTGAGCTACGGCTTCAACTACTACGGCACCGTGGGGTCGCAGCGCGACGAATTCGTGGTGGTCAGGAAAATGGACAAGGTGGACTGGCTTGATCGGCCCGCGAAGGTGGAGGCTGCAGAATGAAAGTCCGCGCGCAAATCGGTATGGTGCTGAACCTCGACAAATGCATCGGGTGTCACACCTGTTCGGTAACCTGCAAGAACGTCTGGACCAGCCGCGACGGCGTCGAATACGCCTGGTTCAACAACGTCGAGACCAAGCCCGGCATCGGCTATCCGAAGGATTGGGAAAACCAGAAACGCTGGAACGGCGGCTGGGAACGCGGGCCGGGCGGCGGGATCCGCCCGAAACAGGGCGCCAAATGGCGCATCCTGGCCAATATCTTCGCCAATCCCAACCTGCCCGAGATCGACGATTATTACGAACCCTTCACCTTCGATTACGACCATCTGAAATCCGCCCCCGAGATGGAGGCCTTCCCGGTGGCGCAGCCGCGCTCGCTGATCTCGGGCGAACGGATGGAAAAGATCGAATGGGGCCCGAACTGGGAGGAAATCCTGGGCGGGGAATTCGCGAAGCGGTCGAAGGATTACAACTTCGAGGGCATCCAGAAGGAGATGTATGGCGAATACGAACAGACGTTCATGATGTATCTGCCGCGTCTGTGCGAACATTGCCTGAACCCGGCCTGCGTGTCGGCCTGCCCCTCGGGCGCGATCTACAAGCGCGAGGAAGACGGCGTGGTGCTGATCGACCAGGAAAAATGCCGCGGCTGGCGGATGTGCGTCTCGGGCTGTCCCTACAAGAAGGTCTACTACAACTGGCAAAGCGGCAAATCCGAGAAATGCACCTTCTGCTATCCGCGGCTCGAATCCGGCCTGCCGACGGTCTGTTCGGAAACCTGCGTCGGACGCATCCGCTATATCGGCGTGATGCTGTATGACGCGGACAAGATCGCCGATGCCGCCTCGGTGCCGGACGAAAAGCAGCTTTACGATGCGCAGCTTGACGTTTTCCTCGACCCGAACGACCCCAAGGTGATCGCCGCCGCGCGGGCCGAGGGCGTGCCCGAGGACTGGATCGAGAGCGCGCGCAAATCGCCGATCTGGAAGATGGCGATGGAATGGAAGATCGCCTTCCCGCTGCACCCGGAATACCGGACCCTTCCGATGGTCTGGTATGTGCCGCCGCTGTCGCCGATCCAGAACGCGGCCGAGGCCGGAATGATCGCGGCCCAAGACGGCATGCCCGATGTCAAATCGCTGCGCATTCCGGTGCAATACCTCGCCAACCTGCTGACCGCGGGCGACGAGGCGCCGGTGGTCTCGGCGCTGGAGCGGATGCTGGCGATGCGCGCCTACATGCGGTCGAAGACCGTGGACGGGGTCGTCAATCTTGGCGTCGCCAAGCGCGTGGGCATGACGCCGCAGCAGATCGACGAGATGTATCAGCTAATGGCGATCGCCAATTACGAGGATCGTTTCGTCATCCCGACGACCCACCGAGAGGTGGTCGAGGACGCCTATGACCTGCGGGGCGGCTGCGGCTTTACCGATGGCAACGGATGCTCCTCCGGTGTCAGCCCGGGCAAGCTGTTCGGGAGTCGCAAATTCGTCACGCCGAAGGAGGGTTGGCAATGATCCGTACGTTCAAGGCTCTGTCCGCGCTGCTGAGCTATCCCAGCGCCGACTTGCAGCAGGCGATGCCGGAAATCCAGCAGGCCATCGCCTCGGAATCCATCCTGCGGCCCGCGCATGTCGCCGGGCTGCAGCCCCTGATGCAGGACCTTGCCAAGGGCGATCTCTTCGACTTGCAGGAAGAGTATGTCCTGCTTTTCGACCGCTCTCGCACGCTATCGCTCAATCTCTTCGAGCATATCCACGGCGAAAGCCGGGACCGTGGCGGTGCGATGGTGGACCTGCTGGAGACCTATCGCGCCGGCGGTTTTGAGCTTGCCGGGCCAGAGCTTCCCGATCACCTGCCCGTGCTGCTGGAGTTCCTGGCGACACAGCCGATGGCAGTTGCGCAAGAGCTTCTGGTCGATGCCGGTGCGATCCTCGCCGTGCTGACCGAACGCCTGATCCGGCGCGAGACGCCCTATGCCGCGGTGCTGGTCGCGCTGGCGGAGCTGGGCAATGGCGCCGTCGACGATGAGGTCGCGGTCGCCCTGCTGGCGGAACCGGACGACAACCCGAACGACCTGAAGGCGCTCGATGAAATCTGGGAAGAGGCGCAAGTGACCTTCGCGCCCGATCCCAATGCCGGCTGCCCGGCCACGCGCGACATCCTTTCCCGGATGGACGTTCCAAATTCCCCGGCCCGCGCCGGGACAGCCCAGTAAAAAGGAGGCCTGAGGTGCATTACTTCATCTTCGGTATCTACCCCTACATCGCCCTTTCGGTGCTGGTGATCGGATCGATCGCCCGATATGAGCGCGATCCCTTCACCTGGAAAACGTCCTCTTCGCAATTGCTGCGACGCAGGCAATTGGTGGTCGGGTCGGTGTTGTTCCACATCGGCGTTCTGACCATCTTCATCGGCCACCTGTTCGGCTTGCTGACGCCGCTGTGGCTGATCGAGGCACTTGGCATCAGCCATGAAGCCAAGCAGATCCTCGCCATCGTGGTCGGCGGGGCAGGCGCGGCCGCAGCCCTGATCGGTGGTTTCATGCTGCTGCACCGCCGCCTGTTCGATGCGCGCATCCGCGCTACGTCAAGCACCATGGACATCATCATCCTGTCGCTGCTGATGTTCCAGCTTTGCCTTGGCACGCTGTCGATCTTTGTGTCGCTGCAACACATCAATGGCAGCGAAATGGTCAAGTTCATGGAATGGGCGCAGGCGATCTTCACCCTCGATCCGCGTGCCGCCAGCTACACCGTGGGCGTCTCGTGGATATTCGATCTGCACATCTTCACCGGCCTGACCATCTTCACCCTGTTCCCCTTCACCCGGCTGGTGCACCTGCTGTCGGGCCTCTTCGTTCCCTTCCGCTACCTGTTCCTGCGGCCGGGATATCAGATCGTGCGCACCCGCAAGCGGGCGGCGAAACAAGCGGCGGAGTGATGCGGATGACACCTTTACTTTCCGACGTCAGCGTCAACGGCGAGACAATCTCGGCCGAAAGCATCGCCGCCGAGGCGCAGAACCACCCCGCGCCGAAGTCGAAACCCGGCTTGGCCTGGATGGCGGCGGCGCGGGCCCTGGCGGTACGCACCCTGCTGCTGCAAGAGGCGCGACGCCGCGGTCTGCCGCCCGACCCGCAAGAGATCGCGGCGGGCCAGATCGAGACCGAGGACGAGGCGCTGGTGCGGCAGGTGCTGGACGAGGCCCTTGACCCGCCCCCGCCGCCCCCGACCGAGGACGAGCTGCGCACGGCCTATCGCGACAGGCCCGAACGCTGGCGTGGGCCCACGCTTTACGAGGCGGCCCATATCCTGTTGCCGGTGCGCCCGGACGACCCCCAGGGTCTGATCCGGGCCGAGGCCGAGGCCGAGGCCATGCTGGCCGAGCTGCGCCACAGCCCGCGCGCCTTCGACGCGTTGGCGCGCGAGCACAGCGCCTGTTCCTCGCGAACCGCCGGCGGGCGGCTGGGGCAGCTTGTCTCGGGAGATACCGTGCCGGAGTTTGAGGCGGCGATGGATGCGATGGGCGAAGGCTCGATCGCCGAGCGTCCGGTGCGCAGCCGCTATGGCCTGCACATCATCCGTCTGGATGCCCGCGCCGAGGGCGCCGTGCTGCCGTTCGAGGCGGTGGAGCCGCGCATCCGCGAGATGCTTGAAAAGGCCGCCTGGGCCAAGGCCGCCCGCGATTTCGTCGCGGATCTGGCGGCGCAGGCCGAGGTGAAGGGGATCACACTGAAGGCGGCGTGACGGCGGGCCGCGCCAAGCGGGCCGCCCCTTCAAGGAGCGACGACGTGGCAATTCACCTTGGAAAAGCATCTGGGGAAAGGGATCTGGCGATGAACGTGGTGGAGGTGGCGGATCAGGCCTATTGCGGCTGCGATATGCCAGAGACGGGCAATCTGCTGTCGGTGGATGCGGCGCTGCAGCTTGGTCTTGGCCTGGCGCGTCCGATCGAGGAGGTCGAGGAGGTGGCGCTTGAAGCCGCGATCGGCCGGGTTCTGGCGCACCCGCTTCATGCGCCCGGCCCTCTGCCAGCCTTCGACAATTCCGGGATGGATGGCTACGGCGTCCGGCGCGGCGATCTTGTCGGGGACGGACCGTGGCACCTTGCGGTCAGTTCCCGCATCGCGGCGGGCGATCCGGGATATTCTCGGGTGTCGCCGGGATCCGCGGTGCGGATCTTTACCGGGGCGCCGGTCCCCCCCGGCTGCGACGCGGTCATCCGGCAAGAGGATGTCCGACTTCGCGGCGACCGGATCGAGATAGCCACGCGCCCCGGCCGGCAAGAGAACATCCGAAAACGCGGCGAGGATGTCACGCAGGGTCAGGTGGTGCTGCCCGGCGGTGTCGTCATCGGCCCCAAGGAGGCGGCGGCGCTTGCGTCTTGCGGGATGGGCAAGGTCGGGGTCACGCGGCAGCTGCGCGTCGCGATCCTGACCACGGGGTCCGAGCTGCGCGACCCCGGCGACGCCCTGGCGCCGGGTCAGATATGGAATGCCAACCGATACCAGCTGCGGGCCGCGCTGAGCGCCCCCTGGATCGCGCTGGCCGATCTGGGCGCGGTCCCCGACGATCCGAGGATGCTGGCGGATGTGGTGCGGGAGGCGGCTGCAACCGCCGACCTGATCGTATCGACGGGCGGCGTGTCCGTCGGGGATGAGGACCATATGGTCAATGTGCTGCGCGAAATCGGGCAGGAGGTCATCGCGCTGAAGATCGCCATGAAGCCCGGAAAGCCGCAGGTCATGGCACGGATCGGCGCGGCGCTTGCCATCGGATTGCCCGGCAACCCGGTCTCGGCCTTCGTGTCGTGGAAGGTCATCGGCGCGCGGATCGCGGAAAAGCTAAGCGGGCAGCAGGCACCGCGCCACGCAAGGCGCCTTGTCCACGCCGGGTTCTCGGAAAAGCGAAACCCGGGACGGTGTGAGTTCCGCCCCGCCAGATTGATGGGCCGCGATGGGTCGGGAATGGAAATCGCCGAGGCGCCGCATCTGGCCTTTTCCGCCCGGGTGGCGCTGTTGGCAGCGTCGGACGGCTTGCTGCTGATCCCGGCAGAGACGGATACCATCGCGCAGGGCGACCTTCTCGAATTTCTGCCGTTCTAAAGGGGCGGGCGCCCTAGTCCGCCCCCGCCGCGGGTCAGACCGCGCCGGACCATGCGACCCCGGCCTTGCCGGTCGGGAAACCGTCGCAATAGCTGGCGCCCGGCGCCAGAGGCCGCGCGGTGGCTGACAGCGCTTCTGCGTCGATCCGTCCGTCGATCAGATCGCGAAACAGGCCGCAGACCTGCACGAAGCCCTGCGATTGCGGCGAAAGGCGCAAGCCCGCGACACCGGCGCGGCGAAAGCCGGGAAGTTGGGGCGAGAGGTTGGCGCAACTGCCCGAAAGGGTCTGGACGCCGTTCACGGCCAGGAACTCTTGCCCGTCCAGGGTGTCGACGGCGCGGCCGTCGGGATCTTCGGCACAGACGAACTGGCAGTTGTCCTTGGCCCGGTCGTGCAGGCGCGCATGATAACAGCGCCCCGAGATCGCCAGTGGCAGCCGCCCCCAGCCCCAGACCTCAACCGGCGCCGCAGAGGCCGCGGCCAGCGTCTCGATCGATGCCAGCGGCAATTCGGGCGGCAGGCAGATGCGCGCCGCGCCGCGCTTGACCAGCCATCGCAGCGTGCCCTCGTTGTAGACATTCACCAGCGGGCCGACCGAGAACCCGGCCCCTTGCGGCAGATGCGCCAGCGCCGACAGATCGTTGACTTCGACCTCCAGCCCCATGTCCACCAGTTCGGCTGTCAGGTTGCGCTCGCGCTTCAAGGTGACCAGCGCAAGGGTCGTGATCGCCACCCTCTTGCCCGCCGCGACCAGACGTTCCGCCGCTTCGGGAATATGGGTCTGGTAGAAGGGCAGGCGCTTCGAGCAGATCAGCTCGCCCAGCACGACGCGGTCGACCGGGGCCTCATCGGCAACGCGGGCGTAGAAATCCTGCCACTGGGCAGCGTCCCAGAAAAACTGGTTCGGGCCGACGGTCAGCTCCATGATCCTACCTCCAGGTTTTGCGGTATGCGCCGGCGGTGGCGGACTGGCCTTCGGTCAGGCGGGCGAGGGTGCCGGGGGGCACCGGCCTGCCGGCCTCGACCGCGTCGACCGCCGCGCGAAAGCTGCGCACCACCTGCGCGACATAGGACCGCGATCTTTGCCGCCCCTCGATCTTCAACGCCGTCACCCCGGCCTTCGCCAGCGCCGGCAACAGCTCTGTCGCGTCCAGGCTGGTCGGGTCCTCAAAGACATAGCCGGTCTTGTCCGCGCTGCTGAAACAGCCCTTGCACAGGGTGGGATAGGGGGCCGGGGCATCCTTGGCGTTGCGGTGAATGGTGTAACCGCCCAGCTTGGCGGCAAGCTCTCCGTCCTCGGTGGCATAATCGACATGCGAGGGCGGCGAGCAGACGCCATTCATGTTGGGCGAGCGGCCGGTGATATAGGACGACAGCGAGCAGCGCCCTTCGGCCATCACACAGAGCCCGCCAAAGACGAACACCTCGGTTTCCACGTCGATCTCGCGGTTGATCGCGGCGATTTCGGCGATGGTCAGCACGCGCGGCAGCACCACGCGGCGCACTCCGAAGGCGGTGGCGTAGAAGTTGATCATGTCGGGGTTCGCCGCCGCGGCCTGAACCGACAGGTGGCGCCGAAGGTCGGGATGGTGTTCGGCGGCGTGCGCCAATAGCCCGATGTCGGCCAGGATCACCGCATCGGCCCCGGCGGTTTCGGCATCGGCCACAGCCTGATGCCAGAGCGACTCGGCCCCGGCGCGGGGGAAGGTGTTGATCGCCACCAGCACCTTAGCGCCGGACGCGTGGGCGAAGGCGATGCTTGCGCTCAATTCGTCGCGGCTGAAGTTCAGGCCCGGAAAGTTGCGCGCGTTGGTTTCGTCGGCAAAGCCGCAATAGACCGCATGGGCGCCCGCCTTCACCGCGGCATGAAGCGCGGCGGGCGTGCCGGCAGGGCAGATCAGTTCCATCATTCTGGGTCCTCCATCCGGCGTAGCGGCAGGCCGGTGCGGCGTTCGGCAAAGCGGATGATCGGCTGCAACATCCGCGCGAATGGGCCGGCAAAGGCCGAAATCTCAAGCCCGAGGTCCAGCTCGGCATCGTCGATCGCATTGCGCAGCGCGAGCGCGGCAGAGGTATCGCCCTCGACCACCAGATCGCGCGAGAAAAACAGCGCATCGCCGTCCCAGGTGCCGTGGACAAGCCCCAGCAGGGCGGCCAGCGGGCCTGCGATGCGGGCATCAGACGCGGGAGGGTGCCGGTAAACCCGCACCGTGCCCCGCGCCGCCCGCGGCTGGATCAACAGACAGAGCGGCAGGTCGGTCGGGTCGATCGCGAAACGCCGGTTGCCATGTTCGCCAAGCCGCTCCAGCAAGCCGGGGTGAGCGCGGATCATCCGGCGCACCAGCCGCGAAAGCGCGATCGACATCGGCTCTAGCGGCATGGCCCTGAGGGCCAGGCTTGCCGATTGCGGCACGCGGGGAATTGTGTCGAGGACATCTGTCATTTTGGCCCGTCGGAACCCCGGTGTCAGCGGGAATGGACGCCGTCTTTCTAGTCGCGGTCTCGGCCTCGCGAATTGATGTATGTCAAGTCTGGCGCCTTGCGACCCTGTTATTCGGGACCGGACACAGCCCGCAGCAATCTGGTGGTCCCCATGCGTTCCTTGCCGCTCTTCACGGATCTGCGAGCCTTCCTGAATTGGATCGAGGCGCAGGGCGCCTTGCTGCGGATCGCCGAGCCGGTCGCGGCCCGGCATCAGATCACCGCGGTTCAGATGCGGGTTCTGCGCGCTGGCGGGCCCGCCTTGCGGTTCGACGCGCCGGTTCTTGACGAAGGCGGCATGTCGACCATTCCCGTGGTGACCAACCTTTTCGGCACACGAGAGCGGGTGGCCGCGGGGCTTGGGCTGACCCCCGATCAAATCCCCGAGCTTGGCGCCTTTCTGGCCGGGCTGCGTGCCCCCGCGCCGGTCGAAGGCATGCGCGACGCCCTGTCGCGCTGGCCGATGCTCAGGGCCGCGCTCAGCACGCGGCCGAAGGTTCTGCACAAGGCGCCGGTGCAGGATTTCGTCTCCGAACTGCCCGATCTTGCCACGCTACCGGTGCAGACCTGTTGGCCCGGCGATGCGGGGCCGCTGCTGACCTGGCCGGTGGTGCTGACACGGCCCTACGGGACGGTTTCCGCCGATGTGGCGCGCTACAATGCCGGGGTCTATCGCGCCCAGGTGCTGGGCCGGGATCGGCTGATCCTGCGCTGGCTGGCGCATCGCGGCGGGGCCGCGCATCATCGAAGCTGGGCCAGCAGGAAACAAAAGATGCCGGTGGCGATCGTGCTGGGCGCCGATCCGGCGACGCTGCTATCGGCGGCGCTGCCGCTGCCGGAAACGGTGTCAGAGCTGGCCTTTTCGGGGGTGTTGCGCGGATCGCGGGCAGAGCTGGTGCCAGCACGCACCGTGCCGCTGCTGGTGCCCGCGCATGCCGAGATGGTGCTGGAAGGCTGGGTCTCGGCCTCTGAAACGGCGCCCGAGGGGCCGTTTGGCGATCACACCGGCTATTACAACGCGGTTGAGCCGTTTCCGGTGATGCAGGTGACGGCCGTGACGCATCGGCGCGACCCGCTTTATCTGTCCACCTCGACCGGACGACCGCCGGATGAGCCATCGGTGATCGGCGAGGTGTTCAATGACCTAGCACTGCCGGTGATCCGCCAGCAGATCCCCGAGGTGCGCGACCTGTGGCTGCCGCCCGCCGCCTGTTCCTACCGGATCGCGGTGGTGGCGATCGACAAGCGCTATCCGGGGCAGGCGCGGCGGGTGATGATGGCGCTTTGGGGCATGCTTGCGCAGTTCAGCTATACCAAGCTGGTGATCGTGGTTGACGACGATATCGACCCGCGCAACTGGGACGATATCGCCTGGGCGCTGGCGACCCGGATGGACCCGGGGCGCGATGTGATGGTGCTGGATCGCACGCCGATGGATTACCTCGACTTCGCCTCGCCGGTCGAGGGTCTGGCGGGCAAGTTGGGTCTCGACGCCACCACCAAGATCGGCGCCGAGACCGACCGTGACTGGGGCCGGGTGATGGCCATGTCGCCCGAGGCCGACCGCTTCGCCGAAGACTTGTTGACCCGGATCGGAGCTGCGGCATGAGGGTGGTTCTGGGTGTATCCGGGGCGTCGGGCGCGGCGCTGGCGCTGGCGGTGGCGGGCCGACTTGCAAAGATCGGCGTGGGCATCGACCTTGTCATCAGCGCGGCGGCAGAGCGCACGCTGACCGAGGAATGCGGGCGCGATGCGATCGACCGGTTGCTGGCGCTCGGCTGCTGCCGGCATGACGCGCGCGATATCGGGGCGAGGATCGCCTCGGGGTCGCATCCGGTCGCGGGGATGATCGTGGCGCCCTGTTCCATGCGCAGCCTCGCCGCCATCGCGCAGGGACTGGATGACAACCTGCTGACCCGCGCCGCAAGCGTGCAGCTAAAAGAGCGCCGGGCCCTGGTATTGCTGGCCCGAGAGGCGCCGCTGACGCTGGCCCATCTGCGCAACATGACATCGGTCACCGAAATGGGCGCGATCGTGCTGCCGCCGGTGCCGGCCTTCTACCTGCATCCCAAATCGGTGATGCAAGTGGTGGACCAGATCGCGGCGCGGTCGGTCGACCTGTTGCGGCTTGCCCCGCCGCAGGCCGCCGCATGGTCAGGGTGACGCCAGGGATGGAACCGCGCGCGCCGGCATCACAATCCACGCTTTTCGGCAGGCTTCGCCACCCCGACATCAAGCATCTTTCGCCCGCCTATTTTGGCATGGTCATGGCGACCGGCATCGTGTCGCTGGCCACCAATCAGGTCGGGCTGTGGCTGGTGTCGCGGATCCTCTTCGCGATCGCCTGCGCCGCCTATCTGGTGTTGTGGGTGCTGCTGATCGTGCGGATCCGTTTCTACCCCAGGCGCGTTCTCGACGATCTGACCGATCACCTGCGCGGGCCGGGGTTTTTCACCATGGTCGCGGCCTCCGCCATTCTGGGCAGCGGGTTCCTGACGCTCGGCCAGTTTGTCGCGACAGGGTTCGTGCTGTGGTTCGTGACCTTGGCGCTTTGGCTTGGCCTGACCTACACGATCTTCACCGCCTTCACCGTGAAAGAGAAAAAACCGACCCTGGATCGCGGGATCAGCGGGGCCTGGTTGCTGGCGGTGGTCGCGACTCAGGCGATCGCGGTTCTTGGGACGCTTCTGGCCGCGAAGATCGCGCAGCCGCACCGGCTCGACCTCAACTTCATCGCGCTGTCGATGTGGCTGTGGGGCGGGATGCTTTACATCTGGATGATGTCGCTGATCTTCTATCGCTACACGTTCTTTCCCTTCGCGCCGGGGGATCTGTCGCCGCCCTACTGGATCAACATGGGGGCGATGGCGATATCGACCCTTGCCGGTTCGCTGCTGATCGAGAATTCCTCGGACGCCTGGTTCCTGCACTCGATCGCGCCGTTCATGAAGGGGTTCACCATCTTCTACTGGGCGACCGGGACATGGTGGATCCCGATGCTGGTGATCCTCGGGATCTGGCGCCATGTCTACAAACGCTTCCCGCTGGCCTATGACCCGCTTTACTGGGGGGCGGTGTTCCCGCTTGGCATGTATGCCGTCGCCACACATCAGATGGCGCGGGCGCTGCAGTTCGATTTCCTTGAACCGATCGCGACCGCCTTCGTCTGGATCGCGCTGGCGGCGTGGTCGCTGGCGGCGTTCGGTTGGGGGTATACGATGCTGCACGGCGCTGTCGGGTCCGGGGGGGGCGGCGGATCCGGCGGATGAGGGTTGATCCGCGGCGTTTTGCCGGCGCGCTTGCTGCTCAGGCGCCCTTCAGCAATGCGCGCGCCTCGGAAATGCTTGAGGTGCCGATCGCCCGCAGGACGCCGTCGATGATCAGTGCCGGGACCGTCCGCGCCCCGCTTTCGACGACAACTCTGCGGCCAGAAGGCTCTCCGACGTCCAGGACCTCGATCTTGATGCCCTCCAGCGTCGCCGCCTTGGACCACAACGCCTCGGCCGCCGGGCAGGTCGGACACCATTGCGAAACCAGAAGCTGAACGATCATGATGCGGCACCTCCTTCGTCGGTCGCATCGGAACCAGCGATCCGCTTTGATTCAGATCAAGGCAGGACCGCATGATACATGCATCTTATCATATATGACCACAATTGGCAAAGCTTTCGCAGAAGACCATCGGCGGCTTGAAGCCGAGCTTTCGGGCGCGTCCAGCTTGATCGAAGCCGAGGACTGGCCGGCAGCGGCGGCCCGTTTTGTCAGGTTTCGCGAAGGGATTGAGCGGCATATCGAGGTCGAGGAGCAGGTGCTTTTCCCGGCCGTCGAGAACGGCGCGGAGATACCGCTGACCGCGATCCTGCGCAAAGGACATCGTGACCTGAAGGTGTTCTTCGACGAGGTCGAGGATGCGATCCTGGACCGCGACCAAAGCGAAGCGCTTCGCATCATCTCGGCCATGTGCGCCTTGCTTGAACGGCACGACAAGAAGGAAGAGGCCGAACTTTACCCGGTGGCGCAAGAGCGACTCGGGACGGCCGGGGCGGCCTCGATCTCCGAGGCCCTTCACGGCTAGGCGCATATCGGGGGGCGACAATGGCCGAGTATCGAGGCTGCTTGCTACCGGAAGACCTGTATTACGATCTCGACTATGTCTGGCTGCGGCAGGGAGGCGACGGCCTGGTCACGGTCGGGGTCACGGACCCCGCGCAGACCATGGGCGGCCGGATCGTTGCAATCAACGTCAAGAAAGTCGGCAAGGTCATCGCCGCCAGTCGGCATATCGCGACGCTGGAAAGCGGGAAGTGGATCGGCGGCATTCCAATTCCATTTTCCGGCACCATCGAAGAGCGGAACGAAGCCCTGATGGAAGAGCCGGAACTGGTGAATGTCGATCCCTATGGCGCGGCGTGGCTTGCGCGGATCCGGCCAGACGACCCCGCGTCCGCGCTTCAGGGTCTTTCGACCGGAGAGGCCGCCATCGAGGCTTTGCGCGCCTGGATTGACCGCTACGATCTTGAATGCATGCGGTGCTCAAAGTAGCGGACAGGCGGTTTTGCGTCGCTGAAATCGATGCGTGCGCCAATCTGGATTAGGTGGTGAAAAGGCGGTAAAAGAACACGCCGCTCATGGCGAAGCCGACGACCGCGACGATGCTGCGAACGATGTGCTTGGGAAGGGCGCGCGCCATCGGAGCACCGGCATAGCCGCCGGCCGTCGAGGCAATCATCATCACGATGGCCTCCGGCCATTCGACCGCCCCCGCCACCGCGAATGTCACGACGGAGATGGCCGACAGCGCGAAGGAAAGTCCGCTCTTCAGGCCGTTCATCTGATGGATGTCCGACATTCCCCAAAGAGCGAACAGCGCCAGAAGAACGATACCAAGGCCGCCGTTGAAATACCCTCCATATATGCTCACCAGAAACATGCCGATCATGCCTTCGGGTGCAATGACCACGCGGGATCTGAGCGCCCAGGCGCGAACCGCGTCCCCGAACAGAAAGGCAAGCGTTGCTGCCAGCAACAGGAACGGCACGGCCACCGAAAACGCCTTGTTCGAAGAGACCAGCAGCAAGAGTGAACCGACGAAGCCACCAGCCAAGGTGATCAGGCCCAGCCGAAGCAGGCGCCCACGATGGAACTGGCGCAATTCATCGCGAAACCCCATTGCGCCACCAAGATAGCCGGGGAATACGGAAACCGCGCTGGTCGCGTTCGCGAGGACGGGGGGAACGCCGACGAAAACCAGCGCTGGAAATGTCAGGAAGGTTCCACCTCCGGCAATGGTATTCATGGCGCCCGCCGCGAAAGCGGCGACGAACAGCAGGATGAAGTCGGACACTCATCGCTCCAATCAGAGTTGTGGCGGAAGCAGGGGCAATCCTCCGAGATTTCTCGACCCCCTGCTCAGGTTTCCTCGGACCGATACAAACGCGATCGGCCCGACAGGATCGGAGCCGTTCTAAATGGTTCACACATTGCCCCCGGACCCGGTCCGTCCAGGGGCGGCAGGCAATTCCCCTGATCCATCTTGGCGCGGCTGCGCTCGACAATCGGTGGTCGCGCCGATAGGCACGATATATGGGTTCCCATATAGATTCGCCAGACCGAAGAGGCCACGATGCTGTCCGAACCCCAAACCATCATGGATGCCCTGCGGCGGATCGTTCAGGCCCTGCGCCAGTCTTCGGCACATAGCGAGCAAAGCTCTTCCATCACCGGGGCGCAGGCGCTTGTGCTAAAGCATGTCGCCGGGCGTGAAGACCTTTCGATCAACGAATTGGCCGGGCTTACCTTCACGCATCAAAGCACGGTTTCCGAAGTGGTCGGCCGCCTCGAAAGCCGCGGGCTGATGCAGCGGGTAAGGGCGAAAGACGACGGCCGGCGGTGCGAATTGCGGCTGACCGATGCGGGCAGGGCGGCGGCGCGCGATACGACCGTTACAGCGCAGGAAAAGCTGATGCGAGCCTTGCAGGAATTGCCGCCGCATACCGTGACGGAGCTGGCGCACGGGCTTGACGCACTCATTCGCGCGGCGGAGCTGGCCGAGGAACCGCCCGTCATGTTTTTCGAAGAACATCCCGACGAGGGGGACAACCGGAAATGAGCCGCCATCCCGTCGACGAAGCCTCTACCACGCCCGGTCTTCCCATCACCACGGGCCTGGCGCCGACCCTCGAACAGGCGGGCGTCGAGCGCCAGGCCAAGGCTTTGGACCGCAGGTCGATCGTGATCGTGCTGTTGAGCATCGCGCTTGCCGTCGTGGTCGCCCTGGTCGCGCGGGCCTTGGTCTATCTGATCGGCTTCATCACCAATCTCGCCTTCTACGGCCGCATTTCCGGCGAGCTTTCCTCGCCGGCCGGCAATCATCTTGGCCTTTGGGTCATTGCGGTGCCGGTTGCGGGCTCTTTGATCGTGGGGGTCATGGCGCGCTATGGATCAAAGGCGATCCGCGGTCATGGCATCCCTGAAGCGATGGAACAGATCCTGACGAACGAGAGCCGAATTCCGCGGCGAATAACCTTCCTGAAGCCCCTGTCCGCGGCCATCGCCATCGGCACCGGCGGGCCTTTCGGGGCCGAAGGGCCAATCATCGCCACCGGCGGCGCCCTCGGGTCATGGCTGGGGCAGGTGGTCCATGTCACCAGCCAAGAGCGAAAAACCTTGCTGGCGGCGGGGGCCGCCGCCGGGATGACCGAGATCTTCGGAACGCCGTTCTCGGCGATCCTGCTGGCGATCGAATTGCTGGTGTTCGAGTTCCGGCCTCGCTCGTTCGTGCCCGTAACCGCCGCGGCGCTTACGGCAATTGCCCTGCGCCCGCTTGTCTTCGGCGCGGCGCCGCTGTTCCATGTCGGCAGCTTTTCGTCCGCAACGGGCACGCAACTGCTGCTTTACGCGGCCGAAGGCGCGGTCATGGGCCTGTTCGCGGTCGCGATGTCGCGATCAATCTATTTCATCGAGGACATGTTCGAAAAGCTGCCGCTGCACTGGATGTGGTGGCCCGCGCTCAGCAGCGTGGTGGTGGGGGTGGTCGGAGTCGTCTCGCCCCACACGATGGGCGTGGGCTACGAGAATATCGACCGCATCCTGAGTGGCCAATTCGTCGGAACGACCCTCGCGGTATTCTGCGCGCTGAAATTTCTCTCGTGGTCGGTCGCACTTGGCAGCGGAACCTCGGGTGGAACCCTTGCGCCTATCTTCACGATCGGCGGCGGCGCCGGGGTGCTTGTCGGTCAGGCCATGCAGGCGCTGTTGCCCGCTGCAGGCGTCGATCTTCGCATGGCCGGGCTGATCGGCATGTCGGCCAGCTTCGCGGGCGCCTCGCGGGCGCTGTTCACATCGGTCGTATTCGCGATGGAAATCACGCAGCAGTTCGACACTCTCCTGCCGCTCCTTGCCGGATGCACCACAGCATTCATCACCTCGGCTCTGACGATGCGCACCACGATCATGACCGAGAGGCTGGTGCGTCGCGGGCACCACGTGCCATCGGAATATTTCGCGGTTCATCCAGCGATGGGCGAACGAAATTAGCCAGAGTTCACGGATGTCGCACGGGCGCCTGCGATCCCGCTGGCCGGTGGTCGTGCCCAGCTTCCCTATCCCCGGACGTATCCCGCGACCTCGGCGACGGGCAGCCGAAACTGGTTGTTCATGACTACGGCCTCATCGCGGAGCCTGAGGCGCGACAACGGCCTGAAATCAAGGGGTTTGAGGCCTGGCCTAGCTCAGCAGGGATGGGGTCCGGTCGTTCCTTCGGTCATTGGCCGCAAGCGCGCGTGAGGCATAGGTTTTTTTGACCGAGAGCCAGCGCCCCGGTGTCCTCCTGCATCTCGAAGAACGCCATGGTTGGTATGCCATTTATGGTTATCCGGTAGCAAATCCCCGAATTTTCCCCGGTTCTGGTATACCATTCTGGTAACATTCTCGTGGCCGCGTATCTGTTTGCCGACTTTGGGGCTAACGTTCGCGCGGAGATGGAGGACGGCTGCCTCGGCAAGAGCGCCGCGGAGGTCGCGCAAATGGGAGAGGAAAACATGCAACGACGGGATTTTCTGCGAACGACGCTGGCGGGTGCCGGTGCGATCGCGCTAAGCGACGCGCTGCCGGGCATTGCGAACGCCGGGGCCGGGCAATGCTTCACGCCCTGGGACAAGGGCACCGAGACCTTCGCGTGGAAGATGAAGAAGGGCCCCTACAAGATCGCCCTGTCGAATTCCTACATTGGCAATATGTGGCGGACGGAGATGATCCAGATCGCCAAGGCCTATACCGAGGAGCCGGCAGTCAAGCGCGACATCAAGCAGTTCATGGTGTCGAGCGCCGGCAATGATGTCAGCGCCCAGATCGCGCAGATGAACCAGATGATCCTTGCCGGTGTCGACGCGATCGTGCTCGATGCGGCCTCGCCCACCGGCCTCAACTCGGTGATCGACCAAGCGGTTGCCGCCGGGATCCTGGTGGTTTCCTTCGACAACGTCGTGACCACCAAAAAGGCCGTCTGGGTCAACCAGAACCAGTTCGAGATGGGCCAGAAATGGGCCGAATGGCTGGTCAGGAAGACCGGCGACAAGGGCAACATTCTGGTCGTGCGCGGCGTCGCGGGCACCTTCGTCGATCAAGAGCGCATGAAGGGCGGCGAGTCGGTCTTCAAGAAATATCCCGGCATCAAGACCACCGAAGTCTATGGCAAGTGGGATGACGGCACCGCGCAGAAGGTGGTGGCGAACGCGCTGGCCTCGGGCACCAAATTCGACGCGGTCTGGAGCGAAGGCGGCGACACCGGCGTGGTGCGCGCCTTCCAGCAGGCGGGGCTGAAGATGCCGCCCATCGCGGGCGAAGCCGAGAACGGTTTCCGCACGCTGGCGGCCAAGGACAAGTTCCCGGTGCTGTCGATCGGCCAGTCGCCGGCGCTTGGCGCGCTGGGGATCAAGGTCGCGGTGGCGATCCTGAAGGGCGGGAAGCTGCCGCAGTCGATCTCGACGCCGCTGCCGACCGCGACCAACGCGACGCTGAAGCAGGGGGTGAACTACTTCCCCAACCTCCCCGACAGCTTCTTCACCCCGATCTCGATCGGCGCCTGCGGCCTGAACTTCAAGGCCGACAAGATCCTCAAGATCAAGGTCTGAGGTGCGCGCAGCCAGACCGCAAGACCGCCGCCCCGGCCGAACGGGGCGGCGCATTTGGGGGGATACGAATGACACGCGACACCAACGGCACCGGGCCGCTTCTTGACGCGCGCGCGATCACCAAAAGCTTCGGCGGAGTCCAAGCGCTGAACGCGGCCGACTTCGCCTGCGACCGGGGCGAAATCCACGCGCTTCTGGGCGCCAACGGAGCCGGCAAGTCGACGCTGGTGAAGATCTTCAGCGGCGTGATGGCCCCCGACAGCGGCACGATCACCTTCGACGGGCAGGAGGTGACGTTCACCAGCCCCGCCGATGCCGGCGCCAAGGGGGTGGCCACGGTGTTTCAGGAGCTTTCGCTCTTCGCCCATCTGACCGTGGCCGAGAACATCTTCATCGGGCATGAGCCGCTGACCCGCCTGGGCCAGGTCAGCGGGCGCCGGATGCGGGCGACGGCGCGGGCGCTGTTCGACCGGCTCGGCATCGATCACCTGAACCCCGACGCGCTGCTGTCCGACCTGTCGCTGGCCGACCGTCAGCTGGTCGAGATCTTCAAGGCGCTGTCGCGCGATCCGCGCCTGCTGATCCTTGACGAGGGCACCTCGGCTTTGGGCCGGACCGAGGTGGAGCGGCTCTTCGCGTTGCTGCGCAAGCTCAAGAGCGGCGGCACCTCGGTGGTGTTCATCTCGCACCGGATGGCCGAGATCCGCGAATTCGTCGACCGGATGAGCGTGTTTCGCAACGGCGCCCTTGTCGGCACCGTGGCCGCGGCGAACTGTTCCGACGAAGAGATCGTCGAGATGATGCTTGGCCAGCGGGTCGACAAATCCTTCCCCGAACGCAGCCCCCTGCCCGCCGCGGCACCGATGCTGCTGGAGGTCGAGGGGATGTCCGGCGGCAGTCGGCTGCGGGACATCTCGTTGCAGCTGCGCGGCGGCGAGGTGCTTGGCATCGCCGGGCTGGAGGGTCAGGGCCAGGGCGAATTGCTGCTGGCGCTGTTTGGTGCCTACCGCAGGCTTTCCGGCCGCGTGATGCTGCATGGCAAGCCCGCGAAACTGTCGAAGCCCTGGATCGCGAAGCGCGCCGGCATCGCCCTGATCCCCGAGGACCGCAAGACCGAGGGTCTGGTTCTGCCGATGAGCGTGCGCGAGAACATCTCGATGGCCACGCTGCCCGCCTACGGACGCTTCGGCTTCGTCTCGCTGAAGCGCGAGCGCCGCTTCGTCGCGCAGATGATCGAGCGGCTGGAGATCAAGGTCGGCAGCATGGAACAGCCCGCGCGCGCGCTTTCGGGCGGCAATCAGCAAAAGCTGGTGCTGGCGAAATGGCTGGCGACCGGGGCCGAGGTGTTCCTGTTCTACGACCCGACGCGCGGCATCGACGTGGGCACCAAGCGCGCCTTCTACGAGCTGATCGCCGGCCTCGCCCGCGAGGGCAGGGGCGTGATCGTCTACACGACGGAAACGAGCGAGCTTGCGGGCCTGTGCCACCGTGTCCTGGTGATGGACGACGGCCGGATGGTGCGCAGCCTCGAAGGCGACGAGATCACCGAGCCGAAGATCCTGGCCGCCTCGTTCGGGCTTGGGGATGGCGCGAAACCCGAGAAGGTGCCGGCATGATTTTCAGACGCTACAACACCTCGGTGCTGGCGGTGGTCGCGCTGGGGCTGCTGCTGATCTACTATTATATCCGCCAGCCGCTGATCCTGTCGCCCTTCGGCGCGAAGATCCTGGCCAACCAGGGCACCACGCTGGCGCTGGCGGCGCTGGCGCAGCTTGTCGTGGTGCTGACCGGCGGGGTCGATCTTTCGGTCGGCGCGGTGGTGAGCCTGAGCAACTGCATCGCCGCCACCTACATGGGATCGCACCCGGCCTCGGTCATCGCGGTTTGCGTGCTGACGCTGGCGGTGGGCGCGGGGGCGGGCCTTCTCAACGGGGTGCTGGTGGCTTACGGGCGGATCCAGCCGATCATCGTGACGCTGGCCACGCTCTACATCTTCTCCGGTCTGGCGCTGATGGTGCGGCCGCAGCCGGGCGGTCTGGTGCCGCCGTTCTACGCCAATGCCCTGACCGGCGGCTGGGGCTATCTGCCCTATGCGCTGGTCGCGCTGTTCGTGGTGCTGTTCGCGGTCTGGACGCCGTTGATGCGCTCGCGCCTCGGCACCGCGATCCGGGCGGTGGGCGACAATCCGGGCGGTGCCCATATGTCGGGGATCAACGTGCCGCGCACCCTGATCCTGGCCTATGTGATGGGCGGCGTCTTCGCCGCCGCCGCCGGGCTATACCTTACCGCGCAGACCACCTCGGGCGATGCCGCGATCGGCACCTCCTATACGCTGAACTCGGTCGCGGCAGTGGTCTTCGGCGGCGCGCTGCTGGGCGGCGGACGCGGAGTCGCGCCCGGCCCGGTGATCGCGGCCTATTTCCTGTCGATCATCATCAGCGTCCTGTTCGCCGCCGGCATCTCGCCGTTCTACCAGAGCGTCTTTCAGGGCGGCATCCTGATGGTGGTGCTGGTGTTCGGCAACCTCTGGACGCTGCGCACCCGCAACTGGCTGACGATCCTGAAGAACTGAGCCCGGAGAAGGACCATGGACAACATTCTTGCCCGCCGTCTGTTGGACTTCACCCGCCACGGGGTGGCCGTCGCCTATGCCCTGCTGGCGTTTCTGGTGATCGCGGCCTTCGTCTACGACCCGGGCCTTGCCAGTTGGAGCTGGATCCACGCCCAGTTGCAGATCACGGCCTTCATTGGGATCATCGCCATCGGCCAGACAATGGTGATCCTGATCGGACAGATCGACCTGTCGGTGCCCTGGAACCTGACCTTTTCGGCGCTGGTGATGGCCACGCTGTCGGCGGACGGGCATTCGATCTGGCTGGCGATGGGGGCGGCACTTCTTTGCGGGCTGATCATCGGTGCGATCAACGCGGTCGGCGTCGCGGTCTTCCGGCTGCACTCGCTGGTCTGGACGCTGGGGATGAACGCGCTGCTGCAGGGCGCCTCGCTGGTCTACACCAACGCCCAGCCACCGAAATCCGATGTCCCCGCCGTGGTGCGCGAGATGGCGGTGGGCAACCTCTTCGGCATCCCCGCAGCGGCGCTCATCTGGGCGGTTCTGGCGATCTTCACCATCGTCGTGCTGCGCCGCACGCGCTTTGGGCGCTACCTTTACGCGATCGGCAACAACGAAACCGCGCTGTTCGTCTCGGGGGTGGACAGTCGCAAGGTGGTTTTCGGGGCCTTCATGGTCTCGGGCTTCGGCGCGGCGCTGGCGGGCATTCTGCTGACCGGATACGCCTCGCAGACCTATCTGGGGATGGGCAACGATTACCTGCTGATCCCGATCGCGGCGGTGATCATTGGCGGCACCAATGTGATGGGCGGCTCGGGCGGCTATGTCGGCACGATCGCCGGGGCGCTGATCGTCGTCATCCTGCAATCGCTGCTGTCCACCGCCCAGATCGGGCAGGCCGGCAAGGATGTCGTCTTTGGGGTGATCATCCTTGCGCTGGTGCTTCTTTACGCGCGTGAAGCGCGCCCCACCGATTGACGCCAGGAGATCCCCATGGCCGCACAGCATTACGAGATCCGCGACCCCAGATTCCGCCCCCTCCACAAGGCCAACGCCGGGGTCGACAGGCTTTACACCGGCTGCCGCTGGGCCGAGGGGCCGGTCTGGTTCGCCGCGGGCCGCTATCTTCTGTGGTCCGACATCCCCAACGACCGGATCCTGCGGCTGGACGAATGCAGCGGCGCGGTGTCGGTGTTCCGCCAGCCCGCGAACAACGCGAACGGGCATACGGTCGACCGCCAGGGCCGGCTGGTGTCTTGCGAGCATGGCGCGCGGCGGGTGACCCGGACCGAGTTGGACGGATCGATCACGGTGATCGCCGACAGCCACAAGGGCAGGCGGCTGAACAGCCCCAACGACGTGGTGGTAAAGTCGGACGGCTCGATCTGGTTCACCGATCCGGTCTATGGCAGCGAAAGCGACTATGAGGGCAACAAGGGCGTGCTCGAGCAGGACGGGAACCACGTCTACCGCGTCGGCCCCGAGGGCGGCGCGCCGCACGTGGTGGCGAACGACTTCGTGCAGCCCAACGGGCTGGCCTTCTCGCCCGACGAAAGCCTGCTCTACATCGCCGACACCGGCGTCAGCCATGTCGAGAACGGCCCCCTCCACATCCGCCGCTTCCAGGTCGGCGCCGGTGGCGCGCTGAAGGGCGGCGAGATCTTCGCCACATGCGAAAACGGCCTCTTTGACGGTTTCCGGCTCGACACCGAGGGCCGGATCTGGACCAGCGCCGCGGATGGGGTGCATTGCTACCATCCGGATGGCACGCTTTTGGGCAAGGTGCTGGTGCCCGAGGTGGTGGCGAACCTGTGCTTCGGCGGGCCGAAGCTGAACTACCTCTATATCTGCGGCACGACCTCGCTCTATGGCGTGCGGCTGCCGGTGAACGGCGTCAGCCCGGTCAGGGGCTGACATCCCCGGAAGGCCGTTCACCAAGGTCCGGGCAGGACGGCGATCGCCAGATTTCGGCCCAGCGTCGCCAATGTGGCCGCGCGCAACGCAGCGCCATAAACATGCCGGCCGACCGCGGTGCGGGCGACGGCCCTGTCAGGGGAACCACCGCAGCGCGCTGGGGGCGATGCGCAATCCGACCGCCTGACCGGGATCAAGGCGCCGGGATACCGGCACCTGCAGGGTTTGGCCGCCGGCAAGACGCACCGTCGCCAGATGCGCGTCGCCCCGGAAAAGGCAGCGCAGAACCCGCGCATGGATCGCGCCGTCTTCTGCCGCCCCGACACGCAGCGACCGTGCCGCAAGAAGGACCT
The DNA here is from genome assembly GCA_913064775.1 of uncultured Albidovulum sp. Taxonomy (GTDB): domain Bacteria; phylum Pseudomonadota; class Alphaproteobacteria; order Rhodobacterales; family Rhodobacteraceae; genus Acidimangrovimonas. Next base: position 19,439 of record CAJYAD010000017.1, on the reverse strand, counting down.
GCGTGCTGCCTGCCGGGGCCGCATCATGCGGCGCGATCACGGCACCTCCGGCGATGCACCACCCCTGCGCCGCGCGCTCTACCGGCAGAAGGGCACCGAGGCGCAGGAACCGGGCGACATCGGGGGTCGCGGGGCGGTCCACCAGCACTTCGGGCGCGGCGATCTGCTCGATCCGGCCCGCGCGCATCACGGCGACTTCATGGGCCAGCGAAAACGCCTCGGCGTGATCATGGGTCACATACAGCGCCGTCAGGCCGAGATCGGCCACCAGCCCGGCGATCTCGTCGATCATCGCCTCGCGCAATTCGCGGTCGAGGTTTGACAGAGGCTCATCGAACAGCACAAGACCGGGCCCGCCGACAACCGCGCGGGCGATCGCCACGCGCTGTTGCTGGCCGCCCGACAGATCCGCTGGCCGGCGCTTTGCCATCGCGGAAAGACCGACGCGCGCGAGGGCAGCATGGGTCATCGCGTCGCGCCGCTTGGCCGGGATGCGCTGCATCTCGAGCGGGAAGCTGACGTTGCGGGCGACGCTCAGATGCGGCCAGAGCGCGTAGTCCTGAAAGACCATCCCCAGACCCCGGTGCTCGGGCGGCACGAAGCGGCGCGACGGCCCGTCCGCGACCACGGCGCCGCGGATCGTCACCCGGCCGCAATCCGGCGCAAGCATGCCGGCAACAAGGCGCAGCACCGTCGTCTTGCCGCAGCCCGAGGGGCCCAACAGGGCGAGGACGCGCCCCGGCTTCAGCGTCAGATCAATGCCGCGCAGCACCTCGGTCTGGCCAAGGCGCAGCGACACGCCCTCGATGCGCACGGCGGCGTCAGGGGTGTCGGCGGTGTCGGTCGCATATTCGTGCGGGTCGAAGTCGCGCATCTTGGCAATCCAGCCTAGTCCCTTCCCGCCTAAGCGCAGTTTGCAACAGCAAGGTGACAGGCCCGCCCCAAGCGGCGCGTCACGCGGCTGTCACTTCAGGCGACTAGCACCGAGGCAACCTGGACGTCCCATCGAAGAGGAGAGAGATCATGTTGCGATTTGGAGCCGTTGCCCTGGCCCTTGCCCTCACGGCAGGGGCGGCGCAGGCCGAGGTGGCCGGAAAGCTGGTGCTGTATACCTCGCAGCCGAATGCCGACGCGCAGAAGACCGTCGACGCCTTCGAGGCGAAATACCCCGCCGTCAAGGTGCAGTGGGTGCGGGACGGAACCACCCAGATGATGGCCAAGTTGCGGGCCGAATTCGCCGCCGGCGCGCCGCAGCCCGACGTTCTGCTGATTGCCGATATGGTGACGATGCAATCGCTGAAACAGGCAGGCCGGCTGATGGCCTATCCCGGGGCCGACACCAAGCGCTTCGCCAAGGGCCTGATGGATCCGCAGGGCTATTATTTCTCGACCAAGCTGATCACCACCGGGATCATATACAATACCAGCGCGCCGATGAAGCCGACGTCCTACAAGGATCTGCTGAAGCCGGAAGCCAAGGGCATGATCGTGATGCCCTCGCCCCTGAATTCGGGGGCCGCGGCGATCCAGCTGGATGCCATCACCGCCGATCCGGCACTGGGCTGGAAGTATTACCAGGGTCTGGCCGATCAGGGCGCGGTGGCGCAGGGCGGCAACGGTGCGGCCTACAAGGCGGTTGCCAGCGGCGAAAAGCTGTATGGCTTTGTCGTGGATTACCTGCCGGTGCGCGGTGCGGCCAAGGGCGCGCCGGTTGCCTTTGTCGCCCCGAGCGAAGGGCTGACCGCCGTGACCGAGCCGGTCGCGATCCTGAAGACGGCAAAGAACGTGCCCGCGGCCAAGGCCTTCGTCAACTTCCTGCTTTCCCGCGCTGGTCAGAGGCTGGCGGCCAAGATGGGCTATCTGCCTGCCGATGCGAACATCGCGCCGCCCCCGGGGTTTCCGCCGCGCAGCCAGATCAAGCTGCTGCCCTTCGATCCCGCGCAGGCGTTGAAGGACAATACGGCAAATCTGAAGAAGTTCGCGGCGATGTTCGGCGGCTGACCCGCGATGGCCATACGTCTGCAGCGCGGCGAGTGGGCAACCCTCGGCGCGCTGACCCTCATGTCGGCGGTGCTGTTTGCCTTTCCGCTCGGGCTTCTGGGCCGCCTCGCGCTTAGCGCGGGCGGTCAGATGACGCTCGCGCCGCTGCGCGCAGCGCTGCAGGATGCGACGGTTCGGCGCGCGCTTTGGCACAGTGTCGAGACCGCCGGGTGGTCCGGGCTGTTCGCGCTGCTGATCGGCGCCGCGCTGGCCTTCGCGCTGGGGTTGGGCGATCTGCGCGCCAAGGGGGCCATCGTCTTCGCGCTGATCCTGCCGATGATGATCCCGCAGCATGTCACCGCGATTGCCTGGATTCAGGCAACCGGCCCCGCCAGCGTGCTGCTGAAGGCGCTCGGGCTGGCGCCGCCAATCGGGACGACGAACCCGCTTTATTCGCGCGACGGCGTCATTCTGCTGCTGACCATTCAACACGCGCCGCTGGTGTTTCTGGTGATGCTTGCGGCGCTGCGTCGTCTGCCGCGCGCGCTGGTCGATGCCGCAAGGATCGCGGGGGCGGGGCCGGGCAGGGCACTGACGCGGGTGCTGCTGCCGATCAGCGCGCCGGCCCTGATCGCCGCCTATGCCCTTGCCTTCGTCTCGACGCTTGGCAATTTCGGCATTCCGGCGCTTCTGGGCATTCCGGGGCGCTACATCACGTTGCCGGTGCTGATCTGGCAGCGGCTGTCCAGCTTTGGCCCGTCGATGCTGGGCGATGTGGCGACGCTGTCGGCGCTGCTGGGGATCGTCGCGATCGCCGCTGTGCTGATCCAGATGGCATTGCAGCGGCGCATCGGCGCGCGCCTGCCGGGGCGGCTGCAGGCGCCCATTTCATTTCATCTCGGGCGGCTGCGCCCGGTCGTCGAGGCGGTGATCCTGCTCTACATCGTGCTGACCGTCGTGGTGCCGCTGACCGCGTTGCTTTCGACCTCCTTGGTGCCGACCTATGGCGTCGCGCTGAACGCATCGACCATCACCCTGTCGAACTACACCGAGGTTCTGTTTCGGCAGCAGGCGACGCTGCGGGCCTTCGTCAACAGCACCCTCGCGGCGGGCGGCGCGGGGGTGACACTGGCGCTGGCGGCGATGCTGCTGTCGGTGTTTCTGGTCGGTCGCCGCAGCCCGGTGCCGCGCGGCATCACCTCGGCCATCGTGACGCTGGGCGAGATCACCTATGCGGTCCCCGGGATCGTCATCTCGATCGCGTTCATCCTTGCCTTCCTGAGGCCCCTGCCGATCCTGCACCTGTCGCTTTACAACACGCTGGCAATCATCTTTCTGGCCTATCTCACCGCCTTCTTCTCGATCGCGCTGAAGCCCGTTGCCGCGGCGGCGGCGCAGATCGACGAAAGCCTCGATGCGGCCGCGCGGGTGTCGGGCGCGGGCTTCGGGCAGCGGTTTCGCCGCATTCTGGTTCCGATGATCGCGCCGGCAGCGGCCTCGGGGGCGATTCTGGTGTTTCTGACGGCCTATAACGAGGTGACGGTGTCGTCGCTGCTGTGGTCGACGGGGACCGAAACGGTCGGCACCACGATCTTCAATTACGAAGACGGCGGCGCGACCACGCTGGCCGCCGCGATGGCGATGCTGACGGTGGGGGTCACCGTCGCGCTGATGGGCCTTGTAAGCCTTGCCGCACGCCGTTTACCGCCGGGCGTCATCCCGTGGCGGCCCTGATCACGGCGCCAGAGCGGTCCCGCGACACCCCGCGCCGCCGCGGCCGTGCCGCCGTCCCTGGCGTCGCAGCATCTTCGTCCCCGGGTCATCAATCCATCATATCGGCTCGGTAGCCTGCCGCTCATACCTGATGGAGACATCTAGATGAGTCTTGCGGCATTGCAGCGAACCGGCGGCGAAGCGATCTACAGCCAGATCGCACGGCTTCTCAGAGAAGAGATCGCCTCGACCATGGCGCCGGGGGATAGTCTGGCCTCGGAAACCGAGCTGGCCGCGCGCTTTGGCGTCAACCGGCACACCCTGCGCCGGGCGGTGGACGAACTGGTCGCCGACGGCCTGCTGGAGCGGCGCCACGGCACCGGGACTTTCGTGCTCGACTGGCTGATGGATTACATGCTTGGGCGCGGCACCCGTTTCACCCAGGCCTTCGAAGCCCTTGGCATGACGGCCGGCAGCCGGATCCTGCGCAAACTGGTGATTCCGGCCCGGGGCGGCGTCGCAACCCGTCTGGGCCTGGCCGAGCATAGCCCCACGATCTGGATCGAGACCCTGCGACTGGCCGACGACCGGCCGGTCTGCGTGGTGTCGCATTTCCTGCCGCAATCGGTCTTTCCCGAACTGCCCGCAGGCTATGACGGCGGATCGCTGCATGAACATCTCGGCGAGCGCTACCAGCGCCGGCTGCAGCGGGTCGAAAGCCTGATCAGTGCGATGCTCCCGCAGGGCGACGATGCCTCATTGCTGAGCATGCCGAAGAACCAGCCCGTGCTGCGGGTCAAAAGCGTCAATGTATGCGAACGGGATGGAACCCCGCTCGAATACGCCCTGACCCGGTTTCGCGCCGACCGGATTCAACTGCGCATCAATCCCTGATCCCTTTACCGATCAACCCTGCAGGAGCCTTCACAATGTACGGCAAGCATATTTTCACGGCAAGCGCGCTGGCGCTGGCCTTCTCGCTGAGCGGCGGCTTCCTGGCCGCCCCCTCGGCCAGCGCCGCGTCGGCCAAGGAACCCGATACGCTGACCATCGCCTGGCTGCCCAACGACTCGTCGGACGGTCAGGCCGGAATGCGCGACGAGATCGCCAAGGTCATCTCCGAGGCAACCGGCAAGAAGGTGGTCAACAAGCTTACCACCGACTATGCGATCGCCATTGCCGCGCTGGAAAACGGTCAGGCCCAGATCGGCTGGTTCGGGGCGAACGAATATCTGACCTCGCATGCCCGCAACCCCAAGGTCATTCCACTGGTGGTCAATTCCGGGCCCTCCGGCACCCTGAAGGATGCGCTGTATTACAGCCGCTTCGTGGTCAAGAAGGGCAATGAGGCGCAATATGAGACCGATGGCCATTTCGGGATCAGCGATATCGTCGGCAAGCGGATGTCCTTCGTGTCGGCAAGCTCGACATCGGGCTTCAACATGCCCGCGGCGGCCATTCTGAGCACCTTCGACAAGCAGGCCAAGTGGAAGACCCTGACCAAGGAGGATCTGGCGCAGGGTGGGTCGGGCCATTTCTTCTCGAAGGTGATGTTCGGCGGGTCGCACCAGCTGTCGCTGGTCAACGCGCTGACCGGACATGCCGATGTGGCGGCGGTCTGCGACTTTCTGGTGGCACCCTATGTCAAGCTGGTCTCGGGGACCGACAACACCGCCGGCGCGGTCTATGCCATCAAGAAAGACGCCGCTGCGCCGTTTTCCGCCCTCGGGGGCAAGGAATTCGTCGTCATCAAGTCGATCCCGGTGCTGAACCCGCCCTTCGAGGTCAACAGCGCCTATCTGAGCGACAAGACCATGGCCCAGATCACGGATGTCCTGACCTCGGACGCGGTGGCCAATGATCCCAAGATCTTTGCCCCCGCCGGTGCCAAAGGGTCGGATTTCCAGCGCCCCGCGCGCTTCGTGAAGGTCACCGACGCCTGGTACGACCCGATGCGCAAGGTTCTGGGGATCCACTAATCCCGCAACCCTGTCGGGGTCCGGCAAGCGCCGGACCCCGATACCGGCTTTGGCTTTGCCCGTTCGAGGAATGATGGATGACCCAGGTTTCGCAATTTCCCGGACGCCCGTTGCTGTCCGGACGCCCGTTGCTGGAAGTCAGCCAGCTCGTCAAACGCTACGACGCGGGAAAACCGGCGCTGGACGGCATCAGTTTCTCGATCCGAAAGGGTGAGTTCGTCTCAGTGATCGGCCCGTCCGGGGCCGGCAAGTCGACCCTGCTGCGCTGTATCAACCGGATGATCGAGGCGACCAGCGGCGAGGTGAGTTTCGAGGGCGCGTCGGTCGGCCTGCTTGACCGCAAGAACCTGAAGCGGCTGCGCAGCAAGATCGGCATGATCTTCCAGCACTACAACCTTGTCGAGCGGCTGACGGTGATCGAGAACGTGCTGCATGGCCGGCTCGGCGCCAAATCCACCCTCGCGGGGGCCGCGGGCCACTACAGCCGCGAAGAAAAGCGTCAGGCCACCGAGGTGATCGCGATGCTGGGGCTGAGCGACCATCTCTACCAGCGCTGCGACCGGCTGAGCGGCGGCCAGAAGCAGCGCGTCGGCATCGCCCGGGCGCTGTTGCAGGACCCCCGGATGATCCTGTGCGACGAGCCGATCGCCTCGCTCGATCCCAATGCCTCGCGCAATATCATGGAACAGCTGAAACGGTTCTCGCAAGAGATGGACATCGCCCTGATCGTCAACCTGCATCAGGTGAATGTCGCCTGCAAATATTCCGACCGCATTCTGGGCGTCAACGCCGGACGGCTGGTGTTCGACGGGCGCCCGGAGGAGCTGACCCCCGAGAAGATATCCCAGATCTACGGCGCGGAGTCCCGCAGCCTGACCGCCGAGCTTGGGGAGCAATATGCCAGCTGACATCTTCGTGCGGCGCTTCAACAACGGTCTGGTGTTCTTCCTTTCCGTGGCGGCCCTGACGGCAGGGTCGATCCTCATCACCCAGTATGACGTGGTCGCGGGCTTCACCAGCATCGCCAAGGCCTTTGCCTGGGGGGCGCGCAATTTCTACCCCGATCACCACGCCATGGCGCGGCTGCCGGAGATCCTGCGAAAGTTGTGGCAGACCGTGCTGATGTCGATCGCCGCGACCACGGTTGCCGCGATCTTCGCGGCCTTCATGGCCATGCTCGGGTCACGCACCACGCGCTTCAACGCGCTGTCCAGCATTCTGGTCAGGGGGCTGGCGTCGGTGTTTCGCAACATCCCGCTGGTTGCCTGGGCGATGATCCTGATGCTGGCCTTCAGCCAGAGCCTGGTGACCGGCTATCTGGCGCTGTTCTTCGGCTCGTTCGGTTTTCTCACCCGCGCGTTCATCGAAACGGTGGACGAGGCCAGCCTCGATGCTGTCGAGGCGTTGCGGGCCACCGGCGCGGGGTATTTCGCCATCATCTTTCAGGCGGTGCTGCCGTCATGCCTGCCGCAAATGGTCAGCTGGCTACTGTTCATGATCGACACCAACATCCGCGACGCCACCCTTGTCGGCCTGCTGACCGGCACCGGCATCGGCTTTACCTTCGACCTCTATTACAAGAGCTTCCATTTTCACGAGGCCAGCCTTGTGGTGATCATGATCGTGATCACCATCATCGTGATCGAGATGTTCTCGAACTACGTCAGAAGGATCATCCTGTGACGGCCTTGCAGCAGATCCCGGGCAGGCCCCTGCGCAAGGAAAAGGTTGTCATCCGTCTGCTACTGCTGGGGCTGGCAGGGACGACGATCTATGCGCTGGCGACGCTCGATTTCGGTGGCATCGACATGGCCGAGGCGGTGCGCGACACCCTCGCCAACCTGAAGATCATCTTCCTGCACCCCGGCGGGCCGCGTCTGTCCTTCCTCAGCGCGCTGGAAGAGGTGATCATCACCCTCGGTCTGGCGTTTCTGACCACGCTGTTCGGCGGCATCATCGCCCTGTTTCTGGGGCTTCTCGGCGCCCAGAACCTGTCGCCAAAGCCGGTGACCGTGGTCGTCATGGCGCTGGTCGCCCTCATTCGGGCGGTGCCGACGATCCTGTGGGTGCTGATCTTCGCCGTGGCCGCCGGCCTTGGCAGCACGGCGGCGGTGGTTGGCATGACCTTCCATTCCATCAGCTACCTGACCAAGGCCTATGCGGAATCGTTCGAAGACCTCGACCGCAGCGTCATCGAGGCGCTCAAGGCAAGCGGCGCGAACTGGTGGCAGATCGTGTTTCAGGCCGTCATCCCGTCCTCGTTCAGCTATCTGCTTTCCTGGACTTTCCTGCGGTTCGAGATCAATTTCGCCAATGCCGTGGCCATGGGCGCCGCCGCGGGCGCCTCGGGCGTGGGGTTCGATCTTTTCATGGCCAGCGGCTTCTATTTCGACCTTCGCGAGGTGGGGCTGATCACCTATATCATCCTCGCCTTCGCCATGGCCCTCGAGGCCGCCGCGACCCGCGCCAAGGGCCGGATCAAGCATGCCGGCTGATCGCCGGGCAGGGCCCCATAGCTTTATGCGCTATGGGGCCCTGTTGCTCAGGCAGGCATCTTGGCAAGCTGGTCGAGGATATTCTTGTAATTCTCCACCCCTTGCGCGCCGGTGACGAGGTGGCGGCCTTCGAAGACCACGGCCGGAACACCCTGGATACCCTGACCGATCCAGTGGTTTTCAGCGGCCCGCACATCCGCGGCAAATCTCTGGTCGGCCAGAACGGCCAGCGCCTCGGCGCGATCCAGCCCGATCCCGGCGGCCACATCGGCCAGCACAGCGTCGTCCGACAGATTGCGCCGCTCGGTGAAATGGGCGGTGAACAAGGCCTGTTTCAGGTCGTGCTTCCGGCCCGAAAGGTTCGCCCAGTGCAGCAATTGATGCGCGTTGAAGGTGTTGTGCATCCGCATGTCGTCGGAAAAGCCAAAGGCAAAGCCCACCTCTGCGCCGATGGCGGTCATCCTGACGCGGCTTTCCTCGGACTGCTCGGGGGTGCTGCCATATTTCTCGGCCACATGCTCGCGCAGGTTCTGGCCCTCGGGCGGCATCTTGGGGTTCAGCTCAAACGGGTGCCAGTGGATTTCATGCGCGGTGCCGGTCGCGTCCAGCGCAGCGGCCAGCTGGCGATAGCCGATGACGCACCAGGGGCACATCACATCCGACACGATGTCGATGCGCAGGGGTTGGGTTGGTTCGGTCATGGTCTTGCCTTTCCGCCACGGCCAGGGATGATGCGATTGCCCCAAAGCCTGTCATGCAAATCTTGAAATCGAAGGCCGCCGAAATCACCGCCGCCTTCGGACTCCATATCAGAAAGCCGCCCCGGGCGAACATAGCCTCAGGCGCACAACCTGCCTATCCATCGCGCACAGCGACTTGTCTTTCCAGCGGCGGCATAGGCTAATCCCGCAAACGCCGCGGTCGGCGGAGCGAAAGCGCAATACCCCCAAGCACCAGAACCGTGGCGGTCACGAAGCGCCAGCTAAGCGCCTCGCCCAGAAGGGCGACCCCGCCGGCGGTGGCAAGGATCGGAACCCCAAGCTGCGCGATCGCCGCGGTCGAGGCCCGAAGCTGCGGCAGCACATGATACCACAGCACATAGCCCAGCCCCGATGTCACCACGCCAGAGGCCAGCGCCAAGCCCACCCCCGTCGGGGTCAGCGGCGCGCCCACCGCAAGGGGAAGCGCGGCGAGCCCGAACGGCGTGGCCAGCAGGAAATTCGCGGCGGTGTCTGCCTCGGGTTCGCTGGCGCCCCGGCCCAGGATTGAATAGGCGCCCCAGGCGATGCCCGCGGCGGCCATCAGAAAAGAGCCCGCCAGATCAGGCGTGGCATGCCCCGCCGGCCACATCAGCCAGACCAGCCCGGCGAAGGCCACCGCCGCCCCGATCAGACGCTGCGGGGGCATCTGCTCTCCTGCCCGCAGGGCGGCGGAGGACATCGTGATCTGGACCGCGCCGAACAATATCAGCGCGCCCACCCCGGCCGAAAGCCACACATAGGCGAAGGAAAACCCCAGCACATAGACGGCCAGCGCCAGAACGCCCCGCCACCGCCCCGGGGTTGCAAGCGGCAGCTTCCGCCCGCGCGAGATCACCAGCAAGGACAGCGCCAGCGCCGCCGAGGCAAGCCGTATCGCGCTGAACGCCGCCGGGCCGATGCGCCCCTCGGCAAGGCCCATCCGGGTAAGCACGGAATTCGCCGCGAAGGCGATCATGGTGACGAGGATCAGCAGAAACAGTCGCATCCGGGCTCCGCGGAAATGGATTGCATGCGAGGACTTGCACCGTTCCAGCGCGAATTCAAGGCGCCGACGGGTCGTTCCCCTCATCCGAACCGCCTGGGGATGGCCGCCCGCCCCCGGATCCCGCTGAAAAGCAGGCCCAAGGGCGCAACCGCCCCGACCGCCCTTGGAGGGAGGCCGGGGCGACGCGGCCGCTAGCTGCGGGCCACAACCCAGCGATTGCTTGAATCGCCCTTGAACACATGAAGGATTTTTCCGTTTTTCAGATCAACTAACGCCGCCTCATGACGGTTCTCGACCGTTACCAAGGCATCCTTGCCACCCTGAACGATGGCCAACCCGCTGAGCTTGCTCATACCTTCACCCGCCCGGACCGGGATCTCTCCAAGGTATTTCGGGTGCTCGGCCGAGAACTTCAGGATATGACCGGAAAAACCCGCGCTATAGACAAGCTGTTGGTCCGGGGATTTCGCAAGCTGCATGAAGCCTGCGGTCGCATGCGGTATTGCCGCATAAGAAAAATGAGGATCGACCTCCGGGGTCTTTATCCGTGTCACCTTGCCCGTCGCGGTATTGACCACGCTCATGACGCCGGTCTTGATATCCGCTGAAAACAGATTTCCCCGGGCCATGAGAAGATCGCCAGATCCGGCAACGGGGTATGTTCCGGCGATCCGGCCGGAAGGAATATCAACAATGGTGATTTTCCGGTCCATATTCCCGCCGACAAACAATTTCGTTTCCGAGCGGTTTGTCGCAAGCGCATTGCCCCCAACCGGTATGGTGAACAGAGGGGTGTGGCCTGGCAGCGAGTAGGCCGCCAATGATTTGCCCGACAGCACCATAAGAAGCTTCTTTTGCCCCAGAACATCCGCGACCCGGGCGCCCTTGATGGTCGAGAACGTTCCGACGCGATGGCCGGTTTTCTCATTCAGGACGGTGACGCGTCCGACGGGCGATGGAACAAGGACGGTTTTCGTGGCGGCGTCATACCCGGCATAGAAGCTGTTGCCCGCAAGTGTTCCGGCCTTCGCGAAACTCGCACTGCTGGCCGTCCGGGTCGCCGGGTCAATGAACAAGACCCGACCGTGGCCAGGACCTTTCGGTTGGTTTGCCGTCGCGCCGAGGACAGTGGTGTTACTGCTTGCGTAGGCGGCCGGGGCTATCGCCAGGGTAACGGCAAAAAGCGTGGCTCTTTTAAGCATGTATCCAAACTCCTGATTGATGACGCAATGACGACTCAAGAGCTTGGTTAGGCGTTACCGAGAACACTAGAAAGTAAAAGAAACGTTGCGGTTATTCGGTGCAGAGGGCCGCTGTTGATGGCATGAATGCCCCCTCATGGCTGGGGGGCGGCCCTGAAGCCGCCCCCCAGAATATGTGTCGCAAGTGGCGCTTAGTGCGCAGTCGCGGGGTTCACCGTCAGGTTGCCGGTCACCACGACATGGGTGCTGCCAGCGATTGGGCCGGTGGATTGCTGCGCGAAGGGCATCCGCGGCTCTGCGCCCAGTTCGGCGACTTTGACCACGCCGGCCGAGCCTTGCGCATCAGCGGCGCTGACCGGCAGATAGGCCAGGTCCGGCTGCGGGGTCAGGGCCTCGACCGAGACCGACAGGGGGTTCGCGCTGGCATCGGATGCCACGCCATAGGCCATCGCCATCGGCGCGGCGGCGGTCAGCGAGACAAGAGCGATCGCGGCGATTTTCGTCAGACGGGTAGCCATCTTTTCTTCCTTTCCTTCACAGCATCTGGCGCGGGTCCTGTCGGCGCGGCTGAGCGGGTCGGAAACGGGCAAGCCGACTTCGGTGCCGATCCTTGAGGATCTGCGCGAAGACGCTATCTCATTTTCGAAACGCTGGGCTGATGCGACCGCCAGGCCGGGTTCGGCCAGACGAATGTGACTTTCTTATTATGGATGCAGCATCTGCCGCATCCCGGGGTTATCGATCGGGGACCGATGAGACCGGGTCTAACCCCTTCCCGTTTCCGGGAGCGTCTCGTCGGTTCGTAACAGGAATGTAAAACTGAACTGTTCAGTTTAAACCTGCATCACAGATACGTGTTTTCGCGTGACTTCGCGCGACCATCGCGGCGCCGGACGGGCCGCGCGGGCCGCACCCGGCAACAAGACGATCTTCGCCACCCTCGTCTGGCCGTCATGATCGACATGCTCCGCAAACTGGCGAGGCTGGCGAGGGCATTACGCTGGAAGTGGACTAGGCACCGCCGCCAGGTGGGGCAAAGAACCTTTGAGACGTCAGCCTTCATGCCCTCGTGGGCGTCGCTGATGACCAGATTGGCCCCGCGCCGCCCCCGGCGCGTCAGCTTGCGCAGGAACTCGGTCCAGATCGGCTTGGCTCCGGAGGTGCCTATTTCCAGGCCCAGAACCTCGGGCCGCCCGCCGCGCCGGACCTCGAGGTAGGTCGCATCGATTCACAGACAGGGCCAATCCCCCTCGATCGGGCGGGTGAGGAAGGCCCTCAGCTACGCACGCACCTCGCCGACTTCATGGCACTTGCAACTTCGCCCGCAGGCTCAAGACACCCGGCGGCCTCGCGCCATGCGACTGCATCTGCAAGATCAGGACTTCGGAACCGGACAGTTTCAACCTCAACCCGATCCACCAGATGTCGGGACTGAACACCTAGGCGGGTTCGACCGCGACCGGCGCGGGCAGCGCTCTGCCCTTGTCCGTGCTGATCAGGGCAACCCCGGCGAGAATGATCGCCCCGCCGATCAGCCGCGACGGAACCAGCGCTTCGCCAAGAAAGACAACCCCGCCGAGCACGGCGAAGATCGGCAGCAGCAGCAGGAAGGGTGCCACCTTGCCGACTTCATGTCGGATGAGGAGGGAATTCCACCACGCGTAGCCGAGCGCCTGCATGACAAGGCCAAGATAGAGGACCGCGAACCAGACAGACGGCCCGGCCGAAACGATCGCCGCGCGCTGACCGGACTCGAACAGAAACGACGCCACGAAAAGCTGGGGCACCGCGAGAACCGCGATCCAGCCGGTGACGGCAAGCCCGTTCAGCCCGCGGATCTTGCGCACCAGCACCTGGCCCATGGCCCAGGTGAAGGCCCCTCCCAACACCAGAAGGATCGAGCCGAGCGATCCCTGAAGATGCCCGATGCCGGTAATCACCGCGACACCGGCGAAGGCGATGCCGATGCCAACCCATTTGCGGCGGGTCGGGCGCTCGCCCATGACCAGCGCCCCGAGAAGCACGAGAAACGGCACCTCGGTCTGCACGACAAGCGCGGCGACCCCGGCGCTGAGACCGGTGAGACCGGTGAAGGTCAACGCGTATTGCACGGTCGCGCCGACGAAGGTGGCGATGAGCAGCCAGCGCATGTTGCCCGCAGGTCGGGGAAGAAACCAAACGAGCGCCACCGACGTGACGACGAAGCGCAGCGCCTGCAACAGGATCGGCGGGAAGGTCTCGGTTCCTGACTTGGCGACGACAAAACCCATGCCCCAGATCAGCGCGATGCCGATCGCCTTGGCCACATCCGCGGCGGTCATTCGAAGGTCTGCGGGCATGGGGGGGTCCGGGCAGGGTCGTTGCCGCGATCCTTGCGCGCCCGGGGCCGCCGCGTCCAGCCCCGGCACGCGCCCTTGCAATTGCTTTGAGGACAAGACCGGCCCTGGGGTCGGTCCCGCCTGATGTGCGATGGCAATTTCGACAGACGCCGTTGCCCAATTCGGCTGACAGCCGCGCATCCCCTATCCCCGGACGGATTTATCCCGCGACTTCGGGGACGGGTACTCACAAAGCGCCACGCCAACTACGAACCACGCCCCGCCGCTCTCGCCGAGTGGCGCGGCCTCTATGCCGAATAAGGGTCAGCTCGGCTGCCGTGGAGGAGACGGGTTCGCATCTGTCCGACAGTCCCCCTGCGGCGCGTCTCGGGCGGAAATGGGACGTGGCCCCGGGCGAGCGATCTGGCGCCGCCCCTCATTCTGCGGGGCCTCCGCCGTTCTGGCCGAGGCGCCAGAAGCTCATCGAGATATGGGCGCGGCGGATGCTGGCGGCAGCCATGATGTCGCCCAGTTCGACCGCGGTGCAAACGTCGTTGATCTCGTCGGCGAAGATCGCGACCTCCTCGGCGAGGTCGAGATGCGAGATCGACTTCAGCCAGATTCGGGTGGTCTGGTAGTAGAGCCGCTCTGAAATCTCGCGCAGCGGAGCATTGCCCGAGCAGCGCATCAGCGCATGGAAGAACTCGATATTCAGCCGCGCGAAGCTGCGTGTATCGGGCTCGGCCGCCAGCTTCTGCCCGCGCTGGCGCAGGCTGCGCATCAGCGCGACGGTCTCTGCATCAGGCGGCAGGGGCGAGAGCTTGCCGATCAGGTCGGCCAGTTCCATCCGCAACTGATAGACCTGCGCCAGCTCTTCCAGCTCGACATCGGTGACGATCGTGCCGACCCCCTGGACCGAAACCAGCAGTCCCTGGGATTCGAGCCAGCCCAGCACCCGCCGCAGCGGTGTGCGGCTGATGCCGAATTCGCTGGCCAGCGCCTCCTCGCTCAGCCGGGTGCCGGGCGGGTAGTCGAGCAGGCAGATACGGTCGCGGAGCGTGTCGCAGAGCAGCGCGTAGCGTTCGCGCGCGGGGCTGGTCTGCGGGTCCTTGGGGTTGCTTATACCGTGCCTCTCTGCTTCAGGCGTGCCGCCGTGGCCGCCCGGGCCAAGGTTGCGCGGGCGGGCCGCGGCGATCAAGCAATTTGCGGTCCGCCCCACGATCAATCCTTCACGAACATCCTGCGCGGCCGGTCGCAAAGGCATTCGGCAGCGCCGCTTTCGCGGATCAGGATTGTTTCGGTGATCTCCAGCCCCCAATCGTCCATCCAGAGGCCCGGCATGAAGTGGAAGGTCATGCCCGGCTCCAGCACGGATTGGTCGTCGGAGCGGAGCGAAATTGTCCGCTCGCCCCAGTCCGGCGGATAGGAAAGGCCCACCGGATAGCCGCAGCGCGCCGCCCGGTCGATGCCCGCCCGGGTCAGCGGCGCGGCCAGCGCCTCGGCGATGTCGCAGGCGCGGTTGCCGGCGCGGGCGGCGTCGAGCCCGGCCTCGAGTCCTTCGACCAGCGCCGCCTCGGCGCGTTTCAGGTCGTCCGGCGGGGTGCCGAGGAAGACGGTGCGGCAGAGCGGGGCATGATAGCGTCGGAAGCAGCCCGAGATTTCGAAGAACGTGGCGGTTTGCGCGGGCAGGGGCCGTCCGTCCCACGTCAGGTGCGGAGCGGAGGCATCCTTTCCCGTGGGCATCAGAGGCACGATCGCGGGGTAGTCGCCCCATTCGCCATCTGCGCCGCGGATCGCGTCGCCATAGGCCTCGGCGACCAGCTCGTTCTTTGGCAGGCCGGGGCGGGCGCGCTCGACCAGACCGTCGATGATCTTCTCCGAGATCCGCGCGGCCTTGCGCATGAAGGCGATTTCCTCGGCGCTCTTGACCCCGCGGGCGCGGTTCACCAGCGCGGTCGCGTCCTGAAGATCCGCCCCCGGCAGATCCTCGCGCAGCGTCAGATACGCCTTGGCGGAGAAATAGTAATTCTCAAGCTCCAGGCCGATCCGGGCCTTATCGCCCACGGTGTCGCGGATCAGGCGGGCAAGGTCCTGCATCGGGTGGCGTTCGGTCGACTGAACATAATTGTCGGCATAGAAGTGCACCCTTTCGTCGGCCATCCAGACGGTGCGGAATGCGCCGTTCGCATCCTGCCGCCGGCCCCACCAGATCGGATCGGCGTCGGGCAGCACGATGACGCCCTGATGGACGTAGAAGGACCAGCCGTCATAGCCCGTCAGCCAATGCATGTTCGACGGATCCTCGACGAATAGCAGGTCGAACTCCTGCGCCGCCATCGCTGCGCGAACCTTGGCCAGACGGCGGGAATATTCCGCCGCGGAGAAAGATGGGGTCTGGGCGGTCATGATGTCTCCGGAAGGATGAACTCTGAGGATTTGTGCACAACGTATGCTGGCCCCCCATAGGTATACTAAATAATGCGGTCGTTATGGCAGCGCAAGATTGCAAACCATTTCGAGTTGTGTACAGCTTTCGGAAAACGAGACTCGAACACAGAAACAAGGGAGTTGAGCCAAGATGAGACGGACTTTCCTCAAAGGTGTCGCCGGAGTGGTCGCGATCAGCCTTCTGGGCGTAGGCGCGGCCGGTGCCGTGACGCTGAAGCAGATCAAGGAGCGCGGCTATATCCGCATCGCCGTCGCGAACGAAATCCCCTACGGATTCGTCGATCCCAGCGGCAACGCCAATGGCGCCGGGCCGGACGTGGCCAAGGCTGTGCTGGGCAGGATGGGCATCAAGCCCGACCAGATCCAATGGGTCGTGACCAACTTCTCGTCGCTGATCCCGGGGCTTCTGGCCAACCGCTTCGACATGACCGCGGCCGAGATGGCGATCCGGCCCGAGCGCTGCGAGAAGGTGCTCTATTCCGATCCCAACACCTCGTATGGTGAGGGGTTGCTGGTCAAGACGGGCAATCCCGACGGCGTGCATTCCTATGCCGACTTCAAGAAGGAGGGGATGAAGGTCGCGGTGATGGCGGGTGCCGACGAGTTGCAGATGATGCAGAAGCTGGGCGTGCCGCAATCGAATATCGTCACCATCGCCTCGAATTCTGACGCGATCTCGACCGTCGCGACGGGTCGGGCGAACGCCTATGCCGCCACCGGGCTCACCGCCAGCGAACTGGCCAAGAAAAGCCCCAAGGTGCAGGTCGCGGACAACTTCAAGGACCCGGTGATCGACGGCAAGGAGCAGCGTAGCTGGGGCGGTTTCACCTTCAACAAGAAGTCGACCAGCCTGCGCAACGCCTTCGACAAGGAACTCGTCGCCTTCAAGAAGACCGATCAGTGGAAGAAGATCCTGTCGGGCTATGGCTTCACCGAGGCCGACATCCAAGGGTCCGGCAAGAAGACGACCAAAGAGCTTTGCAAATAAGCTGACTGAGGCGTCCGCGCGCATGCCGCGGGCGCCCTCTTTCTTTCATTTCGCCAACCGGAGTTCCGCGCCATGACCTGGACGCAGTATCTCGGCCCGTTGTCGCAGGGCGCCTGGGTCACGGTGCAGCTCACCTTCTGGTCGACGATCCTGGGCGCGTTCCTGTCGTTCGCCGCCGGGATCGGTAAGCTCTCGCCGGTTCGCGGGGTTCGGTGGCTGTCGATCACCTATATCGAGGTCTTTCGCGGCACCTCGCTGCTGGTGCAGCTTTTCTGGCTGTATTTCGCGCTGCCGATCATGGGCGACGCGATCGGCATCAATCTGCGCCTGCCGCCGGTTGCCGCCGGGGTGCTGGCTCTGGGCCTCAATATCGGCGCCTATGGGGCCGAGGTGGTGCGCGGTGCGATCCAGGCGGTCAGCAAGCAGCAATACGAAGCGGCGAAGGCGATGAACTTCACCTATCGCCATACCCTCTGGCGCGTGGCGCTGCCGCAGGCGATCCCAGAGATGATGCCGAGCTTTTCCAACCTTGCGGTGCAAAACCTCAAGGACACGGCGCTTGCCTCGCTGATCAGCCTCGGTGATCTGGCCTTCAAGGCCGAACAGCTGCGCAATTACTATCAGGATTCCACCACCGTCTACACGATCGTCCTGCTGATGTATTTCGGCATGGCGCTGGTGTTGTCGGTACTGATGCGCCTGCTGGAGGCCAATGTCGGCCGCTGGCGCGGCGCGCGGAGGTAGCGGATGCTGTTCGGCCTTCACTGGGATACCTCGCATGGCGAGCTGGCCTTCGCGGTTTCGATCCTGCCGATGCTGCTGATCGGCATGTGGGTGACGATCGAGGCCTCGATCCTGGGCTTCTTCGTCGCCATGGTGATCGGGCTGGGCCTTGCGGTGCTCAAGGGCGCGCGCTTGCGCATCGTCCGTTGGCCCGCGATGTTCGTCACCGAATTCATCCGCGATACGCCGCTGCTGGTGCAGCTTTTCTTCCTCTATTATGTGCTTCCGGATTACGGCATCGTCCTGCCTGCCTTCCTGACCGGTGCGCTGGCCCTCGGGATCCAGTATTCGGCTTACATGTCCGAGGTCTACCGCGCCGGGATCGAGGCGGTCGACCACGGCCAAATCGAGGCCGCCAAGGCGCTGGACCTGCCGGGCAGGCGCACGTTCACCCATATCGTGCTGCCTCAGGCGGTGCCGCGCGTGGTGCCGGCACTGGGCAACTACATGGTGTCGATCATGAAGGATGTGCCGGTGCTTTCGGTCGTCACCGTGCTCGAGATGCTCAACGTCGCCAAGATCATCGGCGACCAGACCTTCGATTACCTCGTCCCGCTGTCGATGGTGGGCGGACTCTACATGATCCTGACGCTGATCGCCTCTGGCATCGTGCGCTGGGTCGACGTGAAACTTCCCAAGAGGGGGCTCGCACTCAGATGAGTGAACCGATCATTCGTTTCGACAAGGTCGAAAAGAGCTTTGGCGCCTTCAACGTGCTCAAGGACCTCGATTTCGAGGTCGCCAAGGGCGAAAAGGTGACGATCATCGGTCCCTCCGGCTCTGGCAAGTCCACGGTGCTTCGCATCCTGATGACGCTGGAGGATGTGACCAGCGGGGTCGTCTATGTGGGCGGACAGCCGCTCTGGCACGAGAAGAAGGGTGAGCGGTTGGTGCCCGCGTCCGAGGCCCATCTGCGCAAGATGCGCACCCAGCTTGGCATGGTGTTCCAGAGCTTCAACCTGTTCCCCCACATGACCGTGCTGCGCAACCTGACCGAGGCGCCACGCGTCGTGCTGGGCCTGTCCAAGGTCGCGGCGAAGGAGCGTGCGGATGAATTGCTGGAACTCGTGGGGCTGACGGAACATGCCCACAAGTTCCCCAACCAGCTTTCGGGCGGGCAGCAGCAGCGGGTGGGGATCGCCCGGGCGCTGGCGATGCGGCCCAAGGTGATGCTGTTCGATGAACCCACATCGGCGCTCGACCCCGAGTTGGTGGGCGAGGTGCTGAACGTCATCCGCCATCTGGCCGAGGCACATGATCTGACCATGCTGATGGTGACGCACGAGATGCGCTTTGCGCGCGAGATTTCCGACCGGGTCTGCTTTTTCGATCAGGGCCGCATCCGCGAACAGGGAACGCCGGACGAGATCTTCGGCAATCCCAAGGAAAAACGCACACAGCAGTTCCTGCGTGCGGTGACGGAGGCCGATTGATGACACCCCAGGCCGCGGGGCTTAGCCTTGCCGATGTTCTTGCCGCACGGCAGGCGATTTCGGGCATCGCCGCGCGCACGCCGCTGGTGCCCTCGCCCTATCTGACGGGGCAGTTGGGGGCGGAGTTCCTGCTGAAGCTGGAAATCGCCCTGCCCACCGGCGCCTTCAAGCTGCGCGGTGCGGCCAATGCGGTGGCCTCGGTGCCCGAGGGTGCGCCCGGGGTGGTCTGCTGCTCGACCGGCAACCATGGCCGGTCGGTCGCCTATGCGGCGGCGCGGCGCGGCCTTCGCGCGGTGGTGTGTCTGTCGTCGCTGGTGCCCGAGGCCAAGGTCGCGGGTATCCGGGGCTTGGGCG